>CAZGLV010000001.1:0-586231 GCA_964526155.1 uncultured Erysipelotrichaceae bacterium | reverse complement strand
GGCTGGACGGGCTCGCCGTCTTGATCAGCTGGATCGTCGGTAAGACGTCCGTGACCGTGACGCTGCGGCTGTCATCGTCATAAGCGCTATTGCCTTCGTTGTCCTTCGCCCACGCCTCGCCTTTGTTGGGATAGACTCCCGCATCGGTGTACGTCTTGGTGAAAGACCCCGGTAGTAAGTATTCGCCGCCGACCGCGATCCAAATCTCCGGATCGCCGGCTTCCCATTCATACAGGGTGCCCAGTTTGTCATCGACGACTTTCGTCAAAAGCACCGGTTCGACCGACAGGTTCTTCACGGTGAACGTATACGTGAAGAGTCCGCCCGGTTCGAGGCGGCTGGACGGGCTCGCCGTCTTGATCAGCTGGATCGTCGGTAAGACGTCCGTGACGTTAACGGTTTCAGTATCATCATCCTTTGCTTCATTACCTTCGTTATCCAGTGCATACCCCCATGCTGTATTGGTGTAGGTACCGAGTTCGGAATAGGTAATGTTGCTTGTAAACACTTGCGAGGTTTCACCAGGATTTAACCAAATCTTGGTTGCTCCACTTAACCATTCATAGATGATCACAGTTGAACCACTCGGTAACAGATCTGTAATCTTCGTCAAATGGACAGGTTCTACAGAATTATTGGTGACTGAGAACGAGTAGTGGAAAATTCCACCCGGTTCAGGCAATGTCGGAGGTACTACAGACTTGTTTACCGTTATTACCGGCAATACGTCCGTAATAATAACATTCGCATCATCTGATGCAGTAACCGGAATATTCTCGTCATCGACACCAGATGCTGTAACAACATCGTGGACCGTTCGGGGTTCCCCGGAGACAAGCGATTTGAAGTAAACCGTTTTTGTCATTCCGGATAAGATCGTAAACGGGAATGTTGTCGCATCCGTTAATGCTTGATTATTGAAAATACTACCAGAAATACTGTAAGGTGCTCCTGCATCGATCATATCCGTCAAACTGTTTATTGTTATCGGGTCTGTAGAGTCGCTTGTATTTAAAATATCGACTTTATAGGTGACCCAATCTCCAGGTTCAGGAAGAGATAACGTTAGAGCTGTTTTGATCACTTCGATTGTCGGAATAGCTTCTGCTTGTTTCTCAACACCCCATTCTTCAAAACCATCGGAAGTATCGAATGTCAAGCCATGCTCAGTAAAGAGAACAACATGGGTGTATCCTCCAACAAAGAGGTTATTTGGAATTAGGACGCGGTATTCGCGTTTCCCACTACCGCCATTCGCTCCAAGTTTTAGAACATACCCGACAGTATCATAGATTTTTAATGCATTTGAACCAAAAGAGTAGGCCGAATAATTATAAGTCAGACCATTCGGACTGTTAGTCAAGTAGACTTGAAAATGATCTAGGCTTAAAAAGGCATCGTTTTCATTAACATCAAGTTGGAATTCTCTGTAGGATGCCCCTTCAAAACTTATCGTTGGAACATCACTTAGTAACATAGGATCCGTAAAACTTTCCTTTTCATCAAAGACATTTTGTTTTAGACCATGATTGTACCCTTTTTCGGAGCCATCGTTTTGGACTCTTAAAAAAGAGTGAAATGTTCCGGTTCCGGTAGCGGTTGTGTGAGGAACTAGATTTTCCCAATAAGCACCATTCACAACTGAATTACTACCGTTTGTGGAAAGATCGACAATCGGATCAACGGCACTGACGTTAAAAATCGAGAATGCCAAAGTAACGATCATCGATAAAACAATAATTGGACCAAATAAGTATTTTCGCGTTCGAGACAAATTTCATCCCTTTCTTTCTGTGTGGGATATTGTACAAGTAGGTCTGTGAACAATGAGCGAACCATAAACCATGATGATTTACCGTAGACGATGTTACATCGAAACCCACGTGGGCGACGGCGGAATCAATGCGTACAATATCGAGACGATCCATCTTAAAACGTTGATTAACCGGTTGTGGTATCTATCTATTGATTCTCACGCTCCTTCTGTATGTTCGATTGCGGAATGGTTGTTTTCGTAAAGGAACAACCTGTTTACTCGCAATGAATCGCCAAAGAAAAATAGTCCATTGGCTGCACGTCGGTTACTACTTCGATTCCCATTTTTATTACGTTGGTCATCCATCGATTTTTATTATTTAAGATCACAAATGTTTCAATCAGATTCTTCGTGTTTCTCTCCACAAACAAAAACCGACCTTATTGGCCGGTTACGCTACTCGCTAACATCGGGAACAAGCGTCCAAGTACATTCCCGTGTTCACAGCTTCCATTCGGTTTATCTCTATTACGACCCCATCATACTCTGCGGAAAATGTGAAAGCAATTGATTTACATGCGATTTATGCTCAAAAACACGTGAAATTGTGTATAGAAAGTGAAACTTTTTAGACAAATAAAAGTTGCACTATATCGTGTTCAACATCTGAAATTTCACTGGAAATTTTCTTGATAGATTGCAAACTTATGATGTGTAATCTTGTGAATTTGAGATTCGTTCTTAATATTATTCTCTGTAACTATGAACTATTTTCAAGGTAAACCTTCCTCGGATCCGTATGTAAACTTAGCCTATTTTCAAACTAGATGGATCAGCATAACTGATATCAGCCTGATTTAAGGTTTGAACGTTAGCCTGGTTTAGACATCCTTCGGATAGATTCAAGTTTCGCTTGATTCGACTGAATCTCCCTCAATCTTTGACCTAGGTCACATTCTTTTGTCTACATTCGGTGTAAGATGACTCTGCAATCGATCTTAGGATCGAAACAGGAGGTCAACTATGTTCACAAAAGAAATGAGTTTATCCGACATCGTCAAGCAATACCCCGGATCGATCGAACTCTTCAATCGTTATAAAATCGATTACTGTTGCGGGGGAAAATCGGACTTGGCAGGCGCACTTACGGAAAAGCAGATCGATGTTGAAGCCTTCATCGAAAAACTCAATGACGGGTATGGCAAACAAGGAAAAAACAACGATTCCGAATTTGATGAAAAAAGATATGCGCTTAGCGTTTCCAATCTCATCGATGTCATCCTGGGATCCCATCACTCCGACGAGCGGAAAATGCTTAGCGATTTGGATCGACTCGTCAATAAAATTCTGTTTGCCCATTACGACACGCACAGCGAGGAGTTAATTCGTGTACATCGATTATTCTCACAGTTGAAAATGGAACTCGAGGAACATTTCGTAAAAGAAGAACGCATCGTGTTTCCATTAATGGAAGAATTGCACCGAAATGGTTCCGTTACCCCTGAATTAACACGATTGATCACTGAGTTGGAGACAGAACATAAGGCAGCGGGAGACCTGATCAAACAGCTTCAAGAAGCAACGCATGATTTCACGATGCCGGAAGATGGATGTAACACCTATTTCGCTACCTACGCAAAAATGAAAGACTTGACGGAAGATATCTTCGTCCATATTTACACCGAAACTTCGATTCTGTTTGAGCGATTCACCGCATAGTATTTAAACGTCATTTGCCATTTAACTCAAGAAAACTTAATGAAAAAAGATCCGGTTTGAACTGCACCCCTTTCTGTTCGTATGTCTAACATTTGAGGTTCACTTCAATCGGATCTTTTTCGTCATGAGGCTTTCGATTCAGTAACTTTGGGCAGCCGGCTTTACGATGATTTTCCCTGTCATCGAAGGATGGATTCCACATTTGTACGTGTACGTACCTGCCTTGTCAAACTTATGCGTAAACGTTTCCCCTTCTTCCAATAATGGGGAACTAAAATCCGCAAAGATTACGTTATGGGCTGTCGATTGATTGTTGGTCCATGTGACAGTCGTCCCAAGTTCGACCGTAATTGCATTGGGCTGAAACGCATTGTTTTCGATGCTTACCTCCGGTGTTTGATTCTCCGGGAGTTTGTTGGTAGTACATGCGGAAACGAGGAATAGAACAGAAAGGATCATCACAATCGTCATAATTCTCCGTACCATGTTGGTCTCCTTCTAGCTCTCCATAGAGCGACTTAACATCTATCTATCAACTTAGGATTAAGTAACGATTACCATGAAAACAAAAACCGGTCTTTTGGCCGGTTACGCTACTTGCTACACATAAGGATTAGGCGTCCATCTGTACCTTATGTTTATCGCTTCCAACTTTAATCAAGTATAACTTCATTATAATCGGTCAAACCAAACTGTAATCGAATATGACCGAAAATGTGCGAATCAATGTTTCAACCTAACAAGTCAATAGAGAACACATGATTCGGGCTGATGTGACATTGAAGCCGATGAGGGGATTGAATGGTATTTGTGTCATCCTTTATTATCCCCTCTAAAAACTCAAAATCCTCCAATATCTTTCCTCTCAGTGTGATCTTTAATGAGTTGTACCGTCAATGTTACTTTCGAGACCAAACAACTTTGCATATCTTTGGTAATTGCGGAACAAAAGATTGAAATGATCCTCTATTCAATACTCTTCTGCCGAATAATCAGTTTTTTCCAAAGAGCGAACATACCTAAGATGTAACCATAATGTAGAGCGAGTTGAATCCATTCGGGTTTCGAATACCAACCAAACAATACATACAAAGGCAAACCTAAGTAACCTTCTTTGTGATTAAGAACCGTTCCCGAGAGATCAAATGCTTTCAAAAGCAACGGATTGTCGGCGCCAATAACAGTCAACGTTTTCAAGGCGGAGAGACCCTCATGGACTGCGTATCCCAATATAAAACCCGCCTGTAAAATCAAGTATATTAATGTCACATTAAACAATACACGAATGTTTATTTTAACCAGTGATTTGTAAATGAGTATTGCTAGGATCAGTGCCATGATAATGCCGAAACTGATTGATAGTAATGTGTATTGCCCGGCAAAGGTAAATATAGCAATTTCAGTTCCTTCACGAACAACCATGATAAATGCGACACTGAACAAACCTGCTTTCGATAAACTCCGATGAACTTGGTCTTGAACTTCCTTCACCATATTACTTCCATGCTTCATCATCCAGTAAATAAACGTCGTCACAAATATCAAAGCCAGGATACTCGCGCCACTTTCCCAGATTTTAGCGACTTCATCCGTTCTCTGAATAGCTGTCGAGACTATATACAATATACCGCCAATTAGAAAGGATGCCAGTATTCCTGCGATTGTGCCATTGTTTACGTGTTTCCTATAGTCAGTTTTGTTAATTTTAGTTAAATACTGAAGGATAATCGTAACGATCAAAAACGCCTCAAGACCTTCTCTAAATCCCATGATTAAACCCGGTATAAAAGTGCTCATGTTTCTCCCTGTCTCTTTCGCCTTTCGATAATTTCTACTTCTAAATACTAGTAACATTCCGAATCAATCATTCTAATCTTCGCCGATTCGATGATTTTAACTCAATACTCTTGTCTTTCATTTTCAGAAGCAAAAGAATGGTCTCCACAGTATCTACAGATCATTCGTGTGTATTGATGGAGTCCAAAGGCAAAGTTGCGTCTTGTGTTCGGACAATCAACAGCCAATCGCATTCATAGGGTGCTACGAATGTTCCACATCGATATCAATTCTTGTTTGGTTATCGAAGTAATCTCTTCATTTCCATAATAACGAATATGTGGTTTCCATTTCCAATCGACAGTTTGGATCGCTCGTGATTACGTTTATTCTTATTGCTTCACCAACTATGGAAGTCAAACCGAGATCTTAATGCCCGGATCGAATGATTACTTCAAATCATCATGTCGGCGCAAATACTCATCGCGTGTAATTTCACCACGAGCGTAGCGCTCTTTTAAAATGAACATTGCGTTGTCACTAACTTTATCATCTGGAGTTAAGAACTCATTCGTCTTCGATCTATGAGAGATGAAGTATATTCCACCAAAGATCAACGTAACAAAAACAAGGGTTCCTATTACCATCCAAATCCATCCATAATTGCCCATCATTCCGTATCCACCGTAATAATTACTGTTCCGTGGAAAATAACCACCCATCATTCCACCGTACGTCATCAAGCCACCCGAACCCATGAACGTCATCATCGTTATGGGAATACCTGCCAAGTAGTTATATCCGACACGTATATGAGTATTTGCCAGTGATGCCGATCCATCTCCGCCTAGCGCTTCATCCAATCGCTCATGAACAACCGTGTTCCCAATGACATATTCCATTACGGAATCGCCCAACTCTTCAAGTTGACCAAGCGACACTTTCGATATTTCGATTGAGTCTTTAGTCGAAACATCTTGTTCTTGCATGATTTCTGCGAGAATCGAATCGACGCTTCTTAATTCCATTCCATGAACATTTATAGCGAAAACAAAAATCATCAGAAATGAAGTAAGTAGGATCGAAGTTAAACGTCTTTTCATATCTGCTCCTTTCGAGATGATTTTCTCATCCAACTATATTTGATTTATCGAATCATTTCTACTATATAGCCTGCCTTTTCGACGGCTCTGATTAACACTTCGTTTTCGACATCGCCATTCAATGCTACGATAGCCCTTTGCTCTTTAATATCCACTTTAACATCGGCGACTTCCTTGATTGAGTAGAGTTGGATATTAATTAATCCGGCGCAATGGCTACAATGCATACCTTTAATTGAAATGATTTTCTTCATTGGGCTTTGTCGCTCCTTTCACTTAAGACAATCTAAGCGGTGTCGTAATGCAGGTATCACTTTCATCGTATGTGCTGATCGGTTGAGACACGGATAAGTCACCGTACTTTATCATCAATGTCGCTTCCATGCTTTTCGGTAACCATAGCCCAATGAAGCCTGAATCCATACTTTTCAATTTTTGGTCGAATATCACGGTGCCGTTTTCCTGTATGATGGAGACCTCAAATTCTTCGTTGAAAAGTTCTCCTCGACACGAAATAAGATTGTGTGTCTTGCATGGATGGATTTCATTGATATACGGGGCGAAAGAAACGTAGAACTCATCCTTCGGAAGTTTAAAATCATATTTTTTCTCATTATCGAATAAAGTAAACGTTGTGCCATTGATCGATGCATTGAGACCGCTTCTCTCGTTGGTGATACTATCTAATTTGTTAACCATTTCCTTTACTGATAAATCGTTAAGTCCATATCTATTCAGCATTTGCGTTCTCGCTTCATTCGCGTTACTTGGTTGATTCAAAAGAACAAATGCCACGACAACTACCATGATCATAATCAAGCTCGTCAAAAAGATTGTTTTCGTTTTCATTCGGACCTTTCTGTAGATTCTTTCTTCATATAAAATACGTTGAATCTATTTACACTTACATATTAGACAGAATGTTTGTAGAAATTATGTCGTTTGCCGCAAGCCTGTCGATGTTTGGGTCGAACTTGAACTCTTAGATATCTCGATATTACGCTCATGTTTGACTCAATTTAACATTTTGTCTGTGATGGGCGATTTATATGCCAAAACCGTAAGTCTCCGCTTTCTATCCTTGCCATTATGGTTAGCCTCGAACTCATTACGGTTTTTATGTTCATTTTCCATGAAGTCGGTGGTGTATCTTTCCGTTGAAATGAGCTTTTTTCTGAACCAAAATGATATCAATCAATTTTCAAGTATCGAGCATTGATCGAGACAATAATCGTACTTAATGACATGAATACCGCTCCTAATGCGGGACTGATCACAATTCCTTGATTGATGAGGATACCGGCCGCCAAAGGCAATGCGAGGATATTGTATCCGGTTGCCCAAAACAAGTTCTGAATCATTTTGCGATACGTCGCCTTGGAGAGTTTTAGAATGCTTACGACATCCAATGGATTGCTTCGGACTAAGATGACATCCGCGGTTTCAATCGCGACATCTGTCCCCGCTCCGATTGCTATTCCTAAATCAGCCATCGCTAAAGATGGGGCATCGTTGATCCCGTCCCCCGTCATCGCTACTTTCTTTCCGGATTTAATCAACTCTCCGATCTTCTTTGCTTTATCTTGAGGTAGAACTTCTGCGATGATCTGATCGATTCCGATCTTCTTTCCTACATAATTGGCAACTTTGGAATTATCTCCCGTAAGCATAATTGATTCGATGTTCATAGCTTTAAGAGTTGCGATCGCCTCGATGGCGGAGTCTCTGATGATATCGGATAGAGCGATAAATCCAATCAGCTTACCCTCTTCAAGGACGAAGATGACCGTTTTCCCTTCCGCAGCCAGTTTCTCGTAGGATATACGATCAAAATCAATTTTCTCGGAAATCATATAACCCGGACTAACAACTCGAATATCGCGTCCGGAAACTTTAGCGATAAGTCCTTTTCCAGGCAATGCTTGATAGTCCTTTACTTCCAACATCTCAAGATTTTGGTTTTTTCCTGCCTTAACCAATCCTTTGGCGATCGGATGTTCCGAATTTGATTCAACTGAGTATACCAACGTCAATAAATCCTTCTCTGGAATTCCAAGTGAGACAATATCCGTGATCCCGAACTCACCCTCGGTCAATGTCCCGGTCTTATCGAAAACGACGGCGTTTAATTTCCGCGCTTCTTCAAAAGCCGATCTGTTTCTAATCAACAACCCTTTTTTGGCACCGATACTCGTTGAAACCGCGGTAACCAAAGGTGTCGCTAATCCTAACGCATGCGGGCATGAGATAATGATAACTGTGACAGCACGTTCAACTGCGAAACTCAGTTCTTTACCTAACACAATCCATGTGACAAACGTGGTAATTCCACCAAGAACAGCTATATAGAACAACCACTTCGCAGCAACATCGGCGAGTCGTTGCGTATTTGATTTGGATGCCTGTGCTTCTCTTACAAGCTTGATTACTTGAGAAAGGAAAGTTGCTTCCCCTACCCGAGAAACAGTGAACTTAAGAACACCTTCCCCATTTATCGATCCTCCAATGATTTCGTCCCCGACAGTCTTTTCAACCGGTACCGATTCACCGGTCATCATCGATTCATTGACCGAAGAGTCACCTTCATAAATCGTTCCATCCAGCGGGATTTTTTCACCCGGCTTAACGAGTACGTTGAATCCAACTTTGAAATGTCCGACAGGATGATCCATGATTGATCCATCGTCATGAATCATATGGGCAACATCCGGCATCAACTTTATCAGTTCTTCAAGTGCTCTGGAAGCCCCTAAGATTGATTTCATTTCAATCCAGTGACCTAAAAGCATAATCGTGATCAAGGTCGCAAGTTCCCAAAAGAAGTCGCTTCCCGTCAATATAAAGACGGTTAATGTGCTGTAAAGATACGCGACCGATATAGCCAACGCGATCAGCATCATCATTGCGGGAGATTTCTTTTTCAACTCGTCGACCGCGCCTGTTAAGAAAGGTTTTCCTCCATAAACGAAAAGGACGGTAGATAAAGCAAAAAGGAGATATGAATCCCCCGCAAACCGCCAATCGACATTCAAAAACATCTGAATCATCGGCGACAATAGTAAAATCGGCACTGTTATGAAAAGTGATACAAAGAAGCGTCTCTTGAAGTCATTCACCATCATCAAATGATGATCATGATGATCTTCATGGTCAGCGTGATTTACGGTATCATGATTCTCGACATTGTGAGGATTATGCTCCATCTTACGATGATCCATTTGGCTATGATCAATTTTGTTGAATCCTGAATCTCTGTTTTTATCGTCCATATTCTTCCTTTCTTCAGATCATTGTTCACAATAATCTTGAATAACCTGTTTCTTTAACTCAATAATATACCCCCCCTGGGTATATTGCAAGTGATATAACCTTCTTTCCAAGCAGGGTGGAAACAACACAAAAAAAAAGCCCCGTACATAGGGCTTAGGTGACATTGGAGCAGGTGAGGGGATTTAATAGTTTTTGTGTCATACTTTATTATCCCCTCTAAATCCCCCCAAATCCTTTAGTTTCCTTCTTTTCAATTGGATTTAATAACGTATTGTATAGTCAATTGTATAGTCAGTAACTGGATCTTGACTAAAGTAAACGAATGGTTTTACCCGTCATTAGGGGTACCTGGTGTTCTCCTGTTAAACATCACTCAATTCATTTATGGTACACTAAAACTAACTGGTGAGGGGATTTTCAAAGAAATATTGTACGATCACATTTACTCGCGACTTCCGGATCATGTGTCACAATGATTACGGTTTTGCCAACTTCTTTCAACAGTAACAAGAGACGAATGATCTCATCGCGATTCTGCAAATCCAGACTCCCGGTCGGTTCGTCTGCCAACACCAGCTCGCATGGTTTTAGTAGTAGTCGAGCGACTGCGATCCGTTGCTGTTCTCCGCCTGAGCATTGATAGATGTATTTTTTCTCAAAGCCTTCCAATCCAACTTTTTTCAACGCACCTGCGACTTCATCAGCTTTGTTTATCTTTCGACGATTCTTAAGTGCCAGTGCAATATTATACTCGACCGTCTTATTGTCGATAAGAGCGAAGTTTTGAAACAGAAAGCCGATTTTGTTTCGCAGGATATTCGAAGCTTTTGAACTAAATGGGCGGACATTGATTAAGCCAAATAATGTCAAGTCCCCATGATCTGGTTTGTCGAGTAGTCCCAAGATGTTTAACAATGTTGACTTCCCTGTCCCTGACTTACCCATGATCGCTACCATTTCGTTTGTTGCCACGCTAAAGGACAGCCCATTAAGTACCTTCTGACTTCCATATGATTTAACTATTGAATTCGCTTCAACCAGTATCATGTATTTTTCTCCTACCCATTCTTGATGGATTCGATTGCTTGATTCTTTTCGTTTCGTAATAGATGAATCGAGGCGAGGATTAGATTGAGTAAAGCGATGCCCAAGGCATATACGACCGCTTCGATGAAGTAGAATTTCTGTAATAAAAGATAACCTCCCAACAACATAAACAATATTGCATCTTGAATCACAATATAGGCGCTTCGTTGAATGAAAGAATACCCAACTAGATAATGCACAGCGATTTCTTTCTTATTGAGATCATAGAGTACGGTGATACCATGCAATATGATCAATATCAAGGCGGCTAAACACTGTAAAAAGATAATGTTTGAATAATAGGTCGCAATCGATAACTCAGTAATGGTTCGACGAATCGAACTCTCTTGATTGGTGAATATCCAAGTGTTCCCAAAGAAATCAGTTAGTTCATCACGTTTGAGAATCGCTTCATTCGGGTTAATTGAATGATAGTAAAATCCTCCGGATGGCATATACTTAATTCCAGTTAACTTAACAATATCTTGAATTGATGGGTAAATTACAAGTAACGGACTCTTATAACTTGCTTGAAACATAGCGGTAAAATCAGGGATTCTATATTCTGTTTCAGTGACGATAATTTTACACTCAGAACATACTGATTTATAAGTAAATCCAATGTTTCTCCTTCTGAACTGACTAACCAGCAGAATCGGCTCATTGATTGTTTCAAGATCAATTTCTTTTATTTCCAGGGGATAGTATTTAAAGTAATTTTTTGTCATTTGAACATACATATAATTAACATATTTTCTTGAATCAGGTAACATTTCATCCGGAAGATCTTGTTCGTTATAGGTAATGAAAAAATCACTATTCTGAATACCGTAATAATTATATTGCAGTGACTGTTCAATTTGTTCTTCTTGATTACCTACAATACTAGCATTTGGATTAAGCCCGCTTCGATTAATGTTTGATTTTATGATATCCACATAATTTAGATATTCAACTAAAACGGATGATTGATCGATCGAATTTCGAGCATATCCAAGTAGTTGGGGAAATAAGAATACAATAAAGACGATCTTAAGTACAAAATTGAAATTTGAGATTGATTGGTTTATGCTCCGATTTTTGATGATACTTACCGGCGAAACAAAGAATACGACCAAACATAAAACAGACAATAAAATGAGAGTCAATCCGATAACCAGTAAAAAATACAATCCAAGTTGCATAATGTATTCTTGTGTGTACCGATTTATGGTGCGAATTAGTATCCAATATGAAAATGTGAATGTCAATATAGCACTAATTAAAGTAGTAAGAAAGAATGGAGTAAACAAATCATAGATAATCTTCTCAATCTTTTCTCCAAATGATTTACGTAACGAAATCTCCTTCATATTTTTCGAAACTTCCATGAGTAACAAGAGGACAAAAAGTAAAAACGAAATGAGTAGAATTTCGTTTCGAGAAGACACATCATTCGTTTCGCTGTATGTGCCACTCCCTATATGAACATTATTAGGTAATAAATTCTTAATGTATTGCGTGAATGCTTTAGCATTTTCAATGTTAACGGAAGAAGCATTATACCAACCAAAAAGTTGCGCATCTCCATAAATCAAGTCGTGGAATGAATGATACTCTGCTACGGATACACCTAATGGAAATACCGTGTAAAGATACCCGGAGCTATTCGGATCTTTCTTATCAGTTGAAAGGTATATATCTTGATCAACAGTAGCAAAGTCAACTTCAGACGTTAAAATCAATGGAACTTGACTAAAAGCGCTCTCTTGATCAACAAGGAACATATAGGCTCTTAAAACTCCGTTCGAGAAATATGCTGTTTTTAAATCAACTTCAAATTTCTTAGCTCCATTTGCGAGTAGATTAACGAGTTCAGCTCTTGAGAACTCGCTGTTGCTACTTATCGTGAAGACTATTTTATTTGTTGAGGGCATCCCATTGACTTGTGTCCAAAGTTTCTCATTGAATCGTTGCATTGCATAAAAACTAAGAGAGAAGCAAAGTACAATCGTTGATAGAATCAACTTTTTCTTCACAACATATTCCTCCCTAAGTGCTAAATGATTATTTAATAGTATACTGGGAACTGGCCGATATTATAAAGGTAATCTAGAGACCATTTTGAACCTGCAGGCAAATCATCTGGAATACCTGAAAACGCAACATACATATGATAATGTCCAAACCTAGGTTCTGGTGTAACCCAAACTGTATTAGAAGTTGTCAAATATGCACATTGCGAAGCTCCATATCCGGAGTATTCTCCAGCTGAGTTGGCGCAGCCTGATGCTGTTAATTTGGTCGCTTTGTACTTCGTACCGTGTGAACTTCCGCTAACAACACCAAGTACTTGACCCGCTGTATGGTTTAAAGTAATAGTATGTGCGAAAACATTGATAACTGGAATGATCATAATCATGATTGCGATGACTACTGCCTTCTTCTTGAAGTTCATAAAACTCCTCCTTTATACATTCAAAAGACAGAATTCATTTCTGTGATTGTTTATATTTGGTGATCTCACCTCCCCCACCCCGAGTATTTTGATAATATACTATCATATTAAAAATCCATGTGCAACATGCTTAACGATCTAGAACTTTTGGCTCTAAAAGTCATCAATTCTTCAAGAAACACGATAAAATAGCGGAATTTTATCGATTTGTATAGTCAATGTATAGTCAGAGCACAAAAAAAGCCCCATCTTAAGGGCCTGAATGACATTGGAGCAGGTGAGGGGAATCGAACCCCCGTGTCGACCTTGGCAAGGTCGCGTTCTACCATTGAACTACACCTGCGAAAATGGCGGTCCAGACGGGGATCGAACCCGCGATCTCCTCCGTGACAGGGAGGCATGTTAACCACTACACCACTGGACCAATTTTTCAGAAAATGGCGGGGAAGGAGGGATTTGAACCCTCGCGCCAGTTTAACCCGACCTATGCCCTTAGCAGGGGCACCTCTTCGGCCTCTTGAGTACTTCCCCAAAGGCATTTTCAGCGCTTTTTTATGTTACCATATTACGCTTTTTAACGCAAGTACTTTAAGAAAAAATCAGCGCACCAAGGCGCTGATTTTATCATCGATCTGATCAGTCGACAATATATCCGGCTTCCCGAATGGCGGTTTTCGCGGTATAGACCAAATCGTTCCCGCCTTCGATCACGACGCAGTGATTTGAAATGCTGATCGTGAAATCGATGCGTGTCTGACTCAGGGATTCCCGGATCTTCGCCGCGTCGTCTTCCGTCTTCAACTCATGGACAAATAGGATGTTTTTCATCGTAACCTCCTTATTCCGCCATCTCCAAGGCGATTTCCATCATTTTCGTAAATGACATCTGACGTTCTTCGGCCGTCGTGACTTCATGGGTCACCAAGGAGTCCGAAATCGTCACCAGGCAGGCCGCTTTTTTATTGAGGTATCGGGCATTGGCGAAAAGCGCGAACGATTCCATTTCGACGCCGACGCAATGATGCTCTTTCTCGATTTGAGTGAATGTAACCGCGTTTTTCCCGCGATAGAAGACGTCGGAAGAATGGATGATTCCCTTCACGACCGGAAGGCCTAAATCCTTCGCCGCTTTTTCAAGTCGGGATGTTAACTCTGCATCCGGAAGCAAGACATCTTCATCATAGCCAAAAGCTGTTTTCGCATAACTGGATTCGCTATACGCGCCTTCGACCAACACGACATCGTAGATATGGATCTTGTCGGTATAGGCACCGGCGGAACCAATGCGGATGATGTTTTCGACACCATACTGAGTATAAAGTTCATAAGAATAGATACCGATGCTTGGCATGCCCATTCCGGAGCCCATGACGGAGATCCGGCGACCTTTGTAGGTTCCGGTATAACCGAACATGTTACGGACATCGTTGAACATTTCGACGTTCTCAAGGAACGTCTCGGCGATCATTTTCGCTCTGAGCGGATCACCGGGAAGTAAGACGGTCGACGCGATTTGACCGGGAAGTGCGTTGTTATGGGGGGTTGGCATGTGCTTTCTCCTTATTTGACACGCATATTATAGCATATCCTTTCAATTTTCCCCACGGATGCCCATTTTTAAGTTGAAATGAATAAAGATAGACATAATATGTAAAATGATTTTGCTTTTGTTTTACCGAATTGAAGCTGTTTTTTATAAAAACATCTTCCCGTAAGCGGAAAGATGTTTCGTTGATTGAATGATAATTACGCGAAACTTAACGGGCTTTCGCTCCCTTGATCCCCTTCTTATAGTTCGCCAAGAGATTTGTTTCGTAGGAGAAAATCATCTTCTCACGCATCCGTTGACGATCGACGGCCTGTTTCACCAACTGATCCATCAACGCGCTGAAATCCAAGCCGGTGGCTTCCCAGAGATAGAAGGCCAACGATCCGGGGATCGTGTTGATTTCATTGACATAAATCCGATCGTTTTGCCCGTCCAACATGAAATCGATCCGCGCCACACCGCTGGAACCCAACGCTTTAAACGTCGCGATGGCCAATTCCTGGATGTGTTGGGTCTGCGTTTCATTGATCGGGGCTGGGACGATACGTGAAGCGGAAGCCATGCCTTTGGACGAACCTTTCGCAGATCCGATGTATTTGTTTTCATAGGAAAGGATCGCATCACTCTTGCGTACTTCTTCCAATACGCTGAATCTCAAGTCTTGATCAAAACCCAAGACCGAGGCGTTGATTTCACGTAAGTCGGTAATTCCCTTTTCAACGACGATCTTGACATCATAGCGAGAAGCTTCTTGGACCGCGACGATGAATTCTTCTTCGTTCTGTGCGACGGTGATGCCGACAGAGGATCCGAGATTGGCCGGTTTAACGACGACAGGGTACCCCAATGCCTTACAACGGATCAAATAATCGGAAGTATTCTGTTCGAAGTCATAACAGTAGAACCAGAACCATTCGACGATCGGAATGCCTGAGTTCTGTAAGATGTGCTTCATGACGACTTTGTCTTGTCCGACGGCCGCCGCGATGACATCGCATCCTGCGTATGGAATCCCGACGCTTTCAAACAGTCCTTGGACGGTCCCATCTTCGCAATGTGTTCCATGAACGACCGGAATGATCAGATCGACTTCGACCGGTTTGGCGAAAAGGGATTTCTTGATCGGTGTCAAAAAGAATTTCGGACCGGATTTGACCAAGGCCATCTGGTCCAACGACTTTTCCAGTTTGTCCATGTCCCGGAACGTTTCGATCTCCAAAAGTTTCGGATCGCAAAACAACAGATTGTTTTTACTAAGGTAAATCGGGACGACATCGTATTTTTCCCGATCCAACGCCGCCATCGCTTGGGCTGCGGAGATAATGCTGACTTCATGTTCGACGGAGGATCCGCCGAAGAATACGCCGACTTTTAGTTTCATTTTTCCCTCTCTAATCGAAATCGACGTCATGCTCATGGCGATAGACCGCCACGGCTTTCATGATTTCCGTGTAGCTTGATTTGCGTGATAATTCAGGTAAGTGATCCAACGGGAAGTAGGCGACTTCCGTAGTTTCATGGTTGGGAGTCAGGGTCCCATGCAGGACGGTCGCGCTGTAATAATGGACATACTCGCTCAACAAGGTTCGGTATTCTTTATATTTCTCGCGTTGCAACACCGCCAACAAACGATCGATTTTTACGGTCAACCCGGTTTCCTGTAGAACTTCCTTTTTTGCGGTTTCGCTGGAGGATTCGAAGACATCGCACCATCCTCCCGGTACCGACCACGTACCGAAATCCTTTTCCTTCACCAACAAGATCTCATCCTTCTCATTGAAGATGATGACGCGGACGGAGACGTTGGGCGTGGGGTAGATGTCACGTTCATAGATGTTGATCCGAATGTCGGGATCCACATTCTCTTTCAGGACTTGGATCGCCAAGGTTTCCAGTTCTTCGTAGTTCTCCAAGGCGTAGGGGTCGGTGCTGAATTTCAGTCCGATCTTCGCCAAGCTGAGGACCCGGCTGGTGAATTGTTCCCAGTTCATGATTACCCCTTCTTTCCGTACTATTATACCCCAAAAGAACCATTTCGAAACAAAAAACCGCTGAGAATTCAGCGGTTGAAGGCATCCGGTAGATCGTTTTCAAGTAAGATGGTGTCTTCGAAGGTAGCGATGCGATAGACCGTCTCGAAGGCCTCTTTGACCGTATCGACGATATGAATGCCGGTTACGGGGAAACCGACATCCTCCAAACCTTGGCGAATGGCGTGGGTCTGTTGCTTGCCGACTAAGATCACTTCGTCGGCGCAGCCCAACATGTAGGTTCCGAACTTACGGTTGAGTTCGTCTTGTTGGTCGCCCAGTTCGATCATTCCGGGCGTGACGACGATGCGTTTCCCGGGCATTCCCTTCAAAACTTCCAGCGACATTTTCGATCCTTCGGGATTGGAGTTGAAGGCGTTGTCGATGAAGGTGTAACCGTTGATCTTTTTTAATTGTAAGCGATGTTCGATATAGTTGACTTGGCGGACGGCTTTCTGTAACTTTTCCCAGGAAATACCGAGTGTTCGGCCCAGCGCGATCGAAGCCAAGATATTGGCGATATTATGCTGACCAAGCAGCTTCGTCGCAAAAGGAACTTCGCCTTCCGCGCTTTTCACCGTAAACATCGATCCTTCGGGGGAATAGCGGATATCGATCGCTTGGTAGTCCACGTCATCCCGTTCGATGCCATACCATAAGACGCGACATTTGTTTTTGATATCGTAGTCACGAATGTGCTGATTATCGCGATTCAGTACGCCGACCCCCGAAACCGGAAGGTTCTCGATCATCTTCATCTTTTCGTTGATGATGTTCTCCAACGTCTTGAAGGTATTGAGATGTTGCGGACCGATCGAAGTGACGATTCCGTACTGCGGACGGATAAACTTGGTCAAATAATCAATCTCACCGACTTTGTCGGCACCCATCTCGGCGATAAAGACTTCGTGGATGGATTTCAGTTGTTCGCGGATCGTGATCGTCAATCCCATCGGGGTATTGAACGATGCGGGCGATGCCAAGACATAATAACTTTCACCGAGGATCTCATCGAGGATGTTTTTACTGGAGGTCTTTCCATAACTACCGGTGATGCCGATCTTGATCAAGGTCGGATGGGATGCAAGGATTTTACGCGCAAGGCGGATGTAATGGTTTTTCACGAACTCTTCGATCGGCGCCGTCACGATCGCCATTGGTAAAAGTAATAACCAATTGATGACCAGAAGGATCGGGGTAAGAATAGCGATGACTTGCCATGAAGCGAAGTACACGATCGGATACACTAACAAAAGATCCAATAAAACCATGATGACGATCTGGCGTTTGACACGGGCGGTAAAAACCAAAGGTTTGATGTACTTTTTCTTGTTTTCACGTAAAATCAACAAGCCGGATACAAGCGCGATCGAGAAGAGTGTGATCGTTTGGGTCCAGATCGATGATTTCGCATATGCGATGATGATCCAAGGCAAATAAAACAAGACGATCCAAATCGCATGCTTGGCATAATGCGCGGCACGTTCTTGAATCCAAGGGATATAGCGACGTAATTCGTAACGATTCTGCTGAAACATATGCAAGGCTTGTTTCCCGGGCACTAGCATCATCGCAAGCCAAAGTACAAGCAATAGAAATTTCATGAAATCGATCATTGTTTGACCTCATCTTCCTTCACAAAGGTGTCCATAATGCGCAGAAAGCGTGCGCTTTGATTCCAATAGGCGAAATGATCGTCGTTCTCAAAGACGACCAGTCCGGCATCGGGAAACTCCTTCTCCATGACTTTTGCCATCCATAACGGAGTGGCGTCATCTTTTTCGCCCCAGATCAACAAGACGGGACATGCGATCGATTTCAAATAGGATGTCAGATCTTGATTGACGATCTTGACGAAACTGCTACGCAGGATTCCACTTGCGTTCTTATAGTCGCTGCTCCCGAATTGCTTGCGCATGGTTTCTTGATACGGTTTGAGAAACGGCAAGCGGAAGATTTGCTTCATCAGTTTGTAGGTAGTCACTTTCACATAGTAATCGAAACCACGCTTCGGCTTGATGCCGGCCGCTCCGGTCAAAATCATCTTACGGACTTTGTTTCGGCTGGCAAAAAGGATCGCGATTCGCGCTCCGAAGGAATGGGCGACCAAAATCGGTTCGACGATGTTAAGTTGTCGACAGAAGTCCTCAAGACAGCGCGTATACTCTTCCACACCCCAAGCGACCTCCGGCAAGCTACTTGCCCCGAATCCCGGAAAGTCCAGATTCGTGACACGGAATCGGTCCGCGTAATGTTGGTAAAGCGGATCCATCATGGCTAGATTTTGACCCCAACCATGCAGGAAAAGGACATCTCTTCCCTGTCCTGTCTGACGATATTCGATTTTTACATTTTCCACAAACAATGTTGGCATAAGGATACCTTTCTGATTAAAGTGTTGGATCGGTTTTCTTTTTCTTGGATTCGACTTTCGGACGAATCACGAAGCGTACCCCTTCTTCGATGTTTTGCGCGTTGACCGTAAACCCATAGGCGCTTACGACGCGATGCACGATGGTCAATCCCAAACCGAACTGACCGTCGGTACCTTTTTCATAGGGTTTGAAGATATTGTCCAAACGATCCAATGGAATGCTTGGACCATCATTATACACTGAACATTCACCGGGGGAAAGATGCAGGAGGACATGGCTTTTCGCATAACGGATCGCATTGTCCAACAGATTCTCGATGACGACGCGCCATGGCTCTTCGCTGCCGGGATAAAAGGCCGGGGAGATGTCGGTCTCAAGCTTGATTTCAGGTCGGACGACTTTGAGCGATTGCATCGCTTTGGCGACGATGTCGATCATGTCGACCTTGTGGTCGAGTTTATCTTCGGAAGCCAAATATCCCATACGGTTCAAAAGCAAGAGACTATGGACTTTCTTCTCTAAACGATCGGCATGTTCAATGATGACATCGACGCTCTTCTCCAAGGTTTCATAGGGATAGATCCCATCTTTGATGGACTCGCCATAGGACTTGATCGTCGCGATCGGTGTCTTGAGATCATGCGAAATGTTTTGAACCATTTCTTCTTTGAGGAATTCCTGCCGTTTGATTTCTTCGTTCATACTGACAAGAGCGCTGGCCAACTCGCCGATCTCGTCATGGCGATCGATCTTCAACGTCGGATTCTCACCATTACGTACTTTTTCGATATAGATACGAATCTGATTCAACGGATGGATCAGATAACCGACCCAAGTCAAAAGCAGGATGAAGATGACGCTGACGACAATCAACATGATATTGATGACCGAGTTGAATAACGTCGCTTTGAATTGGTTGGTGTAGGCATTCCCGATGATACTGACCGCGACCGCATCGGAATTGATGCGCGTGGCGGTAAAATAGAGCGGTTTGGGAGTGGATCGCGCGATATAGTCCGAAGGGACTTCGTTGGCCATGTCGGCCGCGATCTGAAATTCCAGGATCAAGTCGCTGGATAAGGTGGTCGTGCTGTTGGTAAGGGGTTTTCTCTCGGAGTCGGTAAAGATGATGACGTGGATGATGTTTGGATCGTTTGCGCCATACAAGGCATCACCTTCAAGATTGGCTTTATAGTTATAGATGACATTGGCTTGGGTTTGATGGAGGATGCCGAACATTTGGCTCTTGACGAAATCCGTGATGTTTCCGGCGAGAAACAATACGACGAAGAGCGCGAAAAAGAAGATGAACGCCAAAACGACGCTCATCAACTGCTGCGTCAACGATAGATTGCGAACGAAGTTGCGGAGGCTCTTCATCATCCGAGCCGATACCCGAATCCGTAAATGGTATGGATATTCAAATCCGGCATTTTGCGACGTAACCGACGCAATGTATCATCGACGACGCGATCGCTGCCGTAATAGTTGACTTCCCAGACACGTTTCAGAATCTGTTCGCGACTGAACGCGGTCGCGCGGTTCTTGACAAACAACATAAGTAAATCGAATTCTTTGGTCGTCAATTCGAGTTCCGTCTGCGCTTGGAAGACTTTGCGTTGTTCTTCGTCGATTTCATACCCGTCGACGCTGATCTTTTCGATGCTGTCTTTATAGGTACGCCGCATTACGTTGTTGATCCGCAAAACCAATTCTTTGGGTGAGAAAGGTTTGGTGATGTAATCGTCGCTGCCCTTTTCCAGGCCGATGATCCGATCGAATTCCTTGTCACGGGCGGACATGAAAATGACGGGGACATCGCGGGATTGTAAGCGGATTTCCTCGATCAAATCAAAACCGCTTTTATCATCCAGCATGATGTCCAGAACCCACAGGTGGACGTCATCGTCGCTGCAATGCATGGCCGCTTGTTCATATGTCAGATAGGAACGTACTTCATAGCCTTCTTTTTCCAAATAGCGTTTAACCAGTTCGTTGAGATCTTTTTCATCTTCGACGACGCATATGACGCGCTTCATGACATCACCTCGTTCATATTTTACCAAATGCCGACCTAAAAAAGAAGTAAGTTACGAAATACGTCGGATTCATCCGCCTTTATTGAAGAAAACAGCTCGTTTGAGCTGTTTAGAGATCTTTTTGATGGATTAAATCGACACATCTTCCGACATGATAGGCACAGATTTCATCATCTTTCGCTTCCACCATCACCCGAACCAAAGGTTCGGTCCCGGAGGGACGTACTAGGATCCGTCCTTCATCGCCTAGTTCGACTTGAATCTCCTCCGTAAGCCGAAGCAGATCCGCATCGGTCAAGGCTTTCTTCTTGTCATGTACTTTGACGTTCTTCAATAACTGTGGATAGATTTTCAGATCTTCGGTCAACTTTCGTATGGATTGTTTAGAATGCGCCATGACTTCCAACAGTTTCAGCGCCGTCAATAAGCCATCCCCGGTGGTCGCATGTTGCTTGAAGATGATATGGCCGGATTGTTCCCCGCCCAATTGCAGATCTTCGGTAACCATGCATTCGTACACATATTTGTCGCCGACTTGCGTCTGACGATACTTGATCCCGGCGCGATCCAAGGCTTTATAGAGACCGAGATTGGCCATGACGGTGGTGACCACGGTATCCTGTGCCAAGGTCCCCTGACGCTTCATATGAAGGCCGCAGGCGTAGATCGTTTTATCTCCGTCCACAAGTTCGCCTTCACTGTCAACCGCGATCAAACGGTCCGCATCCCCGTCAAACGCCAACCCGAGATCGGCTCTGACTTCTTTGACTTTCTCTTGTAAGGATTGGGGATGGGTCGACCCGCAATGGGTATTGATGTTGGTGCCATCCGGTGTATCATGCATGAGGATGCATTTCGCTTTGAATGACGTCAGTACGTCATAAGCGCTGGTCGTAGCCGATCCGTTGGCGGTGTCCAATACCAACGTATAGGCGGATAGATCCATATCAAACAAGGATTTCAAATGATCTTTATATCGTTCTAATCCTTCGCGATAGTCCACGACTTTTCCGATTTTGTCATCCAAGGCAAAAGGAATCTCGATTTTCCCATCGATGAAAGCCTCGATTTCGGCTTCGAGTTCATTGTTTATCTTCACACCTTGATGATTAAACACTTTGATCCCGTTATCGTAGTAGGGATTATGACTGGCGGAAATCATGACACCGCAATCGAAATCGTCCAATCCGGTCAAATAGGCGACGGCCGGTGTCGGCACGACTTTCAAGCAATAGACATCCGCCCCCGAACTGCTGGTGCCGGCAGCCAATGCCGCCTCAAACATGGTGGATGAGAGTCGGGTGTCCATCCCGATTAGGATTTTCCCGCGTTTTTCTTTGGAAAAAGCATAACCGAGATATCTTCCGACCGCAAACGCGGTCTCTACTTTTAAGTTAACATTCGCTTTTCCGCGAATTCCGTCCGTACCAAAATAATGTCCCATGGTTCCCCCTATTTCGTAACGTTGATTTCGATGGATGCTTTCGCTAACGTGTATGTCACCAAGTTGTTGGTGCCGACCACATACAGCGAAACGGTTTGTTTCCCGAGCTTCACGTCTTTTAAATCGATATAAATCGAGACGTCGTCCGCGGTGATGCGATCGATGTTGGATTGCGTTCCGAACAATTCGACCGTCGCGTAGGCGTCTTCCGGCGTCACCAAGGTAAACTGGTAACCGTTGATGTTATTGCGGTAGTCGATCGGCAAATTGGCGATCGAACGTGTCGCTCCCGCACCAAGTTTAATCGAGAGATTGACGCGTGAGACGCTTGATTTACGCACACCGCTCGGTAAGTTGATTTCCGCTACTTGGATCGTATCCGAAGTCAAAGTGGTTACGTTGATGGGAATCGATATCGATTCGATCGTTTGTAGGATCGCATCCGAAGCGTAAAGCAACACCGCTTGATGGTCCAATGAAATCGACTCGATCGCTTTACCATCAGGGATCGTACCTTGCGGAACGATGATGACCGGAACGGATTTGTTCGGATTGGTCACTTCGACGGTCGCTTTGATCGTTGCCGGGATAATACTGACATCCATCCGGTTGCCTTGTTGATCATAAGCGACCAAAGGAGCTTCCTGGATGAAACTGCTGTCGACACCCGTGACATTGATCAACGCTTTGACATTCCCGATTTTCTCGATCGTCGCTTGCGAAGCACGTATGATGACTTCGGTCGTATCGAAAACCGGTACACCGAGTTCGAACTCTTGATTCATTTTATCGGTGTTGACGAAGTCATAGCCGACGTAGAACTGTTGGGAAATCTTTTTCTTGATGGTCACCACGGCAGTCGAGGGTTGTAAGACGACATCCACACGCGACGAGAAATCTTTCGCGCTCAACACGACTTCGTGGGTCCCTTCTAATAAGCCGGTAAGATCCGCGACGACCGCATAGGTCTTCTGCGTTTTAGCTAACTGGATATCCGCATAATCCCCGATGATCATGGCGTTGACCGTATCCGGCAACCCCGTGATCTCGTAAACTTCGTCATTGGCAACGACCGTTACCGGGATGTTGGAAATCTTGTCACCGGCGGTGATGGTCGACTCGAAAATCAAGTCGCCTAAGTTATAGTTGATAAAGACATACATGAGAATGGCTAAAACCAGTGCGATGGTCCGTGAAAATCGGTTGAACAAGATGCGATCAAAGGCCGAACTGAACCAACGTACTCCGCGAATGACCGTGTTTTCGATGTTTTCATAGGTCTTGGCGACACGTTGGCTTTGCGAAGCGATCGCTTTCGCCAGTTCCAATTTCTCTTGTTGCTGCTTATCCGGTTTATTTTGCTTTTGTCTAGCCATTGCGTTTCACCTCCGAATCTTCTTCGAACAGTGTTTCCGTTTTTTCCGTTTCTTTTACTTTACTTCTCTTGCTTTTAACAACTTGTTTCGCTTCCACTTCTACGATCGCTTCCGGAACGATTTTCTCGTTCTCGAGCGGTATTGCGGTTTCTTCGACGATGATCTTATCATCCGAGTAACTTTCATCATGTGTGGCATCGACCATGATTTCATCCAATAGGTCTTCCACACGTTTCGGTTTATCTTCAACGACTTCGGTCGGTGTTTCAACTTCACTTGCAGGATTCATTTCTTCGGTCTTATTGACTTTCTTCTCACGTTTAAATAAGGACGATAGGATTCCTTTCGCCTTACTTGCGGCTAATTCACGTTGTTTCATAACTTTCGCAGTTGACGCAACTGCAGAAGCTTCATACGCGATCGAATCTTCATCCAAAAGGGTAGGTTCTGAAACTTCCGAACTTCCCGTTTGCGACAATTCGAGGTGAATCGCTTCTTCTTCAGCGGTTTTCTTCTCGACTTCGATTTTCGAAGTTGATTTTCCCGTCGCTTTGCGACTTTCGCCACGCTTCAGATCTGTCTCGCTATGGAGGATATGGGTATTGAGGAACTCATGCAGACTTTCCTTGGTCATCGGTGTCAGTTTACCGTCAACCGCGACACTGACTCTGCCGGTCTGCTCGCTAACGACGATCGTGATCGAATCGGTGATTTCACTGATTCCGATCGCGGCGCGATGACGTGCTCCGAACTTCGTCGGCAAGTCAAGATTGGTCGGCGGGAAATAAGCCGAAGCGCATGCGATCCGGTCGCCTTGGATAATGACGGCGCCATCATGTAAAGGCGTCGATGTGACGAAGATCGAAGTCAAGAGTTCGCTTGAAACATTGGAATTCATGATCGTGCCGGTCGCGATATAATCGGTCAACGAATGACCTTGTTCAAGGGTGATCAAAGCACCGGTTTGCGTCGCTGCCAGATGGTCGACCGATTTCTCAAGTTCTTCGACCAAACGGACCCGTTCGTTGCCGGACAAGGTCGAAATGCGCGAGAAGATGCTCGTTTTCCCAAGTTTTTCAAGCAATCCCCGGATTTCCGGTTGGAAGATGATGATGATGGCCAAGAAACCCCAGGTCACGAAGATATCCGCCACCCAGGCGACAGTCTTCAGTCCGAAGAAGTTAGCGATGGCACGTACCAAGAGAATCACGAAGATCCCTTTGAAAATCTGTGTCGTCCTTGAATTGTTTCGTACGATCTTGATCGTGTAGTAAAGCAAAATCCACATGATCAGGATATCGAAAAACATCCTGAAAATGGTGACTAGGGATTGAACGGTTTGGTAATTCAGCATGCGGCGTCCTCCTCAACTGAGTTATTATATCATATTTTCTTTTTTCGGTCCTTAGCGCAGGGAACTTAGCCAGTCTTCCATGAAGTTCAATACGATTTCACGTTGCTTTTGCGCGCTAATCGAAGCGACGGAATCCTCCGCCATCAAACCATAGCTTCCGAACTGGGAGTGATTGGCCCCGCCGATCACATAGAATTCGGTACTCGATGGAAACTTCGCACGTTTCTTGTTGAACTCGGCCTCCGTCATGACCGCATCCAGTTGCGCATTTAAACTGATCACCGGTAGATCCGACTTGGACAGATCATCCGCCGGATAACTGGCAAGCATCACAAGACCTGAGATTCTTTCATCTTGATTGGCAAGTTTGCTTCCGAACGCACCGCCCAGCGAATGTCCGATCAAGATCCAGTTTTCGACCTCAAGGGCATCCATTGCCTTCTTCCCGACCTTCCAATCGAAGAACGCGAAATTTAGCGGGAAATCGACGATGATCGCCGTCGCGTTGAATCGCAACGCGGTCTCACGGGCTAATGGTAGATAAGCTTCGGGCTCGATCTGCGCTCCAGGATAGATAAGAAATCCCCATGCCTTTTCGTTTGAAGGAGCGCTAACTTCGATTCCGTAAGAAGTTTTCTTAAGGACGATGTCATCCATCTCATAAACGGACAACGCTTCCGCGTCCGCTTTGTATGAGCGACCTAAATAGATTGTCGCCGAGAATATCAACACAACCACCAACATCATCAACAATGCGATTCGAGGACGTTTTCGTTTCATAGTTTCACCTGTTGTTAGGGTATCATGAATGGAAGGATTTTGCACGTGGGATTCATGATTGCACATTGATTTCACTTTATGTACAATAGGGAAAGAAAGTAGGCACCTATGATCGAACATATCGTATTGGAAAACAAAGAAATCATGTTGGTGGGGACTGCCCATGTATCACAGGAAAGCGCCGAAGACGTCCGTCGTACGGTCGAATCCTTTTCTCCGGATGCGATCGCCATCGAGTTGGATAGCGGCCGATATAAAAACATGACGGATGGGAAGTCATGGGAAAAGACCGACATCACGCAAATCATCAAGCAAAAGAAAGTCGGGATGTTGCTTGCCAACATCATCCTGGGATCCTATCAAGATCGTTTAGCGAAGCAAATGGATGTCCGGGTCGGCGAAGAGATGCGCATGGCGATTGCGTTGGCGAATGAAAAAAATATCAAGATCGAATGCATCGACCGCGATATCCAGACGACGTTTCTTCGGATTTGGCGCGGATTGCGTTTAAAAGAGAAGTGGAATCTATTGATTGCCTTGATCGGCTCGGTTTTCGAAGATGAGAAAGTCTCCGAAGCGGAAATCGAAAAATTGAAACAAGGCGACATGATCCAAGCCTTGATGAGCGAGTTCTCGGGCAAGTTCCCTTCCATCGTCGAGACTCTGGTGTATGAACGGGACCGTGTCATGGCTTACAAGTTGAAACACAGTCGGAAGACACGTATCGTCGCCGTCGTGGGTGCCGCGCATTTCGAGGGGATCAAAGCCAACCTTCAAAACGAGTACCCCTTAGAACCTTTATTGGAATCGCCTAAAAAAAGCAATGCTTCGAAATACGCGTCGTATTTCGTACCGGGAATCTTAATTTTACTCTTGGTAGTCACAACCTTTAAAATGCCCTCGATGGCCATGGATACGATTTTGCGTTTCATTTTGATCAACGGCTCTTTCGCGGCGTTGGGAACCTTGGTTGCCTTCGGTCATCCCTTAAGTATTCTTACCGCATTTATTTCCGCACCGCTTGGCGCCTTAAGCCCGGTCTTGGCGACCGGTTGGTTTGCGGGATTGATGGAAGCGTGGGTACATAAGCCGAAAGTCGAAGACTTCATGCGTATCAACACGGATGCGTCGTCGTTGAAAGGATTCTGGACCAATCGTGTGCTTCGTATTCTTTTGGTGGTCGTGTTCGCAAATCTCTTCGCGACGGTCGGAACCTTTATCATCTCGTACGAACTGATCAGTAAGATTCTTGGATAAAAAAACGGGCGATTCGATTCGCCCGTTACTATTATTTCCACAAGTCGAAGGGATATTTCCCTTCTTCTTTCATTTTCGCCAACATCGCCACGACTTCGGGTTTATCCTCTCGGTAAGTCACGCCGAACCAACGGTCGGCGGAACTGAGAACTTTGACGTCCAGCTCCCCTTCAACAAGGCATTCCCCGATCATCGTCGGAAGCACATGTTCGCATTTCAATGGATTGGAAGCGATGTTGTTTTCGAGGAAAATCCGGAATCGACGCTGGGCATCTTCGAAAATTTTGGGTGTAAATCCCCAGTAATTCATCGATACAAGCGATTCTTCCGACAGTTTCCTCCACGTTTCCCCGTCTTCGGTAAACTCGGCACCGCCGTTCTTCTTCGCGATCTTCAAGATCTCGACGATCTTCGCCAGTTTTCCGTCCTCCACGTCGCAAACGCCACGTGAGACCGTTCCGGCATCCGTCAAGGTGTTCATCAGTTTGTATCCGACCATTCCGTAATGCCCATCGGAAACTTCGGTGTTCAAGAAATGATATATTTTTTGAAACGCGTCTTTCCCGTAGAAGTCATCCGCGTTGATGATTGCGAAAGGTTCTTTGACTTGGTTGCGACATGCCCAGATAGCATGGGTGGTTCCCCAGGGTTTCTCACGTCCCTCCGGCGCTACGAATCCTTCCGGAAGATCATTCATATCTTGAAAAACGAACTCGACCTGGATGAACTTTTCGATCTTATCGGTCAACGCTTTTCGAAACGCATCTTCGTGTTCACGTCGGATGATCAAGTAGACTTTCGTGAATCCCGCTTCGATCGCGTCGTAAATGGAGAAGTCGATGATGCTTTCCCCGTTGGATCCAACGGTATCGATCTGTTTCAATCCGCCATAACGGCTTCCCATTCCGGCGGCTAGTATGACTAGACTTGGTTTTTGCATATTTTGTCCTCGCGTCTCTCCTTACATTTTAGGTTATTTTGACTTGAAGGACAACCTTTCAGTCACGATTCGAGTGTTTTCCTTGTTGAAGGACGATCCCTTTGGCATTTTTTATGTCAATCTGTAAAAAACCGACCGAAGCAAGCTTCGGCCGGTCGACTTATAGGATTGATTTCACTGCGGTTTCGTCCATCACCGCTTTCGGTTTCTTCGCTTCTTCCTCGTACTTCGCTTTCCAATTCGCTTCCCGCGCCAACAAGGATTCGTTGGTTGCGGTCAGTTCATTGATTTTCGCTTGCGTTGCTTCGACTTGCTTGGTCAACGCATCGATTTGGCGTTGCGCTTGTCGGCTGCGCGCATGGGTTTTATACCACTTGGTCAATCCGAACAACATCGTCAGGATCGCCCCCAACAAAACCGAAATCAAAATGACAAGGGATGTTGAGATATCGTACTGTGCGAAGAAGAGATTGATCGTGATGGCTTGCGCGTTTGTCACCGCAAAGAGCGAAATCAAGATCGCCAATGCGATAAACAGGATCAGTTTGAACTGTTCCATTATTCTTTCGGAGTCGTTTCTTCCGTTACGGGAACATGGACCCCGAGTTTCTCAAGCGTTAAAAGTTTCATCAAAGACTGTACGATCGAAACGTCGTTGCCTTGCCCGTCGCCCATATTGACAACGGTGCTCGGTACAACACTGACACTCGCATTCTTGATCGCATCGGAGAGCTTGTCGGCGATTTCGTTGACGACACGGTATTCCGCTCCGCCATAGGCTTTGACTTGCGCGTCGATGGCTTGCGCTTTCGCAAGACCGATGTTGGATTCTTTCGAAGCTTCGGCTTCCCCTTCGACCCGAACTTTGGTCGCGTTCGCTTTCGCCAAGGCGACGATTTGATTGGCTTCCTGTTCCGCACGCGCGGCGGCGGCGGCGCCGGTGTTGTGTTCGACTTCGATTTGGATCTTCGAACGAGTCAGTGTGCCTTGTTGTTCCGCAACCGCTTGCGCTTCACGCAATGATTTCTCGCGTTCGGCCGCTTCCTGTTGTTTCCCGTAAGTCACTTTCTTTTCTTCGGCGATCTGACGTTCGCGCAACTGCGTCAGGATGTTTTCGATTTGGACATCCTCGACCGGCGAACGCGGTGTACCGATCAACACTTCTTCGAGTTGTAGGTTGTATTTGGCGAACTTCGCTTTCATTTCCATGACGGCGCGTTCGCGGATTTCGCTGCGTTCCTGAATGAGTTCGATCAAGGTCTTGGTCTGTGCGACATCCTTAAAGTATGCGCTGACCAAGGGGTCGAGCGACTGGTTGACTAACATATTGATATCCCCGAAACGCTGGATGACCCACGGCGCCTGCTTGTAGTCGATATGCATAACGACTGAAAGAGGTAAAGCAGGTTCGAAAGCGTCTTTGGTGATGATGTCGACTTCGGTCAGGTTTTCATCATACTTATGGTCGCCGGTTTCGGTTTTGTTCCATTTCAGGATGATGTTGGTGGTGGGAACGAGAACGACTTTCCCCGCATCGGTGTTAAACGCATATTTACCCGGCATCAAAGGTTTCTCAAGAACCCCTTTGGATCCTTGGGCGACCAATTCGCCATGGTGGTAGTCGGCACCGGTGGTATCGACGCCTTCATCGCCGTAGAACGAAACGACGATCCCGACAAACCCGATGGGAACCACCGTTTTCGGACGATATTCCACCGTCGCAAACAAACGGTTGATGTAATAGGTGCCATCGGTCAACACTTGAAGCTGTTTCCCGCGACGTCCGCCCAAACGGAGGAATGCTTCGGGATCTTGATAACTGGAATGCCCTTCGCCGATCGACGGGGCGATGATTTCGCCTTCATCCAACGGTTGTCCGTCATGGACGGTTACGATGCACATCAAGTCGGCGGTTTCTTCGTTGTTGCCCATGATGACGACCGGTGAGAACGCTTTACGCGCCGCCAAGGTCTGTTGCATCGAAGCGAGTTCCTGACGTTCCCCGCGGTTGCCCGTGAAGATCATCTTGATGTCTGAAGGCGTAATGACGATGAACTGGGCGAGATTGATCGCGTAGGTTCCTTCACGAATGATCCCGCGTTGCGGACCACGTTGTCCCCCGGAAGTTAGAAATCCGCGGACATCTTGGAAATTATTGGCTTCGGGAACGATCTTCCCTAAGGTTTGCGTCGGCGACAACGGTGCGCCGTCACGCGAGAAGATATAAGCGATTTGTCCTTGCGGAATCGTTATCAAGGGATAACGATGAATCTTATATTGGAGCACGGATTTAAAATGGATGCCTCCACGCAGAAGATCTGGCGAATAACCGGCTTCCCCGTGTAACGCGATGATCGCGTCTTTCAGGGATCCTTTGGTACTCCACCATTTTTCCACGACTGCGACTTCGTTGGAGTTGATGACGCGTAGACCGAAAATCTTGAAGATAAGCAGGTACAGACCGACGATAATCAACGCGACGTTAAGTACCCAAGAGAATAAATCGGACATGATATTCCTCCATTCTTGGATAGTTTCATTGTACACCTTTTGACGATGCATTCACAATACAATGAGCGAAAAGAAAAGGGCGCCGAAGCGCCCTATTTAAACATTATTTCTGATTCTTCTTCAACATTTTTTCGATCAATTCCGGATCAAGTTCTTCGGTCTTTTTCTTGATCGTCCAACGTACTACCGCATTCTTATCGGAAACGGTCTTGAAGATGTTTTCATGACGTCCGCGATCGAATTCGTAAGGAATCGCATCGATCGGAGGCACTTGTTTGACATCGCCCGAGACGACTTCCAGAACGGATTCGTCACGGTCGTAATCTTTATGCATCAGACGCGGACCCAAGTAGCCCCATGTCGCCGTGACGGTTCCGTCAGGATTCAACACGACTTCTTGGACTTCCGGACGCGGGCGACGGATCAAGAGCAGCAATAGCGGCAATAATCCAAGTAGCCACCACCACGGCAACTGAGCCTGCGGGGTCGGTTGGGGACCGACGAAGATTTCTTCGCCGACGTTGATCGTGACGGTCGCGACATTGGAATCGTCTTTACCGTCATTGGCTTTATACGTAAAGCTATCGGTGCCTTCAAAGCCGTTCTTCGGGACATAACGGAAGGTTCCGTCCGCATTGAGCGTCACGGTACCAAACGCAGCCTGGGCAACCAGCGCGAAGGTCAACGGATCACCATCGATATCCGATCCGAGATCGCCGACGGTTTCATCCAAGGCAGTCTCATAATCGGTTTCGAATTCGGCGTCTTCAACGACCGGTGCGTTATTTAGGATCGGCAGGTCGGTGAAGTTGATGCGGATCGTACGGATCGGCGACAATGCCGTACCGTCGGAAACGCGGAAGGTGAAGAAATCGCTGGTTAATGCGACGCCATCATGAACGTAATTGAAACGTCCGTTGGCTACGTTTACCGATCCGAAGTCCGGACCGTTGAGAATCTGGATGGTTAACGGATCCCCGTCCGCATCGCCGATGACGAAGGCACGGTTGAGAGTCGTTCCACGAAGGATCGTGTAAGTAACCGAAGCGGCAGTCGGCGCGACGTTGGCCGGCGCGGTAACCGTCAAGGTACCTGCGACGTAGGTGATCGCGTAGTTTGCGGAAACATTGGCAGCCCCATCAAGGATGACGGCGGCGCTTGCGACGTTGGCGGAAACGCCGGCGACGGTTTGCGAACCGGTCACGGTGACGGCATTGAGGACTTCACCAGACGCCAAGGAGCCAAGGCTCAATACGTAGGTGGAATTGGTGAGCGGTAAGCCGTCGGCGACTTTGGTCGCGCTACCCGCCGTGATCGAAATCGGGCGTAAGGTAATCGAAACCGCTGCGCTTCCCAAACGATCGAGATAGTTCGGGTTAACGACTTTCACATAAATCGTATTTACGGAGACATCGGTGAACTTCGGTTCGACCAAACTCCAGTCGGAACCGTTGTTTGTCAAGCTGTAGTAAACGACGTCGCCATCGATCAAGTTATTGAGGATGACACCATGTTCTTCGGAATCGTAGATTTCGTCATAGCCGATGACATCCAGCTCTTCGCCGGTTGCCGGGGTGACGGTCAAGGTGCCGTTGACATAGGTGATTTCGTAGTTACCGGAGACATCGAGGTCCCCGTCTTTAACGACGGCGGCACTGGGGATGTTGGCACTATTGCCGACATTGGTCTGGCTTCCGGTTACGGTAACACTGAAGAGGGTTTCCGTACCTGCCAAGGTTCCCAGAGTGAGTAGATAAGTATTGTTGGTTAACGGAGCTCCGTCAAAGACTTTACTGTCGCTTCCCGCTTGGATCGAGATCGGGCGAACCGTGATGGTGACCATTCCGCCGCCGAGTCTGTCAATATAGTTCGGGTTGACGACTTTCACGTAGACCGTCGTTACCGGCGTCACGTTGGTGAACATCGGTTTCACTGTGCTCCAATCATCCGGATCATTGGTCAAACTGTAATAGACCGTATCGCCTGCGATGAGGTTTTCGATGTTGATGCTATGTTCTTCGGAATCGTAGACTTCATCGTAATCGGTGATGTCAAGTTCGACTCCGGTCGCCGGCGTTACCGATAAGGTGCCGTTGACGTAAGAGACTTCGTAGTTCGCTGAGACATCGACCCCTCCGTCTTGAATGACGGCGGCACTGGCGACATTGGCGCTGGATCCGACATTGGTCTGGCTTCCGACGACGCTGACACTAATTAAGCTTTCGCCGCTTGCCAACGTTCCGAGAGTCAAGGCATAACCGTTATCGGTCAATGCGTTGCCATCATAGACTTTCGTGTTATCGTCTGCCGTAATGGTGATCGGACGACGTGTGATCGTGATCGTTCCGCTTCCGAGACGGTCTTCGTAGTCGTTATTGACGACTTTCACGTAGACGGTCGTGCCGGCGGTGACATTGGTGATCATCGGGTTGACAAGGCTCCAGTCGCTACCGTTGTTGGTAAGGCTGAAATATGCCGTATCGCCCGTAATCAGATTATTGAGCGTGATGCCATGTCCTTCTGAATCGTAGACATCGCTGTAATTCGTGATATCCAAGGTCTGCCCTATCGCTTTGGTGACGGACAAGGTGCCTTTGGCGTAAGTGACGAGGTAGTTCGAGGAGACAATGATTTCCCCATCTTTGATGACGGCGGCGCTGGCGATATTGTCGCTGCTTCCGACGACGGTCTGGCTACCGATGACGGTAACGCCGAAGATGCTTTCGCTGGTGGCCAAACTGCCAAGCGTCAAGGTGTAACCGTTATTGGTCAACGGCGTGCCATCAAAGACTTTCGTATCATCGTTGGCTTTGATGGTGATCGGGCGCAAGGTAATCGTGACGGTTCCGCTACCCAAACGATCTTCATAGTTCGGGTTGACGACTTTCACGTAGACCGTGGTGATCGGAGTAACGTTGGTGAACATCGGCTTCGTTGTCGTCCAGTCGGAACCATTGTTGGTCAGACTATAGTAGACAACATCTCCGGCTACCGTATTGGTAACGTTGATGCTATGTTCAAACGAATCGTAAACCGCGTTGTAGTTGTCGATGCTTAGAAGAGCTCCGGTGCCTTTGGTAACAGTCAAGGTTCCCGGGAGATACGTAATCGCGTAGTTGCTAGCGACATTGACCGCTCCATCGTTGATGACGGCCGCGCTGGCAAGGTTGCTGCTGGATCCGACATTGGTTTGGCTACCGATGACGGTGACGGACCCGAAGGTTTCGCCCGCTGCCAAAGTACCAAGCGTCAATGTATATCCATTATTGGTCAACGGCGTACCATCGTAAACCTTGGTATCGTCGTTGGCTTTGATCGTAATCGGACGGGCGGTAATGGTAACCGTTCCGGTTCCGGTACGATCATCGTAGTTGTCATTGGAGACTTTAACGTAAACCGTTTGCGCCGAAGTGACGTTGGTAAACAACGGTTTCGTCAGTTGCCAATCCACATTGTTTAAACTGTAGTAGACAACATCTCCTGCGATAAGATTGAGTACGGAGATGCTATGCGCATCAGAATCATAGATATCGTTGTAGTTGCTGATATTGAGGATTTCACCCGTCGCTTTGGTGACGGTCAGTGTACCCTTAACATAAGTGACTGCGTAGTTCGCCGAAACATCGACCCCTCCGTCTTTGATGACGGCGGCGCTGGCGATATTATCGCTCGTGCCGACATTGGTCTGACTGCCGGTGACGGTGACGCTGAAGATGCTGTCGCCGCTTGCCAACGTGCCAAGCGACAAGATATAACCGTTATCCGTCAACGGTAAGCCGTTATAGACTTTCGAGTTGCTGTCGGCGGTGATGGAGATCGGACGGACGGTAATCGTGACGGTTCCGCTTCCCAAACGATCGTTGTAGTTCGGGTTGACGACTTTCACGTAGACCGTGGTGATCGGCGTGACGTTGGTGAACATCGGTTTGGTCGTCGACCAGTCGGAACCATTGTTGGTCAAACTGTAGTAAACGACATCGCCCGAAATCGTGTTGGTCACGTTGATGCTATGCGCGGCCGAATCGTAGACCGCATTGTAATTGTCGATGCTTAGGGTAGCTCCGGTACCTTTGGTAACGGTCAAGGTTCCGGGAACATACGTTATCGCATAGTTGCTCGCGACATTGTTGGATCCGTCATTGATGACGGCCGCGCTTGCGACGTTGGCGCTGGATCCGACATTGGTCTGGCTACCGGTAACGGTGACAAGTCCGAAGACTTCGCCGGCGGCCAAGGTGCCAAGGCTCAGCGTGTAACCGTTATTGGTTAACGCTAATCCGTCATAAACTTTGCTATCGCTATTGGCGGTAATCGTGATCGGACGCGGCGTGATAACGACGGATGCGCTTCCGGTACGATCGTTGTAATTGGCATTTTCGACTTTGACATAAACGGTCGTTCCGGCGGTCACGTTGGTGAACATCGGTTTTACGGTCGACCAGCTGATGTTGTTGAGGCTGTAGTAAACGACATCTCCCGCAATCAGGTTGTTGACGGAGATACTATGTTCTTGCGAATCATAGACACCGCTGAACCCGGTAACGTTCAATGTTTCACCGTTAGCCTTTAAGGTGTTGACGGTGACGGTGGCTTGCGCCGGAGTCGGGATAAATCCATCACTTCCCAGTCCGGTGACCGTGTTGATGAATGTTTGAGGTACACCGACGGTTCCGGATGCGAAAGTTTTCGAATAGCTTTGAGATCCCGTGGCGCTGAAAATCCAGTCGTACGCGAGGCTCGGGTTGGCGACGAATTGATCATCGGAAACCTGGAGCGTCGCATCAAGGATGGCGGTCGGTGCACTCTTGAATGTGATGGCCGCGGATTGTGTCGTTTGTGCTGTCGAACTGTTGGAAGGCGTTAACGTGACCGCGATTTTCATCGGCGTGTAGCCCGAGATCGGACCGGCAAGCGAGAACGTGGCGGTGTAGTTTTTTTCTAATTTGCCACCCGAGCTTAAGGTGTAGTCGTTTTCCAACGATTTGGTCTGGAATACGTTGCTTCCGCTTGGATTGGAGATGACCGCATCCAAGTCGAAGATAACATCACTGTTATAGGTTTGCGTCGGATATTCGATGGAGACGAAGAATGTAACCGAGAATTCGGATTTCGAGACTTTGGTCGCCGTGACGGTATAGGTTACGGAACCGGTCGTCCCATGGACCAAATTCAACGTTGTGGGATTCGCGGTCTTCGATAACGTCCATTCGTTCTTCGTGACGTAATCGACGCCTCCGCCGTATTGGTCTAGAAACTTCGGTACTTTGAAGATGAGTTCTGCCTGCGACGGATTACCTGGCGCAGCATGGACTGTGATGGGCAGGGGCGATACGATCGAATATAAACCGAACAGAATCGCAAATGACCAAGCAGCAGTCTTTCTTAATAGTTTCAGCATAGAGTCCTCCTTTCAAGAGTTCACATTAGGAATTCATTTGGATCGATCGGGATTTCCCAATCGAGGATGTCGATGTACGATGGTTTTGGATGATCCATTCGACGCGTGTGTCTTCCAGCATCACGGTTTGGATAACGTTGCGATGTCTTCCGGCGGCGAAATAGACCGGGATGTCCTTCGACAAGAGGAGTGCCGTTCCGCTATGGACAAGCAGACAACTTTCTCCGTGTTGGACGCTGACGGGATGGGTATTGGGATTAAGGTATCCCCAAGTGACAAGATAGCTACCATCCGGCATTTTCTCGACCTTGTCGATGACCGCGCGGACTTCCATGCGGCGTCGTGAGAGGATGACATACATGATTCCAATACTTGCCAATGAGGCTAGTGTGATCCACACTCCGCTCGGCTGATAGGTCATAAAAGCGGGGAGCGTGGAGACCAGCGTGCTCGTTGAGAGAAATTCGAGGAATTTTCGCATAGGTCTCCCCTTTCTTTATACATGAGGATACAAAAACCGACTTCTTGAGCATATTATCAAGGAAGTCGGTTAGTGATAGGTTAGATTTTAGGATAATGATGGAAAATCATTCAATCATCGTGATTTAAGCCTCTTTTATCACTTGTGTAAGGGCGAAATATGATAATGAAGCTTGATGTTGGGGGAAGTATTATGCTTCTGGAATGTCGTGCGGATCCGATTGGAAATCATATGTGCGTTCTGTTCGGTGTTACATGGCAACAATAAGATGAACTGGGTCGGATTCATGCGCGAGAAGATGTCTCCTTTGCGTAAAGATTGTAGGATAATACCACGCAGACGTTCCATCGTTTTCTGGAGTTGGAACTCGTTCTCGTCGGTCTTGATCTCCAGCAACATGACATATTTCTTCTCGTCGGAACGCTCTTCGGTCCGCAACGCGATCTGATACATCCGTTTGAATACTTCGTGCTCGCAATAGAACGCGCCTTCTTGATCTTTGTCTTCCTGCAGGGTTTCCAAGAGTTCGCCCATGCCGATCTGACTGACTTCTTCACGTGACAGAATCATGTTATAGAGGGACTTGGTACGCAACGATAATTGCGCGTTGAATTCTTTATAGAAACGGCGGTTGATCGCTTCGTAATACTCGATCGCTTTGCGATACTGTTTGGTTTCGATCAAGCTTAAGAGGAAGTAATAATGGAACTCTTCGTTTAAGGGATCGATCCGCAAGGCCAACTGCGCCACTTGCATGATCTCGTCATATTTACGATCGATCTCCAAATCTTCGAGAAACATCATGACGCTACGATTGTGGATGTGAGTGAAATACTCGCGTACCGGCATCGTCCATAACTGGGAGGTGCTTGATGTCAAGAAGGGTTGCGGCATCAACTCGATGATCTGCTTCAGTAAGACACTTTTCTCGCTACGCGTTACGTTTTCATCATTGATTTTCTTCCATAATTCATCGGCTTCTTCAACATCGACCCAGACCTCGCAATCCGGATTGAAAGCATAGCCCGCTTTGGTTGTCTTTAAGCAATCGATTCCTTTCAACGCATCGATCTCTTCGAAAAGTTGGCGAAGTCGGAAAATCGAGAATTTTAAGGCGCTGACCGGATTGAGACTGTCGGCCCAAAGGTTTTCGATCAGTTTCTCCTTGGTGATGTTTTGTTTGCGATGATAGATCAGGTATTCCAAAACCAAAACCAAGTGTTTCCCGAACTTGTCTTTTACTTCGATAACCATATCGTCGAACGAGAATGCAAGTTCGCCGAATAAGCGGATTTTTAATCGACCTTCCTTCATCGTCACCAAAATCCCCCCTATCTGAGTTCTTTGATTCGTTTCTTCAGGATCGCGGCGTCGAAGCAATGCGATAATGCTTCGGTTTCATCCACGATATTTCGTTTCACCAAATCCAAGATCATGCTATCCATGGAAATCATTCCTTCGTCGACCGAAGCGATGATCGTGTTATTGAGCTGATGCGTCTTCCCTTCGCGGATCTGATTGCGGACCGCGGTGGCGTTGGTCATGATTTCAAAGACAGGCGTCAGGTTGCCATCGACCGTCCGAAGGAGTTGTTGGGAGATGACGGCTTGCAGGACCATCGCCAATTGGACTCGGACCTGTTGCTGCTGAAGAGGTGGAAACACGTCGACGATGCGGTCGACCGTGTTGGCCGCTCCCAAGGTATGCAATGTCGAGAAGACCAAATGTCCGGTCTCGGCCGCGGTCATGGCCAAGGAAATCGTTTCCAAGTCCCGCATCTCGCCGATGAAGAGGACATCCGGCGCTTGTCGCAAAGCAGCGCGCAACGCGGATGCCGTGCTTTCGCAATCGGAGGAAATCTCGCGTTGGGATACGATGCTTTTGTTATGACGGTGCAAGTATTCGATCGGATCTTCCAAGGTTACGATATGCCCACTGCGGGTACGATTGATTTCATCCAACAGTACCGCCAAAGTGGAAGATTTTCCGCTGCCGGCCGGTCCGCTGATGATGACCAATCCTTTATTGATTTTGGAGAACCGCATGATTTCTTCGGGGATCGACAAATCTTTCGCCGAAGGGATATCGAAACGCACGATCCGCAGAACGGCTGCCAACGACCCGCGTTGGAGAAAGACATTCACCCGGAAGCGGGCGGTGTTTTTGATCGAGAACGAAAAGTCGTCGTCACCCCGAGCATTCAAGGTATCGCGTGAGTGCGAAACGGCCAACGCGTAGATCTCGTCGATGATCCGTTCGGTGTCTTCCTTCTTCAGTTCGACATCGTCGACACGTTGTAGGCGGTTGTTGACTTTGATCGACAAGGGACATCCTGCGACGATGAAAATATCCGACGCATTTTTCCCCATCGCAATCGAAACCAAGTCTTGGATCGTCATGTTAACCTCCCCATACCGGATCGCCGTCTAATGAATAGTCTTGCCCGTTCTTCGTGGATAAACGATACGAGGTACGGGTCAAGATCGGTTGGTCGGCGATCGATCCGACTTCCAACGTCACATCCATGCGCAGGACGGAATATTCCAACTCGAATACGAGAGTCCTATTTGTATTATTATACGTGATTTCGGGGTGCTTCAACAAGAATTGTGATAATATCACGTCGATATTTTCGCTATTTTGTGAAGTTTCGGTCAATTCTTTCGCCAATGAAGCGATTTTCTCTTCCGTCATGGATTGGAGCGCATAGGTCGAAGCGACGAGACTTGTGGTTCGTTTCAATGCATTCCGGTCGCTATTGGCGCTTAACAGACTTAAGGTCGCAAAACTCAAGATGGTAATGACGATGAAAACCGTCAATAACGTCGGTAATCCAAACAAGGTGACGCCGCGTGATTTCATGGGTGATCCTCCCGAAAGGTCGAAACATGCCACCCGGTGACGATCGATCCATCGCGGATGTCGACCAATTCCAACCGGCTTGTCCGCAGCCACGAGGAACCGTAAGGAACGGCTTTAACGTAGACCGACAATTGATACGCCGCGGAGGTTTTGGATGATTTTCCGTTGACATCATACGAATAGAGATACGTTTTCTCTTCCGTGCTCGCTTGCGTAAACAAACGCAAATAAGCGTCATCGTCGGATCGCAGCGTTTCGCTGATCTCAACCATGCGTTGCGTGATCTTTGCGATCGCACGGCTATCTTGGTCTTTGGATGCGGCACTTGAAAACAGCATAAGCGACAAGATCGTGGCGATCGTCAATAAGATGAGACTGATGACGATCTCCATGAAAAATGAATAGAGACTTCGTTGTTTCATGATGTCGCCCCCTCACTCAACAATGCATACGAAATCGTATGCACTTCTCCGTCGACATCTTTAAAAGTGACGATGACGAAATTCCCCTTGGCTTCGAATCGGACATCGCTGACCATCGCGATCTTCTGCGCGGCGTCGCTTTGCACTTCGTCATCAAGTGAGTTCTGTTCGACAAGATACCCATCGTATTCATAGACCAAGATAAAGTTCTCGGATTCCTTAAACACCAAGATTGCCTGATCGCGTACTTCGATGCTTCCACGCATATCGTTCTGTTTCAATCGATTATTAAAGTAGGAAAACGCCGTGTTGACCTGAAGATCCGTATTGGATCTGGCGATCATGTCGCGATAGAATCGGGCGCCGTACAACACGATAAAACCGGTTCCCGCGACATATAACGCGATCAACACCAACATGAAGACATTGCGATAGCCGTGACGATTCATGCTAGTCCCCTTTTTTAAAGACGCTGACATCCGGTCGGATGTTTGCGCCGATGGTCTTATAGTAAACATTATATTGTTTCCCATCGATCAGAATTCCATAATTGTCGATCAAGTAATCAAGATCGGCTGGATAAAAACCCTCTTGGGCATAACAAAGATTCAACGCACGTTGGATCGCTTCTTCGATCCGAACACGACGTTCTTCGATGTTCCCTTCTTTGAGGATGTTTGCGGCCGGCAGGGATAAAAGCAGCAGAAGCAAGAACCCCGCTACATAAAACACGCGTCTCATGTCAACCTCCCAAAACCGACATGACCCCAAGCAAGGGGATCAAAAGCGAGAACAGGACGGAACTGACAAAAGCGGTCAACAGAAGGACCAAGAACGGTTCGACCCGGTTAAGTGTTTTTGTGAGACTACGCTGCGCGTCATCTTGTGTTTTGCGGCTGATTTCTTCCATCATCAAGTCGACCTTCCCGGCTTTGGCCGCCAAGGTCAACGTTTTCTGCATCAACGGCGGATAGACATGGGATTGGGTTACCAACTCATAGAGACCTTCGTTGGGTTTCAGCGTTGATGCGGTTTCTTTCAGGGTATCGCTTAACCTTCCCGAAGGGACTTGATTGATGGCGAGGTCCAGGGCGGTCTTGGCTTCGACACCGCCTTCCAATAACACTTGGGAAATGAAGCTGAAACGGGCTAAGTCCGCCAAACGTTTGCTTTGGGGAAAGAAACGGAGCACTTTTTCCGTCAAATCTTCCTCGTCGATCCCAAAGGCCGAACGGACGCTTTGGATCAACAGCCACACCAAGACCAGCGCCAATAAAACCATTCCGACCCCGGAGAAGATCTTGGCCGCATTCAATAAGATCGTGGTAAACGCGTTATCAACACCGCCGAGATTGGCATATACTTCTTGAAAGACCGGGAGGACCGCATAACTCAACACTCCCATGACGACGATCAACACCGCTAAAAGCAGAACCGGCATGAAAAGCAGTTCGCTGAGAAAACGTTTTGTTTCGCCTTGGCGGCGATAATGGTCCGCAAGGTGGAAAGCGACTTTGTCTTCCCGTCCGACCACTTCGGCGGCTTCCATCGCACGTAAAAGCTCTTGCGGAAATCCCGGATCTTGCGCCAACGCATCCGAAAGTTTCCCGGTTTTCGCGAGGTTTTGGGCCAAGGTGTCGACATCGATTTCGGTGCGGCTATCCTCCAACATTCTTAGTCCGTCTTCCATCGGAAGTCCGGAGTCATAAATCAATCCGATCTGGGTACAAAATGATTGGAGCGCCTCATCGCTGTGGAGACTTCGTTTCGCCATCGTCTTCCCTCCTTTAGTAGGTATATTTCGTCTGGTAATCCCCCAAGTAAATCCCGAAGGAATCGTCGAACGTCGGGTCGACCCGCTTCCACTCTTCCGCCGCGAAATGGATCCGGGGATTGATCCATCCGACATCCTTGATATAGACTTCGACCCAGGCATGATAGGCGATGTCCGTATATCCGGTAATCAACCGGGTCGGGATGCCTAACACCCGTAACATCGCGGTCATCAAGGCCGCATAGTCGAAGCAAATGCCTTTTCCGGTCCGTAATAACTCATCAAGATCGGGCAACATGAAGATATCGTTTGCGCGATCCGCTTTCGCCTGGTCATAGCCCAATAAGTCCACGACATAATTGTATACCGTATGGACGCGTTTGATTTCGGATTCGTCATCGGCCGTGATTTCAAACGATTTGAGCACCGCTTTGGTCTCTTGATCGTAATCGACGATTTGATTGGGATACAAGTAAATCGTCAGCTCATCCGGGACCACCACATCGATCGTCGTCGACGCCGCGACCGAATACCGATTCCCTTCGATGTTCCGCAACATCTTTATGGTATAACTTCCCGTCCCGCCTTGTAAAGGCAGGACGGTATACCGATCCCCGAAAACATCGTACGTATACGTCATCGTACCAAACGCCACTTGGACTTTCTTGACCGTATCGTCTTGCGGTCCCTTCACGCTGATATATCCCTGATCCGCATTACTGTAGTCCAACAGATATCCGTTTCTTTCAAATACCTTCGTTTGCGGCTGCGACGGCAACCTCATCATCGCAAGGGTCGGGTGGGCGGTGGGGAGACCGGGGGTGGGATATGTACGAAAAGGGTTAACGTATCGAAGCAATAGACTCGCTCCGATGACGATAACCACAGTTGCGATACCGAGTTGAATCCACATCCTTCGTCTTCTTAACCGCATAGTTGACCCGATTCACTTTCTAATAACGTAAATAAGCAATCGTCTCCTGAGCGCTATAGAGATGCGCTCCCTGTTTCATCGCGTTGCGTACTAAGCGTTCGAGCAAATCTTCGCCCGTTTCGTCTTCGACCGTTTTTTGTTCGATCGCGTCATAGTAGCCGCGTAATGTCGGTTGATCGACGGCGATGAAGAGTGTGTCGATCCGTCCTTCGTCCGCCATTTTCAATAATGCGTCGTATCCGGCAACCACCTTCGAGTCAGGTTGGTCCGCTTCGGCGACAATCTTAGCCCACATCGCTTCCTTGCGGTCGAGATGGTGTTCGTCAACGATCTTTAGCACATCTTGGTGAAGTTTCGCCAGGTCCGAATGTTCGGGACGATGGCGAAGCGTGACGTTGAGAATGTTTGGATAATCGGAAATCTTCCTATATCGGGTCAAGGTTTCCTCGACTCCCACCAGCAACATTGGATCCGAAGAATTACCGAGAACCTCGAGCACTTCATCGTCCAGTTTCTTTAAAAACCTGAGTTGGTCTTGGCGTGCTTCGTCGTTATCTTCACCCGCACCGCTAAACAAGGCGATCGACCCCGATCCTCGACGGTTCGGTGAAGATCCGGTGTGGAATTGTCGTCGCAGATTGTCCGATGCTTCGGTGATCTCTTTTTTCGATTGGGTTAGATTGGCATGTTCGATCAATTGGAGATTTGTTGTGTCCCCTCGATAAAGAACCGCCGTGTTTTGCGCGATCACTAAGGTATGGAAACGAACTTCGTGGTCAAGATCGCTAACGAAATGACGGATATGGAAGGTGTCATCGACGATGACGCGACTTTCATACCGCGTTTTGCGCGTGTCGATACCAAAGGTGTCGGGATTTCTGAAGATTAGGATCGTATATTGGTTTTCTTGCCAGAAGAACGTATCGTTCTCCAGCGCTTTCAGAGGTGCGAATAGCTCCTCCGTTTCGATTTGTCCTAAGTGGTACTTCTCACATTTTTTCTCGGCTTCTCGCACGAAAGCGCGATACTGGGCGATTTGAACCGAAAGCCCGAGTTCTTTGACGCCGGGTGAGAGGATGAAGGTGATGCATGGCTTCTTATCGTGTATCAATAAGTCTTCGACTTCTGCTTTGCGGATTGGTGTCATAGCCAACCTCCTTTGTGTCCCAGCAAAAGCTCATAAAACCTATTCCATACTTTGATTATAGCACAATTCAATATGAGCGTAAGACAAGAGCCTGTGATACAATGAACTCAAGAAGCAGTTGAAAAAAGGAGGAATCGTATGCGTACTTCGGGCAGGACCCAAAGCGGTCGCGTGACTTCGGTCGGCTCAAAGGGAGTCGCCGTCACGGGCGGCGGATTGGTGATCCTTTTACTGTATGCCTTGCTTACGGGAAATCCGAGCGGTTTGTGGGAAAGTCTAATGAATCAAGGCAACCAAAGCACCTTGAGCGAAGCGCGAAAAACGGAGTTGACCGAATTCGTTTCGGTGGTATTGGCGGATACGGAAACGGTATGGAACGATATCTTCTTGGAATATGGGGAAGATTATCGCGAACCGGGCATGGTCTTGTTTACCGGTTCCGTCCAGTCGGGTTGCGGTAACGCGACGTCGGCGACCGGTCCGTTCTATTGTTCGTTGGATGAAAAGATTTATATCGACTTGGTTTTCTTTGATGAGTTAGGCGATCGATTTAATGCCCCGGGGGATTTCGCGATGGCCTATGTCATCGCCCACGAGGTCGGGCATCACGTGCAGAATCAACTCGGTATCTTGGACGATGTCCATGAAATCATGCAGAAATCCAGTCAAACCAAAGCCAATGAACTTTCCGTTCGTTTGGAACTGCAAGCGGATTATCTTGCGGGAGTTTGGGCGAAATACGTCGCGGGATATGGATACTTGGAAGAAGGCGATATCGATGAAGCCATGCAGGCGGCGCAAGCGGTCGGTGATGATCGGATCCAACAGTCTTCCCAAGGATACGTCAATCCGGATAACTTCACCCACGGCACTTCCGAACAACGGATGCGTTGGTTCCGTTTGGGTTATCAGTATGCGGACTTAGATCATGGTGATACGTTCAATGTTACGACCTTAAAGAACTAGCCGGCATGTGCCGGCTTTTTTAGTGGATGTCGAGCGTAAATGTGTATGAATAAGTTCTTCCTTTACGTAAAACATACTGCGGTAAGACTTCGCCACGCATCGGCGTTTCCCCACCGACCCCGCGTTGACCGTAATCCACGTTGATCGTGGTCAACCTGTGTTTCGGTAATAAATGGATATGCGTCGCTTCATGAAGTTGGGTCTGCGAATAAGGCCATACCGAAACGTTCAAGCTTTGTTTACCAAAGGCGGAAATCTCAAACCGTGATGATTGGGACGCGACCGATAACCATCGAACTTCCGTATGGTTTCCGTTTTCTTGCGGACGCATGTAATCATGGGTAAAATCCCAAATCGTTCCTTCATGAATTTTTATCTTACAACCGCTATTGCGATCACGATAGTTTTCCTGCGGTCCTTTTCCATAAAAGGCAATCTGTTGGAAGTCCGGGCTTGTCGCAAAAGTCATTCCGATGCGCGGGATCTCATGGGTTGGGAGAATCGTAAGGGTAATCGATACGCTGCCGTTTTCATAAAAGTCATAGGTGACTTCCAACTTGCGTGTCGATGGCATATCGAATTTCGTAACGATACGCAGGAAGCTCTCGTTTTGATCCACAATCAACGCTATCAATTTCCGATCCGCAAATGCGTCGACCCAACGCTTGTTCAAGTTGAACCGCTTGACCGCAGGGACCCACATTTCAAGCATCCGGTCATTGTCCGTATCCGCCCGACTGAAGTTCGGCATCAACGGCGAGATTAACAAGTTATCACCATTGGTGGAAACATGCTCGATAAAGCCCGTGGACTTACTCAGGATGAATTTGGTTGTCAATGTACGGATCGTTATATTGGCATCGGTTTCCTCATACACCGGACAAGCTTGTTGATTTTCACTTCGCTTGATCTCTTTTCGACTGATTTCAAATTGGAAAAACGTGATTTCATCGCCGATTTCAACACCGAAGGAAGAAGTATTGGACACGACGTCGATTTCAAGGAGTACGTCGTTATCCATCGTCGGATCCAGTTGTATCGGTAGTTCGATCGATGCGGACTTACCGGGAAGAATCGGATCGACGGAAAGTTCGAAGGTTTCGGTTTGTACTCCGTCGATCACTACGTGTCCTTCATATCGATACGCTGATGTATCGACAAATGCGTTCTTATTTTGTATGAGTAGGTGCTGAAGATCGATCTGGGTAATGGAAATCGGTGCATAGACTTTCTTTACTTCCGTGATGGCCGGATGGAACGTTCGATCGGCCGCCACGATTCCGTTGGCACAGAACGGTCCGTCCGATTTCTCTTCCCCGAAGTCACCGCCATACAGCCATCGGACACTCCCGTCTTTTTCGACGTGCTTGATCGCTTGGTCGGCGAAATCCCAAATGAAACCTCCGACAAGATTGGGATACGCTTCGAAAACATCCATATACTCGCGTAAGTTGCCTAAGGAATTGCCCATGCAATGGGCATACTCGCAGACCATTACAGGCATGGCTTCATAGTCTTTGCGATGATGGTAAAACTGCGCGGACAAACCTTTGCGAAGTAGATCCAACGGAGATCGCGCCAGAATATCTTCTTTTTTTCCGTAACTTTCAACTCGTTGCGGACTGGGATACATCATGCTTTTCACATCGCTGACCGAAAGATCCCGATCCCCTTCATAGTGAAAAGGCCGGCTATCGTCTTCGGCTTTCATCGCCTGTTTCATCCATTGGAAGTTCACGCCGGATCCGGATTCGTTCCCCAAGGACCAGAGTAAAATGCACGGATGATTGCGATCCCTTCGGACCATTCTTATGCCCCGGTCGATCATCGCGTCACGCCAACGCGGATCGTCCTTCGGCAGAAAATCGCGGACACCATGGGTTTCCAAATCCGCTTCATCGATCACATAGAAACCATGCTTGTCGCAAAGCTGATAGAAACTGCGATCATTGGGATAATGCGAACATCGGATGGCGTTGACGTTGTGGGCTTTGAGGATGCGTAGATCGTTCTCGCGATCTTCAATGTTCATCGACCATCCTTTGGATGTATTGAAATCATGCCGGTTCACCCCTCTGAATTTGATGGGTTTCCCATTGAGTAAAAGCATCGAATCACGGATTTCGACTTGACGGAATCCGTAATCGAATTTCTTGATCTGAATCAAGGAAGTCTTACGGAAAAGTTCGATCTTGATTTCATAGAGTTCCGGGGTCTCGGCGGTCCACCGTAACGGTGCTTCGATCAACTTTTCGATTTCGATGTTTGATCCGCCGATTTTACCTTCAAACAAACGGATCGCTTTCTCTTTGCGTAGTGAAACTCGGATCGATAACTCGTCGAAATGCAGCGCTTCGATTTCCAGTTTCAATTTCAAGGTCGCGTCACGGTAGTCGCGGTCGAAGACACAGGTCGCAAAGGCATCGCGGATGAATTCAGTCGGTTCGCAAAACAACTCCACATCGCGTAATAAACCCGCCATGAACCACATGTCTTGATCCTCGAGATAACTGGCGTCGCTGTATTTGACGACTAAAGCGCCGATCCGATTGGTGCCGGGTTGGATAAATTCGGTGATTTCAAATTCATGCGGTGTCATCGAACCTTTCGATAAACCGACGAACTTTCCGTTGACCGCCACCTCCAACATGCCTTTGACACCGTTGAAACGCACGAAAACGCGTTGCCCCATAAAATGATCCGGAACGTCAAAATCACGTAGATACAGACCGGTCGGATTGTCCGTCTCGGAAATGCCGGGGATATGATTTTTGCGCACATCGATCTGCGGCGGATAACTGTTGGCCAAGTAATAGGGTTTCCCATAGCCTTGAAGTTCCCAAACTCCCGGAACGTTGATCTTTTTGAAATCGGTGAGATCGCTTAACGCATACATATCGGGCGTCGCCGCGACATGCAATGCATCCAAGTAACGCGGATAATAGACGAACGACCATTCCCCATTAAGCGAAATCAAACTTGAGGTATCGTTGGTTTCATACGCTTCTTTGGATTGAAAAGAAATCCCTTCGAAATGTGCCGGTCGTTTATGGAGTTGGATCAACCGAGGATCAAGATGATGCTTGTTTTTCGTGTTCATACGATGTCCCTTCGATGTTTCCTGTCGATTTCACTATAGTCCGATTCCATCGTCCCGTCAATCAAGCGAAGGATTTGGTATACGCAAACAAAAAGCCGCGACGCGGCTTTTGAATAGACTGTTTATCGTTTCACTCAAACTTGATTCCATCCGACGTGATTTCCGCGATGATGGCTAAGGAATGCAGATCGATACCCATCGACCGGAGTTCTTTCCCGCCGTGTTGAAAACCTTTCTCGATGGCGATCCCGACCCCGACACACGTCGCATCGGCTTGGTTGATCAGATCCAGTAATCCTTTGACCGCTTGTCCTTCCGCCAGAAAATCATCGATGATCAAGATACGTTCTCCCGGGTTGAGGAAGGGTTTGGATACCACGACGGTGGCATCGTTGTTTTTCGTATAAGAATGGATGATCGTGGAATATACCGAATCAACTTGGACTCTCGAGCCGGCTTTCTTAGCGAAGACGACCGGGACATCGAAATATTGGGCGGCGATCGCGGCGATCGCGATGCCGGAAGCTTCGATCGTCAGAATTTTGTCGACTTTGGTACTGAAGAAATGTTGCTTGAATGCCTCGCCCATCTGATTGATAAGCCGGACATCGAGTTGGTGGTTGAGAAAACGATCGACTTTAATGAGATTCCCCTTTAGCACGACCGCTTCGTCACGGATCCGTTGTTTTAATGCATCCATTTTTACTTAACGTCCTTGGATAGTAAATCCAAGAGGATTCGTGAAAGTCGGATGGATGCTTGGTTGGCCATTTCGACCACGCGGGCATGGTCATGTTTGACGGTTTGGATTCCCGTCGCCATGTTGGTGACGACTGAAAATGTTAATACGTCCAATCCCGCATGGTTGGCGGCGATCGTTTCCGGGACCGTGCTCATGCCGATCAGATCGCATCCTAAGGTTTTGAAGGCTTGGATTTCGGCTTTGGTTTCATAGTACGGACCGCTGAAAAACCCATATACGCCTTGTTTCAAACTTCCGTCGACCGCAAGCGCTTGATCGATCAAAGATTGCTTGTAAGGTTCGCTCATATCGGGAAAGCGTACGCCCAAGCGCGGATCATTGACGCCGATCAAGGGATTATTGAACGCGAGGTTGATGAAATCGTTGACCAAAACGATATCCCCGGGGGTATAGCTTGGATTGATCCCACCGCAGGCATTGGTCAAAATCAAGGTTTGAATCCCGATCGCTTTAAGAACATAGATCGGAAAGACGACTTCCTTCATCGTATATCCTTCGTAATAATGGACTCTTCCCTGCATCGCCAGGATCGGTTTTCCGTTGAGTTTCCCGACGATTAATCTTCCTTGATGACCGCTGACCGTCGACTGGGGAAAGTTCGGCAGACTTTCATAAGGAAAAACGATCGTCTCGCTAAGTTGATCGACGATATCTCCCAATCCCGAGCCCAAAATGATCGCGGTCTGCGGACGATAGGTACATTGGTTCAGAATGAAGGTTGCGCAAGCTTGGATTTGATCATCATACTCTTTCATGGTTACCTCTTCGGCAGGGATTCTGCTTAGTCGTATTATACAGGATTGCGGGGCTTTTTCGAAGAAAAAGGCCGTAAGGCCTTTGTCACTTCTTAAAGATTCCACCCAACAGATTGGACAAATCATCCATCATATCGCCATCATTGTCCGCATCCAGGATGTCCGTTACCCCTTCCAAGAGATTGTTTGAACCACTCTTTGAACCGAGTAACCCGCCTAACAGCGAACCCAAACCGGAATCGTTGACCTTGTTGGCTTTTTTCTGTTTGCCAAGACTACTTAAAAGCAACGGTGCCAACATCGCCAATAACGAACCGACTTGATCGGTTTTTAATCCGAACTTTATAGCGAGTTTATCTTCGACTGATTCCGTCTTATCCCCAAGGACATGCTTCAGGATCTTAGTTCCGTCGGTTGTGTCGACATTGCGTAGAAATTTTCCTAAATCATCCGTATCGTCATCCGCATGGCGGTCCAAGGCTTTCGCCAATGATCCGGCCCCGTCGGAAGTCGCCGCGTTTTTATTCATGGCGCTGACCAAACTCGGAATACCGGTCGAAACAAGCTTGGACACTTGGTCGGGACGTGCGCCGACGGATTTCGACAGGCTTTCCAGTAACTCCCCTTGATTCAGCGACTTCAACAATTCATCCAGCGCGCTCATATTGAACGCTTTCTAGTAGAAGACGGCGCGCGGTAATTTCTTCGCTTGATCGATCCAATCTTCGATTTGATCCAAGGTCGGAACTTTGCGAACCAATTTCTTCTCGGCGTTGACTTCCACGACTTTGGTTGCGAGATTTTCCGCCTTCCTTCCGGCAAGTTCGACGACCGTGTCGACTCCGGCGGCTTCCAATAACTCCGCATATTCGCCGGCGATGCCTTTGATGCGGAACAGATCGGCATGATTGACCCATTTCAAAACCAATTTCTCACTGATGCCGGTTTTCTCCGCCAACGCGATACGATCTTTCTTCTGCGCTCCGGCTTCCAAAAGTTTTTCGACCGATTTGATCCCCGCTTCATTCAGTTTCGCTTCATACGCTTCCCCTACTCCTTCGATGCTGCTCAATTTTGACATAGTGTAGCTCCTTTCGCTGTGCGTCAAAGATCGATGCTTCTAAGAATCTATGAGAACGACTTCTGTTTTTATTATACAACATATTCCTCGTTTTTCACACAAAGCAACATCCATCATGTAATTTATTGTGAATCACCGAAATTTGAACGAGACCTTTCCAACGGGCTTTTTCGTCTTCGGAGAACGTTGAATGCCATCTTGAAACAAGGTATAATTAACACAAGATTCAGATGTGATTAAATGCTTTTATTTATATCATCCGATAACCGATCACAAGCAAGGACCCCTGTCCTTATGGAGGAAACATGTTCGAACAAGTCAAGCAAGTGTTTATTAACGTGACACAAATCGAGGAAGCGGCGTTGACGATGGACGCCAGATTAAAGGAAGATTTAAAGTATGATTCGCTGACCGTCTTGGAACTTGTCCTTGAACTTGAGAGTATATTCGACCTTGAGATCGATCCGACGGAAGTGAAGAATTTCAAGACCTTTGGCGATGTGGTCGCGATGGTACAAGCGAAGAAGTCCGCTTAACAAGCATCCTATGAAAATCGACACGATCCGTCGGATCATCGAACTTTTCGAACAATCCAGTGTTTCGAAAATGGAACTCGAACATGCGGATTTTACGATCCGCTTGGAAAAGATAAACGAAGTAAAATTAGCGCAAACAGCGTCTTCTTTTCATGATACGATCGTTAATGTCGAAGATGGTGAATGGGTCGTTTCGCCGGTCATCGGAATGTATTACCAACAGCCCGATGCGAACTTACCGCCGTTTGTGAGAATCGGCGATACGGTCCGGGAAGGTGATGTGATCGGCGTCGTGGAGTCGATGAAGATCCTTAACGAATTGCGCAGTCCGAAAAACGGACGGGTTACGGAAATCCTTGTCAGCGATCGGGCCTTGGTTCAATGCGGACAACCGCTTCTGCGGATCACCACCGATGATTAAGAAACTATTGATCGCCAATCGGGGCGAAATCGCACTTCGAATCGGACGTACATGTCGCAAGTTGGGAATCCGGACAGTCGCGATCTATTGTGACTCCGATCGTGATGCGATGCATGTGAAATCGGCGGACACCTCCGTCCGCATCGGTTCGGACAATCTCCAAGACAGTTATCTCAACGGACGCGCCATCCTGAACGCCGCGTTGACGACAGGTTGCGATGCGATCCATCCGGGATATGGATTTTTGAGCGAGAATGCGGAGTTTGCGGAAGACGTACGAAACCATGGGTTGATCTTTATCGGTCCGAATACGGAAATCCTGTTTAAAATCCAAAGCAAACTCGATGCCAAGCAACTTATGAAGAAAGTCGGAGTACCGGTTCTACCGGGTTTTGACAATCCGATCGAAACCCTTACGGATGCCTTGAAGATCGCATCCCAAATCGGCTATCCGGTCATTTTCAAACATGGTTACGGAGCCGGGGGGCGAGGCATCCGCATCGCCCATAGTGAGGACGAATGTGCCGAAGCGTTTTATGCTTCGAAGATGGAATGTCAATTCGAAAGCGCGAAATCGCAAGTGTATCTCGAATCATTCATTCATCCGGTCAAGCATGTGGAAGTCCAGTTGATCGGCGATGACTATGGAAATGTCATCCATCTTCATGAGCGTGATTGTACCTTTCAACGCCGACATCAGAAAGTGATCGAAGAAGCACCTTGTGCTTCGATACCGGAAGAGTTAAGACAAACATTATTTAAATATGCGGTCGATGCGTTTCGATCGATCGGCTATGACAATGTCGGGACGGTCGAGTTCCTGATCGATGAGGAAAATCAACCGTATTTCATGGAAATCAACCCCCGCTTGCAAGTCGAGCACACGATCACCGAGCAGATCACAGGCATCGATCTTGTCCGCCAGCAAATCCGTTGCGCGCAAGGGGATGTCCTCGATCTTACACAAACCGATATTCAAGTCAAAGGCGTCGCGATCGAATGTCGCATCAACGCGGAGGACATCGCACAGGAATTTCGACCGGATCCGGGTCGAATCGATTTCGTTCATCTACCCCAAGGGAAACAGGTGCGGATTGAGAGTATGCTTGTTGAAGGAATCGTTCTTTCACCGATGTTTGATCCGATGATCGCCAAAGTGATTACCTCAAACAAAACCCGGACATTGGCGATCCGGGATATGGTGAAGGCGTTGGATGAAACCTTGATCCATGGTGTCGCCACCAACATTCCGTTTCTAACGATCGCTACGAAATCACTCGCTTTCACTTCCGGGGAATATGATTCGAGACTTGCGCCGAAATGTGCCGCGCAAGCGGTTTTGGAAGCACAAACGAAACCAACTAAAATGAAATCCTCGGTTTCCGTAAGCGTTACGACGAAAGACGGACATTGTCTGAAATGCAACGGGTCATTGCGTTTAGACGAGATTCCGATCCACCAGAACGTATGTCCCGCGTGTGGTCAACATCACCGACTGGATGCATGGAATCGTATCCGTCTGTTGACCGATCCCAATACCTTTCACGAGCTATATGACGATATACAGATCTCATATGCGGAACTTGACGCGGACTACCAAGCGAAATTCTTGATGGCGCAAAAAAACACCGGACTTTGCGAAGCGATCGTGTGCGGAGAAGCTCAAATCGGCGAAATCCCGGTCGCGCTCGGTGTCATGGACGCCGCCTTTATGATGGGAAGCATGGGGCAAGTCGTCGGCGAGAAAATCACCCGCTTGATCGAATCTGCGCAAACATCAAAACTTCCGTTGGTTCTCGTGAGCGCATCGGGCGGAGCCCGCATGCAAGAAGGAATCCTGGGGTTGGTTCAGATGGCGAAGATATCCTCCGCCCTCGCAAAATTCAATGAAAGCAAAGGTCTGTTTGTTTCCGTCTTGACCGATCCGACGACCGGAGGCGTTAGCGCCAGTTTTGCGCTTGCGGGGGATATCCACCTTGCGGAACCGAACGCATTGATCGGATTTACCGGAAAACGCGTGATCGAACAGACGATGCATACGTCGCTTCCCGATGAATTCCAAACGGCGGAATTTCTTCATGCGAGAGGTTTCATCGATCAAATCGTCCCGCGCCAACAATTGAAATCGACACTGAGCACAATCCTGCGTCTGCATGCATCCCACGCCAACGATCTTTCAATAACATTGGCGGATGAATCCGAAGTTAACGTATCCTCGACCCAATCCGCTTGGCAACGCGTTCTGGCGGCACGTGATTTCAAGCGACCGAAAGCCTCCGATATCTTGCCTTATTGGATCGAAGATTGGACCCCGTTTGCGGGCGACCGTTGTTTCGGGGAAGATCCGGCGTTGATCGGCGGGATCGGTACTCTTTTGGGGATGCCGATTACGGTCCTTGCGTTCAATAAAGGCCATACGCTTGCGGAGAATCAAAAAAACAACTATGGCATGGTGAAGCCTGAAGGATATCGCAAAGCGATCCGACTTGCCAACCAGGCCGCGAAGTTCAACCGACCCGTATTGACGATCATCGACACCCCGGGAGCGTATCCCGGAATCGAAGCGGAAGAACGCGGACAAGCCGCAGCGATCGCGGAATGCATGATGACATTTGCTTCGTTGACCGTACCGACGATCGCGATCGTCCTCTCGGAAGGCGTAAGCGGCGGAGCCTTGGCGTTAAGTGTCACCGATAAGCTGTTCATGTTTGAAAACGCGGTGTATTCGATCATTACTCCGGAAGGATATGCCAGTATCCTTTGGAAGGATCCCTTGAAAACCGCGCAAGCCGCAATAAACCTCAAACTCACCTCAAGCGACTTGTTAGCCCAAGGGATCATCGACGGAATCCTCTTTGAACATGAAATGGAAAGCGACTTTCCCAAGTTTTTAGAACGAGTTAAACACAAGATCTTCCATGCGTTCACGCAACTTCAGGCCATGACCGAAACTTCCCGCAGGGAAGCCCGCGATCGTAAGTTTCGAAACATCGGAAAGAACCTTTTATGAAATCGAATGTGTCAACTTCCTTCGATCGATTCAACTTAACGTTCCCCTTAATCCAAGGCGGTATGGGAATCGGGATTTCACGCGGAGCCTTGGCCGGCGCCGTGATGCGCGAAGGGTGTATCGGTGTGATCGCATCCGCTCAATTAGGGTTTATGCATCCTCGATATCCTGAAAATCCGTTCAACTACGATCTTGAAGCCTTGGAACACGAAATCAAGATTGCCCGACAAACATCTTCTGGGAACGGAATGTTAGGTGTCAATCTGATGGTCGCATCGCGTCGTTATCCGGACTATGCCCAAGCCCTCGGTAAGATGCCGATCGATATTTTGTTTTGCGGAGCGGGATTACCGTTGGATCTGCCGGAATACGCAAACAATCCCGAAATGCTTCTTGGCGTGATCCTATCCAGCGCCAAAGCGCTGAAATTATTATGCAACGTTTGGGACAAGAAATACGCCCGGATTCCGGATCTTGTGGTGTTTGAGGGATGTGCCGCAGGGGGTCATCTTGGGTTTACGCGCGAAACGATCGAAAACAACACATGCGAAACCGTCGAAACAATGCTTGAGAGAAGCAAAGAAACAATCGACTTCTACCAATCGAAATACAAAAAAAGGATGAGGGTATATGTTGCGGGTGGGATCCATGATGGTTACGATATGAAACATTTTCTTGATTTTGGAGCGGATGGTGTGCAATTAGGCACACGGTTTGCGGTGACCGATGAAAGTTCAGCACCTTCCCACATCAAACAACGGTTGGTTGCGTGCGTAAAAGAAGAGATCCGGTTAACGAAAAGTCCTTCCGGCATGGTCGGACGTTGCCTTAAGACTCGCTTTGCGGAAGAAATCAACAATCAAACCGAAAACATCTCCGTGAACGATTGTATCGGATGCTTACGGAACTGTGACCCAAACGATACGCCGTTTTGCTTGTATGACGCCATAACCACGGCGATGCGGGGCGATATCGAATCCGGGATGATCCTGTGCGGTAGCCAAGCGTATCGTATCGATAAGACATTGAGCGTTAGAGAGCTGATTGAGGAGCTTCGTCAATCATTGAAGGATGCGTATGGAAAAGAATAACATCGGGTTCTTGTTTGCGGGACAAGGTACGCAGTCAGTTGGCATGGGTCAAGATTTTTATGAAACGTATCCGTTGATACGACCTCTTTACGAGAAAAATGATTTGGACTTCGACCTGAAAGATCTCTGCTTCAACGGACCTCAATCACTACTGAATCAAACGGAATTTGCGCAGCCTGCCATTTTATTGACGTCGATCGTCATCGCCACGTTGCTAGATCATCATGGTATTCAACCACGGATGATCGCCGGCTTCAGTTTAGGCGAGTATAGCGCGTTAACCTATGCGAAGGCGCTCGACCTAACGCAGAGTCTGCGACTGGTCCACCAACGCGGAAAACTGATGTCAAACGCGCTGAACGGGAAAAACACCGCGATGCTTGCCCTGATCAACTTGGAAGGATCGATCGTCGAGGAGATCGTCGAGCAAGCGCGAACCGTAGGAATCTGCGATATCGCAAGCATCAATTGTCCCGGACAGATCGTCATCAGCGGTGATGTCGAAGCCCTCAACGTTGCGAAAAAACATGTCAAAGAACACAAAGGATTGGCGATCCCGATGAATGTTTCCGGTGCGTTCCATTCACGTTGTTTATCGGAAGCAGAGAAGCCCTTACGGAAACTTTTAAAGAACGAATCCTTTCAACCCCCGACCCTTCATATCGTGCGCAATTTGACCGGAACGATCGATACTGAAGACCCGGTCGAGACCTTAGTGAAACAGATGACGTCGACCGTGAAGTTCGAAGCATCGATCCGTACGATGATTCATCATGGGATTCGCACTTTCATCGAAATCGGACCCGGAACGGTCTTGGCAGGATTTGTCCGCAAGATCGATCCCACCTTACAAACGTTCAGTATTCAAAATGTCGAAAGCCTACAGAGGCTTTTGGAGGAAATGAAATGAATCAACCTGTCGCATTGGTTACCGGAGCAACGCGCGGGATCGGAAAAGCGATCGTGATACAACTAGCCAAACAAGGCTTTGACGTCGTGATCCATTACCACGCATCCCATCTTCTAGCGAAATCCGTCGAAGTGGAATGTCAACGGCTGGGTAGGCAAACCTTGCTTGCGCAGTGCGATGTGCGGGATGAATCCGCCGTCAAACAAATGATCAAAGATGTACTTTCTCGCTTTGGACGGATCGATGTCTTGGTCAACAACGCCGGAATCACGAAGGACGGGCTGTTGGTGAGTATGACTTCGAGTGATTTTAATGAAGTCGTGGATGTCAATCTCAAAGGAACATTCAACGTAACGCATTTCGTCGCGAAGGAGATGATGAAAGCGAAACACGGCTCGATCATCAACGTTACCTCGATCGTGGGAATCGACGGGAACGCGGGACAAGCGAACTACGCGGCTTCGAAAGCCGGAATCATCGGATTCACAAAATCCGTCGCCAAAGAGCTTGGCGCATTCAATGTGCGATGCAACGCGGTGGCCCCGGGGTACATTCAAACCGACATGACCGACATCCTCGATGAATCCGTCAGGTTACAGTTGCTTTCGAATATCCCGCTAAAACGAGTCGGACGTCCACAAGACGTCGCCAACGTGGTCGCTTTTCTCGCAAGCGACGCAGCGGATTACATAACCGGTCAAGTGTTACGAGTCGATGGCGGTAAGTCCATCTAAGGAGGGTGTCTATGCGTCGAGTTGTCATTACCGGAATGGGGTTGGTTACCCCGCTTGGAAGCGATGTGGATACGGTGTTTCAACGTGTCGTAAACGGGGATTGCGCGATCAGTCCGATCAGCCGCTTCGATACGTCGGAGTTTCGCGTCAAACTTGCGGCGGAAGTGAAGGAGGGTGACATGCCATCCGATTTTTCGGCGCGTGAGTTGAAGTTTAGCGATCGATTCACCCAATTTGCCCGAATTGCGGCACGGCAGGCAGTCCGCCATGCCAACCTGGATGGATCCGTTCTGGATTCCCGTCGATTCGGCGTGATTCTCGGCACCGGGATCGGCGGACTGGAAACGACGGAAAAAGCAATGGAAAGTTTGCGCAATTCACCGGCGAAAATATCACCTTTCTATATACCGATGTCCTTGGTCAACTTAGCGGCCGGAAGCGTCGCGATCGATAATCAAGCCCATGGGCTCTGTAGTTGCGTCGTAACCGGCTGCGCCGCCGGAAGCAGCGCCATCGGGGATGCGTTTCATCGGATCAAATTCGGTTTTGAGGATGTCATGATCGCCGGGGCCAGCGAAGCTTCGATCACTCCGTTGGGTGTCGGTGGATTTATGGCGATGCGTGCCTTGCATGAAGGCGACGATCCGGAACGTGCCAGTATTCCTTTCGATAAAGAACGCTCCGGGTTTGTGATGGGTGAGGGAGCAGGAATACTGATACTCGAGGAGTTGACGCATGCGATGCGTCGCAATGCGGTTATTTATGCGGAAATCATCGGGTACGGAACCAGTTGCGATGCTTTCCATATTACCGCGCCGGCGCAAGACGGAAGCTGGATGGCACATGCCATCGCGGATGCGCTCACGGAAGCGGAAATCAACCCAAGCGATATCGATTACCTCAATGCGCATGGCACTAGTACGCCGTTGAATGATGTCACGGAAAGTAAAGCGATCCATCTGGCATTTCAAGAACATGCGAAACTTCTTCCCGTTTCTTCGACGAAATCCCATATGGGACATTTATTGGGAGCTTGCGGTAGTGTCGAGGCGATCCTGAGCATAAAAACGATCCTTGAGGGAATCATTCCGGCGACGATCCATACGCAAGAATTGGATCCGGAAATCGACCTAAACATCGTGGTCAAAGAATCTCGAAGGAAAGATTTACGGTTTGCGATGTCGAATAACCTTGGATTTGGTGGACATAATGTCTCGCTGATTTTTAAGAGATGGGAAAATCGATGATTTACGATCGCAAGCAAATCGAAGCGTTGCTTCCCCATCGCGGATCGATTCTTTTGGTCGATAACGTAATTGAAATAGGCGATGATTTTATCCAAGCTCAAAAGACATTCATCGCAAGCGACCCCTATTTCGAAGGACATTTCCCAAATCGGCCGATCCTTCCAGGCATCTATATCGTCGAAGCGTTGGCCCAAACCGGAGCGATCTTGGTTTACCATCGATCGGAATATATCGGTAAATTTGCGCTATTAGCCGGGATCGATTCTATGCGCTTTCGCAAACCGGTATACCCCGGAGATACCTTGATTTTAGAAGCCACATTACTCAAATTGCGTCATGACTTTGGAATCGCCAAGGTTAGGGCGCGAAATAAGGAAGAAATCGTGGCGGAAGGCGAAATTCGATTCGTGATCACAAACTAAAAAGAGGAACAAGGTTTCCTCTTTTTTTCACGGAATAAGTTTGTATTTTAAATCATCGTATAGCCACCGTCGATGGCCAAACATTGTCCGGTGATATAACTGGCACCCGGAGAACACAAGAAGGAAATCGCTGCGACTAAATCTTCGTCATGACCCAATCTTCCCAAAGGTACGGACTTGACATATTCCTTTAGCGCAAATTCAGGAAACACACTCTTCGTTGTTTCGGTGTCGATGATCCCCGGCGCGATTGCGTTGACTTGGATCCCGAGTGCTCCGGCTTCTTTGGCGAGGGCTTTCGTAAATCCGATGACACCGGCTTTCGCGGCGGAATAGTGAGTGAATCCGACCCCTCCGACACGTCCGGATACCGAAGCGATATTGATGATTTTTCCTTTTTTCTTCTTCAACATATAGTTGTATACGGCTTGGGTCGCAAGAAAGGTTCCGGTCAAATCGATATCGATGACTTTGCGCCATTCTTTTTCACTCATATCCTCAAAGAGACTGACCGGGAAATATCCCGCATTATTGACCAAAACATCGATCTTCCCATACTTCGCATAGACTTCTTTCGCCATAGCCAGCGTGGACTCCGACGATGTGACATCACAATGAACGGCCATTCCGTTCTTCGTCGGTAAAAGTTCGATCGCCGCTTGGGCGGCACTTAGGTTGATGTCCGCGATAATGATCGTAGCGCCCAATGCCTCAAGATATTGGGAAATCTTTAAACCGATGCCTTGAGCCCCACCCGTCACGATGATGACTTGGTTCTCGTGTAGTTGATCCATCGGTCAATTTCCTTCGGGGGTGTCGGTAAGATCGGCAACGACTTCATCGACTTCGACATAATCGCGTTCTTCCGCATGCAAGGCTGAAACATAGCCGTTCACCGGGGCTTCGATGAAGATCGTGATCTTATCCGTCGCGGCTTCACAGAGTTTGTCTCCGACGCTGACTTTATCCCCGACATTGACATACCATTGGCGGATCTTAATGCGTTTTACGCCCTCTGCGAACATCGGAACTCGTACTTCGGTTTTCATAGTTAAGGTTTCCTTTCACATTTCATGATTCATGATTTCGGTAGAAAATACTTGATTGAATTCACGTATAAAATCCTGCTTTATTTGATTCAAATCGACATTCTCGACCCCCAGCTTACACATCGAGGTCACACCTTTATCTTTGATCCCGCACGGAACGATGCAACTGAAGTGCGACAAATCCGGATTCACGTTGATCGAAATGCCATGGCGGGTGATCCCGTGCTCGACGGCGATTCCCGTCGCGGCGATTTTCTCGTCGCCGACCCAAACCCCACTGTATTCATCGATGCGATGACAGTGGATCCCATATGACTTCATGATGCGGATGACGACTTCTTCCAAGTTGCGGACATATTGGTGGACAGTCAAATTGAAATCGCGTAAATGAAGGATCGGCGAAACGACAAGTTGCCCCGGACCGTGATATGACATGTCACCGCCACGGTCTACCGGTTGTACGGTGATGCCTGCGGAAGCGAGTTGTTGGGGCGAAGCCAATAAATGTTCGTCGTAACTTCCGCGTCCGACAGTGATGACCGGATAATTCTCTTGAAACACGATCGTATCCGCTCTTTCTCTGCGATAGCAAGCTTGATGGATCGAAAGTTGGATCGCGTATGCCGCTGCGTAATCCGTCAATGCGAGATCCACGACTTGAATGGATATCATTACCCTTCCCTCCATCTAAATGTACATGAGGATGCCCGTGGTGTTGACTCGGTCATCCTCATGTTCGTCGTTTTTTTCTAAATGATGAAGCAATACCGAATCAAACTTATTTCATCGCTTCTTTCGCGATCGCTTGAAGATCGGTATTCAATTGCGCGAAGATGTAGATCGGTCCGCAACCAGGATAGTACGTGACTTTCTTGGCGAGTTTGGCGGCTTTGCGTACATTGTCGGCAGATTCGAATTTTTCCCAGCAGTCTCCACAAATAAATACGTTTTTCCCGATGGCATCTTCCGGAACCATGTCAGGAACGCCGCCGGCGATAACGAGGACTTCGCCCGCCGCTTTCAGGAATTCAGGAATATTGACACCGGTATTAACAAACGAATCCAACGCACCGCGAACGTTCGCGAAGCAGCCCGGGCAAGTTTGTTGCATGGCGCAGGTAATACCTTCGTACATGCCGACCGGATCGTTATTCGGACGTTTGAAGTGTTTCTGAACAGCCGCTAACGGTTCTCCGACGATGTCGATGTTCTTCAAATTGATTTCGCCCAAACCTTGGGTGCCGGCGCAACGGATCGCGGGGACTTCCATCGGATCGAAACCCATGACGGAGCAGGTAACCGCATCGCCCGCGACGGTATCGGCGGAAGCGATGATCAAATTCATTTCGACCGGCGTCCCGGCATGCGGGCCTTGGCCTTCCATGGCGATGATCGAATCATAAATGACTAAGTCGGCTTTACGGATTCTGTAGGTATCGGCGAATTTCTGGCCGAGTTCGGTACGGTGCGCGCCTTGTTGCTGGGCGGACGGGTGACGGTTCGGGATAATCCCGTTCCAGTTCTTCAAACCGAGCGTAACGACGCCGGCGATATGGACTTTCATCTTCGGTAGGTTAATGACGACATCCGCATCCAAGAAAGGTTTGAAAACGGCGGCATGTTTGAAGACGCGTGCTCCGGGGATATCGACTTCGACGACTTCTTCTTCGTCGAAATAGATGATCTTATCGGCTCCGCCGCGACGGGAGGCTTCTTCGAAACCGGAAGCTTCGAACGCCGGACGCGCTTTACCGACATGCATGCCGAGCGAAGGATTATCGCCGACCCAAACTTCTTTGGCTTTGGTGTTTTCTTTGAAGTAGGAAATGACCGCTTCCAACGTACGCGCGTCGACGACGGCGAAGCTTTCTTGCGGAGCTTGGAAAGCGAGATTCGGTTTGATCAATACGGTTTGGCCTTCTTTGATGATGTTGTCAGGCGAGCCGATGGCGAGTTCGACGGCTTTCTTGACGGCGGCTTTGATCTTGGCGACATCTTCATCCGTACGGGTGAATTTTCCCGCTAAAAACGGCGCGTTTGTCGGCAGGGAGTCACATTTGACGATTGCTACTTTAGGTTTGCTCATAATTCCTCCTCCAAGTTAATGGTTATGTTGTAATCCGTTTGAAATCAAGTGCGCTTCGCGACTTCGTCATAAACCGTCTCACCGTTTTGTTTCTTCGCTCCCTTCCATGGTGTGGTGATTCGATCGAATTGTCCGAAAGGCGATGGCTGCACAGACTTTCCAAAACAACAACGATAAACGACTCGCATTGCGTATGACGCGTTACATTGAAAATCGCGTCTGCGAGTCTTAAAGCGATACTGATTATTGCGATTCAAAACGGTTTGGATACAATGAAAATTCGAAGTCAAAATTCAAAGAATTCTGAGACGATCTCCAACAAAACCGATTTCAATGATGCGACAACACTTCTCTACGTTTATACTTTAACACTTACGTTTTTCATATTCAAGGCGATTTCGGGTCATATTCATGGAAACTTCACACGGTTTGGGACAATTTCAAACATGGTTCAAATTCATAGCATCGGTGTCGCAATATTTACCATTTGAGAATCAACTCTCAATCAGTACCGCAATTATTACTATTATTTTTCCTGACAATTTTGAGCTCTTCTTTCAAATAAAAATCCGCCCTAATGACGGACCTTATATCTTATCGATCAACTTGAGTTCTCGTTTCAAGATAAACCGGGTCGGTTTAAACTGATACAAGCAGATCGATGAAATTGTCGCTTCAAACGGAATGAAACTTTCCTTGATGATCCGCAATGCCTTTACGATCACCTCGTCATCCTCGATCAACATCGTCACATGCGGACTCCAAGGTTCTTCGCTGAAAGAAAGAGCTTCATGGATTTCGAGTAAACGATGGTTTACGACCGGTGCGATAAATGCGACACGTAAGCCAAACAAGCCGATGTTTCCTAAAGTTACCGAAATCGGATCGAACGAATCAGCGATTTCATTGATCCTTGAAATAAGTGATTTTTCCATATCCGGTTCATAAATGCCCAACGTGATATGGTTGGGCAGATTCTTGGACTGACGGCCTTTAAATCCGGCTTGCTTCAATGACGCGCGGATCACATCAAACTTCTCATCGGCCTGCGGATCAAAACAGGCCATCACACACAGAAAGGTTCCTTTCATAGAGATGTTTTCTTCAAGATGCGTTGATATTCGAGGACATACAAGATAAACGCGGTGACGATCGATAGGCAACACACTAGAATCAACACGTTCCCCAACGCAAGCGGCATATCGTAATAAAGGATCATCAAGATCGAACAGAAGTACAGGATGACCGTGTTCATTTTTCCGAACCATCGTGCGCCGTGGTTTTCTTTCGTACGTTTCAAAACTACGATTCCGGCAATCGATAGATACGTTTGTTTCAATACGAATAGAACCAAAGCGAATAGAATCAGAGGGAATCGTTCCAACAGACTGATTAAAATCATCAACTGAGTCACTTTGTCGGCGATCGGATCCAGAATTTTACCTAGTTCGCTGACACTGTCGAAGCGTCGCGCGATTTGACCGTCCAAGATATCCGTCAGTCCGGAGACGACCAAGACAAATACCGCGATAAGGACTTCGTTATAGGACCTGGCATGGGTATAGACATACCAAAAAACCACAGCCAGGATCAGTCGAAACAAGCTGAGGAAATTGGGAATCGTGAAAATCTTGGCCGGTCTGAAATCTTCCTTTTTCATGCGTCCACCCCCTGGCGATGCATTTCGGTGTCGATCGGTCTTCATCATCTTTATTATAATCGATTTTATCGCTTCTATCGAGTCTCGCTTCAACAAATCAATCCCTTTTGAAGCTTATTTATGTCGCCATCGATAGTATTCTTCGTCTTTCGCTTTGTCCGGCTCCGCTTCGTCTTTCTTGGTATAACGGACAAATTCTGCCGATCGATACAATTCCCTGAAATCGTCCAAATCGATCGAAGATCGCATGACATCGTTTTTCATAAGGATGCATTCTCCGTTCAACCCGAAATAGGTTTTCCGAGGTCGTAACACAACGACGATTTCCCCTTGTTTAAGTAGGTTAACAACGGTTTCGATATTTGTGATCTTCTCCAAAGCGATTTCCCCTTTCGATTACAAAAAACAACATTCATGAAAACGAAAGCCGTATGTTCGGCTTTCGTTTTGATTAGAGTCCCAACAACTGTTTCTTCTTCGCCTCGAACTCTTCCTGCGTAATGATTTGTTGGTCAAGCAATGCCTTAAACTTTAAAATCTCATCCGCCGCCGAACCCTGGGTTACGACCGTTTCTTTATGTTCCTCTTCGACCTGGCAATCCAACACTTTGTTTTGAACGAAGTTATGAACGAAATGCATCTTGTTCGCCATTTCTTTGGCTAGAGGCAGCGATGCGCCATTGAATTTAAACACGCTTTCCAAGGCAAACCCCGAATACTGATCCCGAAGCCGTTTCAAGTTGATCGGATAATGGAACTCGATGAATCCGGGCTTCCATCCTGTGCAGTTGAGAAACTCGATCGATGTGATTTCGTGATAGAAGAGCGAATTCTGATCGATATCCTCCTGCGTCATCTTCTTTAGCTGTTTCTTCTCCGCTATGAACACGCGATCTTCATAGACGCGCAAGACATAGTCGTTATTCCCTTTGATTTCAAATTTCGGTTCCATTTTTCCTCGCTTACTTGGCGTTTTCCCAAACGCCGTAATTTCGTAAATTCATTATACACCAATCTCTCCGTTTATCGGTGTAGTGTTATGGATTGTGTGAGGGTAACATTGAAGATTCTCAGACCTAATAATCCGAAAGTTTCGTGCGCTTTCCATAAAATTGGGTGAATTAGCCAACTCCACGAACCGTAGACTGATTCGTTTTTCCGTAGCGTGACGCGACTTTCATGTGATACTATACTTTGTGTGAGGTAAATCAACATGGAAAATAGAAACATCGCTTCACTCATCGCTTCCCGACGCAAAGCGTTGGGCATGACCCAACAAGCCTTAGCCGACAAACTTCACATCACAAACAAAGCCGTATCGAAATGGGAAACCGGCGAAGGATTGCCGGACATCAGTATTCTTCGAGATTTGGCGCAGGCGTTGGAGATCAGCGTCGACGAATTGTTGAATGGTGTCCAAGCGGAACTCGTCGCCGAAAAAACAAACTCAACAAGTAATCTTCCCAATAAGAACCGGATTTTTCGGATGGTTGCTCGCGCATCTTTGTTACTTTTGTTTATGCTCCCTTTCGTCAACGTCCCGCTTTCGAATGTCATGCCGGAATGGCTGGGCATTGGAAGTATCTTCGACTCGGTTTTCGGAAACTCGCTTCAAGCATCGATCTCGGGATTTGAATGGATGTTGACGATTTCCTTTCCCGGAATCCTTTTGATTCTCACATTTATCAGTCAACTTACGCTCTTACTTTTGGATCTTATCCGTCAAATCGAACACTCTTCCTATCGCAGTTGGATCCGATGGGCAAACCTAACATTCGTTCTCATCGCGTTGGTACTGGTTGGGTTCTGCTTGATAAACTCATTGACGATTCAAATCGGATTGATCTTGTTCGTTGTATTTACCTTAAGCCTGGGGTTACAAGAACTACGAAGTCCGCGTTTAAACAATCACTAGTTAATTGAAAGACCCAACGGATCGATTGGGTCTTTTTTTTGAGTATTGACTTGAACACAAAAAAAGGTTGGACATGTCCAACCCTTCTCGCATTTAGATTTTGGTAATCTTGCGTGCTTGTAGGCCACGATCGCCTTCGACCAAGTCGAATTCGACATCAGTGCCTTCTTCGATGTTCTTGAATCCGTCCATTACTAATTCTGAGTAGTGGAAGAATACATCGCGATCGTCGGGCAACTTGATGAACCCATAACCTTTTTCTTTGTTAAACTTTTTTACTTTGCCTTGCATTATAAACCTATACCTTTCCTGTGGTAGTCGAAGCTACACTGTCATTATAACTTCTTCACAGGATAATACAACTGATTTAAATAAATAATATAAGAAAGCGCTTGAATTCACATATTTCAGACGTTATTTCGGTGAAAATCACGAATTTCGAAGGTTTAAACCAGTCCGTATCTTCGGATCGTCTTGTTACACCAGCGGATCCGGCAATAAAATGTCACGAATCTTTACGACGGCTTTGTTATACTCGTCCATGAAATACTTGATCGTGAGGATCACAGGTCCGAAACGATCGAATCCTTCAAGACTCAACGATCCTTCGGTATATGCTTGTTTGAAAGGTTCAAGTCGAAGTAAGTAAGCCAAGGTTTCTTCGTTTACCGGAAGGCTCATCGAATCCTTGATTTCAACATCGCACTCCGCAAAGCGTTTCTGCCATTTCGCGGGAATGGTCATCAGGATATCCCCGCCGATAAACTCGGACCAGTGAAGCTGGTGGCGGTAATATGCGACGAGAATCTTGGTTTCGTAACTCCGTTCCTTAAAGATTTGATAGATTTTCTTACAGATCGCAACTCCGCCCCAATGAAACACATCCGGTGGCAATACGATGTTTTTCGCTTCCGCATAGTTTTTTAGCCAATCATCCTGCATGCCCAATAAAACCGCGCATACCGGATTCAGGCTCTCGTTTGAAAGACCTTCCGAAGTTCTATGTGACATGCCGCGATGGATGGCCTCTGCCGCCGCGATCGCTTGGTCGACGCTGAAACATAAAGTTGCCATGACGCTGACACCGCGATAGGTCGCCTCTTCCATGGCGCGGATCCCGCCGGATGTGGAGGGAATCTTGACTTGCATGTTGGGACCGCAGGCATCGACTTCAAGCGCCATCTTTACCATACGTTCGGTGTTGTTATAGTCGTAGATCGAAGTCTGAATCGCGAATCGACCTTCTTTCGGATTCCCTTTTTCCCATAACGGCAGGAGGACTTTACTGCGCTCTTTACCCATCCGTAGCGTCCACGCCCATGCGGTTTCATGGATGGTATACTCAGGATGTTCGCATTGAATTTGGCGAATGACATCGAAGTGCCGACTTACAGGTTCATCGCACATCATGCGCGATACCCAGGTCGGACTGGTCGTGATTCCCGTGATTCCTTGTGTCAATCCGTACTCGTGGTGCTCGACATGGAACGAATCGGTCCAGAGTTCGGTTTGGGGATATTTCTCCCGCATTTCGATCAGTTTGCTTTTCATGATATTCCCTCGCTTTTTTCAATCGTATTATCATAAACGCTTTTAAGTCCAAATCAGCCGAGTTCGTTAAAATCGATTAAGTGACTTGCGATTAGGTGTCTCGATTTCGTTGTAGCTCCATGGATACGAGTCGATTTGAAGATTGGATATCGTAACGGTTTTCGTGAATTGATTGGGGCAATCACATCTTGGGAGTTCATTACTTAAAAGGTTTCACTCTTCGAAAAGCCCGACAACCTCATGTATCGGTTGGGTAAAAACGATTCGATGTTGAGATTGATCGAAACCCGAATTGGCGATGATGGTTCGACAGATCTCTTGACTTTGATTCTTATCGACGATCATCAAGACAATTTCCTTTTCAGGTTCGATTTCGATCGCGAACAGTTTCGCCGTTTCATTTACTTCGGCGCCACGCGCATTCACGATAGTGGCCCCGCTGGCCCCGCTGCGTCGTGCAGCTTCCACGACCTTGATACCACTACCTTTGGGAACGATCGCGACTACGGCTTCATACTGTTTCATGTCATCCTCCTTGAATGTTTCGCTTTTCTCTTGGATCCCGAATAAGTTAAGTATCGGAATACTGAAACCGATTCCTCGGTCAGTTCGGTGAAACTCGAAACGTCGCGCGATTTTTTGTAAAGGTCGATCTGAGTTTCGGTAAAAAAGAATCAACAGGACGTCTTTCACATTTTCCTCGATCGCCAACCATTTCAAGAAACGGTTATCGATCGTGCCGTGGCCCAACAAGATGGTAACGCTGCGGGCATTTAGGCTTTTGGCATACTTCATTACCTCATTCCCTTTCGGATGGGGAACGATGATGATATTAAGATACATCACGGTAGGTTGCGTCATGTCATTCCTCCTTGCTTTATTCTATAGATTCCACCCAAAATCAATAGACTGAGAATCGGCATTAGGGCGACCATCGCCACCATCCCAAACCCGTCGATCAGAATATCGGCGGCCGGATGCGTGTGCGCGATGCCATGGATAAAAGCCATCAAGATACTCGAGATCATCGGTCCGGTGGCAACCCCGCCAGCGTCAAATGCGATTCCCACAAACAACTTCGGTACGAATAAGGTTAGCAGTAACGCCAATAAATAACCTGGGAGAAGAAGGTGCCATAATTGCATGGAAGGTACGAGGATCCGAACGATCGAGAGAGATACCGCGATTCCGACGCCGATCGCTAAGGTCGCCATGACCGTGATTCGTCCGATATAGCCGGATGTGACGGATTCAACTTGTTTCGTAAGCACCGAAACGGCCGGTTCGGCGATGATCGTTACCAAGCCAAAGACAAAGCCGATTAAAACGAGCGTTTCGCCTGTGAATCGCGTCATTAGCGCACTGCCTAACTTACGGCCGATTTCGATATATCCGCTATTGACGCCGATCAAGAAGAGCGTTAAACCGATGAAAGCATATAGGAATCCCAATCCCATGCGTCGACGCTCGTTTTGAATGATGTTCGGATCCAGCCCTAAAACGATCATCAAAATGACGACAAGTGGAACGATTGAAAGAATCGCCTCGCGAAACTGAATGACGCTTACCGTTTTCAGCGTATCGATTAGCGATTCGATCACGGGTACGGGCGGAAAATTCGGCATCGCATAAAAGGTCGGCTGAGTCAATGCGCCTAAGACGAGAACGGCCAGAATCGCCCCGACGGAAGCGATGGCGATCATACCGAAACTATCCTTCTCAGACGCTTTACTGTCCCTTTGTTTTTGCGTTACGCCAAGTGACAACGACAATAAGAACGGGACAGCCAAAACCCCGGTCGTCACACCCGAGGCATCAAATGCGATTGCCAGTAACTGTGGGGTTGAAAACAGCGCAAGGATGAAAACCATTGCGTAGAGTACCCACAATAATCGATAAAGCGGCAGACTGAAAAAAAGACGGATGAATCCCAAGGCCACCAGCAGCCCGATTCCGATCGATACGATGATATTTAACAGTTGCGCCGGTATGACACCTGAAGTGAGTTCGCTTACCTGGACCGACAAGACCAATAACGCGGGTTCGGCATACGATATAAAGAATCCGATGATAAACGCGAAGAACACTAAAACGAATATGGATTTCGAGCGACCGATCCATGGCCCCAAGCGCATCCCCAACGGGGTAATCCCCAAATCGACGCCAACCAAGAAAAAAGTCAGTCCGACGATTACCATTATCGAACCAACTAAAAAGGCCATATAGAGTACGGGACCGAAAGGGTCGAGGGTCACGTGAAAAATACTAATCAAAATGACGAAAGGCATGACAACGCTTATTACTTCTGTGAATTTGGCTTGGATTCGGTTCAAGATACACCCCTCATTCTTGTTTATAGTATACCAAAAGATCGTCATGATCCAAAGCAAACAAACCCACAGATGTTGATTCCGTACATCCTGGAGTCATTACGACTCCAATATTGGTCCATTTTTCGATTTCAAATTGCCGAACTTTCGACGAAAGTAACAGCCACAGAACGGATTGCTTCATCGACCCGACTCATATAAAACAACGGATACTCAGGGAGGCTCAAGGTCACGGTAAAATAAGAAAAAAGCCTTCGTGGAAGGCTTGGTGTGAATCATGGTGCCGTCACGGAGAATCGGACTCCGAACTGAGCATTACCATTGCTCTGTTTTACCATTGAACTATGACGGCGTTGCCTAAACATAATACCCAAAAACGAATTAAAAATCAAGAGTTAAACGCAGATTTAGGAACTTTCAGGCAAGAACCGAAAATTAACTTTCAAGGCATTGTTCAGAACGATCAAAAAACGACGATTGAACCGAAACAATCACCAAAAACAACTGCCCGCGAAAGGCGGGCAGGAATGTTTATAGGAACTTCTTTAAGCTTTGATAGACACGTGCGATCGGTAATCCCATGACCGTGTAGTAGTCTCCGATGATCCCTTTGATGAAGAGCGCTCCTTTGTCCTGGATGCCATAAGCACCGGCTTTGTCCAGACAGACTTTCGAGTCGACATATTTCTTGATCTGCTCTTCGTTGAGTTCAAAGAATTCGACTTCGGTCACGCTATGGAAGGATTCCGAGGAACCCGGCCCGATCACACAGACACCGGTGATAACTTGGTGTTTTCTACCCGAGAGTTTCCGCAACATTTCGATTGCGACCGGGGCTTCGACGGGTTTCCCCAACACTTCACCGTCGATGACGACGATCGTATCCGCGCCGATGACCACCGAATCCGGATGCTTCGCAAATACTTCCTGCGCCTTGCGCATCGCAAGGTCGGTCACGGCCTGTTCCAGGGGTATTTCCGTACTAAGGGTCTCGTCGACTTGCGGGTTGACGATCGTAAATGGGATTTCGCATAAAGCCATCAATTCTCTGCGGCGCGGGCTTTGACTCGCCAAGATCAGTTGTTTGTACATAGATCCCCCTTCTTAACTCCATCATTATACCTTAAAGTTGCGAAACTTCACGTGAAAAATGCTTAGGAATTTATCATGAGATGTAGACCATTTTCGTCAAAGAGGTAGATCGTCTTCATCACGTTGCGTAAAAAGCGACGATCGTGCGAAACCGCCAAGATCGCTCCGTGAAATTCGCTCAACATCGCTTCGATGACCGGCAAGGTCAACGGACTCAGATTTCGCGTGGGTTCATCAAGAATCAAGAGGTCGGCATCGCTGAAGACAAGATGCGTAAATAGGATCTTTGCCTTTTGTCCTTGCGAACACCGTTCGATCGGTTGGTTCATTTCTTCGGGGGTAAACTTCAAGTTACCAAGGTATGTCATGATTTTCGTATGTTCTTCCTTGGTCTTGGCGATCGTTAGAAATTCGACCGCGCTTTGGTTCAATGGGAGAAGGCTTTCATAGTTCTGAGGCATCATCACCACATTTGTCCCGCGTTTTTTCGCGGCTTGGTGAAGATGATTCAGATAGGTCGTCTTTCCGGATCCGTTATCCCCGATGATGCCGATGCGGGCTTGCCCGAAGATTTGAAGGGAGAGGTTGACGGAAAGGGTACGATCGTTGATGATCAGGCGATCGAGCGTATCGTCCAATAGACAACGTTGCCCATAAATCGAAGGTTGATTGGTAAACGAGAGATTGATTGCTTCTTCGGGATCCGGTTTCTTGATCTTCTCGACATTGTCCAGACGATCTCGTACCGCCTTCAGATTCTTGATTTTCTTCTTCAACAGTCTCCCTCCGGAAGGGTTTTGCCGGGTGATGGTCGCCTGGGCGTGTTCGACTTTCTGATAGATTTCACGCCATGTTTGAAGTTGTTTCTCATATTGCGCTTTCTGCTTGTTTGAGAGCGCGGTTTGACGTTGGATCATATCTTGACGGCTTGTGACATAATCGTCGTATCCGACCGATGCCAAGGTCCATAGCGGCACCGTCTTGCGTTGCGTCTGTTCCAAATGCAGGATTCGGTTGGCGCAATGTTGCAGCAAGGTTTCGTCATGCGAAACGAACAGGATCGGCACATCGCTCTGTCGGATGAATTCCTCAAACCATTCCAAAGTCGCAAGATCCAAGTCGTTGGTCGGTTCGTCCAACACAAGAAGTTCGGGCTGATTCACCATTAACCGCACGAGTTGTATTTTCACCCGCTCTCCGCCGCTAAATCGACTTAATGGTTCATCAAACCTTGCTTCAGGTAATGATACGTGAAGTTTATTTAGCTCGCGTTTCACCTCGGGCAATAAGCTGTAATCGATTTCGCCATTGGAATCACTCAACAAGAAATCACCGGCAGTTTCGTTACATTCGGCTTGGTTTTGGGGAAGATATCCGATCCGCGAATCATTGATGATTTGTCCTTCCACGATCATCGTATCGTAGATTTGAGATGGATCCGCAATCAACTTACATAAGGTGCTTTTTCCATTCCCTTCTTCGCCGATGATCGCCAGTTTATCTCCGGGTTGGATCGAAAAGCTCAGGTCTTTCATCAAGACCCGTCCTTTCGGTGTCGTTATCGTTATTTTATTGAGTGTTAGCATTCTTTACCTCCGAAAAAAAAGAACCCAAGGTTCTTCATGAATACAATGAAAAAAACCGTTTCAACTTCTATTTAACGTGGTTCTTTTCGGAAGTGTACATTTTATCACCGATCCTAGGTTTACGATATCAAAGATTACGATAATGTTCAATCAATTTTTGCGCGACGTGGGGTGAAACGAAATACGTCACGTCGCCGTGGTTCATGACGATGTTTTTGACGACGGACGAGGAAACGAATGAATGTTCGGGACTTGACAAGAGAAACACCGATTCGATCTGCGGCGAAAGCATCATGTTGGCGGTCGCCTGTTGCATTTCATATTCATAGTCCATGACCGCGCGAATGCCGCGGATCAAGATCTTGGCACCGATCCGATTGGCATAATCGACCGTCAACCCCGTACTGGCGGCGACGGTGACATTCGGTAGATTTTCAACCGATTTGCGGATCATTTCAAGGCGCTCGTCGACCGTAAAGGTACTTTTCTTTTCCGGATTGACCATGATCGCTACGACCAGCTCGTCGAAAATCGCGGCTGCGCGTGTGATGATATCCAAATGGCCGTTGGTGATCGGGTCGAAAGATCCCGGGTAAATCGCTTTCATGGTGAAACCTCCAAAAGAAAGCGCACGATTGTGCGCTAGAACAATCCTTTATCCAAAACCTCGATGACGGTATCCACCGCATGGTCGAAATCGTCATGTTGGGAAAACATGATGTAGTTCAACCCGATGAAATTGGAAATCCCCATCAACATATATGCGACGACTTCGGGATCATACTCCTTCATTTCGCCGCTCGCCTGCGACGCTTTGATTTGCAGGATGTAATTCTCCGCGAACTTCTTATAATAGTCGATAAACAACTTCTTATCGATATAGAGCGACTCCCAAATGATGTTATAGATGTGCTTGTGTTCGTTGATGAATTCCAGATACGCGCGCAATCCTTGCCGTTCCGCTTCTTTGCGCGACGGCGAGTTTTTGATCGACTTGGCGATGTGCATCCGGATCTGATGCGAATATTGAAGCAACAAGTAACAATACAAACTCAATTTATCCGTGAAATAGATGTAAAAGGTGCCGGGTGCGACGTTCGCCAAACTGGTGATCTCGTTGATGGAAGTCCCATAATAGCCGTTTTTAAAAAACAACTGTTCGGCGGCGTCGGTAAGACGGTCGAGGGTTGCTTGTCCGCGTTTCGTTTTAGGCTGATTGACTAGGGATTCCAAAGGTATACCTCGACTTTCGTTGTCATTTTATCATGATATGTGTTCTTTCACAAATGTTAAAATATGCACGTAATTTGAATGGAAAACTTGACTCGGCGAAAAATCGGATGATCGTTGTTTCCTACTCTTAAATGATGCGATCCGCCTTTAAAGTGGCGATAAAACCAAGTACCAATGAACTGAACAACATCGGTTTTTCATACATCGACGCATGTCCGCTATCGGGGATCATGACCAAGGATGCATTCGGAATGGCTTGGACAAGCAATTCTTGTTCGTGGTTGGGCGTAACGAAATCATACTGGCACGAAACAACCAAGGTCGGCGCGATAATCTCGTTTAAACGACTTCGACAGTCATGGTTTTCCGCACTGTTGGTCAAACGGATCATCGCGTTGATGAAGGTCGGATTCGCAAACACACCCAACAAGATTTTCTTACGGTTTTCCATCCACTCTGCGTTTTCGGTATAGAACTTCGGCGAATAGATAACCGGGATGGTGGTGGCATAATATGCTTCCGCGTTGTTTGCGGCATGATTCCAAGCATGGCCGACTTCGCGCAACCATGGCGACGTATAGGCGGTCGTATTGAACAGTAATAGTCTTCGGATCAAGTTCGGATAAAGGATCGCGCATTGCATGGCGATTTCACCACCGTACGAGATACCGAAAAGATCGATCGAGGTTAACGCGAGATGATCGCAAAGCGCTTTGACAACATCGACTTGGATCGCTTGCGTATATTCCAACCCATCCAACTTACTGGAACGGCCTTGATCAAGGAAATCCACGAGGATCAACCGATTCGAATTGGAGAAGGATGGGATAAACGGCTTCCAACTTTGAGTCGACATCATGATTCCGTTCAAGATGACCAAGGGAAATCCTTGGCCGTAGTCTTCATAATAGATTTCGTAACCGCGAAACGGGAATGTCACCATATTAGATGAGCCCGACTTCTTGCGCTTGCGCTAACAGCTGTTCGCGGAATTTCGGATGTGCGATCGAGATCAACAAATGAACGCGCTCGCGGACATTGGTTCCCTTCAAATCGACACAACCATATTCCGTAACCACGAAGTTGACATCGTTGCGGGACAAGGAAACGATCGCGCCTTGTTTGAGTTGCGGGACGATTTTGGATACTTCTTCCTTCTCGCCGGTCAAGGGATTCTTAACCATGGCGGTGGAATATAAGGCGATAAACGAACGTCCGTTTTTAGCGTTCTGCGCGCCGATCGCGGTGTCGGCTTGTCCGCCGGTGCCGGAGAATTGGATCGAACCGATCGATTCGGAAGCGCACTGGCCGGTCAAATCGACTTCAAGGGTCGTATTGATCGAAACTTGGTTATCGATCAAGCCGATGACGGCGGGATCGTTGACATAAGCTCCGTCCAAGATCATAACGGAAGGATTCTGGTCGACGAAATCATAGAGTTCTTTACTACCCATGATAAAGGTTGCGACCATTTTACCGCGATGCAGCGTTTTACGTGATCCGTTGATGACCCCGGCTTTGGCAAGTTTCGCCATTTCGCTGGTCAACATTTCGGTATGGATGCCCAGATCTTTCTTATGGTAGAGCTGGGAAGCGACCGCATTCGGGATCCCGCCGATGCCCAATTGGATGCAATCGCCGTCGTTGATATGGTCGGCGATCAGCTTACCGATGGCGGCGTCTTTTTCGTTGACCGGAACATCGGGTAGGGTCGGTACGGGATAATCGACTTGAATCATAAAGTCGATATCGTCGATATGTAATTCGACATCCCCGTATGTGACGGGCATGTTCGGATTGATTTCAAGAATAACGGTCCCCGCTTCCTCGATGACACGTTTTTCGTACGTGTTGGAAAGGGAGAGCGACACAAATCCGTGTTTGTCGGGCATTGAACACGCCCCGACGTAGAAAGTCGGCTTGACATGGTGCAGACGTTTGACACCGGCCAGATGCAAATGGTTGGGGATGAATGCGATATTCCCGTTCTTATGCGCTTTGCGTAAGCTTGGGGAGTAGAACCATCCGTCCACCTTGAAACTGTCTTTGTATTCCGGATTGATGTAAGGCGCGTCGCACATCGAAAGGCAATTGGTGACGGTCACGTTCCGGACGCGGTCGGCGATGGTGTGTAAGTGCATGAAGAATTCGCGGGCCTCGGCGCAACCTAAGCCGGTGAAAATGGAATCGCCGGAGTTGATTTTCGCAAGGGCTTGGTCTACGGTGATGAGTTTTGAAGCGATGTCCATGGGATCCTCCTTATAAAAGACAGGGGGAGGGTTTCCCTCCCCCATGTTGTAGTATACCTTATTTACCTAAAATCGTATCCATGCTTTCCAAAGGTTTGACATTGGTCCACAAACCGGCGGCCGTAATATCGACTTTGGACAGATTCATTTCTTGGGTACCCAGACGAGCGCCGTCTTTATAGTCGATGACGCCTCCGAACGGATTGTTGAAGGGAGCGGATTCCATCGCTTCGATGTATTTCTTCCACGTGACCGTGCCATCGACGCGTTTGAGACCTTCGACGAAGAAGTAACCGGCGATCCAACCCGTCATCGCGTAAGCGTTGGCGGCGTATTCGGCGGAGATGTTCTTCGCGAACTCGGCGATCGCGGCGGCATGGGCATCATCGAAGGCGACCCAACCGTTTCCGTAAACGTCGAATTTGCCGGAAATGGCTTCAGCATACAAAGCAGCATTGGCTTTCGCAACGTTGACATAGGTCGTGATGACATCTTTGTCGACGCCTTGGGCGGCCAATTCTTTCGCGATCGTCGGGAAGGTTCCCTGGATCGATGCGCCGATGATGAAATCGACGCCGGCATTCTTGATCGCGGTAACCGCGGCGGAAACGTCGGTCGCTCCGGCCGCGACTTGTTGTTCGACCAAGGTGACTTTCAATTCTTCAGCTTTGATTTTCGCACCTTTAAGAATATCTTTACCGGCTTCGTCGGACGTATAGATAACGCCGATTTTCTTGGCTTCGAAATCCCCGACGGCGCGGGCGACCATGATCTGGCCTTCCGTGACGTAAATCGGTTGTACCGGGAAGATGTTGGTATTCATTTCTTCTTCGGTCGCTTTGTCATCATACAATTGTCCGATACCCGTCGCGAAGTAAACGGCAGGAATTCCGGAATCCTTCAGGTCTTGAAGGGTCGCTCCGACAACCGGCGTACCGAAGTGGCCGACGATCGCGAAGACTTTGTCATCGTTGATGAATGAATCTAAGCAAGCTTTCCCTTTGACCGGATCGAATTCGTCATCATTGTGCAAGAATTCGATTTTGCGGCCATCGACGCCGCCCGCTTTGTTTACAACATCCAAATACGCCTGGATACCTGCGATGAACGGAACACCGACCGGTGCGTATGCACCCGAGGTAGCGGCACAGTTGGCGATCAAGACTTTATCGTCCGTAACACCTTGCGCTGCGACTTCTTCCTTTTGGCAGGCTGCCATGCTTCCTAAAAGCATGACGGAGAGAAGAATAACGAGAAACTTCTTCATATGAGGTTTCCTCCTTTTATCATAATGCCCTCGCATTACTACCGAATTAATGGGATCCAAGGTACGCTTCTACCAACGTCGGATCATGAAGCAATTCTTGTGCCGGACCATGGGTACGAATCGTTCCCAACTCAAGCACGTAGGCGTAATCGGCGATCTTCAATGTCTGCGCCGCGTTTTGTTCGACGATGATGACGGTCGTTCCGGCGTTGCGGATGTCGTCGACGATCTTCAAGATGTCACGGACGATCAACGGTGCCAGACCGAGCGATGGTTCATCCAACAGGAGGATTTTCGGCGAGCTCATCATGGCCCGTCCGATCGCCAACATCTGTTGCTCGCCGCCCGAAAGAGTCGAGGCGACTTGGTTGCGGCGTTGCTGAAGGACCGGAAACAAGCCGTAGACTTTCGCGAAGTTCGCTTTGATTTCTTTGCGGTTCTTCAAGGTGAAGGCTCCGACTTTCAAATTCTCTTCGACGGTCAGATCACGGAAGACTTGTCGTCCTTCGGGGCTTTGCGCGATGCCGATCTTAGCGATCTTTTCCGTTTCCAGATGCGATATCTCTTTTCCAAAGTACAGGATCGACCCCGCACTGGGGGTCAGTAGACCGGAGATCGTACGAAGCGTGGTCGTTTTACCGGCGCCGTTAGCGCCTAAGAGCGCGACGACACTGCCCTCTTTCACATCGATATTGATCCCTTTCAGCGCCTCGATGGCGCCGTAGTTCACTTTGAGATTACGGATTTCCAACGCGTTTTCACTCATGGCTTTCCTCCTTTACGCCGAGGTAGGCGGCTTGGACTTCCTTGTTTAACTGGATTTCCTTCGGTGAGCCGACGGCGAGAAACTTACCGAAGTTGATGGCGCAGATTTTGTCGCAGACATCCATGACCAACCGCATGTCATGTTCCACCAATAATACGGCGCAATCGTAGCGATCCCGTATGGTTCGGATAACGTTGGCCAGATCGATCGTTTCTTGATCGTTGAGGCCGGCCGCGGGTTCATCCAGGATGATTAACTTGGGATGGCACATCAAGGTACGTGCCATTTCGACTTTCTTCAAGATACCGTAGGGTTGTCCGCCGGCCGGAAGATTCATCCGGTCCGCGATCTTAAGGAATTCAAGCACCTCGATCGCTTCCTTGCGCAATGCGTCTTCTTCCGCGCGGGCTTTTTTGGTTTTAAATCCCTGCGCAATCCAACTGCTCTTAAAATCGATATGCGCACCGATCAAGACATTGTCCAGAATACTCAACTCACGAATCAACTCGACGTTTTGAAACGTCCGAACCAAGCCTAACTTGATGATCTCGTGGACCGGATGCTCGGTAAGGTTGGTCACATTCCCATGCTTATCGCGGAAATAGATTTTCCCGTGGTTCGGCTTGTAGAATTGGGTGATGCAATTGAAGGCCGTCGTCTTCCCGGCGCCGTTGGGACCGATCAATCCGAAGATTTCACGCTCTTTGATTTCGAAACTTAGGTCGTCGACAGCTTTTAGACCCCCGAACGAGATCGACAAGCCTTCCAACTTCAAGACGCTGTTTTCATTAAGATGAAGGTTTTCGCTCATCGGGCGACCCTCGCTTTCAACTTACCCCAGAGTTTTTTGAAATCATTGCCGATGTAGATCAGCCCGCGGGGATAGAACAAGATGACTAAGATGATCAGGATTCCGTTGACGATGTAGGCGAAACCCGGCATCGTTCCGAAATACGGGATTTGTTTGAGGAAGAGGTCTGGCATCGCAAAGACCACGAAGGCTCCCAACACCGTTCCATAGAGATTCCGTACGCCGCCGATGATGATGACCGCTAAGATATTCAGCGACATCCCCAAAGTCCAGGTGGCCGGATAGGTATACTTGATGAAGCTCATATACAAGACACCGGACAATGCCGCAAGGCTGGTGGCCAATGCGAACGCGACCAAACGATACTTCAGTAAATTGACGCCCATCGCTTGGGCGGCGGCTTCGCTGCCACGCATGGCATTGAGAGCGCGTCCCATTTGACCGTTGATCAGGTTATTCACAAGGATCATGACGGCGATCAGGAAGAAGACTAGAAGAATATAGGTCGTATACTTGTCGAGGGTGATGAAACCTAAGAGTTTCGGATAGACGGCGGATTTCCCGGAGAAGCCGTTGGTGAACCAACCGAGTTCCTCGAAGGATTTACGCAAGATTTCGGAAACGCTTAAGGTCGCGATGGCCAGATACAATCCTTCGATGCGAAGAGAGATCAATCCGACTAGAACCCCAATCACCAGCGGAATCGCCAAGCCGAGAAGCAAACTGACTTCAAACGGTAACTTCAAATTGACCGTGACATAGGCGGCGATATACGCCCCAAGGCCCATGAAACCGGCGGTGCCCAATGAAATCAAGCCCGACCATCCCAACAGGAGATTCAGTCCGATCGCGGCGACGGAGTAGATGAGCACCGAACCGATTAAAGTAAGATACGAATTTTTTAAGACACCAAGTTCGATCCATACGGGCAAGGTGCAAAGTACGACACCGAAGATCAGATAACTTAGATTTTGATTCTTCTTCAAATTAAATTTGTTTTTCATCGCCGTGCCTACACTTTCTTGATGATCTTCTTGCCGATCAGGCCGTAGGGACGGAAAACGATGAAGATCAGGATGCCGACATAAAGCAATTGTTCACCCCATACGGAGGAAACATAGTAGACCAAGAGATTCTTGACGATCCCGATAATGTAAGCCCCCAAGACCGGTCCGTAGAAGGTTTGAAAGCCACCCAATACGCACGCGATCAAAGCGTTCAGTTGAACACCATCCATCAAGTTTAAGTTGACGGAGGTAAAAGGAGCGGTCATGACACCGGCCAAGACACCCAAGGCACCGGCGATCGCCCATGCGACCAAGGTCACTGTCTTCGTAGGTACGCCCATCAAACGGGCGGTCGCTTCGTTGGAAGCCGTCGTACGGATCGCCAAGCCCCATTTGGTTTTCTGGAGGATATAGAAGAGAACCCCCATGAGAATCAAACCGAACGAGATATTGAAGATACCGTTATAGGAGATCGACGCCCCACCGATGGAAACCGCGCCGTTGGGCAGGATCGCAGGAAGATTGAGCGGGTCGACACCGAAGAGAAACGGAGCGACACCGACAAAAATCATAATCAAGCCTAAGGTAATGATCTGTTTTGAGATCGGAGCGACTTTCTTGGTATGGCGAATGATAATGAAGTCGACCAGAAACCCGGAAATCAGCGCGGTGGTCACACCGCCCAGGATCGCCATCCACAAGGGCATCTTCGCCGATGTGAAGAGATAGGTAACGACGAAGGTATTGAACATCCCCATCGCGCCTTGGGCGAAATGAGTGATGTTTGAGGTGCGATAAATAATGATGATCCCCAAAGCCGCCAATGCGTAGATACTCCCCGTTTCAAGGGAACGGAGCACGAGTTGGAGGAAGGTACTCACTGCGCGCTCCCCCAACGGACGATGTTGGCCGCCCAGACATAGCCGATTCCGGCTGCGATCATACAGACGACGGATCCGTCGGTGATTTTACCTTCTTTAAGTCCAAGGTATAAGGAGAGGATTTGGTCGACTTGGCCGATATGGCCATAGTTTTCCAGATAAACAGTTTGGTTCTCGTTTAATCCGAGATCCTTCAGCATCCCGAGATGTCCTGACCGTTTGATATGCAGGATGTCCAGATAATCGATCGCTTCACGGGTCAGGTTTGATTTCTTGAGCGCTTGGTCGATGCATTTCATCCAGTTGGCCGAGGAGACCGCGTTGAGACGATCTTTCATCTTCTGCGGTTCCATGAGTCGTAATGATTTATACCCTTGGTTGACGTTATCGGCGGTGAACGGTTGGCTGATTCCGCCGATCTCGACGCCTGCGGTCCGCGCGAGCGATCCGTCGGCGACCAAATGACTGCCTAAGAGTAAATTCTTGTTTGCGTTTTTCTTGAGTAAGATCGCCCCGCCGCCGGCACCTAAGTTGTACATCATGGACATATCCTTATCGGTATAGTCCACGAAATCGCCGTTACGGTAACCGCCGGCGACCAAAACGACGTTGATATCGTCATCGGCGATCAACATGTCTTTCGCCATTTTCATCGCGGCGACCGAAGTGCAGCACCGATTTTGAACATCGATGCCCCACGCGTTGACGGCTTGGATGCGATCTTGGATATAGAGTGCCGACGTGGTGAGCGGATACTCTTTCCATTCTTCGCCGAAACACAAGATGACGTCGATTTCTTCCGGTTTGACATCGGAATTTTTCAGACAATCCAGCGCGGCAAGCGCGCCCATTTCCTGTGTTCCGTCTTGGGGTCCGGGAATCGTCTTTCGGACGATGCCCAACTTGTCGATGACGGCTTGCGTCGACCAGACGCCTTGGGTCGCGGCCGATATTTCGGCAGCGCTCATCGTGGTCTCGGGAAGATAAACTCCGATCCCGACGATCCCTACGTTTACGTTTGACATATGAAACCTCCTCTAGGGGCTAAAAATGCGACTTTAAGGTTGCGATGAATAAATCAAGATCATCTGTCACGACGGAGTGTCCGGCGTTTTCGAAAGTGATCAACTGCGCACGATCGCCGAAGTATTGTTTCATTTCGACGGCCATGGTATATGGAACGACTTTGTCTTTCGCGCCATGCATTATATAGATGGGACATTTTACCAAGTCCATCCGTCCGGATCCCGGCACGACGCCGTTGGCATCATGGGTGAAGTTGAACGTCAACAAGCTATAGTCCACGTCGACCAAATTGCGTTGCTTCAACATCGCATCCAAATATTCATCATAATCCGCTTCATTCGGTTGGACTTGGTCGTAGATGACCGCATTCCAAATCGCCTTCAGTAATCCTTTGTCTTTGGTTGCATATGCATTAAGAATAGGAAGAACTTGAACCGGATCCATCGCGATTTCTTCTTTGGTAGTTAAGAGTTGCGTCAAGATCGGTTGGTACTTTTCATCCTTCTTAAACATCGGATACCCTTTGATGCCGACCGAGTCCAACAAGAACAGTTTCTTGACGCGATCGGGCATGTCGGCTGCGATTTCAAGAGCGATCCCGCCCCCGGTCGACCATCCAAGAAGATGGAAGTCGCGCAGATCCAAGGCTTCGATCCACGCTTCGACGTCGATTGCGAAGTCATGAAGCGAGTCGAGGGGTTTCCCATACGAGGAGTCCCCGAAACCGCGCAGATCGACCGCATAGACACGATGATCGGCTTCAAGTTTCTCCATCGTGGTTTGAAAATGGACGGAAGAAGACATATTGCCATGGACGAGAACGACGATGTCACCGGTTTCGCCGGCTTGGCGATAAGCGACGGTTTCACCGTTACGTAAATTGACTGTCTTGACCGGATAATGTTTCATTAGAGCCGCATGCCTCCGTTGACCTCAAGCACATGGCCGGTCACATACGAAGCTTCATCGGATGCCAGAAACAAGGCCGCATCGGCGATCTCTTCCGGTTGACCTAAACGACCCAACATCGTCAGACCGGCAAATTTATCCAAGAGATCCTGCGGAACCGTTTTGAGGATATCGGTCATGATGTAACCCGGCGCGATCGCGTTGACGCGGACGTTTCCGCCCTTCATCGCGAATTCTTTCGCCCACGTCTTCGTCAAACCGATGACGCCGGCTTTCGTCGCGGCGTAGTTCGCTTGACCGATGTTACCATAGACTCCGACGACCGAGGAGATATTGATGATGGATCCGCCGCCGTTGGCCTGCATTTGCGGACCGACATGACGGGTTAAGTTGAAGACGCCTTTTAAGTTGACGGCGATGACCGCATCCCACATATCGTCGGTCATTTTGCGCGTTAGGGCATCTTTGGTGATCCCGGCGTTGTTGACGAGGATATCGATTTTTCCGTATTTGGCGATGGCGTAATCGAAGCAAGTTTTACACGCTTCGCTGTCGGTAACGTTAAGGACATATCCTTCGACGTTATCATGTTGGTAGACCAGCGGTCCCATGTCGGCGGCGATGACGCGCGCTCCCTGGTTGGCGAACCGCAATGCCATGGCTTGGCCCAATCCGCGGGCTCCGCCGGTGATGAGCGCAACTTTTCCTTGTAGACGCATAAGTGTTTCCTCCCTTTATGCTTTCTTGACGATGACGGCCGTTCCCATGCCTCCGCCGATACACAGCGAAGCCAGTCCGTAGGTCGCATCTGATTTTTTTAATAACTCATGAACTAACGTAACCAGAATTCGATTCCCGCTGGCGCCGACCGGATGACCTAAGGCGATGGCGCCGCCATTGGGGTTGGTTTTCGCCAGGATTTCATCCTCACTCACACCATGTTCTAAGCTAAGTTCATGGACCACGCCCAAGGCTTGGGCCGCGAACGCTTCATTGAGTTCCAAAACATCCATGTCGCTGAGTTTGAGATTTGCCATTTTAAGGGCGTTACGAATGGCCGGTGTGGGTCCAAGACCCATTAAGGTCGGCGATACGCCACCCTGGCCGATCGCGATGATTTCAACCAACGGTTTCAATCCATGTTGTTTTAAGGCTTCTTCGCTGACAACCATGACCGCCGAAGCGCCATCGTTGATGCCAGAAGATGAACCGGCGGTCACCGTTCCGTCCTTTTTAAAAGCCGGACGTAAACTCGCAAGTTTCGTGAGATCCGTTTTACGATTGGGATATTCATCCGTATCGAAGACGATCGTTTCTTTTCCGACTTTCACTTCCATCGGGACGATTTCATCTCTGAATGCACCTGAATCCACGGCTTTGATCGCTTTTTGTTGGGACAGGATGGAAAACTCATCTTGCCGCTCACGTGTGATTGCGTATTTCGCGGCGATGTTTTCCGCGGTGACGCCCATGTGTTGCCCATCGAAGGCATCCCACAAGGCATCCGCCAGCATATGATCCTTCATCATGATATCGCCCATTTTGATGCCGGTACGAACTTCTTTCGGCATCAGAAACGGCGCTTGACTCATGTTTTCCGTTCCGCCGGCGATAATGACGTTGGCGAAACCGGCTTTGATGTTTGCGACCGCGCTCATGACGGTTTTCATGCCGCTTCCGCATACCATGTTGACGCCATAAGCCGGGACTTGTTCGCTGATGCCGGCTTTGATCGAAGCTTGGCGGGCGACCCCTTGGCCCTGTCCCGCCGGAAGGATGTTGCCGAGAATCACTTCGTCGATCGCGTTGGGATCGATGTTTGTTTGGTTGAGTATTGCTTTGATGACGGCTGCGCCCATCTCGGATGCGGCGGTGGCTTTCAGGGATCCCAGATGCGACCCCAAGGCGGTCCGTCGTGCGGCGACGATATAGACTTTATTCATTGTTGTTTCCTCCACGGTTGAGATCGAATGAGAATTCGTTCTCAAATATGAAACATGATTCACATTGCATATATAGCGTAATCGAAGATCAATGCTTTGTCAACACGAAGATGTAAGCGTTTACTTATTTCTTCGAAGAGCACTTGACAAGACCTTGAATCGGAGGGTACACTTGCTATATGAATGTTGATTCATGTTTCAGATGACTCCATCATAAAGGCGACCTTTAAAAAATGCAAGCGATTTCAAAAAATTTTTTTTGGGAAGTCGATTCTAGCATTCGAGTGCCACCTTTTCACCGGAATCAACCTCGTTTCAAGCATTGAAGTGGTATACTTAACTCAGAAAGTACATGGAGGAAAACGTATGAGTCTGATCATGTCATTGAATTCCGGCAGTTCTTCGTTGAAGTTCCAACTCTTCCGGATGCCGGCCGAACTGATGGTCGCGACCGGGTTGGTCGAACGGATCGGATTGAAAGATTCCGTGTTCACCTTGAAAATCAACGATCACGAAACCAGTTTTACCCGCGATATCCCGGATCATCGCGAAGCGATCGCAATCGTCATGGAAGCGTTGAAAACAAGCAAGCTTGTTTCCGAACCCAAAGATGTCGCCGGCGTCGGTCATCGCATTGTCCATGGAGGCGAGAAATACGCCACCTCGATCGTCATTGACTCCCAAGTCGAAGCGGACATCGAAGCGTTGTGCGACTTGGCGCCGTTGCATAATCCCGCCAATCTATTGGGAGTACGGGTCATGAAAGAAATTTTACCGGAAGCGGCGCAAGTCGCGGTCTTCGATACTGCCTTTCATCAGACGATGGGTCCGGTCAGTTATATGTATCCTCTGCCGTACGAATATTATGAAAAATACGGAATCCGCAAATATGGATTCCATGGGACATCGCATGGTTATGTCACCAAACGCTTGCGCGAAATCTTGGGCTCTGAGAATAGCCGTCGCATCATCAGTTGTCACTTAGGCAACGGCGGAAGTTTGGCAGCCGTCAAGAACGGTAAATGTATCAATACGACGATGGGATTCACCCCCTTGGCCGGCATCATGATGGGAACGAGAAGCGGCGACATCGACCCATCCATTCTCGCATACTTGGCGACCAAGGAGAATCTGAGTCTGCAAGGCGTGACCGACTTATGCAACAAGAAATCAGGATTGTTGGGCGTATCAGGTATCTCTTCCGATATGCGTGATATCGAAGCGGCTGTCCATGCGGGTAACGCGAAAGCGAAGTTGGCCATGGATATGTATGTCCAACGTGTTTGTTCGACCATCGCGGCCTATACCATCCAACTGGGCGGATGCGACGCGATCTTGTTTACCGCCGGAGTCGGAGAGAATTCGATCTTGATCCGTCAGTTGATCATCGAGAGTTTGGAAGACTCCCTGCCGATCGAACTGGATCGCCAAGCCAACCATATCAAACGCAAGGAAGCCCGTATTTCAACCAACAGTTCCAAGATCCAAGTGTGGGTCATCCCCACGAATGAAGAACTTGTGATCGCCCGCGATACCTTCCGATTGATGAAATAAAAAATTCACAAATCCCTCTTGACAAAGCTTTCACAGAGGTCTAACCTAAAACATGAACCACCATTCATGTTTTTATTTACATGAGAGAAAGGATAATCATCATGACTCGAGGAAAGACTATCGAAGAATTGAAGTTAGGCGAAAGCGCTTCCGTCACCAAAACGATCACCGAAGCGGATGTATTCGCGTTTGCGGACATCACCGGCGACCATAATCCTGTCCATGTCGACGAAGAGTTTGCGAAAACGACGCCGTTTCAAACCCGCATCGCGCACGGAATGTTTGTGGGATCCTTGTTTTCGACGATATTGGGAACTACCCTTCCGGGCAATGGATCCATTTATCTCGGACAAGAGTTGAAATTCGTCCATCCGGTCCGTTTGAACGACACCATTACCGCGACCGTGACCGTCATCGAGAAAATCATGGAGAAAAACCGCGTCAAGTTAGAGACCAACGCCTACAATCAGGAAGGACGGCTTGTGATCACCGGCATCGCCACGATCATGCCGACGAAGGAGTAAGACATGGATTTTTCACTTTCGAAAAAACACGCGTTGGTCCAATCGATGTTTTACGATTTCGCGCTCAAGGAAGTCAAACCGCTCGCGGCGAAGATCGACGAAGAAGAACGCTTTCCAGCTGAGACCGTCGTGAAAATGCGTGATCTGAAAATGATGGGTATCCCCTTTCCGTCCGCATTGGGCGGCGGGGATGGCGATACGTTGGCATATATCTTGGCCGTCGAACAATTGAGCCGTTTCTGTGCGACCACCGGTGTCATCTTAAGCGCACATACTTCACTTTGTTCCGCACCGATTTATGCGTTTGGCACACCCTCTCAGAAACAACGTTATTTACCCAAGTTGAATTCGGGAGAATGGTTGGGTGCTTTCGGTTTGACCGAACCGAATGCCGGAACCGATGCGGGCGGGCAACAGACGATCGCGATCAAACAGGATGACGAATATGTCATCAACGGTTCGAAGATCTTTATCACCAACGCCGGTTACGCGGACGTTTATATCATCTTCGCGATGACCGATAAATCCCAAGGAACCCGTGGAATCTCCGCGTTTATTCTGGAGAAAGATACGCCGGGGTTTACGGTCGGGAAGAAGGAAATGAAACTTGGAATCCGCGGATCCAGCACCTGCGAACTCATTTTCAATAATGTCCATTTACCCAAAGAGAATCTTTTGGGTGAAGAAGGGAAAGGCTTTAAGATCGCCATGAGTACGTTGGATGGGGGTCGGATCGGAATCGCCGCGCAAGCCTTAGGCATCGCGCAAGGCGCGATCGACGAGACCGTCGCTTATGTCAAACAACGCAAGCAGTTCGGAAAACCGATCGGCGCATTCCAGAACACGCAGTTCAAATTGGCGGATCTGGAAACGAAAATCGAAGCGGCGCGCTTGTTGGTGTATCGTGCCGCCGTACTGAAAGACCAAGGTCGACCCTATAGTAACGAAGCCGCCATGGCAAAACTATTCGCTTCCCAAACCGCCATGGAAGTCACGGTCGAATGCCTTCAATTGTTTGGGGGATATGGCTATACCCGCGACTATCCGATCGAACGGATGATGCGCGACGCGAAGATCACGGAAATCTATGAAGGGACTTCCGAAGTGCAACGCATGGTCATCAGCGGAAATCTACTGAGGTAAAGAAACATGAACATCGTCATTTTAGTAAAGCAAGTTCCGGACACGACGGAAATGAAAATCGACAAGACGACCGGAACGTTGATCCGTGCCGGCGTCCCTTCCATCATCAATCCCGACGATTTGGCCGCGATCGAAGAAGCTTTGGTTCTTAAAGAGAAATATGGCGCCCATTGCGCCGTCGTCACGATGGGACCCCCGCAAGCCGAAGAAATGTTACGCGAAATTCTAGGTCGCGGTATCGATACGGCCTATCTGTTGAGTGATTCGCGCTTCGCCGGTGCCGATACGTGGGCGACGTCGACGACCTTGGCCGCATTTCTTAAAACATTGGATGTTGATTTGATCCTTGCGGGTCGTCAAGCGATCGACGGGGATACCGCCCAAGTCGGTCCGCAAACGGCCGAAAAACTGGGAATTCCGCAAGTCACGTGTGTCGAGGAGATCCTTTCCCTAGACAATCATCACATAACGGTCCAAAAAGCCTATGAAACCTATAGCGAACTCTTGGAGGTCGATCTTCCCTGCTTGCTTACCACGCTGAATTCAATGAATCAACCGCGTGGCATGAACTTTGTCGATGCATGGAAAGCCTATGACAAAACCATCGTTCGTGTGGGATTCGACGACTTGCATTTACCCTTGGATCAAGTCGGACTGAAGGGTTCCCCGACACAAGTCAAAAAGACATTCACACGTAGCGTTCAAAGCGGTTTTATCAAGCAAGAATTGAGTCCCGAAGACGCTGCGAAGACGGTTTCTGAAATTTTGAAAGCCTATATGGAATAGGAGCCACCATGGAAACAAAAGATATCTTTGTGTTCGCTCAACAAGTCGATCATCAGATCGACGATGTCGTATACGAACTCTTAAGTGAAGCGAAAAAGTTAACCGCATCGATCCAGATCGATGACTTTAATGTCGTTGCGGTTTTGTTGGGGGAAAACGTCACCGATTTGACTTCCGTCCTCTTTGAACATGGGGCCGATACTGTCATCGTTTGCGACAACCCACGATTGAATCGATATACGACCGATGATTATACGGATGTAATCTGTGAAATCATTCGCGAAAAGAAGCCGGATTCGTTTCTGATCGGTGCGACCGGCATCGGTCGTGATCTGGCACCGCGTATCGCCGCCCGCATCGACACCGGATTGACGGCGGATGCGACACAGATCGAAATCGACCCGACCGGGGAACATCCGACCCAACTATGGATCACCCGTCCGGCCTTTGGAGGGAATTTGTTTGGCACGATCGTTTGTCCGAATCATCGCCCTCAAATGGCGACGATTCGTCCGAATGTCCTACAGGCGGACTTCCATCAAGTCGGTCGTTCCGGTAATGTCGAGACTTTCGAATGTACGTTTGAGAATGAACCCAGGGTACGTTGGCTAAAACGAATCCCGAAAGGCACGCATGGTGTCAATATCGCCAAAGCCCGTATTATTTTCTCGGGCGGACGCGGCATGGTGGGGCACTTCGATCTGTTGGAAAAGTGCGCCAGTCAAGTCGGCGGGGTCGTCGCGGCTTCCCGGGCTGCCGTCGATCTCGGAGAAGCGCCGAAAGATGTCCAAGTCGGACAAACCGGCAAGACCGTTCGACCGACGCTATATATCGCCTGCGGAATTTCAGGCGCGGTCCAACACACGGCCGGCATGGACAAATCCGAGTTCATCATCGCCATCAATAAAGATCCCCAAGCCGCGATTTTCACGGTTGCCAACGTCGGAATCGTCGGCGATGCGGTGGAGATTTTGCCCTTGTTGGCACAGGAAATCAAACGAATCCAAGAAGCGAACGCCTAGTGTCCGCTTTTCTTTTGAATTGGTTTTCAAGTGTTTCATAATGATTAATATCAAGTTAATAAAAATATATATCACAACTCTCTTCAATTATGATTGCATGATTGTAATAAGAATATGAAAGGAGTGTGATTTTGATGGATATCAAAATTAATGGAGTAGCGGCAGTATAGCTCTTTTATCAATAATAAACCCCTAAATCACTCTGGACTCAGGGGTTTATTGATATTTAGTTTGAAAGGTACATAAAAATATTAGACAATTTCGCAACCAGTTCGCTTTCGATCGGCCACCCGGTCAAGCGGGACACCGTATCCGCGATGCCGTGTTCACGGATCATCGTTTGGATTTGCACTGCTTCCGCATCCCCTTCGCAATCATAGCGAAGGGCATTCGCCATCGATCGCAATAAGCAGTCCGCGGAAAGTCCAAGATTTATCAGCTCAATGACAGGTATAACGAAGCGATCTTGCGAAGAGAGTTTCCGCATCGGGGAACGTGCCACACGGACGACCTCGTCGACGATGTATGGATTCGCAAATCTTTTCAATGTTTTTTGAATGTACGCTTCTTGTTCGATCAAACTAAATCCATATTTCGATACGATCAATTGACCGGTTTCGCGGATCACGCCTTCCACAAATGACACGATTTCGGAATCCTTCATGGCTTCGGGAATCGTTTCGATCTGCTTCAAATACGCCGCATAGGCGCACGACGCATGTCCGGTATTGACGGTAAAGAGTTTGCGTTCGATGAATGCGTCCAAACGATCGGTGAAGTGAACACCATCGATCAACAGTCCGCCTTTGATTTTCTCGCTATCGACCACCCATTCGAAGAACGGTTCGACGTTGACGTGTAAGGGATCTTCGTTGACTTGGTTCGGTACGATTCGATCGACGGCCGCATTCGGAAATCCGACCCATTGATTCAGATAGGCATTGGTTTTGTCATCCAACAAAGCACGTAACGCCGTCTCGAGTTGGTGGGAACCCCCGATCGTATTCTCACATGCGATGATGTTGAGGTAGCGTTGGACATCGTTGGCACAACGCGCGATCATCGCGGGGACGAGTTGCTTCGCGATAATGGGTAAGATGGACGGACCGACGGCCGTCGTGATCAGATCCGCGTCAAGCAAGGCACTGAACACCGCATCGGGGTCTTTCGCGCTATTGATGCCAGTAACGTTGGTGACTTTTTCGACCGACATCGTTTCTCCGACCAACCCGACCGTGTATTCCCCGCGTTGCTTTAGCGCCTGGATCACTTTATCGTTGACATCGAGAAAGGTGACATGAAAATCGGACTTCGTCAGCAACAAAGCCACAAACCCGCGCCCGATGTTGCCGGCGCCGAAATGTACCGCGTTTTGCATGTTATTCCTCCACGGTCAAGATATCGTAGATCTCATTGGCATCTTGGTTCTTGACGATTTTTTCCACATCGCTCATTTCGCTGAATACCGTCGCCAGATTCGAAAGAATATTGATATGGTCTTCGCCGATGCCGGCCAACCCTAAGACAAGGTGCACTTTCTCGCCATGCCAATCGATGGCTTGGGGGTAGACTTTAATGACGACGCCGGAATGTTTGATGAATTTCTTATATTCGAATTCACCATGGGGAATCGACAATGCGTTGCCCATATAGACGGAAAGCGACGCATCGCGTTCCAACATTCCTTGGATATATTCCGACTCGACATATCCGCCGTCCACCAACATTTGGCCGACGCTGCGGATCGCTTCTTCGACGGTTTCGACGTCACATCCGACGCGGATGTTGGATTTATTGAGGATATTCGATTTATTTTTCTGCAGGTTTTGCATGATTTCTACCACCTTGTCATAGTTTTTGCGGTCCATGAAATCCTCGATCGGATAGATCGGGGTTTTCGGATATTTTTTACGAAGGATCGATTCGAAGTTGATATGCGACACGATCAAATCGGCAGAAATGTTTTCATTGTCGATGGATGTGTTCTTAACGACGATATCGATACCTGATTCTTTACATTTACGACGCAAGAGACTTGCGCCAAGTGCGCTGGATCCCATACCGGCATCGCAGACAAAAACGATATTGAACTTCTTGATCATTTCGAAACGACCGCCTTCAGCCAGGTTTCGATGCTTGGTTTCAACAGTGCTTCGACAGCTAACTTTAGTCCGGTCTTATCTGAGGTGTGGATCGCCGTTAAAAACGACGGAGATTCGATCAACCCGGCACTTAATTTACTCATCATTTCGGACAAAATCGGATGGGTTTCTTGCGGAATCAGCAATACGACGATCGATTTCATATTCGTCATCGCCGGATCGCGGAAACCATTGGCGTTACTGCGGAAGACCATGAAGGTCGGTGCGCTGACGCCGGATGATTTCGCATGTAGGAGAATGATCTGTTCTTCGTCCAGATGAACCACGCCCATCGCTTCACGGGCTTTTAGGTCGTTGACGATGATTTTCCCGGAACGTTTGTCTTTTCCGATGCGATAACCGATCGTCGAGATGACTTTCGCCTTGACGATGGAAGCATCAAGCACCACAACATCCAAATTCTCCAAGAGATGATGAATCGCGCTGGTGACCGTGTTCATTTGGAAAAGCACGTCGCCCAGCGATGCATCATTCGTGGGATGTTCGATATTCAGGGCGGATTGGGAAATCCGTTTGATTTCCGTCCGTAACTTTTCGATATCTTCTTCGCTCAAGAGCGGATTGACCACAAGGATCGGTAACCAACCTTGATCCAACGGCATCGTTGTGACCATAAGATCATACTTGTCCGGTGTCATCTGCTGGATTTCAAGTTGCGAATGCGGATGGACGGTGACTTCCGATTGGAAGATACGTTTTATCTTCGATGCCAACAAGCTGGAGATTCCGATACCGGATGCGCATACGACCGCTAAGCGAACCGTACGACGTTCTTGTTTTTGCGATAAACGTTCCATCGCCGCACCGAAATGGATGGCTAAAAATCCGATTTCACCTTCGTAGATCGGTAATCCGTAAGCTTGATTGATCGTTTCGACGGCTTGTTTGGTCGTCTGGTAAACCTGTGCATATTGCGTTTGAATCTGCTTCAGCAATGGATTGCGAATCTCCATATTGTATTTCATACGTATGAGCGCAGGACGAAGATGGGTGGTCAGTCCACCGATCAACATCTCGTCTTGTTTGATTTGTACGCCGCTTAGATGTTCGTATTCCTCAACCAATCGATAAACCAGACGGGTCGCTTCATAGGCGCTAATCAACTCGTCATCGTTTTCTTTTAGACTTGGCGCTTCCATCGCAAGCAAACGTGCCCCTTTGAGGTGCATCGTGATATAGCCGATTTCTTCCATCGGAAACTTCATGGAGAAGGCTTCTTCGAGATAATTCGCCAAATCTTGCGCTAACTTGTAATAGGAATCTTCTTTGATTTGATTGAACAAGACCGGATTCATCTTGATTTCGTCGTTATTGGCGATCCGTTCGATCGCGATCGTGATATGTAAAATCAGTCCGATGTACGAACTCTGAACCAAACGATGGATCCAGATCGAGTCGTTTTCCTTGAGAACCTGGATGACTTTCCAGAGAATCTCTTTGTTGACGAGTTGCAGGATACTGTCGGGTCCTTGGTTGCGGAAGAAATCTTCGATCGGATTCGACGGATTTTCCGGTTCGCTTAACAATTGTACCGGATCATCGTCCAGATGCTTGTGGATGTAGTCGGTGATGGCTTTACGGAACTGTTCTTCCGAACCGATTACGCTGACCGCCATACCCGGCTTACGATCGAAATGCAAATCGTAACTTTCGAGAATGCCTTCGATGACTTTCAAATCGTTACTGATAGTCGCTTCCGAAACATCGAAACGACGACTGTAGACGACATATTTCTGAAGACATTTATTCTTTAGTAGTTCGGACAACAGATACATTTGACGCTCGTCTTTCAATACCGTGGCGTTGCGTGAACCGGCTTGCAGGATCAAACTCTTAAAGCGCAACCGATCATCGTCCTCGCCTTCCAGTTTAATACCGTAACCGGTCTTTGAGAGAAGCGAAACATGATATGGTCGTAAGATCTCATTGATATCCTTGAGTTCACGAAACAAGGTGCGCTTACTTGTCTTGCAGGTTTCCGCAAGGGTCGTGACCGTAACGAAAGAGGTGTTGTCCGCCAACAGGCTTAAACACCGCAGGAGTCTGGGGCTCAGAATCGCTAACCGTTCGGTCATGTCACACCTCCGTTAAGAATAGTATAGACTTACATTAATCTTCCTCAAATCATTTCGACTCGATTTTGACCTCAATCGTGCCAAAACTTAAGAAGGGGGCAGATGCGCCCCCTCGGATTATTTCGTTAAACGGGAAACCAGGGTATCGTATTCCGGCGCGCCGACGAAGTTGGTGATCGTGACGATTTCGGTATTCGGATGATCCTGATGTGCGCGTTGCGCCAAGGATTCGTGGGTAACGATCAAATCGACATCGGCAGGAACTTCTTCGATCGCGGAGTGCACGACTTCGATGTCCAAACCGGCGGCTTTGATTTTCTTACGCAGCGTGGAAGCGCCCATGGCGGACGAACCCATGCCGGCATCGCAAGCAAATACGATTTTCTTGACGGAGACTTGACGCAAGCCCTTCATTTCTTTGACTTGGCCTTTGGCGCCTTCAAGATCAGCTTCTTTGTTGGTGAACTTCAAGACAACGGCGGCGACCAACAAAGCGACGATGGTCGAGGTGATGACACCTGCCCAAACCGGCAACAAGCCGCCTTTCGGAGCCATAGCCGTCAAAGCGATGATGGAACCCGGCGACGGTGCGGCGACTAATCCGGCACCTAGCAAGGTGAAGGTCGCGACGCCCGTGAGACCACCGGCGATGACCGACAATAACAGTAAGGGATTCATTAAGACATACGGGAAGTAAATTTCATGAATACCGCCGAAGAAGTGGATGATGATCGCTCCCGGAGCGGATTCTTTGACCATACCTTTACCGAAGAACCAGCACGCGAGCAGAACGCCCAAGCCCGGACCCGGGTTGGCTTCCAACAAGAAGAAGATGGATTGGCCTTTCGTTGCGACTTCCGCGATCCCTAAAGGACCCAGGACGCCGTGATTGATCGCATTGTTTAAGAAGAGGATTTTCGCCGGTTCGATAACGAGCGAAACCAGCGGCAATAAGCCTTGGTCGACGATCGCTTGAACGGCACTGCCCATCGCATCGGAGAACGCTCCGAAGACCGGGCCGATCCCGACTAAGCATAACATCGACAAGCCGGCGCCCAAGATACCGGCCGTAAAGTTGTTGACCAACATTTCGAAACCGGAAGGAATCTTGTCGGCGAGGAATTCGTCGATTTTACGCAATACATAAGCGGCTAGCGGACCCATGACCATTGCGGCCAAGAATTGCGGTTTTGAGGCACCGACGATCAAACCGATCGCGGTGACGGCGCCGATGACGCCTCCACGTACGCCGTGGACCATGCGACCGCCGGTATAAGCGATCAGCAAGGGCAACAGGTATAGAATCATCGGATCAACTAATTTTACGAACGTTTCATTCGGCAACCAACCGGTTCCGATGAAGAGTGTCGTGATCAGCCCCCATGCGATGAAGGCAGAGATGTTCGGCATGACCATCCCGCTGAGGAAACGGCCAAAACGTTGGATATTCTCTCTCACAGTAAACCTCCCTTAGGTTTTGAAGAACTTCGGACGTCTCTCCGTTCTTCGTAACTTTACTATAGGATAGCGCTATCAAGCTTTCAATCTTTCGAAAAACAGGCTTGTCGCTCCTTGCTTAGTGACAAAATTAAAAGCGGTTGAAAACGACTTTTTCGATCGTTTGCCCCGCTCCTTGGTTTTTGGATCCGCAATTTCTCATTATTCACATCTTGATTCTTGCGACTTATTCACTATAACAGAATTTTCACGATAGTCAATTCAGGTTCGTTGATCCAAATCCGCATTGCCTGATTTCGGAAATCTTGATAGAATGATGCGAGAAACGAGGTATTGTGATGTTACGTCAAATGATCGTCATCGATTTTGAAAAATGTAACGGTTGCGGAAACTGCGTATCCGGATGCGCCGAAGGCGCGATCGCGATGGTCGATGGAAAAGCCAAGGTCGTTCGCGAGGACTTCTGCGATGGGTTGGGAGCATGTTTGCCGCTTTGTCCGACCCAAGCGATCACCTTTGAAATGCGTGAAGCTCCGGCCTTTATCGATCCCCATACGTTGACGCAAACCGTTCATTGGCCAATCCAAATCCAGTTATCGCCCCTGACTTCACCTGCCTATAACGACGCGCACCTTTTGATCAGTGCGGACTGTTGCGCATATTGCGCCCCCTTGAGTTATAAAAACGTAGCGTTAGGCAAAACCGTGTTGATCGGATGCCCGAAACTCGATCGGGTCAATTATGGAGCTCGACTGGGCGCCATACTGAAAGCCAATTCGATCCATGAGATCACTTTATTACGCATGAATGTTCCGTGTTGTAAGTCGATGCAGCTTCAACTTGAAGAAGCCATTCGAGTGTGCGAGAAGCCTCTTAAACTGAATGTTCATGTTCTGGATAAAGCCGGTAACTTTGTTAAGTAGAGATTGTAATCGATTCAAGAAAAGAAAAGAACCAAAACGAAAGCTCATTTTGGTTTTTATTTTACTCTCATGATTCGCAATGCATTCAGAATGACAGCCAAGACGCTGGCTTCATGAACCAACATCCCGACATCCATGTGGATCTTACCGATCAAAACGCCGAAAATCAGAAAGAAAACCGTACCGATCGATATGAAGATATTCTGTTTCAGGATCTTGTTTGTGAACCGTGCGATCCGCAGGGCGCTTTCCACTTTCCGTACGTCCTCGCCCAAGATCACCACGTCGGCGGTCTTCATCGCGATTTCGCTGGCATCCGAGGAAAGCGCGATCCCCGCATCGCTTTCGCTTAGGGCCAAGGTATCGTTGATGCCATCGCCGATCATCGCGACTTTCCCGTGTTTCTTAAGTTCCACGATGATTTCCGCTTTTTCCTGGGGTAGCACTTCCGCATGGATCGTATCGATCGATAATCCATCCAAAATCCGTTTTGCGCTTTGCATACTGTCACCCGTAATGACGTGGATCTGTTGGATGGGTTTTTTATGGAGAGCGATCAAAGAGTCTTTCGCGTCCGTACGTAATGTATCTTCGATGATCAAATAACCTAACAAACTACCGTTATGACTTACGTATACGCAGGTCGGATGGATTTGTGTCAATTGGTGATACGCCTCAAGTTGATCACTTGGAAACTCTTGCGGATTCAGTTTCGCCATTCGATGGTTGCCGACCGCGATTCTACCAAAGGATCCATGCGCGATGATCCCGAGTCCGGCCATGACATCCAAAGAGTCCGCTTTGTCTGATACAAGGATTTTTTCATGGGTAGCTTTGTTTAGAATCGCTTTTCCCAAAGCATGACTAGAGCCTTGTTCGGCGATCGAAGCGAATTCCAGTATTTTTCTTAGATCCGCTTCCTGTTCGATGATTTGTGTGACCTGCGGTTTTCCTTGCGTCAAGGTACCGGTCTTGTCGAAGGCAAGGATACGGATCGATGCCATCTTTTCAATCGCTTCCCCACCCTTCACCAGGATCCCGTATTTCGCCAACGTTCCGATCCCGGTAACGATTGCGACCGGGATGGAAATGACCATGGCTCCCGGACAGGCGATGACAAGCAACGTCAAGGCTAAGTTTATGTCCCGGGAAATGAGAAATGTGATGATGGAAAGGACGACGACGGATGGTGTGTACCAAGCCGCGAACTTTTCGATCGTACGCTCGGTTTGCGCCTTTTTGTCTTGCGCTTCTTCCAACCGTTTGACGATGTTTCCGAACACCGTCGTTTCACCGATGCGCTGCGTCTTCACTTCCAGATACCCATCCGTAAGGATGGTTGATGCATAAACCGATTCACCGATCGTCTTATCGACGCCCAAGGGTTCGCCCGTGATCTGCGCTTGGTCGACGGTCGCCGATCCATGGGTGATCTCCCCATCGACCGGAATCCGATTCCCTGCCTTGATCGCGACGATGTCCCCTTCGATCAAATCCTCGATGGCGACTTCTTCTTGGATCCCATCACGAATCCGTATCGCCGATTGTGGGGCGAGTTTCAGTAACGCCTCGATGGCGGAACGGGTTTTGCGAATCGTGCGGGATTCGAGAAAGGCTCCGAACAAAAACAGAAACGAAACGATCGCGGCTTCTGAGAACTCGCCGAGAAACAAAGCTCCGATGACCGCGATTGTCACCAAGAGTTCGATCGACGCCATCTTGAAAAGCAGAGCGCCGTACGCTTTACGTGCGATCGGAATCAAGGCGATGATCGCGCCGATGGCAAGTAAAATTGAAGTATTTAGCGTCGGGAAGAAGAAACCGATCAGCCAATGACTGATCAACAGGATCCCGGAGAGAAGCATCGGTATATCTTGTTTATGCATGTGAAGCTCCTTTGAAAAAGAAAGCTTACGCTTTCTTTGACTCTAAGACACGATAACCTAAGCGATGGATACGATCGATCAAAAGCGTCACATCCACCGTATCTTCAAACGAAACATCGACCTTACTGGAAGTAAAGGAAACATTCGCTTCCGTCACGCCGTTGACGGCTTTAAGAACCGTCTCGATCTTCTTGGCACAGGTCGGACACGATAGAGGTCCTAATTGAAATACCCGTTTCTGCATGTTATTCTCCAACCAGACGTTTTTCGCCTTGGAGCGCTTGGATCTCCGCGATATCCATCGTGACTTCCAACACACCGAGGAATTCGTTGTTTTTACGGACGGCATAGTAGCGGATCAAGACGAATTTCGGTCCCATGTGGATCCAGAAGTCTTCATGGTCTTTCTTTCCCGAACGCAAATCCGCGACGATCGATTCGACCACGTGGACGGACTGCGGGGGATGGCAATTCTTGACTTCACGGCCGATGACGGTTTTCGGACGGGCGAAGATGCGATCTTTACCTTGCGAGACATACTTCACGATGTTATTCGCATCGACGAAAGTAATGTCCATCGGGAGTGTATTTAATAATGCGTCGGCTTCCATGAAGGATAATTTTCCTAAACTCATCGGGATCTCGCCTTCAAGGACTTCCTCGACGGTTTCCGGTTCCAGATAATCGCCGCTGTTTTCCGACGTGACGGCCGCGTTGACTTGTTTCCAGTCCTCTTCACGCATAAAGTCACGCAACATCGGGAACAAGATCTTGTCTTCTTTGTCGCACATCTCCAAAATCATATCGACGGTGGCCAAGAATTGGTCTTTGATGGCATCGATCGTCGAATCTTCCGCCGCGATCAACGTCTTGACTTTGCGCAGCGCGGCACGGATGTTATTGTCGACGCCCCACATGACTTTCGGCGGCGCGGTGATTCCGTTCTTTTCTAAGAATGGAAACAGGATGTTTTCTTTCTTGGCATAGTGTTGTTCGACTTCCATCAAACGCTCCAACCGTTGTCCCAAGTGTAACTTCACTTTTTGAAGATCGTTGGGTTTGGCGGTACGGATATGGTCGATTTCATCAACGACATATTGACGCAATTCCGCGTTGAACTCTTCGAAATCCTTCAACGGATTGACGGTCATCACATCGTCATGCATTTCTTGGACCGATCCTTCGAAGATCGACGCGTGGATATCGCAGAGATATTGGATCTCTTCGACTTCCGTTCCTTCCATGATCAAGTTACGTTCCATCTCGGCGATTTCGGCGCCGGTGACGTATTGGAAATGTTCTTTAAAGTCGGCTTTCACGGTTTCTGGATCTTCGCCGTGGTGGAGACGTTGGATTAATTCTTTGAGCTTCTGTTGACGGAATTTTTGGTTATCGATGATTTCACTCATGGGATAGCCCTCCTTCTTACAAGGGTAGTATAGTCGATTTGCCCAAAAGAAAATGTGATAATCATCACACTTTCGACATCATTTGATGAGGATACGCTTGCTTTGAAGGAGGACGATCTTCCCTTCGTCGACCAGTTGCGCAAACCGACGACTGACGGTTTCACGAGTCAGTCCTAAGCGGTTTCCGATTTCTTCCCGCGTCATCGGTAATTTCAACAGGATCCCTTCTTCGGTTTTGGTTCCGTAATCCCGACCGAATTCTTTCAAGAGTTCATAGACCCGCTCTTCGGCGGTAAACGAGGTCATCGCGACCATGGAGTGTTCCAAACTATCCAACCGGACAGCCAATTCGCGGATCATGTCGAGTGCGATTTCGGGATGTTCCTTTAGAAAAGGTTCGAAAGTTTTACTATGGATGCGACAAATTCCCGTATCCTCCAACGCCTCCAGAGTATAGTGTATGGGAGCCGGTGAAAACAAGGTATGTTCCCCGAAGAAATCGCCTTGGGAGAAAAGGTAAAGGATTTGCTGCTTGCCTTGAATTCCGTTGGTATAAGCTTTGAGACGACCGCGGTTGACGATGCCAAGAAAGTCTAGGGTCGAACCTTCAACTAACAGAACATCCCCTTTATTCAACTGGATGCGCTCGACCAGACCCAAGACTTGGATCCGTTGGGCATCGTTCAGACTTCGAAACATCGGAACCCGCGTCACGCAGGAAATCCCGACGCAACGTTCGCACACACGTACCGGCATCTTATTTCACCCCGACCGCAAAAGCGTCGTAACGATCATTGCCTTTCGCATCGATGATGACGGTGACCGGAAAATCTTCGACGGTTAACTTGCGGATCGCTTCGCTTTGGAGTTCCGGATACGCGATGATTTCGACTGCTTTCACACAGGTCGCATACCGCGCCCCGGCGCCGCCGATGGCACCGAGGTAGACGGCTTCATATTGTTTCATGCATTGTTTGACTGCGAGATTGCGTTGCCCTTTTCCGATGGTGACACGCAATCCTTGTTCGATCAACATCGGTGTGATCGCATCCATGCGACCTGCCGTGGTCGGTCCGATCGAACCGATGATTTTACCCTCGGCTGTCGGTGAAGGTCCGGCATAATATAGACACGTTGAAGTAAGATCGAAGGGTAAGGGTTCACCGTTCTTTAGCGCTTGCGCCATCTTTAAATGCGCCGCGTCGCGGGCGGTATACATCACACCGCTTAACAAAATATTCTCGCCGCAGACCAGTGACAATCGATCGGCTTCATTTAACGGTAAGGTAAATGAACGCATTTAGAACACCCCTTTACTATGACGCGACACATGGCAGCCGACATTGATGGCGACCGGCAGTCCCGCGATATGGGTAGGATAGGTTTCGATGGCGACATTCAAGCAGGTGGTGTTGCCCCCCAAGCCTTGCGGACCGTAGTCCGTCGCATTCAACATACTTAATAACTCTTGTTCGAGCGCCGCATAGCGCGGATCGGGATGCGGTTGTCCGATCGTACGTAGACAGGCATGCTTGGCGATTTTCGCCGCGACATCCATCGTCCCCCCGATTCCAATCCCCAAAATCATCGGCAAACAGGCGTTCGGCGCCGCCAGGCGGGCGGTCTCCATGACCGCTTGTTTGACGCCTTCGATGCCATCGGCCGGCGTCAACATCACAATCCGCGACATATTCTCCGAACCGAATCCTTTGGTTAAAATTTCCAATTCAAGCGTATCGCCGTCGACCAAATCGACATGTAAGATGCTTGGCGTATTGTCCAAGCTATTGCGACGATCAAACAACGGATCCTTAACAACCGATTTCCGAAGGAAATGATCGCCGTAGGCTTGTTTCACGGCGTTATCCAGCGCTTCTTTTAGATTCCCGTTGATTAATCTTACTTCTTGCCCAAGCTTCGCAAAGAACACGACCATTCCCGTATCCTGACACAAGGGAATGTGTCGACGCGAAGCGATCTCCTCATTCTCCAACAGTACGCCTAAGATATCTTTGGCGGACGGATTTTGTTCGTTCTGAAAAGCGAGGGTTAAACTTTCTTTCACATCGCTTGGATAAGCGAACGCGAGCTTGGCCAATTCTTGAGTGGCGAAGTTCGCGATGATTTGGACGTCGATTTCACGCATAGGGCACCTCTTCGTATCTCTACTTTACCATAAAATCTCGTACAAAAATGGAAAAGAACTCCTTCCGAAGTTCTTTAGCGTGCTGCTGAATGTTACGTGGTGTCAGCCCACCCGGGTCGCACGTTGCCCTTCCTTTTCAGTATAGGCAATACGACACGTCAGTTCAATCTTCACGATTGGCGAAAATCCGAACATATTCGCCATAACCTTCGCTCTCCATTTTTTCATAGGGCACAAAGCGCAACGAAGCCGAGTTGATACAATAGCGCAGACCGCCTTTGTCTTTAGGACCATCATCGAAGACATGTCCCAGATGGCTGTCCGCATCTTTTGAACGCACTTCGGTTCGGATCATGAAATGACTGACATCGGTTTTCGATACGATTTGTTTGGGGTCGACCGGCTTGGTGAAGCTCGGCCATCCGCAATGCGAATCGAATTTATCCAAACTTGAAAACAACACTTCGCCGGAAACGATGTCCACGTAGATGCCGCGTTCGAAATGATCATGATATTCATTTTCGAAAGGACGTTCGGTGGCGTTGTGCTGGGTGACTTGAATCTGTAGGGGGGTTAAGTGATCGAGTTTCTTTTCCATAAGTTCCTCCGTCTTCAGTATAGGAAAGAGTGATGCAAAGACAAAGGAAAATGACCCAAACCGGGTCATTATTGATTCTATCTGATTTAGATCGGTAACCCCACGATGAACTTGCACCCTTCCCCGATCTTGCTTTCGCACACAACGGTTCCGCCATGTTCCGCGATGATTTTCTTGACGATCGACAAGCCCAATCCTGTCGTTCCGGATGTTGGGTCGGCGGTCACGAAACGATCGAAGATGGCCGTTTGAAGCGAAGGATCCAAACCTTGGCTTTCATCGGAAATCACAAAGAAACACGTCTTGTTTTCGATATACGCTTTGATGGTAATCGTGGTCCCGGCTTTGTTATGCTTGACGACATTCTCCAACATATTGTTTATGGCACGATCCATCCATCGCGGATCGAACTTCAAGAGTAAAGGTTCTTCCGGAATATCAACCGCATAGTTGAACCCTTCTTTCTCGAAGATCGGGATATGGTTGGCGACGATTTTACGTAGATATTCATAGAAATCCAATTCTTTCTTGTCCAACGCGAAGCGTCCGCTTTCGATCGTTGAAAGTTCAAACAATTGATCGATCAAGTTCTTCGCGCGTAATCCATGGTGATGAATCGTTGATGTGAATTTACGCCGTTGATCTTCCTCGATCGTATCTTGGTCCAATATTTCCGAAAACCCCAACATCACGGCCAAAGGATTGCGCAAATCATGCGAGATATCGAGAATCAGTTGTTGGCGCTGATGTTCCGCTTCCTTGAGCTCTTCGTCTTTCCGCTGGATTTCCGTCGTCATCTCATTAAACAGTCCCGCCACTTCCTCGAATTCCCGCGAAGCTTTCAAACTCACTCGATGCGAGTAGTCTCCCTTTTTCACATGCGTCAGGGCTTCTTTCATGGCGGTGATCGGTTTCAAGAACTGAAGCGAAGAAAATTTGGAAAGCGCGAACACCCCCAGTGATAATAGCAGCACGACCATGATGGCCAAAAAGAAAACGACGCTTTCGACTTTCTGCCGGTTGACCGAAGAAAACAAACGGTTGACCACGATTCCGAATTCGATCCTTAGGGATGTCGGAAAGACCACGAACACCCATCCTTCAAGGTCTTCGGAATAGTAGGTGTTGATACTGTACGGTGTCCCGCTGCGTTTTGAATCGATCAAGAACTTGGTGAAGGATGAATTGTCGAATTGCCCAAACTCGAAAGGATTGATCCCACCAAGATGAACACCTCTTAAACTCTTATCGACGAAATAGACAGCTCCGTTATGCGTCGCGATTTCCTCGATCAACATCGGATCCAACGAAGATTCCGCCACTTCTTGCGCGGGATATTGATCTTTGACCAAGTTGCCGGCCAACATATGGTTAGAGAAATCTGTCATCACAAAGAAGAGAAAAAAGACGATGACGACCACGAAAAGCATGAACAGATAATTGAAAACCAACTGGCTTCGGACTTTCGTTCTCATGTTTTGTCTTCCGCCTTACAGAAACGATATCCGATGCCATGCACGGTTTGGATATAATGCGGATTGCGCGGATCATCTTCGATCAACTTACGCAAATGACTGACATGTACCATGATCGTATTGTCATCGACGAATGAGTCTTGTTGCCAGATGGCTTCGTAAAGTTGGGCTTTGGTGAAGACACGGGCCGGATGTTCCATGAAATATTTGAGGAGTTGATACTCTTTCGTATTCAATATCAGTTCTTGATCGTCCTTAAATGCCTGGCAACTGGTCGTATCCAAGGTGATTTGACCGATGCGCACATGTGTCGGGAAGTTGGTTTGGCGCTGGCAGCGACGATGTAAGGCCTCGATACGCGCCAACAATTCCGACATGGAGAAAGGTTTGATCAGATAATCATCCGCCCCGAGTCCAAAGCCGAGCACCTTGTCCATCTCATCCCCGCGAGCGGTCAGAAACATGAAGGGAAACTCGGAAAACAAACGCACTTGACGCAATAAGTTAAACCCGTCCAAGCGCGGCATCATGACATCGCAAACCACGAGGTCAAAGGATTCATGTTTGATGCGATCCAGCGCCCCGATCCCGTCTTCTTCGCAAATCACGGTATGTCCGGCTTTTTCGCATTCGAACTTAAGTAAATAGCGTAGATCCGCTTCATCTTCGACGATCAAAAGTTTCATGGAATTACCCTCGTTGTTCCCATTATAGGGGATGAAACTTTCGAATACAATCCGACGCGTGTCTTGGCTGAATTGTTTAAGGAATCTTTAAGAAACACGCAGCGATGGATTTAAGAACGGGAAACTATGATAAACCCGTAACAACACGGAGGTATTCACGATGTATCTGGAAAACAGTCATTATCACGATTGGTTCGGCATTCTCTTCTTTATCGCTTTGTATAGTTCGATCTTATTTCTATTCCCCTATTACCGCAAGATGCAACGCAAACCCAAAGGCGCCTTCTTCGCCTTCGTGGTCGCATTCGCCATCGAAATGCACGGGATCCCCTTCAGTATGTTTTTGATTTCATGGCTCTTCAACCGCGAACTTCCCTTAGGTGTTTTATGGGGACACACTTTGTTTCCGTGGATCGGTTATTGGGGCATGTACATCAACATCTTCTTGGCGTTGATCGCCGTGGCGATGCTTATCAATGGTTGGAAACAGATCCATCGCGACTATTGGCGCAAGGCGGATGGCGAAGGTAAATTGGTCACGACCGGCATTTATACCTACATCCGTCACCCGCAATATGCGGCGCTTCTATTATTGAGCTTCGGAATGTGTATCGAATGGATGACGATCCCGATGTTGATCATGTTGCCGACGATGGCGGTGATGTACCTTCGATTGGCGAAACGTGAAGAAGAGGATATGAAGCATGCGTTTGGAATGGAATATGTCGAATACATGAAAAGGACCAAACGGTTTATCCTGTTTGTATGGTGATATGATGCGTAAACTTATCGTCCTCTTGATTTGCTTGTTTACTTTACTTCTTTGTCAACAGGTCAGTGCCGCCAACTATGATACGGTCACCGACGGACTCTCTTCCTACCTTGGCCAATCGACCGGCATGATCTATGCGTTTGTGGATCATGGCGATACATACTATGGCGGGATGGGGTATGCGGATAAGACCAAGCATACCCTGGCCGATCCGATCCGGACTCCGTTTCGCATCGGATCGATTTCGAAGACTTTCGTTGCGATCGCGGTTCTTCAAGCGGTCGAAACGAAGAAACTTGATCTACATCAGGACATACAAACGTATTTGCCTAATGGTCAGTTCGACTTTGCGTTTCCGATTACCTTGCATCATCTTCTCACGCACTCAGCGGGATTTGAGGATCTGATTAGCGGGATGGTCGTCAACTCCAAGAATGAGATGATGTCGCTCTCTGAATGTTTATCAATCTATCAGCCGCATCAGGTTTTCGAACCCGGAAAGGTCAGTTCGTACTCGAATTATGGCATTGCTTTGGCGGCGTATATCGTCGAAGTCGTTACTCAAATGCCCTTTGACGAGTATGCGAAAAAGAATATCTTTGAACCTCTGGGAATGACGATGACGACCTTCGATCCGTTAACGGATCTGCCTGTCTCCAAAGCTTACGACCTAAAGGGCAAAGAAGTCCTTGAACCGATCATCCAGATGTATCCGGAAGGTTCGGTCGTATCGACGGCCAAGGATATGTTGAAGTATATGGAGTGGTGTTTGGATGAAAAAGAAAACCTCTTATCGAATGAATACAAAGATTTACTGTTCTCACCTCAATATGCGTTGACACCGGAGTTCGAAGGATTCGGTTATGCATGGAATATCCACCGTCACAATCAACACCGGATTGTGGAAAAACGTGGGGAAACCGCCTTCTTCAATTCCCAGTTGATTCTGATTCCGGAGGCGGATTGTGCGATGTTTGTCAGTTTCAACTCTCCTTTACCTTGGTCGAACATCAAACAACTCAACGATACTTTCGTTCAATCCGTACTCGGTCATAAAGAAAATGAGCCAAGTGTCAAAGTCACCTCGGATCACCTTGACGGTACCTATCGCACGCTGCGTTCGAACTTCACTTCGATCGAGAAGCTCTACAGTTTCTTGATACCTGAACGGACTTTGCATGTTAAAGGGGATATGACACAAGGGTATACTCTCAACGGGAGTCCGTTATCTGTCGTTGGGGAAGATCTCTATGATTCGCCCATCGGTGCGATTAAGTTCCTTAAAGATCATAATGATATCTTCCTGGTAACCGATTCGGCGTTAAATTACGTCAGAGTTTCACCATTGGAGAACCCGCAGTGGCAATGGTTCGCCGTCGCGATCTTCACGATTCTCGCCACCGTCAACTTCGTCAAACAAGGCAAACAAGCATTGCATGTTCGCAAGTTCACGCCGGCATTCGGATTGAGCTCGTTGCTTGAGCTGAGTTTGATCGGTTTGATCTGTACCCTTCTGTATGCATTGGCGACGTATAACTTAACGATTGTCGGTCCTTATCTAACTTTCTTTACCGCTGCCGCGGTCGCCTTCGCACTGATCGGATATGGATATCAGTCATGGATGCGCCGGCGTCGCTTCGATCGGATCTATGGCTATGTCGGTTTACTTTCAACCCTTAGTTTCTCACTATGGGCGATCCTAAACAATCTCCTATAAGCATGAAAAAGCCTGCGTTTACGCAGGCTTTCTTGTGCTGAATTGCCAAACGATCCCATACTTGTCGACGATGCTGCCATAGAGCGGACTCCAGAACGTTTCTTGAAGTTCCATCTCGACCAAACCACCGACTTTCAATAAATCGAAGTAACGGCGTGTCTTTTCAACATCATCACTGACGACGGTTAAGGAAAGGTTGTTGCCGACCTTTAGTTCCATCCCGGGGAAAACATCGCTAAACATGACCGTATCCCCTTCGATGACGAGTTCGGTGTGCATGATCAGGTTTTTCGATACATCGTCAAGCGGGTAATCCGGATTGGGCATATCGCCGAAACGCATGAAATTTGGCGCAGGGGTTTGGAATACGCTAGCGTAAAAGTGTACGGCTTCTTCGCATTGTTGGTTAAAGTTCACATAGATTTGGACAGGCATACCTTATCCTCCTTGGATGGAGACATCGTATCAGTTTCTGTGTGGTAAAAAAAGCAGGATGCTTTCAGGTTTGTCAGCCTTTAAAAATACTTTAGTCTCAACACAAAACCCGGCGATTTGACATTCGGACAGATCGCCGGGTTTGTATTAAATCATGGTCCTAGATAAACAAGGTCGTCCCGGCGTTTTCGTTTTCCGCCAGATACGTTCCGACGCCTCCGTATTCGATCCCATCCAACAATTCTTCTTTTTTGATCCCCATCAAATCCATGGACATGGTACATGCGATGAAGTTGACGCCAAGTTGTTGCGCCTTCGCCATCATGACTTCGACTTGGTCGACATTCTTCTGTTTCATGATGCCTTTGATCATGGCTTTCCCCATCCCGCCCATGTTCATGCTGGAAAGTTTGAGTTTGGTCGCACCTTTGGGCATCATCCACCCGAACATCGTTTCGATGAAGGTTTTCTTGACGCTGACGGATTCGGCTTTACGTAACGCATTGAGTCCCCAGAAAGTAAAGAAGACGGTGACTTTCTTGCCCTGTGCAGCGGCACCTTGCGCGATGACCATGGCAGCCAAGGCTTTATCCAATTTCCCGCTAAACAACACGATCGTGGCGTTCTCAGGTGACGTCCCTAAGGAACTCAACGAACAATTGGCGGCTTTGTGACCTTTGACGATCGTCGCGATGAACTTGTTGCCTTCGGTCTTCAAGTTATCCAAGGTATGTCCGTTGGAAGCGCACCACGCTTGAATGTCACTGGTGAAACCCGGATCGGTCGCAATGATTTGGACCGTATCCCCTTCATTGGCTTCCTGCAACGCTTGATAAGTTGCCATTAACGGACCCGGGCATTGAAGTCCGCAGACATCGACAGTCTTAAACTCACTGACGCTTTTTCCGGAAATCTCGTCCACTTTGACTGATTTTACTTTCGGATCGACGCCGGGTTTGTATTGGTAAGCTTTATACGTGGAATAACCGCCTGATACGTTATAAAGGTTCGTGAACCCATTGGCCTTCAAAATCCGGATGGCGATGTAGGCGCGTAAGCCGACTTGGCAGTTGACATAAATCGCCGTGTCTTTGGAGACCTTGATTTCATCCAAGCGGTTACGCAACTCGTCGACTTCGATGTTGACGGCGTTTGGGAAGTGTCCGGTCGAGAATTCGATCGGCGTACGGACGTCCAGGAAGTATGCCCCTTCTTTCGCCAAGGCTTCGATTTCTTGGACGTAGGTGACTTTATAGGTGTTTGCGAGTACATTCTCGGCGATATACCCCAAAATGTTGGACGGGTCTTTCGCACTGCTGAACGGCGGCGCATAACTGAGTTCGAGATCGGAAAGATCCGTGACTTTCGCATTCAACTTGATCGCCGTCGCGATGACGTCGATCCGTTTTTCGGTCCCTTCTTGACCGACCGCCTGTGCGCCTAAGATCGCACCGGTTTCCGGATTGAAGATCAGTTTCAGGGCGATGTTGGTGGCATTGGGATAATAGGAAGCATGATTCCCGCGATGCGCATGAACGGCGATATGCGGAATCTTCTTCATCGCCAACATCCGTTGATTGTTGCCGGTGGAAGCGACGGTTAAGTTAAATACTTTCAAGACGGAAGTACCTAAAGAGCCGTTGTAACGGGCGTCGATGCCGTTGATGATGTCGGCGACGACACGTCCTTGACGGTTCGCCGGCCACGCCAGCGCGATCGCCGTATCATCGCCCGTGACGACATCCTTGACTTGGATGGCATCGCCGATAGCATAGATATCTTCAATTAATGCGTTTGATTCCGCATCGTATACGCGCAATTTTTCATTGGTGACGATGTGTCCGCGCGGACCGATTTTCAATCCGCCTTGTTTAGCCAATCCGTTTTCCGGGACGACGCCGATCGCGAGAATGACAAGATCGCAATCGATTTCTTTTCCGGATTCCAGATGGATCGTATGTCCGTTGTTGGTGAAGTGGGAAACCCCGTCACCCAATACGAGTTGAACGCCATGTTGGTTCATTTCCTGATGGACCAATTGCGCCATTTCGAAGTCGATCGGTCCGAGGACTTGCGCCATCTTCTCGACCAACGTCACTTGAATGCCTCGTTCCGTCAGGTTCTCGGCCATCTCGACGCCGATGAATCCGCCGCCCACAACGACCGCCGTTTTCGGTGAATTTGCGAGGATACTGTTGGCGATTCTGTCCGTATCGGGAATGTTACGCAATACAAACAGATTGTCCGCTTCCTCAATGCCCCGAATGGGAGGTTGGATCGGTTTGGCACCGGGAGATAAGATCAAGACATCGTAACTTTCAACGTAGGTCGTATTGGTTTGTGTGTTTCTGACGGTAACCGTTTTAGCATTCTTGTCGATTCCTACGACTTCGTTGAATGGGCGAATGTCGAGATTGAAGCGTTCGCTCATGGCTTCGACGGTTTGAACGATCAGTTTGTCGTGTTGTTTGATGACCCCGCCGATGTAATACGGAAGTCCGCAGTTCGCGAAGCTGATGTATTCATCGCGTTCAAAGAGGATGATTTTGTCTTCTTCATTCAAACGGCGTAAACGCGCCGCCGCGGTCGCGCCGCCCGCGACCCCGCCTACGATTAGAATCTTTCTCATAATTTGACCTTTCCTTCCTCATCAAAGAGGCACACTAATAAACCGACGACTTCAGGATTCGCGACTTCATAGAGATGATTGTTGCCGACACGCTTGCGCGCAACGATCTTCGCGGACAAAAGTTTGGCAAGATGCTGGGAGATGACGGATTGGGAAACATTGAGACATTCTTCCATATGCGATACGTTGCATGACCCTTGTTTTAAGAGTCCGCGGACGATGCATAAACGGATCGGATGTGCCAAGGCTTTCAGAATCTCGCTTTTCTCGGTATAGAGTTTTTCGTTGTATTCCATCGGTTACCTCGCAGTACATTAGTATATTAGTTTTATCTAATATACTTGTCAATCCTTGAACAAGCATTTTTTAGATTTATTTATCTGTTTTTTTGCGTAAATCCTTTCTTCTGAAAAAGTTGCTATGGAACTTTGTGAAGAAGGATTTAAATCGCTCAAGTAAGCTTGGTTTGCATAAAAAAAGAAGCACATTGTGCTTCGATTAGGCAAACTGTTGGATCAGTTCCATCAACTCTTCATCGTTGACGGTACTGAAGATATACTTGCTTTCGATAAACTTCAGCGACATCAGAATATACTTCGGTAAGATGACTGGTTTATGCATGGCCACGCAATACCCGGCTTCCCGATGCGCGCTCCCGCCTTCTTTGGCGCTCAGTACAACCGATACTTTTCCGATGGACGCCAACATCTTTCCGACCAATTCGGATTCGCTTTTTAACAGCGCGGTCTGGGTCGGAGGAAAGGGGGAAATGACAAGCGACGGTGCGCTGAAGAGTTGACGCTTGATGGAGGATTCTAAGCTTCCTTCCACAAATGACTTTACCAACGGGATATGCAGGATCGACATCCCGGAAAGTCCGGCTTCCTGTAGCCCCGCCTGTGCGCTGGTATCCAATAAGTCGTCAAACCCGGTCGTGACCACGTATCCTTTTTTGGCTAAGGCGACACTCAGTTCTTTGGCGTGGATCATTTCCTTTTCATTGGCGGAACGACTCCCCGTCAAAACGACTTTGGCATGTTTGCGACCCAATAGAGCGATGTTTCCACAGGCATAGATAAATAGCGGTGCGTCTTCTTTTAAGTCCTGTAAGAGCGCAGCGGGGTATTCCTCATCGAATTTACTGATTATTTTCGTATTGGGCAAAAGTTTCGTAAATGCGGCCACGGTTTCCCGTTGCATCATTTGAAACACTTTCGGGTAGTCTTGGATAAACCGTGATGCCGGACAATGGTTGAAATAGAATTCCGAGACTTGCTGGAGCTCAAGAAACCGATCGCGCGTGATCAGTTGATTCAATCTGGCATCATCTTTGACAAGCTTTCGCAGGATCTCAAAGTTGATCGCGATTTCTCGATTCCGTTGATAATGGTTCACTTCGTTCTCCTTTTATTGGTAACAGCCTAGCGTTTTAACTAACATTTCATGAAACCGATCGACCGCTTTCTGCGGTCCGGTCAGTTGGATCTTGTCCATAAACTGGAAAATCCACGCTAAGAAAGTCGGGCTCATCACCACATCCACGGTAATTTCAAACGATTCGTCATCGATGGGACGCAGCTCGATATCGTGTCCGAAACGATCGAGGACAACCCCGATCAAACTTGAACTGACCTTTAGATCGATTGTCATTTCTTCTCCACCGAACATATTGAAGATGCGTGAACTGTAATTCATCGCATCCATCGTCTCTATTTCCTTCTCGAAGACTTCTTCGCTCATCGCAACATCGACCATCTTGTCAACCCTGAAATGATTGAACTTATCGTACTTCTCGTTGTACGTGACCAGATAATAGTTCTCATCGTCCCACACCATGAAACACGGAATGGTGACATATTTCTCGTTGTTTTTCCGGAAATGACGTTGTTTCGACAAGTCATAGTCGAAATAACGGAAACTGACCTTATGCTTGGTGCTGATCGCGTTATGCAGGATATCGACGCTGTAATAGATGTTCTCGTTGCCCGCTTTCAAACGATTGGTGACATAGACCTGACGAACCAATTGGTCGGCCTGATGTACGCTGGCCAATCCGTTGATTTTGCGGATCAACTCTTCGCTTTTCTTCGGTGTGATGAATTTCGAGTACTGGACGGCGTCGACCAAAAGTTTGAGTTCCGGTAGTTCGAAATCCCGTGATCCGACAAAATAACGGTTCCTCTTCTCGCGTTGACATAAGATATCCAAACCGTAATCTTGAAGCAGTCCGATGTATTCGTAGATGCTTTTACGTTCGCTGGTCAAGCCGAGGGATTGGAGGTGATCGATGATATCCTGTACGGTGACGGTATGGTCTTCGTCGGTCTTCTCCAAAAGAAAACGCATCACATACAAAAGCTTCAGTTTACTGTTGCCGGATGGATTCATCGTTCTGCCCTCACTGTTTCTATTTTACACGCTTGGGGTATCCTACGCAAGAGTACAAAAACAAGGACAGATGATGACGAAAAGGGTCGAATTATCGACCCCTACATGAATTCAAACAGTAATTACCGACATTCGGCGGTACATCTAGTTATTAAAGTTCCCGTTATTGTGACTGGCTTGCGCTTGTTGCGCCATGACCGCGTCGATCGCAAGCACGACCGCCAAGGCCATGATTTCATCTTTCGGATCGGCTACATTCAAGACATACGTATCGCCCCACGTCAGCCATTCCTTGTGGATCTCGACCACCGGACCTTCCGGTCCATAGACAGCGTAATCATGTCCGGTAAAGTTCCCTTCGACCTTCCAATCCAACCCTTCGATATCGTATTTCGGTTTGAAGACGGAGAACTTCGCTTTGATTTCCGCCACATCTTGACCGTCCACCGAGACGAAGAACTTGGGTAAGAACGAGAGTAATTTTTGATGGATGAAGGCGACCTCCGAATGATTCAAGTCATAGACATGGAGTTTCTTCCCTAAGGTGAAGACTTCTCCTTCGACTGTGAATCGTTCGTTCTGAGCTTCGTCATAGACGGTGAACTTATCGCCCCAGGAAAATACTTTTTGTTTGATCAGGAGTTTCATTTCAAACACCTCTCTTTCCAATATTATGGAATAAAAAAACGAAAGTCACAAGGACCTTCGCACTGAATTATGCTTTTCGGTTTTTACGAATCAGATAAACCACCAAGCCGACACCGATCAATCCAAGAACGGTGTAGGTCACGGTCGAGTACACGTCCATGTATTCCAAGATGACTTCCCACTTCTCCCCTAGTAACGCGCCGGCACCGACCAAGATCGTATTCCAGATCAACGTTCCGATGGTTGTCAGAATCATGAACTTACCCAACTTCATACGTGCGATCCCGGCAGGAATGGAAATCAAGCTGCGCAAGATCGGAATCATACGACAGATAAAAACAGTAATGCTTCCGCGCTTCTCAAACCAATGTTGGGCATTGCGGACATCTTCGACTTTTAATCTCAAAATATGTCCATACTTAGTCACGATCGCTTCGAATTGTTCGATGCGCATGACGCTTCCTAATCCGAACAGTAACAACGCACCGGCCAAAGAACCCAAGGTTGAGGCAAAGATCATGCCCGGTACGGTTAAGGAAGTGGTTGTGGTAACGAAACCGCCAAACGTCAAGATGACTTCGGAGGGAATCGGTGGAAATACATTTTCGATGAAGATCATGAAGAAGGTTCCGAAATAGCCGAACTTCTCGATAATCATCATGATCCAAGCTTGCATCGTTTCTCTCCTTCGTCGGTTTCCCGTGGTATCTATCATAACCAATTTGGCAATCTAACGCAACAATCGAATAAAAAAAGCGGTAATTCCCGCTTAAGATTCAAATGGTGCACCAGGCGGGACTTGAACCCGCACGGTTGCCCACACGCTTCTGAGACGTGCGCGTATGCCTATTCCGCCACTGGTGCGTGACTGCTTTACAATTATAACAAATCCAATGATATTTTCCACTCTTTTTTAAAAAAGGCGGGAGTGTTCCCGCCTTTACAGGTGAAGATCTCTGCGTGGGAAGCGGATAAACGCCATTCCCAAGCCAATCAAAATCAGTAAACCGGAAAGTCCCAGATAGATTGGATCCAAAGTTAAAGAGTCCAAGATTTGGTCGGCCGGGAAATACTTTAAGGTGATAAGCGGACGCATCCAGTCCGAATTCTCCAACAAATCCATGGCGATGCTTCCCAAATAGGTAAATCCCATGACGCTCAACATGATCATCGAGGATTTGCGCGGGTCATTTAGCGCGCCCGAGAAACCGAAAGAGACGACGTAGAAGACTAACATGATGACGGTCAGCGCCAACAGAAACAGCGTGATTTCATTGGAAATATCCTGATCGGCGACTTGTTTGACGATGGGATATGAGATCAAAGCGTCGACCGCGACGAAACCGAAAACATATACCAAACCGGCCAAGAGCTTTTGGCCGAGGATCCACCCTTTGGCGACCGGTTTCACCATTAGAAACTCGGCGGTGTGATCACGTTCTTCCTTGGCTAAGATGCCGGAACCAAGGATGATCGCATAGACGATCCCCATGATCAAGACGTAGAAGTGAATGATTCCGTAGAATCCGCCGACCGAGGAAACATCGATGTTGACCATGCCGAACATCGCTAAAAACGCTTTCGGGAAGGATTCGAACAATTTCGAAATGTCTTGTCCGCCTTCCGCATACATTCCGGAGTACTTACCCATGCCTGCCCCGACCATAAATAAGATGCCGATCGACCAGAACAGTAAATACTTCCAATACATCTTCATTTCATGAAAGAATAAGTTCATGGTGAGCACCTCCTAAAGTGCGTGGATATCCTTCTTTGTGTAAATCAAGTAACTGACGCCGATCATCGCTAAAATGAGGAAACATGACCAGGCCAGAAAGATCGGGTCGAGGGATTGGGTCGAAATGACTTCGAACTTGTCGAAGAATTGAAACGGGGATAACCATTGGATCCAAGGATCGTCGAAGATTCCTTTCATCATGTTTAAGATGAAGAAACCGGTCACGATACCTAAGGCATAGGGTGCGATCGAACGTAATTTGCGAAGCGTCGCCCCAAGGAGGATTCCGATGGACGCGAAGATTACCGAACAAAGAAACATGACCAAGCTGACCAAGACGAGGCCGACCATCGAGAAGGTTTCCCCGGTGATCGAAAGACCGAATACGGTAAGCGCGAAGAGACAAAGATTGGTCACGATGAGAATCGTAAAGATCGCCGCGATTTTCATAGTAAGAATGTTGGAACGACGGACCGGTTTGGTGATTAAGAAATCCATCGTGTGCGCCTTGGTTTCGCGTCCGATGACTTGCAGACCAAGGATAAATCCTTGGAAAGCGACCATCACCTGCACATAAACCGCGATGAAGGAATAGAAACCTAAGATTGTAAAGAACTGGTTGGGATCGAAGTCCAACCCTTCCAAGAGTTCTTTGGGATAGTTCTCAAGCATCTTGATGAGTTCAGCCGATCCCGAATAAAACGCGGGGAAAACCTGGATGAATCCGACTGCGACGATCCCCAACATCAAGATCCAGATCAAGGTGCTTTTGAGACTGCTTTTGATTTCGACAAGGAAAATGTTCATGACCTACTCCTTCTCGTAGTAATGCATGAAGATCTCTTCGAGATCCGGTTCGCTCATGCTGATGCGGACAATATCCAACTTCGATAGTTTCGCCAACAACTCGTTGGTGTCCCCTTTGTATAAGAAAGAAACGTCTTTTCCGTTGACGACGAAATTGTTCATGCTTCCGTTGAGGAAATCTTTGGGAACTTCGGTGTTGGTTTCCATCGCGACTTTCAAGTACATGCTTTCGGTCAAGGATGCCATCGTATCGATGCGAATGATGCGTCCATCTTTAATGATGGCGACGCGATCGCAGATTTTCTGGACTTCGCTAAGGATATGGGATGAGAACAAGACAGTCGCTCCGCGACGGTTTTCTTCTTTTAGTATTTCGAAAAACGTCTGTTGCATCAAGGGATCCAATCCGCCGGTCGGTTCGTCAAGGATGATCAACTGCGGTGAATGAAGCAAGCCTTGGACGATCCCGACTTTCTTCTTGTTTCCGTAGGATAAATCATCGATCTTACGGTTCAAGTCGAGATCTAACCGTTTCGCCAATTCTTTGATTTTGGCGGAACAATCTTTCTTATAAAACGATGCGGAATAAGCAAGCAGGTCTTTAACCTTCATGTTCTCGTAATAGAAAACTTCCGAGGGCAGATATCCGATTTCCTCATGGATCTTCGCATAGTCTTTTTGACAGTCCAAGCCGAACACGGACGCACTGCCGCCGGTCGGTTTGATCAGGTCCAGTAATAACCGGATCGTGGTCGATTTCCCGGCACCGTTGGGTCCGATAAATCCGTAAATCTCGCCTTTTTCGATCGTTAGGTCGACATCGATTATTCCGCGTGATTTTCCATAATATTTGGTAAGTTTCTTTGTCTCGATAATGCCCATGACAGCCTCCTGAAGGAGCGAATATCTCCACTTGAAATTGTATTCCTTTCCTTATTCGTATGCAAGTTCAATCGCTTTCAAGTTGGCAGTTTGAAGGATAAAGAAAAAGCCCGCGACGGGCTAAGGGGTAGTGACGAACGGTTTGACAGTGAACTTATTTGCGGCGAAGCGAGTCGCGACGTTTTCTTCGTTCAGATAGGTTTTGGCACTTTCGCTAAGGTTGCTTGAACTTTTCACCAAGGCGATCAAGACGCGTCCGTTTCCGAGGTCGGCGACGATGGTCGCCCCGGCATATTCACCGGTAAGATCCAGTTCGTTTTGGTTCAGCGCTTTGAATCGGACGATCGGTTCGAATTCTCCGCTGTCGTGATAATAAATTCCGAACTCGTCCAGAGTTAAATTGTATAACGTTTCCAATCGGTCCGGTAAGCTTCCTGAAAATGCGACGGTCGCGTTGATTGAAGACAAGGTGAGTGTTGTGACACCACCGGCTTCAACCCCTTTAAGTATCTGATAACTATTTCCGTCACGTAATTTATCAGTCAAGGCCGCGACGGTTTCGTTGAGTTCCTCAACTTTCTGCGTCAAGGTTTCGATCTGGGTTTCCAGATCGTTGATTTTGGTTTCGTAGTCTTCCTTCGTTACGGTTTTCGTACATCCCGCCAACAATACGACCGCCAAGAACATGCATACTATTTTCTTCATATTTCTTCCTCCGACTTCTTCATTTTATGCTCGATTTATGGCAAAACTGTGAACAATTTGGATAACAGGGTTGATTATAACGCAATTTACTGTAATTTTAAAGGAAATCCTGAAAAAAACGAGTAAGACGATCGAACCGTCTTACTTGTTGACGCTGAATTGAATCGATCCGCTGGTCATATTCATGCGGTAGTCGTCGCGTCCGTTTTTATAAGTGTAGGTGTTGTTTTCTTTGGTGTTGGGGAAATTGGCGGCGAAACTGCCGGAAGTTTTCGATAAGCGCAACGCGAAGTCCGCCGGTGCATTCAGTTCGAAATCCGCCGAACCGGAGGTCATCTGGAAATCGATCGACCCTGGGGCGGTTTCGTCAAGTCGTGCGTCGAAGCGTCCGCTGGTCATCGTCAGATCCAACGTATCGGCGATCACACCTTCAAACTCGAAGGTTCCCGACGTCATGACCGCATCGATTTCCGGAACGATTGAATCTTCGAAGAACGTCTGGCCGCTGGTCATGTCGAGTTTCAATGTGTTGGCGGTAAGATTATTGAAGCGTAGGATTCCGGAGGTCGAACGCGTCGTGAGACGATCAACGCTTAGATCATCGATCGTATTGTTTCCGGAGGTGACGTTCAACATGACCGAGTCATAGGTGATCTTCGGTAAACGAAGTTCCAAATAGGTTTCCGGGGTATGCCAGAAGAAGAGATAAATCACGTTTTTGTTTTTACTGGTAATCGTCAAACTGCCGTTTTCCTGGGTGTAGCTCGCCCATTTCGATTCCGGGACATCCCCGCGACCGCGTTCGACGATGTGGATATGATCGTCTTCGGAGACTTTGATTTCGACTCCTCCGACATTCCAGTTAATAGTAAGTTTCGTGATCTCTTCCGCGACCGTCCGCTCATAGAGCACGGTTATCGGTCCTCGTTGTTGGTCGACGAAGTCGAAGGGATTGTTTCCCTGCATGAAGGATACCATCACCAAGGCAGCCAAGGCGGCGATCACCAGCCAGAAGGTTGCCTTCAACAAGCTTGCGAGCGTGTTAGTTTTCATCTTGATCCCTGATTTCCACCAAAGCCTTGGCGATGTTTTGAATCGCGGCGGCGATGATAAAGATGATCCACGAGTAATGCCAGTTCATGTAGGTAAAGCTGATGAAGAGATAAACCGCCACGACGATCAACCAGAAAGCCGAACTGAGCGCCTGGTAGATCGATTTGTTTTTACCACGGGCGGATTTCCATTCCTTGAACTCTTCGACCAAGGTTTCATCTTCACGTAGGTACTTCGGTTTGCTGGCTTGGTTATAGACGATCAATCCGGTCGCGACGGCGATCAGCGAGAACATCCCGGCCAATCCTGTGATGGCTTGTCCGAAACTCTCCGCAAACAGAATCAACACCATCGGACTTAAGATATAAAGCATGACGGCGAAAGCGATGACGGTGGCGCTGCGTTTGCGCTGGGCCGGCGTCGGTTGCGACAAGACATGGCGTTCGCGCATGCCTTCGGTCAACTCGCTGAGATCCCCGATGGAGGAGATCACGATCGTGTAAGCTTCTTCTTCGGTTTTGCCCAGCTTAAGCTGGTCGTTGAACTTTTCGATGAGATTACTGATGAGTTCTTCTTGCATCTCCATCGATTTCTTGGTGCGGGGTACGTCTTCAAAGGCACGGTTGATGTACGATCTGATTTTTGCGATCATGGGTTCTCCCTCCTTAAATGAGAGTATCGATCAGGACTTTCGCTTCTTCCCAATCTTGACGGTTCTGCCGGTAAAGGATTCTACCCTCCGGTGTGATGGCGTAATAACGTCGGCGGGCACCGGTGGTTTCATCGCCCCAATACGAGGTGATCAGACCGGCGCTTTCCAGTCTTCGGAATGCGGAATACAAGGTAGCTTCCTTCAATTCAAACTGGTTTTGAGTCTTTTCCTGGATGGACTTGTTGATTTCATATCCGTAACTGTCTTTTTCTAACAGATGTCGCAGGATGATGGTTTCCGTATGTCCACGAAGGATATCGGATGTGATGTTCATGACATCCCTCCTTTTTACAGTTACATCATAGTACTATCTACTTCGCCTGTCAAGGTATATATTTAAAATTAGTAAATATTTTTTCGTGGTATATAAAAACCCGAAAGATCGGGTTAACTTTCACTCGTTTTATGGAGAGTCGATTTGAATTTGACCCATTAGGGTTGATGTCTTGGTGAGTAGAAATCAAATTCCAGAACATCCGCCAAGCAGTTCGTCGCTCTAGGTTATTCATTCTTGCTTGTGCATGATCATCGATTGTCGATCACAACCATTGGTTGAAGATTTTTCGGTAGACTCGCTTCGCACCTTGAAGTAAAACCCCATAACCTACTAAAATCATCGCCAAGTATCCGAAATAGGCGACGGGCAACCGACCCATCGAAATAGAACCGGCGATCGGCGAGAAGGGAAGGTAAAGCCCGATTGACATCATGATAAAAGTCATCAAAAGAACTTGCCAACTCGCCCGACTTTGAATAAACGGTATCTTTTCGGTTCGGATGAGATGAATGATTAACGTCTGCGATAACAAGCTCTCCACAAACCATCCGGTCTGAAATAGCCGTACCAACGAAGGGTCCGCGGATGTATTATATCGAAAGACAAACCAAAGAACCATAAACGTCGCCACATCGAAAACCGAACTGATCGGACCGATCGCCAACATAAATCTTCGAATCGACGTCGCGTCCCATTTCCGTGATTTCGATACGTACGTGTCATCGACATGATCCCAAGGAATGGCGGTCTGTGAAATATCATAGATCAGATTCAAAATGAGAATTTGTAAGGGTAACATCGGCAAGAACGGCAAAAAGGCGCTGGCGACCAGCATGCTTAACATATTCCCGAAATTCGAGCTTGCGGTCATCTTGATGTACTTGACAATGTTCCCGAAAATCCTGCGGCCTTCGGTAACGCTTACCGACAAGATATGCAAGTCTTTTTCAAGCAACAGGATATCCGCCGCGGCTTTGGCGATGTCTACCGCCGTGTCGACGGAAATCCCGACGTCCGATGCCCGTAATGCCGGGGCGTCATTGATTCCATCTCCCATATATCCGACCGTGTGGTTGACTTTTAGCGCCTTAACGATCCGTTCTTTCTGTAAAGGAGTCAACTTACTGAAGACGACCGTTTCTTGCGCCACACGGATCAAGGAAGCGTCATCGAGCGTTTCGATCTGACTTCCCGTGGTTGCCTTTGCGCCATCAAGTCCGACCAAATCGCAGATATGGGCGGCGACCACCGGATTGTCTCCGGTCAACACTTTGATTTCGATTCCTTGCTTCTTCAAACTTGAAAGCGCGTCTTTAACGCTATCTTTCGGGGGATCATACATTCCCAACAAGCCGATCAACGTTAATCCGGATTCGTCTTCCTTATTGAAATTCCCGGCGCTTGTGGTATCGACTTTATAAGCGACCGCCAAGTCGCGCATTCCGTCTTCATTGAGATGATTGGCAAGGGTCAATAATTCCGCTTTATGTTCTGGGGTAAACGGCACATCTTCCCCTTTGATTCGGACATGCGAACACACCGCGAACACTTCGCTTACCGCCCCTTTGGTGATCAGTTCATGTTCTTGATTATTCTCGGTCAAAAGGACCGAGAGCATTCGACGTTGGAAGTCAAAAGGGAGTTCATCCACTTTCGAAACACCCGTAACTTTATCGTTTAATTTTTCTTCTTCGGCTTTCTTGATGATTGCCCGGTCGATCATGTCTTTCATCCCGGTTTGGAAGTAACTGTTCAGATACGCAAAAATTAGAACGTTAAGATCTTCGTTGCCTTCAGCATTGATGAAACGAGTGATTTGAATGTTGTCCTGCGTCAAGGTTCCGGTTTTATCCGTGCAAAGGATATCCATTTCCCCGAAGGTTTGAATCGCTTCCATGTGCCGTACGATCGTCCGTTTCTTTGCGAGTTCGACAGCACCTTTCGCGAGATTGGTCGTTACGATCATCGGAAGCATTTCCGGTGTTAACCCGACAGCGACGGAAAGCGAGAAGAGCAAGGCTTCTAACCAATTTCCTTTCAAGAAACCATTAAGAAGAAATACGATCGGGACCATCACTAACATGAATCGGATCAACAACCAACTTACCGAGTTGACGCCTTTCTCAAATGATGTGACAATTCGCTTGGCTTGGCTGTGTTTCGCGATCGACGCCATGTACGTTTTCGAACCGGTCAAAACTAATAATGCTTTTCCGGAGCCGCTGACGACATGGGTTCCCATGAAAAGCAGATTCGGTACATCGAACAGTTCATGTTGCGCATGACAGACGTCACTCGTTTTTTCGACCGGAATCGACTCTCCGGTCATCAGCGATTGACTAACGAATAAATCATCGTTTTCGATCACTCTGGCATCTCCCGGGATGATCGATCCGGCATTTAGGAACACAATGTCGCCCGGAACTAAGGATTTCATATTGATCGTCTTCTCGACACCATCGCGAAGAACGGAGACTTCGTTTCGAGTCAAAGCTTCAAGTTTCGCTTTCTCTTTGTCGCTTTTTCCTTCTTGGTAAAACTTCAGAAACCCGCTAATCGAAATGATCGTCAGAATAATGATCACGGTCGCATAGTTTCTTTGTCCGGTAGGTTGGGTCAAAATGTTCGTGATCAAGGTGACTAGTGACAAGACGAAAAGTACGCCTGAAAATGGATTGACGTACGCCTTCAGAAGCCGGATTGACCAAGGTACGGATTTTTCTCGGGAGATTTCATTGTGACCATAACGAAGCAAACGCTCTGCGGCGTCGGTTTCACTGAGTCCTTCCTTACGACTCAGCATTTTTTCAATCGAAGCCTCGATTGTCAACGTCGCCAGTATTCGACATTCTTGGTCTGTCATCGTATCGAGAACCGAATTTGGTTTGCGCATGTGAATCACCCGCTTTTCTTTATCATACGCCTTGGAATCACGGGAATCAATGTATGGAAATAAACAAAAACCGCTCTCGCGGTCTCGTCTTTATTCAGGGGGGTAATTTTTAAAATTGGTGCACCAGATGGGACTTGAACCCACACGGTATAACCACACGCCCCTCAAACGTGCGCGTCTGCCTGTTCCGCCACTGGTGCACAAGACAATATAGAGGGTAACTCTGGCGCGACCGGACGGAGTTGAACCGTCGACCTAGCGCTTAGGAGGCGCTCGCTCTATCCAACTGAGCTACGGCCGCAAATTGGTCGGAACGACGCGATTTGAACGCGCGACCCCTACCACCCCAAGGTAGTGCACTACCAAGCTGTGCTACGTCCCGATTTGCCTTACCATTATACAACAGAGAAAATAAATTTGATAGTGGAAAAACTGCCAAAATTGAGGAAAAAAGCATGGTGCGTAACGTAGGGTAGGTATGAAAGAACAATATTTTGTGCTATCATTTAGAACGGCGGAGGTGAGAAACGAAAAACTACGCTTAATCATGAATAAAAAGCGCCCGGCTGGAAACAGTGACGAGGAAAGAGGAGCATCGAAAGACTCGGCGGATGCCTCTTCGGCAAGCGGTTGTCGATAGGTCAAGGACAAAGAATACAAATTCTTGATCGTACCGCGCTCTTGAAAGGAACATAATCACTATGTGTGGAATTGTCGGCGTCGTGGGTTCCCCGAATGCGACCGATGTTTTGGTTACGGGCTTACGTAAGTTGGAGTATCGCGGATATGATTCCGTCGGAATCTCCGTATTCTTGGAAGGTAACATTAAAACGGTCAAAACCAAAGGCCGGATCGACGATATTCAAAAGAAATTGGATGCGGACCCCTTACCGCTTGTCAGCGTCGGGATCGGACACACGCGTTGGGCGACTCATGGGGAGCCTTCGGATATCAACTCTCACCCGCATGGAAACCATCGCGTATCCATCGTGCATAACGGGATCATCGAGAACTATATCCCCATCAAAGAACGGATGATCCGTAAGGGGTATACCTTTGAAACGCAGACGGATACCGAAGCGTTGGCGAAACTTGTGGATTATTACTTTGTCCAAAAGGGCAATCCGTTGGAAGCCATCAAGAAAGTGTTGGAGAAGATCCGCGGATCGTTTGCGGTCGGCATGATGTTTGCGGGATATGCGGATGAAATCTACGCGATCCGCAAAGACAGTCCGTTGATCGTCGGTTTGGCGGAAGGCATGAACTTCATCGCTTCGGACATGACGGCGATATTGAAATACACCCGTGATTACATTCTCTTGGAAGAAAATGAGATTGCGGTCGTTACGAAAGACAAAGTGACGATCCTCGATTTGGATCTCGAACCGGTCACCAAAGAAATCCAACATGCGCATTGGGATGAACAAACCGCTGAAAAAGGCGGATATCCCCATTTCATGTTGAAGGAAATCCATGAACAACCGAAGTCGTTCTCCCAGACCGTTTCCCCGCGTTTGGTCGACGGTAAGATCGACTTTACGGCCGAAGGGATTTCGGATGATTTTTTATTGAATGTGAAACGCATTACGATGGTCGCTTGCGGTACCGCGATGCATGCGGCGATGGTCGGCAAAGGAATGATCGAAAAGATGGCCCGGATTCCGGTCACCGTCGAGATCGCTTCCGAATTCCGCTATTGCGATCCCGTATTTCTACCGGGAGATTTGGTAATCATCGTTTCCCAATCCGGTGAAACGGCGGATACCTTGGCAGCTCTACGTCTAGCCAAACGCAATGGAGTTCCGACATTGGCAGTCGTCAACGTGGTCGGATCTTCGATCGCTCGTGAAGCCGATCATGTCCTGTATACGTGGGCAGGGTTGGAAATCGCGGTCGCTTCCACCAAAGCGTTCTTTGTCCAGATGGCGGTCTTCTGCTTGTTTGCATTGAAGTTAAGCGAACTCCACGGCACCCGTACGACGGAAGAAATCACGGAAATCATTGATGAGTTCTTAACGATTCCGGGACTTGTCCAACACGTCTTGGAACATCATGCGGATTGTAAGTTCTTCGCGTCCAAGCTCCAGAACTCGCATAACTTGTTGTTTATCGGTCGCGGATTGGATTACTCGCTCTCGTTGGAAGGTTCCCTGAAACTCAAGGAAATCAGTTATGTTCATTCCGAAGCCTACCCGGCCGGTGAACTGAAACACGGCACGATTTCGCTGATCGTCAACGATTTCCCGGTCATCGCCTTGGCAACCCAGGATGAACTTTACGAGAAGATGATTTCCAACATCAAGGAAGTCAAAGCACGCGGCGCGAAAGTCTTGTTGATTTGTCGGGAAAACGCGATGTTTATCCAAGATGTCGCCGACATGGTCTTCCCCTTACCGGAAATCCGCAATGAACTGATGCCTTTCTTGAGCATCCTACCGATGCAGCTATTTGCGTATTACTCGTCCGTTTTGCGTGGATGTGATGTTGACAAACCCCGTAACTTGGCGAAATCGGTCACCGTCGAATAAATCAGAAAAGTGAATATCGCCATCCGATAAACTCGGATGGCTTTTTATGTGAAATTGTTTTACGTAACCTTGCATGATACAATGAAACAAACATGTTTTTAGGGGGATCACAATGCGTCCTAAAGATCGGATTCCTGTTCCGCAAAACGCCTATCAAAAAGTCGAAGCGCTGATTTGTCCGACTCGGATCGGATCAAGTGTATTTTTTGAACTGGACATCAAAAGCCCCGAGCTTCGTGACTTTTTGAGCGAAAAAGATCTTCGTTTCTTCTCTTACGTTCTCTATGTCTGTAAGCAAACCGTCTTAGTTTACCCATTCCTCAACGATTTCATTTTGGGTGGAAAGAAATATTCCCATACCGATCTGAGAATCACGACGGCGATCAAAAAGGATGTATCAAAAGCCGGGTCGATCGCGCTTGAAAAAATCACCCTCGATCCTCAAGATTCACCAACGGATATCCAAAATAAAATGGACACACGGATCCAAATGATCCGCTCTTCAAACAGAACTTCGTTTCATCGGTTGATCAATCTCTTGAATCGGATTCCTATGTCGATTTTCAAAATCGGCGTTTCGATCGCATCCTTTCTGGATCGACTTGGCATTCTACCTTCATCTTTAATCGAGAGCGACCCCTTGCACACATCGGTGGTCATCGCCAATCTTGGCAGTGTCAACGGAAACGGTGCTTTTCACCATCTTTATGAATGGGGGACCGCTTCGGTTTTCATTACGGTTGGGAAACTCGATTCCGATGGAAATGTGAAGATCCTTTTCACGGTCGATGAACGAATTTCCGAAGGTCAACAGTTCTTTTTGGCGCTTGAATTATTTCAATCACTCTTGGAGAATCCGTATGGGAGCCCTTGATCGCGTTCGACAAATCGCAAGACTTTATCCGAACGCGATCGCACTGACGTGTGGATCGCGTCATATTACATATTCGCAATTGATTCAAGAAGTCGAACTTGCGGCGGATTTCTTACTTCGTAATGGTATCGATGAGACAAAACGCGTTGCGTTGATTTTACCGAATATCCCGGAGTTTCCTTTCTTCTTCTATGCGTGCGAGCACATCGGAGCGACCCCGGTGATGATCCATCCCTTGACTTCTCCCGCGAAAATGAAGTTGCTTTGCGAGATGTCAAAGGTCGATCTGGCGATCCTATGCGATGTTCTCTATTTCAAGGCACGAAAAGAATTATCGGGGATTGCGACGATTTTGGTTTCCTCGCATGACGTGGTAAATGTACCGTTCGCATTACTTTGCGGTTGGATCGCACGACTTCCATCGAAGAACCATCGTCGCTATAAACGAAGTAGTGTTCCGATCATTATGCATGAAAGTCGAAATGCCACGCATTTTATTCTGTTTACCAGCGGATCCAAAGGCATCAATAAAGGAATCCGCTTACACTTTAAAACACTGAATTCCTTATGTGATCAACTTAAAGGAATCATCGATCCCGTTCCGACACAAGACACCATGTTTTCGATTCTTCCCTTCTTCCATGGTTTCGGATTAGGGGTCGGGATGCATACCGTTCTCGCTCTTGGGGGTCGGTGTGTGTTGGTTCCACGGATTCGACGAGAAGCGATCGTCGATCTTTTTCTCAAGGAGAAACCGAACTATTTGATTGCGGTACCGCAATTACTTCGATTGTTTCTGAAAGATCGACGAATGTATACCCAGGATTTATCCTTTGTGAAGAACGTATTCTGCGGGGGTGAAGCCGTCAGCGAATCTTTGGTTCATGAATTTGATCGCTTACTCAAGGACGGAAAAAGCGCGGCATTCGTGCAAGTCGGTTATGGTTGTACTGAGACCTTAACGGCGGTTTGCGTCACGCAGGAAGGTCAGAAAGGTGTCGGGAAGCCGTTTGAGGGCAATCGGTTTCTATTGATCGACGAACAGAACAACGAAGTACCGCCAGACCATGAAGGGGAAATATGCATCGCTGGTCCGACGTTGATGGACGATTACGATCCTCCCATCGAAAAAGACGTGTTCATCGAGGTTAACGATATCAGATATTATCGCAGTGCCGATATCGGACGGATCGATCGTGAAGGTAATCTCCACGTTTTATATCGCAAGGATGATTTATTGAAAGTAAACGGATACTTCGTATCTCCGATCGAGATCGAAACCAAGGTAACAGCCTCGCCATTGATCAATGAAGCGGTAGCGTTTCTGAACGATGATGGAATTCTTTGTTTGGCCTTTACTTCCAAATCTCAGGGCAAGATCGATCCGCTTAAAAAAGAAATCACCGATCGACTTGTTTCATCCGACCGGTGGAGTATTCCCCGTAAATATTATTGGTTAAAAGAAATTCCGAAAAATGAAATGAAGAAGACGGATCGAATCAAACTGAAACAAGATCTTAGTTTGAGGCAAGGGAACGGACTTCTTGGGGAATGGTCCCTTTGAAATGAAGTCCTTGTTCATCCACGTTGAAACTTTCAACATCGAAGTTGTCGACCTTGGAAATCGCGTCATTGAGGGCTGTCCCCAACATCGTTCCATAGGAGTTGGCTTCGCCGACCGGTAAAGGCAAACTACCGACGGAGATGGAACTGAGTTTTGCGACGAACTTGTTTCCGTCATGGCTTAACGAAGATCGGATATATATGCTTTTCCCTTTCAACGTACTCAGGTAACCGTCATATTTACTGGCTTCCGGGACAAGGGTATAGATCTGCGAAAGATCATCGGTGATCGTCGCCGAAGCGGTAACGGTGTCTTTTCCGGTAAACGCGACACGAATGTTTTTCAATACGCTATTGGACTTCAATGTTTCATTAAGAATCGCCGTCGCTTCCGCGCTGGTCAAGGTCGCTTCGACGCGCTTTGCGCCGATCGACTGCGATTTGCCCGCGAGGATTTCTTCGAAGCTTGCGCTATTCTCATTTAAGACGATTCCGCCTTTGGCCAGATACGAATCCAAATCGCTTTGGGTGAACTTCGTTCCTGCTTGTTTCGGTACATTCAACAATGCGAATACGACACCGACCACAAGCAAAGGAATCAATAAAAGAGTCCATAAAACAAGATGACGTTTGCGTTTGGGTTTGAGGACAGGTTGCGTTTCACTCATAGTTTTCCCCTTGAAGCGTTTGCTTCCGATAGATCTTAACAACTTTGTTTTTATTATAGCATGTCTCTTTAACGTCACAAGGGGGTCAATACTTGTTTAATACGCACCGATATGATAGTTTAAAGCAAAGGTAGGTACGGATATGTCGAAACGTTATGAACGGAATTACACGACGATTTCGCTTGAAGATCAAGATAAACTGAAATCGAGTTGCATCGCCATCGTGGGTTTGGGCGGATTGGGCGGATATGTGGCGGAACAACTCGCACGTATCGGGGTCGGTAAACTCATCTTGATCGACGGCGATGTCTTTGATGAAACCAATCTGAACCGTCAACTTCTCGCAACCGAGTCCACGCTTGGGAAATATAAAGCCGAGGTCGCCCAACAACGCATCCAAGACGTCAATCCGTCGATCGAAACCAAAGTCCATGTGCGCCGTTTGAATCCGGAGAACGCGTTGGAACTTTTGGACGGGGCAAATTTGGTGATCGATGCGGTGGACACGATCCCGGTTCGCAAACTGATTCAAGATGTGTGCGAAGTCATGGGTCTTCCGTTAGTTCATGGGGCCATCAGCGGTTGGTATGGTCAAGTTGCCTTCATCTTACCGAAGGACCGCGTCATGGAATCGCTCTATCCGCACGAAGCGCAACGCGGAATCGAGACACAGTTGGGAAATCCATCGTTTACGCCCGGACTGGTCGCATCGATCGAAGTCGCGGAAGCCGTGAAGTGGATTTTGAAGAAAGGCACCTTGCTTCATCGCAAAGTATTGCGCATCGACTTGTTGGAACAGGAATACGAAATCATTGAAATCGACTAAACGGTACCTTGCGGTACCGTTTTACATGTGATTCGAAGTTTTCAATCGTAATTCACCCAAGTCTTTGAATTTCCCCTGGTAAACTTTTTCCATCCTTGCCCAATTCAAGAAATCGGATGGCAAGGCTAATTCGGAAGGCTTCTCGAAGATCTCGACACCGCTTTCCTTTAGGATTTCGTGGACGAACTGCGAACAGAAGTAAGCGTTGCGACGTTTGATCGGTAAATGGACCAAGAAACCTACGAAACCGAACAGATTGTAACGCAAGAGCTCTTTATCTTGATCAAATTGCGATATCTTCGCTTCGATCCGTTGATAAGCATCATCGCTGACATCCAGTTTCATAACGACGCATGAAGTATCTTCGAAGTAATCGTAGATATGTGTTTCATGTTCGTTGATGAATCCTCCGATAAACGGATTGGTCGGTTTCCGTCGTCCGAAACTGTACATCTTCTCAAACGAATCGCCCAAACTTAACGAAGTATGATTGTACGTTTGACGCGTATACAAACGAATCGCACGGGTAAACATCGACCCGGTGTCGCTCAGTACGATGTAGATGCGTTTGGTTTCAACCATGGTTGACGTTACTCCTGAGATAGCCGATATTGACGGCTCGTGGACCGGTATGGCTACCGATGATCGGTCCCATCGGATTCACGACGACTGCGGATACGTTTTCGCATTCCAGTAAGCGTGTCTTCAATAATTCCACATCCCCCTCGCTTGCGCTATGGTGGATATAGACGGTTTGTTTGTTTGGATCTGATTCAATTTTAAATCGTTCGATCAATTCGTTCAATGCTTTCTTGCGTCCGCGGACTTTCGCTACGGAAACGATCTTACCGTCATTCAAAGTTAAGATCGGTTTGACTTCCATCATATACCCCAACATCGCGCTGGTATTGGAGATCCGTCCACCACGCGCAAGGTGATTGAGATCATCGACGATGAAATATGTCCCGATCGTCGCTTTGTAGGCTTCCAAGTGATTCGCGATGGATACGATGTCCAAGTCCAACTTCATGAGTCGTATGGCCTCGTTGATGATCATCTCCTGCGGTGCGCTTGCGGCCTTTGAATCGAAAGCGATAATCGACGCATCCGGATATCTATTTCGTAACGTATTTTGTGCCACAACCGCGTTCTGATAGGTCGAACTCATCCCTGAGGAGAACGCGATATAGAGAACGGAGTATCCTTGTTTAAGATACGTTTCGAAGTGCTGTTCAAATTGATAGGGATTGATCTGAGATGTCGATGCCATCTCCCCGCGACTTAATCGGGCATAGAATTCTTCATGCGGCATCGATTGACCGAAATCATCCGCATATTCGACGCCATTCATTTGATAGATAAACGGGATGACCGACAGGTCGTTTTGGTTGACGAATTCTTGCGATAATTCGCTGGTTGAATCCGTGATCAGTTTGATTTTCATTGTATACTCCTTCTAGATTTCCACATTAAAGCATTGTCTTTACCGCGATCAGTGCGTCGGGTAAATGTTGGTCTTCATTAAGAACCGCTTGAAACGAAGCGCCAAATACCGCACCGAATAACATCCGGGCGACCGTCTTCGGCGAGTATGCGTGAAACGCCGCTTCCTGCGGGACCAGCACCACGATATATTTCTCGATCAGTTCCGCGAGTCCGTCGAACAACGAGTTCAACATCACCGCGAACGTTTGCGACCAAAGCGCCATACTGCTTAGATCGACCAACACCCTGAAAACGCGCGGTCGTTCATCCAATAATTCTTGGAAATACCCGACCAAGGCATTGTATCGCTCTTTTGCGTTCACTCCGCTTTGGATGGCGTTCTCGACTTCCGCCAGTGTCCGTTTGGTCACCATTTGAATGACCGCCACCAGCAAACCTTCTTTGTTTTTGAAATAGTAATGTAACTGGCTGAGCACAACGCCGGCTTCGGTCGCGATGTCCCGTAACGATACGTTCGCATATCCGTTTTTCGAGATATAGTCGAACGCCGCGTTCAGGATTCGTTGCGAAGGATTTCTTGATTCAAGGGCCTGAGTCATGATGATCCTTTCATTCGGACATCCGTCCTAACTTTGTATACTATAAAACGAAACAATGGGATTGTCAATTTAAAAAGACGCGAGAGGTCGCGTCCTGTTATTTCATCTTCATTCCTTTTCTCATAATATACACCATCGGCTTAAAGAGAGGACCTTCCATGACGGATGCGACTTCCTTCATCCGCTCGCTGATGACGATCCGCTGCGGACAGTGCTCCTCGCATCTCCGACAACGCTGACATAGCGATGCATTGGCAGGTCGAACACTTAACGCACCCGTGTTTTGGATATATACGAATTTCGCGCCAAACGACGATTTATTCAAATACTTGTCATTGTAGGCCGCAAAACACGCGGGGATATCGACGCCGTACGGACAGGGCATACAATACCCGCATCCCGTACAGGGTACTTTCGTTCTCTCCAACAAAATTTCCCGTGCTTTCGCAAATACCGCAAGTTCTGTTTCATTCAATTGGTTGGCTTGCGCATCGCTTGCGACACGGATATTCTCTTCGACTTGCGACATGGCGGACATGCCGGACAAAACCAATGTCACTTCCGAATGGTTCCAGACCCAGCGCAACGCCCAATCCGCGACGCTGCGTGACGGCGTTAGTTCCGCGAAATTTCGGGTGACTTCCGTCGGTAGTCCAAAAACGATTTTCCCACCGCGTAAGGGTTCCATCACGATGACCGGGATTCCTTTTTGGTGGGCATGTTTCAACCCGACGATTCCGGCTTGGTTATTCTCGTCCAAAAAGTTGTATTGGATCTGCACGAAATCCCAATTATACGCATCGACCAAACGAATGAACTCCGCCTGGGTGCCATGGAACGAAAACCCGAGATTGCGGATTTCACCGCTTTCTTTTTTAGCACGGATCCAGTCTTCGACACCGATTTTCTTGAGTCTCTCCCACGTCGCGATGTCCATCAACATATGCATCAGATAATAATCGATGTAAGTGGTCTGAAGACGTTGTAACTGAATGTGGAAGAGTCGATCGAAGTCGCTTTGCTTTTTCGCCAGGAAGAGCGGAAGCTTCGTCGCTACGTTTACCTTCTCGCGATAACCCTTCGCAAGGATTTTTCCTAATACGGTTTCACTTTTCCCGCTCTGATAGATGTACGCCGTATCGAAATAATTGACACCTGACTCGATCGCTTTGATAATCATCTTTTCGGATTCGATTTCATCGATCTCGTTCCCTTTTTTCGGAAAACGCATGCATCCAAAACCTAAGATCGAAAGGGATTCCCCGTTCTTGATATTTTCGCGATGTTTCATTTATTCCTTGGGCGAATAATCATCCGACTTCGGTTGATATTTCGTGTTATATCCGGGGTTGTCTTCCGGCCGTAGTTTATTCGGATAGTTCCAATCGGTCTTAATGTCGACCGAAACTTGTTTGATTTGTTTGAAGACCTCATAGGGTTCGTGGATCGCGGTAAACTCGCTGAAGATCGGGCGACTTCCGTTACGTGAATTCATCATCTCGCCGGTAAACGCTCGGATCGAACCGACGTTGAACATCCGTTCCAACGGTCCGACATTGACTTCAAGATTCTGTATCCGGTCATAATCCAAGGCTTTGAAGTCGATCCCGAAGAATCCGCTCCGCAACATCAAGCGTTTGTTTGTGATCGCGTAGTGGGTATTGCGATGTACCAGGACCAAGCGGATCATGTTTAGGATGCTTCCGTAGAAAGGAAAGAGATGAAGCAACATAAAGATCGTAAGGAAACCTTGGAATCCTCCAAACGAGAATACTTGCATAAAGAAGAAGAAATCGAACGCACCCCAAAGTAACCCGAAAATCAGAAACGGAATACCGCGTGCCAGAAACGGGATAAATTCGGGTTGACCTGTCCAATAGATGACTTCGTCATCGTCTTTGACCGCATCGAATTCAGGGGGTAATTGATTCATGTCCATTGTTTTTCTCCATCGGATGTAATAATCCGTTAATCATTCGTCGGTTAGGCGCTTGGATAATCCAACGGACATCCGTCGATTTCCATGATTCGATCCAAGTAGCGACGGCAGATAACTTTTGCCATCGGTAAATTATGGTCGAGGTAGTTACCGCATTCGGAAGCGCTGTTGCCCGGGATTTCGCCGGAAAACGCTATGATGAATTCCAACATGTCTTTGACAAGTTCATACATCGTTTCAGGGTCATGTTCATTGGCAAGCAACAGATAAAATCCCGTCCGACATCCCATCGGTCCGAAATAGACGACATCTTGTTTGAGTCCCTCGCGATTGCGCAGAAACGTCGCGCCGAGATGTTCGATCGTGTGGATTTCCGCCGTGTTCAATACCGGTTCCGCATTGGGTCGTGTCATCCGTAGGTCATAGGTGATGATGGTAGTTGGTCCGAAATCATCTTTTCGGGAAAGGTAGATCCCTGCGGGTAAATGAAGATGATCGACGGTGAAGCTTTTGATTTTTTCCATATTAGTTCTTTCCTTTGAAATGTGTAACAAGCGCGCGGATCGTCGTTGCATCCGTACCGCAACACCCTCCAATCAACTTTACCCCATGATCGACCCACGGTGCGATTGCTTGAACGAAGGTTTCCGTATCGATATGATAATGTAAACTCCCATCCTTATGTACATGGGGAAGCCCCGCATTCGGTTGTATCAGGATCGGGGTATGACTGAGTCGAAGCAGATCTTCGACGACCGGCTGAAGTTCGATCGGACCCAACGAACAGTTTGCGCCCAACGCGCTAACATGTAAGGATTCAAGCCGTTCGACCATGGTTTCCACATCGATTCCCATCAAAGTATGGCCGTTGGCGTTGAAGGTCATCGTCGCGAAGATCGGCAAATCGCTGATTTCCTTTGCGGCTTGAATACCGCAAGTGAGCTCGTCCAGATCCATGAACGTCTCAAACAGGATTGCGTCGACGTTGTCTTTGGCAATCATGATGATTTCCCTAAAAATCATGATTGCTTCGTCTTCGGTCAAATCACCATAAGGTTCCATCATTCTTCCGATCGGTCCGATATCCAAAACGATTGACTGTTCTTCGTTGATGCTTGCTTTCACATTCTCGATTGCGGCTAAGATGATATCGGAGAGTGAATAGTCGCTGTTTTTGAAGTTATGCGCATTGACGCCGAAAGTATCCGTAAGTATAAAGTCAGCTCCGGCTTCCGCGTAAGATCGGTGGATCGCACGGATGACTTCAGGTTGGGTTAGATTTAGTTCTTCCAATCGGGGACGAAACGGAATCCCCATGTTTAATAAACGTGTGCCCATGGCACCGTCGAAAACCTTTACTGAGGAAAGATCTAATTTTTTCATAATTCTTCCCCTTTCGAATGATAACGCTATCATCATAGCACACCTCGACCCGAAGTGAAATCCGTGTTACGCAGGATTGTTTATGCTGGAATAAGATAATTTAAATCATTAAAATCGTGACTAAAATGAGTGTTTATTTTTGAGAACTTGACGGAAATCCTTTATAATGAAAGGGAACTCATTTTAACCGAGGTCGGGAAACAAAAGGAAGGTACACGACATGGCTAACAAATACGGAATTGTTATTTTATCCCATAGCGAATCCTTGGCGGTGGGACTGAAGGCGCTGTTAGATGAAGTCGCGCATGACGTCGCCATTACGACGGCGGGCTCGACGTTTGACGGTCGCATCGGGACAAGCTACGAAAAGATCCAAGAAGCGATCGACTCCAATCCTTATGATGAACTCTTGGTCTTTTATGATTTGGGCAGCGCGAAGATGAATTTGGAAATCGTGCTGGACAACACAAGTAAAAAAATCCACGTCATGGATTGCGCATTGGTTGAAGGCGCATACGTCGCCGCGGCAATGCTTGGCGCCGAACAGAGTCTCGAGGCGGTCATGGCCGAACTCAAGCCGTTGATGATTAAAGCATTGAGCGATCTCTAAGCAAACAAAAAGCATCCGAACCATTCATCGGATGCTTTTCTTTCGCTTATTTATGGAACTGAGCGTCGATCTCAATCATCCGATCGACCTTCGGTTGGGAGCGTCCGCCCGCAAATTCCGAAGCCAACCATGCATCCACCAACATCAAGGCGAGACTGTAGCCGATGACTTGGGCACCCATCGTCAAGATATGGGCATCGTTGCTTTTCCGGGAGCGTTCCGCGGAATACACGTCATGGCAACACGCCGCACGAACACCCGGGACTTTATTGGCGGTGATCGCCATTCCGATCCCGGTACCGCAAATCAAAATCCCGCGTTCGAACTTCTTCGCCGCGATATCCTGCGCGACCGCCAACGCGACATCCGGGTAAAGTACTTTTTCATCCGGACCGCAGCCGTAATCGACGACTTCGATCCCTTTTTCTTCAAGGTGCTTAATCACGATCATTTTGAGTGAATAAGCGACTTCATCACATCCGATTCCGATTTTCATGGGAGATCTCCTTGTTTTTATTTTTTGCCAAACGCATTGGCTACATTCACTATAGACGCATAATTCTCGGCCGTTAAAGCGAAACGCCCGGTAAATAATCCGTCGACATCTTCTTGCGATAACAGTTCTTTCGAATTCTCAAGCTTCACGGATCCGCCGTAAATGATGCGGATCGTTTCCGCCGCTTTATCCCCATAGTTTTCTCGAACAACATTTCGTATAAACCGATGCGTTTCCTGAACATAATCGGCGCTGGCGCCTTCCTGTTGGCCGATCGCCCATACCGGTTCGTAAGCGAAAATCACTTGCTCGACTTGTTGAGGCGTCAATCCGTCAAGAGTCCATAAAACCTGGGTTTTAATGCGGACTCTTCCGACATTTTCGTCTTTCTCGACCTTGGATTCGCCGATGCATACCAGCGGTGTCATTCCATACTTGAAGCACAGTTTGACCTTACGATTGACGTTATGATCGGTTTCGTTAAAGTTAGCACGACGTTCCGCATGTCCAAGCTCGACGATATTGACGTTCAGTTCGGCCAAAGTCGGTGCGGGAACTTCGCCCGTATACGCGCCATAGTCCGTAAACGCCATATTTTGCGCACCCAATCCGATCCCGCTGCCCTTCAACAAGGTTGACATATGTTCGATCCAAGGGAATGTTGGAATCAAGAATTTATCGACATCCAAAGAATCCTTTGTTAGTTCGATGATTTTCAATGTCAACTCATCGACCTCGGCACGGGTATTGATGTGCATCTTCCAACTTGAACCTACGATTTTTCTACGCATGGATTTACCTCCGGCTTTCTATGAATGCGGTTACAACCGACAAATGTAAAGAATCACTGCGCCGAAGCGCAGTGATTTAGTTCTAAGCGAATTTCTTCTTTAAGTTATCGTAGAAGATTTCGAAGATCATGGTTGTCGAAGCGGCACCCGGATCCATGTGACCGATCGCTCTTTCGCCAAGGCGCACGGATCTGCCCTTCTTCGCGATCAGAGGAATCGTCGCGTCGCGGCCCTGCGTACAGGCGTCCACGGCTTTCTTGAATGCGATCAACGGTTCATCCCCGGCTTCGGTCGCCAAGGTCAACGCGTTCAACGCAGGACGCATGGCATCGACCATCGTCTTATCGAAGAGAACGGCTTTCCCGCGGGTTTCAATCAACTCGACTCCGCTCTTGAACATCTTCACGAATTCGTCGAAGGTGACTTCGTCCTTGTTTTCCGCCGGTTCCCCAAACTTCTGGAAGAAACCGCCATAGAGAGGTCCTGAAGCTCCGCCGACTTTCCCGAGCAGCGTCATGCCGACCTTCTTGAAGAAAACGGTCAGATTTTCGTTTTCCCATTCAGGAAGTCTTTTCGTGACTTCTCTAAAACCGATCGATAGGTTGATCCCATGGTCGGCATCACCGATCGAAGAATCCAAACCGGTCAGATAATCACGTTCGCGTTCAGCCATTTCGGCCAAGTCTTTGATGACTTGGATGAAATAAGCTCTGTCTAACACATAGTTTTCGTACATTGAGTTTCTCCTTCACAGATGCACTTCGACACGTCTACGCAAGGTACTATTTCGTTACGAAGTACGGAGCGTTGGTCGGAACGTCGATGTAATCTTTCAATTCTTTGTCAACCTTCAACAAGGTGATCGAGGAACCCGGCATATTCATCGTCGAAGCATAGGAACCGACGAAGGATTTGTGGACTTTGACGCCGAGTTTTTCAAGGATGTGGGAAGCTTTGCGGTACATAACGAACAAATCCATCAACGGAGTCGCGCCGAGGCTGTTGACCAAGACATCGACTTCGTCGCCGGCTTTCAAGCCGAGTTCAGGAACCAATACATCCATGATTTCGGTAACGACCGCATCCGCGGGTTCCGTTTTGCCTCTTCTGACGCCCGGTTCGCCATGGATGCCCATGCCGATTTCCATATCGCCGGATTCCATTTCAAACATTTCTTTCCCGGTGGTCGGATGTTCGGCAGCACCTAAGGCTACGCCCATCGTCGCGCAGTTCGCGTTGGCTTTTTTGGCAGCCGCGACGACTCCGTCAAGATCCAAACCTTTTTCGGCGGCAGCGGCGGCAACTTTGAAGACAAAGAAGTCGCCCGCGATCCCGCGGCGTTCTTCGACGTTTTTCGAAGAAATGACATCGTCGGTAACCAATACTGTCTCGACTCTGATTCCATCATCCGCAGCCATTTCGGCGCCGATGTCGAAGTTCAAAACGTCGCCGGCATAGTTTCCGTATAAGTAGATGCAACCTTTGCCTGCGTCAACGGCTTTAACGGCGTTGTAGCAAGGTTCCGGTGACGGTGAAGTGTTGATGTTACCGATGACCGCGGCATCCGCGAAACCATCGCCGACATACCCTAAGAACAACGGTTCATGTCCCGAGCCGCCGCCGACGATAACGCCGACTTTGTCTTTCTTCGGGGCATTTTTGCTGACGACGACGCGACCGTCGTGTTCCAACAATTTGACTTTATCCGGGAAAGCTCTGGTATAACCTTCTAACATTTCCTCTACGATTTCATACGGATCATTGATTAGTCTTCTCATTAAATTGTTCCTCCTAGGTTTAATGTTTTTTTAATCGATAGTCACTTGTAAAAGAACGTAAGAATTGAAGATCGGATCGTTCGTTATTTCCTTATTTCCAGCCCTCCTTCGGTGAATGATGTTTTATGAACCTGAGTTTTATCGCTTCGCATTTCCACCCGATAAAACCTCATTTGTCCCAAATCCCAATGCATCTTGTGCGTTGTAAACTTATCGGATATTTCTTAAAATTAGTGTTTATTGCTTTTGTTTGGTGTTTCTTGTTTGTCTATACGTTTATGATACCCTTTTCGACTTGTGTATTCAAGTGTAAGCGGAAACATTTTTGAAAGGTTCATCATCTCTTCACTTTTAGTACGAAAACTTAGCGATTTTCGTCATTCTTCGCCATATTTCTGATTAAATTCAAGGCATCCTCTTTAACGCTTCGTTTGCGAATGTCGAATTTTTCCAACGGGTCGGGACCTCTTACGACGGTACGTACGACTTGTAAGATTCCATCCATGTTGGACTTCACCCACCATCGTACGATACGTACTTTCCCATACTCGATTTCCAGCGCCGTCATGCTGGTCGGATAGATGCAACAACCGGTATTGAAGTAGGGAAGTTCCTTTTCACGGGGATATTTCAAACGATGCGTATGTCCGCAAATCAACATCTTCTGTCGGGCTTCGATCCATTTGACGTAGTTCTTCTCGATTTTATGACGTTTGTTTTCATTGCTGACCGGACTGGAAGGATTTTGGAAACCCGCCGAATGTAAGAACCGCCAGAAGTACTTTAGCGAGACCATCGTTAAAAACCAGAATTGGTCATTGGGGGCATCGCCTTGGTGACCATGTACAACAAGAATCTCTTGCCCGGTTTCTTGATGTTTCAACACGACGGATTCGACCGGCGTTAATCCTTCAAACGAGTCATTTACTTCACCGGTATAATCATCGATATGGCGATGGATATTCTTCTCGACGTACTTTATGTCGTTTAGATAGATGTTATGGTTACCATAAAGCAAGATAAAGCGGCCTTCGTCAAAGAACCTTAGAATCGCCTCGAAAGCTTCATGATGAGCGTTGCGGACATCCTTGAACTTCGGGTGTTCCCAGAGTTCATCGCCGTCCCCGGCTTCGATCAACACATACCCACGATCATAATAAAAATCCATGGCATATAGAAATGTATTTTGGTTTTTCGTGAACTCATCGGAAAGGTTCCCGTTTCCGCGGTGACAGTCGCTGATGATGACATATTTCGATCCGTCATCGATCACTTCTACCTTTGCGTTCCGATATGCTTGGTCAAGTCGTTGAATCGTGCGCATACAGGCCCTCCCTTCGCTTCACTGATCAACCATGTCTCTATGAGATAGTAAACTTTGAAATCTTGCCTTTTTCTCGCACAAAGTAAAAGATAAGTTGCAGTAACGGTGTAATGTTGGAGAATATCGCGAACTTCGTAAAATCCCGAGTCATCTGTTCGACGGATGGTTTGTCACATTCAAACCAACAGACGGCATTCGACCATGCGAAAAAGACGAAGTATCCAACCACAAGCGCAAACGGTATCCACAGTAGCGGAAACCAAAGGCGTACGGCTTTTCCTCTATCTCCCTTACGCAACTTGATGAGTCGTTGGATAAACCAAGGGATTGAGTAAAGCGACGATCCAAGCATAAATAAGCAAATAAACACCGTCAGATAAAACAGAGCCATATGTGTTACCTCCGACACGATTGTGTTTCATCCGATCGATCATAGAAAACAAGAGAAAAAAGCGTATTTACAAGCGATGCATTGCGGTAGAACCCGACTCTTGATTTTATTGTACACCTGATTGAAAAGAATGTTTTGAAATTTGTGTGTTTTTAGATTGCTCGTTAATCGAGTTCATGATGTGACACAAATACCCAATCCAATTATCTCCGCAGCGTGTTTTGTTTGTTGTTAACTATTGGTTAATTTAGTATACTGAACTTAACTAAGAATCCTTTGTATTCAGGATTGCGAAGATCCATAATAGACGCGAGGCGGTAACATGAAAGAAATTCACATCGGTGAGAAGATCACCGCGAAACGAAAAGAAAAAGGGTTGACCCAGCAAGAACTTGCCGATCATCTGGGTGTCTCCAAGCCCGCGGTCTCTAAATGGGAAAGCTCGCAAAGTTATCCGGATATCACACTGATTCCGACGATCGCGTCGTATTTCGATATCTCGGTAGATGAGTTGTTTGATTATCAACCGCTACTTACCAAAAAAGCGATCGCCAAGATCTACATGAACTTGGCCAAGAAGTTTACGGATGAAGGCTTCGAGATCGCATATGCCGAACTATCAGCTGTCATTAAGAAGTATTACGCGTGTTGGCCTTTACTCCAAAACATGGGTGTCCTCCTTCTGAATTACGCATCGATGGCAGAGAATCCGAAACGTACCGAAGAAGTCCTGTTGGAAGCGATCGCCTTGTTCGATCGGATCGCCGATTATTGCGAAGACGTGTCGACGCTACGAAAACTGCCTTACTTAAAAGCGACCGCCTATCTGATGTTAGGTCGTCCGAACGATGTGATCGACTTGCTTGAAGATGAGCGTGAGGTCGCGATGTCTCCGGACATCCTTTTGGCCAATGCCTATGCGATGCGCAATGAGAGCGAAAAAGCGCTCTCATTGCTTCAAGGATCGATTTTCATCGGGATTCTGGGTATCCTAAGCGCTTATCCGGGGCTGATCTGGCAATACAAGGAAGACCCTCAAACGCTTGACCAGTGGATGCATACCGCCCTGGGTGTGATTGAACTCTTCGATTTGGACACCACGCACCCCGGGACCATCTTACCGATCCACATCAACGCCGCAGTGCTTTATCTTACGATCGGTCAACCGTTAAAATGCCTTGACTCTTTGGAACGTTACACGAAGATCGTGACTTCCCCTGACATCTTCCCTTTGGTTCTTAAAGGGAACAAATTATTTAATAAAATCGATGATCTGTTTGATTCTTTCGACCTTGGGACCGCGGCTCCGCGGAGTGATGCCGCGATCAAACAATCGATGAAAGATGTGATTCTAAAACAACCTGCGTTCGTATCCCTTGCGGGTGAGGAACGTTTCCAAAAAATAGTACGCGCGATCGAAGCGCTTTAGGAGGATTTCCATGGAACTGGAAGCACTTATCGAATACTTACCCTTCATTATCCCCATTCTTATCGTTGAATTAGCCTTGGCGATCACCGCTTTAATCCACGTGTTGAAACATCCGACCTATCGTTTTGGCAATAAACCGATGTGGATCGTCATCGTTCTTCTCCTTCAAATCATCGGTCCGATCCTTTACTTCACGGTCGGACGCGGAGACAACGCGTGAATATTCTTACGGTCGATCATGTCTTTAAACAATTCGGAAACTTGCACGTTCTTGACGATCTAAGTTTTAAAATCGATGAGGGAACCGTGTTTGGTTTTGTGGGACGCAACGGAGCCGGCAAGACCACGACGATGAAACTCATTCTCGGTTTATTAGAAGTCGACGGAGGCAAGATTTCGGTGTGTGGCGAAGACGTGTCATTCGGAGCGACGAAGACGAACCGGCATATCGGGTATCTTCCCGACGTTCCTGCGTTTTACGGATACATGCGTCCGAAGGAATATCTACGGTTGTGCGGACGGATCACAGGCTTAAGCGACACACAAATCGAAGCGAAAAGCGACGAACTGTTGGAATTGGTCGGATTAAAGGAAGTGAATCGCAAAATCGGCGGGTTTTCCCGGGGAATGAAACAGCGATTGGGAATCGCCCAAGCCCTTTTGAATGATCCCAAGTTGTTGATTTGCGATGAACCGACATCCGCGTTGGATCCGGTGGGTCGGAGCGAAATCCTACAGATTTTATTAGCCGCCAAAAAGAAAACGACCGTCATCTTTTCCACCCATATTTTATCGGACGTGGAGAAGATCTGCGATCGCGTCGGTGTCCTTAATGACGGAAAGTTGATGTTGGAGGGGAGTTTATCCGAAATCAAGGATCGCTATCGTCGCAATGAAGTCTTCGTGGAGTGTGACTCAAGTCTCGATTCGATTGAAGATCTCTGTGAAAAACTACGGAATTTACCTTACGTCAGCGAAGTCATTTCGATCAACCATTCATTAACGATCCGGTTTAAGGATCATTCGATCGAAGAGCCTGCGTTGTTTGAATTCTTAGCGTTAAATAAAGTACCGGTATTGAAATATGAAGTCGGCGAACCGACCCTGGAGAGTTTAATCATGGAGATGATCCGATGAAAGGCTACATCGCGTTTTCGAAGAAAGAAGTGTTGGAAGGAGTTCGTACCTATCGTGTGCTGATCCTTTCGGCCGTGTTTTTTCTGTTCGGTATGTTAAGTCCGTTGACGGCGAAATTGATGCCGGAGATATTCAAATCTTTGGCTTTGGATGGCATCGTCATCACGATTCCGGAACCGACCGCCTTGGATGCGTATGCGCAATTATTCAAGAATACCTCGCAGATGGGACTACTTGTTTTATTGCTGGTGTTTAGTGGAATGTTATCGGGTGAGATTTCAAAAGGCACCTTGATCCATATGTTGACGAAAGGCCTTTCGCGCAATGCGGTGATTTTGGCGAAATACTCGGTTTCGCTGGCATTCTGGACAATCGGACTCTCGTTGGCGGCGTTGACGACTTATGGATATACCGCTTATCTGTTTGGTTCGGGCAATATGCCGAACTTATTCTTTGCGATATTCTGTCTTTGGTTATTTGGCGCCTTACTTCTCGCTCTGATTCTATTGTCGAGTTCGATCGTGCCCGGCAACATCGGCGGCCTGTCACTGACTTCGATGCTTGTCGTTATCATGATGATCGCCGACGTATTTCCTTTGTTGCATAAATTCAATCCGATCGCGTTGTCTTCGCAAAACGTAGCTCTGCTTTCGCAAACCGCATCCGTCGGTGATTTATTGCCGATCGTGGGGATCACGATCCTATTGATTCTTGGGAGTCTTGTCGGTTCGATGCTTTGCTTTTCCAAAGTAAAACTTTAATCGTTTCAATCATGAACCATAAGAAAAACGGTGAATCGAAGTTGATCCACCGTTTTTATGTCTTTCTTAGTATTCTTTACGTAGTCCGAACTCGGCGGATTCGACCCAATCTTCGGGACGCGAGACCAAAGTGATCAGCGTTTCGAAGAAATTATAATGCAAGGTCTCTTGACCGACCAAGAAGGCAAAGAGCTGTTTGTCTTTGTCATTGATTGCTTCGGCACCCATCTTTTTATAAAGGTCGATGCTTTCTTTTTCCCTCAACAAGGCTTCTTGGTAAAGTTCGAGTTGTTTCGGCATCTTCTGGATTTCACTCTCGTAATCCGGAATTCCATCGAACACATTCTTGAATTCGGTGATACGGCTATCCGCCGACAACTCATAAGGTAAACCCCCGAATTTATCTTCGATGATATGGGCATGTCTCCGTTCGTCGTTGGCCAAATGCGTAAATAAGGGTTCCAGACTGGTTCCTTTATGGAGCTCGGCCTGTTTGGCGTAGTATTTCTCGCCGTCGTATTCCATGGAAATCGCATATTGCAGACTGTTCATCGTAATACCTCCTGTTTCTATCTTACACGGTTTACCCGTGGCATACAAGAACCGAGACTCCGACAAAATCGTCCATTCTATAATCGATGTATTGATATCAACGTTCTAAATCAAAGTCAACCCGCCTAGACTTCGACGACCTCCACATTCACACCTTCGTTGATGTACTCTTGAAGGAGATCTTGGTTATAACGGTTGTCCGTAATCAACAACTCGATGTCTTCGCGTTTGGCAAAGGATCCAATCGAGTTTAATCCGATCTTCGAAGAATCCATCAATCCGATGACCCGTTTCGCACGTTTTAGAATCATGCGTTTGAGTTCGACTTCATAGAAGTTGAAGTCGGTGATTCCGGATTGCAGGTTGAATCCATGCCCCGAGAAGAAGGCTACGTCGATACTGATGTTATTCAACATCTCCTGCGCTAAGACGCCTTCGATGGAACCCGATCCTTTGGTGGCGATACCTCCGACGACGATGACCGTGACATTGGGCATTTCCTTTAAGGCAAGTAAGGTATAGATCCCGTTGGTGATGACCGTCAGCCGACGGAAGTTGGATAAACGTTCCGCCAAGGCAAGACAGGTCGTCGATGCATCCAAGGCGATCGCTTGATCATCATGGATATATTGAAGCGCATGATCGACGATGGCGTTCTTGAGATCCATGTTTAGCCGTTCGCGATAATGGAAGTTGGTGTAGTTGAATTGCTTGCCTTCGACCGCTAAGGCTCCGCCATAGGTTTTCTTCAAAAGATTCTTCGACTCTAAGTACGTCAGGTCATTGCGCACCGTCGCGGGCGATACTTTTAGTTCCGTGATGATGTCGTTGGTTAAGACGCTGCCGCTGGCTTCTAGTTTTTTTAGAATGTATTGATGACGTTGACTCGCTAACATGGTTTGCCCTTGATCCGCGATTGCGGATGCGATACCTTTCGTTGAATATCCATTTTTATCATTATAGTAATTCTAAGGCATAATATCAACAAATCAAAACAAAACGATTATGATTCTATCTTATTTTGTCCAATTTATTGATCTATATATATCTAAATATTGAAATGCATGTAGGTTTCTTAGGATTCTCACAATACTTAAATATTCAAATCATAGAAATTATTGTTACTTTTAAAGAAAACGGAGGTTTCGCAAGAAAGCTCCGTTCATACTTATGTTAGTCAATTATTGATTCTTCGCTTCCATATCCCGCGTCGCGACGATATCGATTCCGGTTTCCAAAATGTTTTCGATGATGACTTGCCCAGACTTGATCGGAGCCTGTACTTCGGTCTTGTTGATGACGTCCATCATCGCGAAGTTCAGGTTCTTCGGAATTTCGATGGACGATTTTACAGGGAGACGATTGTGGAATCCGTTCTTGATTGCGACTGTCGCGGTCAAAAACCGTGTCGGATTGGTCAACTCCTTTTTCGCATACACCGGTCCGCGATTGCATTTGTTGTTAAAGACTTGGATTTCTTCGGTCGTTTCGTCAACCACGACCTTCAATCGGCAGCCTTGCGGACAGACGATGCAAGTCATTTGAATTTCCTTGTTCATCTTATGCCCTCTTTTCCACGCTGATTACGATCGCTTTATTGACGGTGTCGATTTCATTTTTGGTTAAAGTAACGATCTCCATCTCACCCGGAGCGACCGCCAAGCGGTTGACACGTTTGATTTCACGATCTCCGTCTTGGTCTTTCAGGATGATCACAACGTTTTTCATCACGCCGTTGACACGAAACATGATTTCTTGTTTATCAAGAACGGCTTCTTTTCGGATATGTTGCGGAACGGTATACGTTACACAATTTCCATTATGTAATTCGATCGTTTCATCGATTTGAACACTTCGACTTAAATAACGCGCTACGCTTTGTCCGGCCTTTTCGGCTTCTTTGGCGACATAGTCCACCAAGTCATGGATATGCACGACATTCCCGCAGGCAAAGATCCCCGGAATATTGGTTTCCATGGATTCATTGACTTCCGGACCGCGTGTACGACGATCGATCGCAATGCCGGCTTGGGTCGACAACTCATTTTCAGGAATCAATCCGACCGACAATAACAAGGTATCGCATTCAATCACTTCTTCAGTTCCCGGGATCGGATTCTTATGCGCGTCGACTTGAGCCACCGTGACGGATTCGACACGGTTATTGCCTTTGATTTCGACGATCGTATGGGATAGTTGCAGGGGAATTCCGTAATCATCCAAACATTGGACGATATTACGATTGAGTCCGTTGGAGTGCGGTTCGATTTCGACCACGCGCAATACTTTCGCGCCGACCAACGTCATACGACGTGCCATGATCAGTCCGATATCGCCCGAACCGAGTATGACGACACGCTTTCCGACAGGATGGCCTTCGATGTTGATGTAACGTTGCGCGGTTCCGGCTGTCAATACACCGGCTGGGCGTGTCCCGGGAATTTGAATCATGAAGCGTGTCCGTTCACGTGCACCCATCGCCAAGATTACCGTTTTGGTCTGGAGTATCTGGTATCCGTGTTCTTTGGAAACGACAATCACGTCTTTGGTTTCACCCCGATCGATGATTTGAAGCACCATCGATCCGAGTTGATAGTTGATTTTATTCTCATTGACAAGTTCGATAAACCGTCCCGCATATTCAGGACCTGTCAGTTCTTGGTTGAATGTATGGATTCCGAAACCATTGTGGATGCATTGGTTGAGAATTCCTCCAAGCTCCGTGTCACGTTCAAGGATAAGAACGTTGCTTACGCCATTTAAAACTGCGGAAACAGCCGCCGAAAGGCCTGCGGGTCCGCCGCCGATAATGATGGAATCGTACATCATGCTTCACCGCCTTCATCCATTAGGATTTCACTGCCTTTTTCTTCCAGCAGGATTTCGTTATACGGGATGTTGAGCTCGCGATGCAAGATTTCAACGATCCGTGGTTGGCAGAAACCACCCTGACAACGTCCCATACCGGCACGTGTCCGTCGCTTGACACCGTCGATCGTCGTCGCACCGCAAGGACGATGGATCGCATCGAGAATCTCGGCTTCGGTGACCACTTCGCAACGACAAATCACGTTGGCATAGCGTCTGTCTTTTTCGATCAGATCTTTTTGTTGGTCATGCGTCAACTTCGAAAAGTCGACGATCCCTTTTCGGATTGGATTATAATCTTGTTTCGGCTTGAGGTCGACTCGTTTCGATAGAAGTTCAGTGACATATTCCGCAACAGCCGGAGCTGCCGCAACGCCCGGTGATTGGATCCCGATACAATTGAAGAATCCTTCGACACCCTTGCTTTCTTCCACGACGAAATCATTATTGGAATGCATCTCGACCGGACGAAGTCCGTTAAAGACGCGGATGATGAAATTCTTTTTCAGTGCCGGAACCAGCTTCGCGGCCGATTCGAACAACTGATCGACTTCTTCGCGTGTAAACTTTCTGTCTTCTTTGTCTTCGGTCATCGTCGCTGTCGAGCCGATGATGATATTGCCTGCGCATGCCGGAATCGCCGCCATTCCTTTGGTCGCTTGTCCGGGTACGGGAAACAAGGTGGCATCAAGTTCGAAGCCAACCGCTTTATCGATAATCAACAGCGATCCGTGCCGTTGCTGGATTTCGTAGTCATTGGATCCTGCCATTTTGGCCACAAGATCGCCGTACACTCCGGCACAATTGATCACCGCCAAGGCATGATACGTTTCTTGGTTTGTTGTGACGATAAACCCGTCATCGGTTTTTTCGATGGCCGTCACACGATTGTTTAAAAAGATTTGCGATCCGTTGGCGATTGCGTTTTCGGCACAGGCATGTGCCACTTCGTAAGGATCGGTAATCCCGGCGCTCGGCGACAATAAGGCGCAAATCGCTTCAGGATTGATATGCGGTTCGATCCGCAACATTTCTTCTTTTTCGACGATCCGTAATCCGGGGACGCCGTTTTCTTTTCCGTTTTCACACAACTCTTCGATTTTCGTACGTTCTTGTTGGTTAAAAGCAACTGTCAAAGTCGGCTTATTTTGATAAGGAAAGTCAAGTTCTTTGGATAGACGGTCATACATCGCCGCCCCTTTTACATTCAATATTGCTTTAAGTGTACCATAATGGGCGTCGTAACCCGAATGTACGACGCCCCCGTTACCTTTAGTAATGCCAGATCCGATATCGGTATTTGATTCAAGCAATACAGAATGTATTTGGTATTTCGAAAGAACCCGCAGAACGTTTGTTCCGACGACGCCTCCGCCGATGACCAATACATCTGTATTAATCATTAGTTTGACTTATCGTTAGACGCTTTGCTTGTATCTAACCAACCTTTCGCGAAATTAACGGCGCGTTTCCAACCGGCATAGAGTTCTTCACGGGTCTTTTCATCCATGCTGGGATAGAAACGTTTGTCAGCTTGCCAAATGGCTTTCAATTCGTCTTTGCTCTTCCAAACGCCACTGCCCAAACCGGCCATGTACGCAACACCCAGAGATGTCGTTTCAGTGTCTTTCGGACGTTCGACGACACAATTCAGAATGTCGGCTTGGAATTGCATCAAGTAATCATTGACCGTCGCGCCGCCGTCAACTTTCAGGACGTTAAGCTTGACGCCGGATTCTTGTTCCATCGCTTCAAGCAAGTCGCGAGTCTGATAGGCGATCGAGTCGAGGGTCGCACGGGCTAAATGCGCTTCGGTGACGCCGGCCGTCAAGCCGATGATCATACCGCGGGCATCCATATCCCAATGCGGAGCGGCCAAACCGTTGAACGCCGGAACGAAGTAAACGCCCAGGGTGCTATCGACGGAACGTGCCAAGGATTCGGTTTCGGAAGATTTCTTGACGATTTTGATACCGTCGCGTAGCCATTGAACGGCGGCTCCGGTGGTAAGGATACTGGCACCCATGCAATAGGAAATTTCATTGTCCATCTGCCATGCGAGTGACAATAAACCTTTGTCGGATTGGATCGGTTTGTTACCGATGTACATCATCGGAACATTGGAAGTTCCATACGTATTCTTACCATCGCCGTCATAGAAGCAAGCTTGGCCAAACAAAGCAGCATGCTGATCACCCGCGACACCGGTAATGGGAATCGGAGCTCCGAACCATTTCGGATCACACGGTCCGTAATTGCCGACCGAAGGTTTGACTTCCGGAAGGATATTTTTCGGAACACCGACGAAGTTTAACAATTCATCGTCCCATTCGCCTTTGATGACGTTGAACAACATCGTTCTGGACGCATTGGAGTAATCGGTGGCATGGACTTTCCCGCCGGTAAGATTCCAAATCAACCATGAGTCGACAGTTCCGAAGTAGAGTTCTCCGGCTTCCGCTCTCGCTCTGACGCCTTCGACGTTTTCCAAAACCCAACGGATCTTCGAAGCGGAATACGTGGCATCAATGACCAAGCCGGTCTTCGGATTGACAAGTGCCGCACGATTATCAGCGATCAATTCTTTACAGATTTCGGTCGTACGACGGCAACCCCAAACAATCGCGTTGTAGACGGGAGTTCCCGTTCTCTTGTCCCAAATGATTGTGGTTTCGCGTTGGTTGGTGATCCCGACACCCGAGATTTCACTGGCCTTAACGCCGGATTTCTCGATGGCTTGTTGGGCGGTGTGAAGAATACTGTTCCAGATGTCCTCCGGTTTTTGTTCCCACCAGCCTGCTTTGGGATAACTCTGCTTGAACTCTTCTTGGACTAACGCGAGCTTCTCGCCCTTTTCGTTGTAAACGGTAGACCGTGAACTCGTGGTTCCTTGGTCCAATACAAGAATATATGACATGTACATTCCTTTCCACGCTGTAAGCGTTTACTCTAAGGTCATTTTACCATTTGTGTTGTTGGTGTCAATTTATTTTTATTATTTATTTATTATTTTTGTTATTATTTGTTGTTTCGATTATTGTTTCATCAAACTTTCATCAACGCCTTGGTTTAGATCTGTTTTTAGGAAACATTTTTGTTTCGGATTAAAAATCCCGGAAACCCGGGATTCTAACGCATCGATCTATAAATTCAAAACCTTCATTCAAGATATGTCTCAAAGAAAACCTTTACCCGCTCTTCGTATTCTTCAGGATACGTTTCAAATGCTTTGATATGTCCGACTTCCGGTACGATCCAAAGTTCGGATAGATTGGGAATTTGTTGATGAAAGAACTGATTATATTCGATTTCGTTTTTCTCTTTGCCCGCGGCGATGAAGAGAAATTGGGTTGTCGTTGCGATTCGAATCGAATCCGACATCGGTACCGGTGGATTCTGCTTCCCAAACCATTGCGCGGAGGCATACATAATACGTGTCGTAAAACTAACAAATAGATTCGCTTTCGACTCAATCGCGATGTAATCCTTAGTAGAGCGAAAGGTCGCTCCGTCGACGATCATGGCTTCCAGACCAAGCGCGGAAGACGAGGACATTTATGCTTCACCGCCCATCGAAAATCCCCAAGCACCGATTTTCACGTCAGGTTGCTTCGCGCGGATACACATGACAGCTGCGTTTAAATCCAGCTCGCTTTCCCATCCAAACCCATTTACCGTATCTCCTCCGCTTTCACCATGTCCGCGTTGATCGTATGCCAGCACGCCATATCCTTCACGAACCAAAAACTCGGCTTGTTTGCGGACCCCTTCTCGGGAATCTGTCGCCCCATGGACCAAAAGAATCGTCATGCCGTTTTGCGCATCGCAATACCATGCTTGAAGTTCAACGTTATCGGCAGTCACAACCGTTACTTCTGTCAATCCATCGGGAGCTGAACCGACCGTTTCGGGATAACGTAGGGTCGCGAAGAATCCGATTCCGGCCGGCAGAATAAGATAGACGATAACTATCAATACCGCAACTCCCCACCCGATTATTTTTAACAGCTTCTTTTTGCGTTTCATGGTTAACCCCCTTGCGAAACGTGATCTGAATCGACTTTCCGAATTTCCTTTTTCCATTCACTAATCAACCTCTCGATTGAATAAGATGCATTGGCAGGGCTTGTGGACGGTAGCGTGATCGCTTTGATTCCTGTAATCGGAAGACAATAATGACGATATAGCTGAGATGCTTTAGCTCCGTTCACGATGATTTTCGAGATTGATGTATCACGAAGCAAGGTCGCGATGTCGTTGGGAACGACATTGGTGATCGATGCATCCGAAGAACCGATGATATCGCATTGTTGGATCACATCCCATAAAGCGATATGATGATCGAACAATAATTGTTTCTTCTGTTCGATGGAAGTCGGGATCGGTTCCTCCAGAATCGAAGCGATGACTCGCCAAAACCGATTCTGGGGATGGGCATAATAAAACCCTTTTTCACGTGACTTCACCGAAGGAAATGAACCTAGAATTAAGATCTTCGATTTCTTGTCAAATACCGGATCAAGGGTATGAATCACAAACGTACCTCCAAAATCTCTATTCCTTACGGATAGTCTTCTTCGACGATATTCAACGACTGATAGAATGTACGCAACGATTCGATTCTAGAATCGATCCGATAAACGTCGCTATTGATGATAAGATAACCTTCCAAGATCGTAATTTCGCCGGCTTTGTTTATGATTCGCATCTCCCAGCCTTTTGGATTGGACAAACTGATTTGATATCGTTTCGGTAGTTGATTGAGGATAGTTTCAAGTCGCTCGATGTCGTTCTTATCAAGGATGGTCTTGGATTTTGGCGGTGAAGGCAAGGTAACAAAAACCACCTTGTCATCATTTCTAAAATCGATCGTCGGATTTGCCTTGATCACGTATAAAACAACACCGAACGTTAACGCCGCAACTAAGAGAATAAGGATTGTTTTTCCTTTCATCTTGCTTCCCCTTCACGATGACTTCGTTACTGTCATCATACTCCGAATCATGAATTTGATTCAATCTATTTGTTGTGTGGATTCTCAAATCGAAAATATAAAATACTTTCAATAACCTCACTTCATAAAAAAGGACCCTACAATTCGCAGGATCCTTCGGGGTTGACTAACTCTTCGCTTTCTTGCCAAGAGTGAAAATAAGATACAAAATCCAAAATGAGATCGCGGGAAGATTTACTTCCAAGATGACACCGATCTGCGATGCCAAGGGGCGATTTGCCCCAAACCAAGGTGTCGATAAGAGACTTAGGACATAAATCGTCACGACGCTGCTGAAAATAAGGGGAATCCAAATTGCGTGGATCATTTTCCATCGTAAAAGTTTATAGAAATAAATATAATAGGCGAAGAAGTAAAAGATACCAATCAGAACGTACATCGTATACGTAAGAATCGGGCTATCGAAGTTCATAGGATCGGACTCCTTTCAAGGTCGACGATTCTCCTCTGTGTACCTTCAATGTACGTTGTTGGAGAAGAGAAGTCAATCGACATGAATCGACAGACTTTGTTATTCGAGTATGAAATTGGATAGTCGATTCAAAAGTATTTAAATTGAGCTTGCATGATCGTTTGATCCATCCCCCTTAAACCCCAACATTCAATATCTAAAATTGATGCATTGACCCAAATTGCCATTAACCAATCAAAACCCGCTAAATCGCGGGTCGGTTACTGTATTGTTATTTTTTGAATTTTTGCTTGGTCTCGATAATCACTTCTTTGAGTTCACCGTGAATTTCCTGGATTTTGCCGACCGCTTTGTCGACAATCCCCTCAGCCTGAAGTTTGTGATTGTCGGTCATTTTCCCGATATCTTCTTTGATGCCACCTTTGAATTGATTATACTTCCCTTTGACTTTGGAGTTTACCGCATCCATTTTTTCTTTGACGTCACTGCTATTCGCTTTTAGATCATCTTTGATTTTTGCTTCGACTTCCAATACTTCTTTCGTAGCTTCGACGAGTTTTTCTTTAAGATCATTCATACTTAGACCTCCTGTCCGTTTTCGGACATTGCTTACCAATCAGTCGAATCGGATGCGTGGATGCTATTTGTTCATTACGATCATTACACCCGAAACGATGGCCAAGAAGGCGAGGATCGTTCCCAGTGATTCGACCGGAATACTCATGACTTGCGATAGACCTGTGATGATGAGCCAGATACCCAATAATAGTAGTCCGATGTTTTTTGTGATTTTCATGATTTTTCCTTTTTAGTTTTTGCAAACCGATTTAATCAAAATCGGGTCGAATAAATAAGAATCTGTAATCTTCAAAAGCATTTAGAGATTTGGTTTAAAGAATTTTTCTTCCCTGAATCACGCGTAAGAGGACCATAATAATAGCAATAACAAGCAAGATATGAATCAGTCCGCCCATCGTGAACGATGAAACAATTCCCAGTAGCCAAAGAACGTTCAGAATGACGATGATTGTGTATAACATGTTGTTTATCCTTTCTACATGTTTCCATGTGAAGTGTTCAATTATAATGTACATTGCTGCTTATGGACGAAGTCGAAATTCGTTGTCTACGCCTACATCATACTTCTATTCGTATACAATGTCTAATTATTATACTAATTATATTTATGTTATTTGTTTATATATTTTGTTGTATATATATTAGTATATTTTACATTACTATCCAAACCATGAATTTATCGAGTTGATGAGTACAAGAAACCAAATAAAATAGTTGGAAATGCTCATTCCAATTTCATCGACCTGTGAAAGGTTCAATCACGAATAGAAATTCCAATAGCCAACGGGAGTTTTGCTTAATTAGATATATCATTACCATTATTGTTCAAATAGATGTACAATACATCTGTATACAAATGAATGGAGGTAAAAAAATGAAGATATTGAAATCGGCGATTGTATCCAATTCGGACATAATTAAGAATTATAAAACGCATCGCGATCGTGCAGAAGAACTCGGTAAGATATTCGTCTTTAAAAACAATCAGTTAGATGCTGTTTTGTTTTCGATTTCGGAGTATGAAAGAATATCGGATATACTTGAAGCGATTGAAACGCTCAACGAGTCCGAAGTGCTGGCACTGCTTACACTTATCCAGAAGAGAAATTTCATGTCAGCCATTCCTACCGATTCAGGCACAACGACCGGATCACGTTAATCATAATCGGTAATTTCGTTTCGTTCTACGATTTATATCCGACAGGTTATGATCTAACCGATAAGTTTCTTTATTAGGGGCTTTATTTTGCGATAAACAAAAAGGCAGCAATCTTGTTTAAACCGGAGGCAATCCGGATCAACGAAGCGCTGCCTTTTCGATATAACCTTATCTTAGTTATTTATCCTTATTCGTAAGATCATCGACTTTATCTTTTACTTTATCAACGAGATCTTCGGATACGTCTTTTCCCTTCTCAACGAAATCCTCAACGACATCTTTGCCTTTTTCCGCGAATTCCTTACCCTTTTCAACTACGTCTTCGGATACGTCTTTCGCTTTTTCAACAACATCTTCGGTAACATCCTTCGCCTTATCAACGAAACCTTTGACGAGATCTTTTAGGTTTGCCATGTCGCATCCTCCTGTGATCTCATTATACTGAAACTGATAAAGGAAATGCAAAGGATAGGATTTAAGGAGTCATGAGAAATCTGCTTTGCCCATCGATGAAGGTTACCTTAGTTGATGGATTGATCCGACAGCTTGATCGTAGTCTTTCTTGTTTACATATACGTAGTAGATCGTCGAATTCTCCATGCTTTCGCCGGCACTTCCTCGACTCGAGCGATTCGATCCTGCGATTCGCGCGTTTTCGTGATTGACGAGTTTGTAGGTGTATTCGATCTTGTGTTGCGCTAGAATCTCGCGGATTTCGCTGAAGCGTCGCATCGAGTTTCCAACATAGACTTCCTGCTTGTTCCAGAAAAAGATCATGATTTACCTCCGAAATTCGTTGTGAATCGATGTTTGTTTGAAACATCCATTTATTTTTTCTTTAGTTTCAGTTTACCTTGAATCCTTATCGGTGGATAGACGAAACAATTGTTTTGTGTAGAGAATTATCCAAATTAAGCTCAATATGCCCCCTGGTGCCGCCAATCCCATGGCAATGCTTTTCATATCAGGCACAAAGGTCACGAGAATAAGATAAACCAAAAGCAAACTTGTACCGATCAGGCCGATCATGCCGGTTTTACGTGAGAACTTATCGCTTTGAATCATACATATCGATAACAAGATCGAAGAAAGATTACATAAGGCGAAACCCGGAAAAACTCCGACACTACCATGTGCACCCATCGCAAGTAATCTTTCGCCGTTGGTTAAGAGGGTAGCTTGTTGGGAGAGGGTTGATTGTGCGAACTGTTGGCTGAGCGAATACATCGGAATGGCCGCGTTGTTTCGTATAAATACCAGCGTTCCGATCGCAAAGATCACCAGCGTTACGGTAAGTAAGATATCCTTCTTTTTCTTCATCGAAGAATAAAGTGCGATAAACACGGGAACCATCAAGATCGTCGTCGTTAGATTTAATAGATCCAGATAGTAGAGCCCCATCCAAGGTTGGTCTAGAAGTTGCGCGAAACGTTCGGACGCGGACTGAGGGATCGACGTCAGATCTCCACCCAACGAAGTACCGACGATGATATCCAAAAGTGTCAATAAGATAATCAGGATCGAACAAAAGCCAGCGATCCGAAAGATATTCTTTTGGTTTTTGGTAATAAAATTTTTAACTCTTTTCCCAATATTATCTAGCATTTTCCTTCTCCCTTAACCTTCGGTTCTATGTATCGGCACGTACTTCCGTGACTTCTTCATCGATGTCCAATAGATCATAATCCCGATCACCAACATTCCTAACTCGATTACTGTCGCAATTATGCTACCTGTATTCATACCCGGAGAGAGAATATCAAATCCGATCCGTCGGTAGAATCCAAGTCCCGATATCATCGTTGACCCAAAAGCAAGTGGAAGTTGGTCCCAAACAATGAAGTCAAGGATCCAGTGACTGAAGACGACGAAGCACATTAACAGAGCGCTACTTTTATGCTTCACGATATTGAATGCGAACATCCCGGCTACGACTGACCAAAGAATTGCCATCAGTAAACTGTGTGACCAGGGATTATATCCGAAGCGTTCGATCTTTAAGAATGATAACCCCATGTAGATGAGATCGATGACATACGCTCCGACCAAATATACCCATAATGGGATTTTCGCATCCAAGCGTTTTACCGCAAATCCGATTCCGAGATGTCCTGTCGGCGACATAGTATCTTCCCCGCTTTCCTTACGTGTTCACTTTGACGTAATATTGAATGAGTTTGGGCATGTTTTCAGCGATGTACTGACCGTAGAAGGATCGAATTTTTCCGATCGGATAGTTGGAGGGCAGATGTTTTTGTGGGATGGGTGGTTCGCCAAGTTCGCATTCCGTCCAATAGATCGCTCCGAAGTATAACAACCGTCGACCGATTTCATCATCATCCAGTCCCGGTTCGGTGAGAAAGCCAACCATGTGTTGGTAGAACTGTTCTAACTTTTCCTTGCGTTTTTCAAGTTCAAACAGATCGACGATTTTCTGAAGTAGATCTTGATCATCGATGTCGGGACAGTGAAATAAATAGAGGTTCTTTTCCAGTCCGAACTTGCGCATCGCATCCATCAATCCGGTGGTGTCGATTCGTCCGTTGATATACGTGTTTTGCGCTATCCTCTTGAATCCGTAGTTTTTCAGCGTTTCGCGCACGACACTCCGTTCGCTGATCGCGTCTTTGGTGAAGGAAAAGACCGCGACGATGAATCCTTCCGGTTGTTTTTCGCGAGCAATCGTCGCCATTCCCATTTCGTAGGTTGCGGGAGCGATCGTGTAACGAGAATGTCCGTTCTCGTCTTTGTATTCAAGAATGGATCCATCCGCTTTCGCACGTGAAATTGCTGTTCGGATCGCCGTGTCGGATATCCCCGCAAATTTGGCCAAGTCACGAATCCCGTTCAAGGAAGGGAACGGTACGCTTTCCGGCATTTCAATCCCATAACGATATAAAATCGGCGTGAATACGCATTCCTTAGCGGTAAAGGGATAGTCTTTCAAGAATACTTCATAAGGTTTTGTTACAGTTGTTTTGTACATGTGATAATTATGTAACATTCATATGTTGTTGTCAACATGTTTTTCAACAAATTCATGTCAATTAAAAACCATCGGATTAGATGGTTAAGTTAATGCGATATCGATGTATGTTGCGATGTTTCGATTATGATGTCTTATACTTTTTCGTAGAGATTAAACCGCCCCTTTTTACCGCAAGATTGGATCAACGAAAGTGATTTCAAAATCGTGATGGCGATTTGCGCACGTTTTGTGGTGATATGCGTGTGTTTCGCGTAATCTGCCGATGTGAAAGGTGACATTAGTGTCTCTGGTAAGAATATTCCATACCCTTGTATTCCCCCGATTTTGATCGAATCCACAAAAGCGGTGGGAATTCGATCGAAGCGAGAGGACCCCTTCTTTCGACTTTCACTCCATCCATTCAGCAATCTGTATTCTTTCAGGTCCAAATACAATAATTCGATCGTAAGATTCGGATGGTCAAGATAGGGTTTGATCGCATAGAGTTCCTTTAAACAATCAAAGATATTCCCGCGTTTCGGTGACAATCTTTCCTTAGTGGCTTCACCGGTATTGGGATCGATCCATATCAACCACTTTCGGGCAGGTATCGGATAAACGACCGTCACCGAATATTCCTGTAGAAAGAATTCAAGTTTAGAGCGAAGCTTTGCGAATTGTCTCGTCTGGACTTCGATCACCGAATCTCCGGTGAAGATATCCGCGATAAACGAACCCAGTTTCATTTCGTGTTTCGAGATATCCGGTTCAATGTAAAGTTTGACGATCGCATGCAAGGCCTTTTCGCCGAGTCTTCCGATGCCTTTTCCTTTTTCGACTTGGTTAAGAACCGTTGAGCAGGCTATTTCGAATCGTTCATGTTCGTTCATCGCGGCCCCCTTACTTCTGGATGATTCCATATCTATCTTGTATTTTACCATGGAACTCACATCGCACAAGTATCGAAAGAATCGGACAAACAAGACACTTCAACATTCTTCGCAATCCAGGTTATCTGTTATAATTTTCCTACGTACGATGCGATAATAATTTCGCATTCCCTTTAGGAGAATTAAACATGACCGAACAAAAAGCAAACAGTTATGCTCTTGCATGCAAGGCAATCGAAGATATGTTGGTTCGAAGCAGGAAAGCCCAGGCAAAATTTAAACACGGGACTTCCCAGTATTCACTTCAAGTCAACCGAATCAAAGCATTGGACTTGTCGCTTGCGTTACTTTCAGACGAAGCAACGCAAACGATCGATCATCATTACACGACACAAGATCTGAAATCCGCAGTCGCGCCGCTAACGTCGTTGATCAGCAAAAGCGAGAAAGCGATCGTAAAACTTAGACCGGATTCCTGGCAACATACGATGCTTACTTCGAATTTGATGGCCTTAAAGCTCGCTATGAACAAGCTATTCGAACAATTGAAAGATGATCACGATTAAAACGAAAAAGGTCGACCTCGACCTTTTTCTTCGACTCCAAAAAACAACAAAGTCAATTTATTTTTCGCAAAGCACTTTCGCAATCTCAGTTGCTTTCGCAAAATCTTCTTCGCCCGGATTCCAATTGCATTTGATTTCCGGTTCGACCACGAAGAATCCCGCATGCGTGAGTCGTTCGCGTAGTTCTTTTGTCGCTTCCCCGCTCCAGCCATAACATCCGAAAACGGCAGCCTTTTTGTTTTTAAACTTCAGTTCTTTCAGGAAATCCAACCACCCACCGACCGAAGACATCAAGCTTTGCCCGACCGTCGGTGATCCGACGACGATTGCTTTCGACTTGAATACTTCCGTCATGATGTCGTTTTTATCGTTGATCGACACGTTGAATATTTTCACCTTTGTATTCGGCGAAAGCGCGGCGATTTCCGATCCGAAGCGATGGGCGAGTTGTTTGGTTCCATCCCACATCGTGTCATAGACGATCGTGATTTGATCTTCTTGGTAACTCTGCGACCACTCGTAATACTTCTCGACAATCTGCATCGGATTATCACGCCATATCGCCCCATGGCTAGTGGCGATGATGTCGATCGGCAAATTCAATGCTTGGATCTCTTCGATTTTTCGTTTCGCCAACGCCGCAAACGGATGAATGATGTTGGCGAAATACTTCATCGCTTCCGCCCAAAGCAGACAAGCATCCGCCTTGTCGTTGAATAGTTCTTCGACACAGTAATGTTGCCCGAAGCAATCATTGGAGAACAGGATATTGTCTTTGGTCATGTAGGTCGCCATGCTGTCCGGCCAATGAAGCATCCGCATCTCCATGAAGATCAATTGCTTCCCGTTCCCGATATCGATTGCGTCCCCGGTCTTGACGACCTTGTAGTTCCACTCGGGGTGTTTGTATTGACCCGTCAACGACTTGACCGCATTGGCGGTACAATAGATCGGTGTGTTCGGGATTCTTTCAAGTAATGCTGGCAAAGATCCGCTATGATCGACTTCGCCATGATTGATGACAATGAAATCAATTTTCTTCAGATCGATTACTTTCTCGAGATTGTCGATGAATTCCGAGGAATGCGGTTTCCAAACCGTATCGATAAGCACGTTCTTCTCTTCTTGGATGAGATACGCATTCTGACTGGATCCATGAAAGACAGAGTAGTCGGAACCATGAAACGTTTCGAGTTCCCAATCCAGTTTTCCAACCCAAGTCACGTTATTTTTGATGAGTTTATGCATAATTCTCCTTTCATGATGGTTTACTTATTATCTTTTTCTCTTATACTCTGTCAAGTTTCGATTCAATCGAGCGTACAACCATATGTAAAAAAGTCATGGATAGGGTCCTAAGCGGAATAGATTGTTTCTACGTCAATTTCCCAAAGCAAAAAGTATTCATCCAAGAATTGAGAATCCCGCTCTAAAAATCGATTCATACAACCTTACCAATGGTTACTACTTGTTCTCCCAAAATTTCGTGGCTTCATCTTCCAGTTTTTGAAGCCGCGTATAATAGTCAGGGAACTCGGATAAGTGCGCCATTGCGATTTTCGCTGTCGCCATCGGATCGTCATTGGTAACATTGGTGACCGAATCCCGTGAACCATGCTCCAACTCAACATTCATTCCCATACAGAATTGTTCAACATCGAACTTTGTCCAATCCGCACCAAGTTTTTCACCATATTCTTTTGCTTGTTCAAGTTTGAATTTCTTTTTCTCTGTCATGTTGTATGTCTCCTTTAGCTTCATCTTACTCTTTTCCTGAAAGATTACAAATCCGTTTAGAATGCTTATCTTGAAAGCACGAAAGCATTATTGACGAATATCGTGAACTTCTTTCAAAAAGGTGAACGGTTAATCAACGTCCTTTCCAATCCGTAGTATTCTTTTACTCGGGTTTAAATGAATGCAAACTAAAGTGGTTTTGCTTACTTATTCTTATCCGGGCTATTACTTGAGAAGACTACTTTCCCTTGGTGGATCGTATACAGAACCTTAATGTCCTTGATTTTTGTTGGATCGATACTTAATGGATCCTGGTCGAGAACAACCAAATCCCCTTGCATTCCTATGCTTATCTTCCCTTTGCGATCATCTTCAAACGCAACGATTGCCGCATCTGTCGTATACATCCGTAAAGCTTCAAGCGGTGTTATCGCATTCTCGGGATAGGGTGGATTGACAGCCGCATGAATCCCCAACAAAGCATCCATCGGTGTGACATCGCTATCCGAACCACCGCCGAGCACGACTCCTGCGTCAAGAAGTCGACGTAACGGATACGCTTGACGATCACGTTTTTCGCCAAGCCGTTGGTTGTATACCGATCCCGGACCTCCCCGCAGATAGGTAAAGGCCGGTTGGGTGGAAATCTTGATGTGTAGTATTGCGCAACGTGCGATATCGACATCATCCGGCCATCCGAAGTGTTCCAAGCGAAGCTTGTGATTATGCTTTTTGTCGGGATGAGCCGAAAGTGCTTTTTCCATCTGGTCGAGTGCTTGGCGAATCCCTTGTTGGCCGATGCAATGGAAACTTACGGCGGCATCGCGAATCAGCGATTCCTCGATGATCGTGTAGACTTGGTCATCCGTATAGTTCAGATATCCGCACGTATCCGCATCCGAGTACGGATCATCAAATGCCGCGGTGCGACTTCCGATGGAACCATCCAGCAAGAAGTCCCCTCCCCACCAACTCCAACCCATGGAGAGCGGTTTTTGAATCGTATCGGTGTTCCACCATACGCGCATGTCAATTGAAAGTTCGTTGATCGCTTCAGCGATGATGGGTACGTCTTCATCGCTGCTGTCCAACCCTTCGATCGCGTTGATCGTCGTGATTCCGCGGCTTGCGGCCAGTTGCGCTGTCGTATGGATCGCGCGCTTACGCTCTTCGGCTGTCCATCGGGCAAAGAACTCCGCTTGTGCCGTCCGGTTGCTTTGGTCTTGAAGACGACCGTTCGGTTTCCCTTTTGAATCAAGACGAACCCCTTCGATCCCTTCATGGATCCCTAACGCATCATAGGCCAGTTTATTGACAACGGTATAGTGCTTTCCTCGATCACTGATGAAAACGGGTCGTTGGATAACATCGAGTTCTGTCATTACCGGAGGTCTACCTTCGCTGACTCTGGACTCATCAAATCGTTTACAGAAAATCCAGCGTCCTGGTTCATATTCCCGATCCGCCTGTTTTAAAATTCCGATCAACGCTGGTAGATCCGTGACATCATACACGTCAATCGCCAAAGCATTCATGCCGGTAGTCAAGGCATGAACATGGCAATCAAAAAAGGCGGGCAAGACGGTCGCGCCTTTTACGTCCATCGATGGAACTTTTGGCCAACAAGTCAACATATCTTCATTCCTGCCAAGATCGCGGATGTCTCCGTCCTGGATGAGTACAGCCTCGTACGTCTTCCCTTCATCCATGGTGATGATGTTTGCGTTAAATAAGAGTAACGATTTCATGTTTCGATTCCTTTCCCGGCGCCTTTCGTAAGATATAATTATTGCGAACTTTCAATCTTCTTAGACTTATTGTAACATACAAAATTATAGTGCTATAATTTATTCAACAAGGATCAAAACGACAATTTCATCAATAAAAGCTCGTTTTGAGGGAGGAAATCATGGGCAAATACGTTCTAGGGATTGACCAAGGCACGACCGGCACCAAAGCGATTGTTTTCGACGAGAAGGCAAACATCATTTCGACGGCTTATTCCGAATTCACGCAGTATTTTCCGGAACCCGGATGGGTTGAACACGATGCGCAGGAAATCTACGACGTCGCGATGAAAGTTGTCAAAGAGTGTCTCGAAGCGAAAAACATCAAACCCAATGAGATCGCGGCGATCGGGATCACCAACCAACGTGAAACCACCGTACTCTGGGATAAATTCACGGGTAAACCGTTGGCTCGCAGCATCGTTTGGCAAGACATCCGTACCGCCGAACGTTGCGACCAACTAATCGCGAAAGACGGAGCCGGAATCATGGAACGCACCGGGATGATCATCGTCACCAACTGCGCGGCCCCCAAGATCGAATGGATCATCAAAAACAATGAGGAAGTCCGCAAAGGGATCGAAGAAAACCGCGTTCTCTTCGGAACCGTCGATTCTTGGATGGTCTGGAAGCTATCCGGCGGGAAAGCCCATATCACCGACTATTCCAATGCCGCATGTACCTTATTATTGAATGTCCATACCATGGATTATGACGAAGGCATCTTGAAGGAGCTTGGCATTCCGCGCAGTATTCTTCCCGAACTACGTAATTCGAGCGAAGTCTATGCGAACACCGATCCGAAGGAATTCTTTGGAGCCAGTGTTCCGATCGCCGGTGTCGCGGGCGACCAGAATGCCGCCGCGTTCGCACAAGCTTGTTTAAAACCCGGCATGGTCAAGAATACGTATGGAACCGGATCCTTTATGATCATGAACGTCGGCGAAAAGTACATCGGATGCAAAGGCGGTTGTTTCTCGGTTTGCCTTTGTGGACCGAAAGGTACGATGCAATTCGGTCTTGAAGGGATGGCCAATGTCAGCGGCGCCGCGATCCAATGGTTACGTGACGGACTCGGAATTATCAGTGAAGCGTCCGAGTGCGAGAAACTTGCCAATACCGTCGAAGATAACGGAGGTGTCTACTTTGTACCGGCATTTGCGGGATTAGGTGCCCCCTATGCGGACCCTTATGCCCGCGGCATGATTATCGGTCTGACCCGTGGTTCCAATAAAGCCCACATCTGTCGTGCCGCCCTTGAATGCATGGCCTATCAAGTCGCTGAGCAATTTACGATCATGGCACGTGAAGCCGGAACCCCGATCACCGCACTTAGAGCGGATGGCGGCGGTTCGAAGAGCGATTTCCTCTGTCAGTTCCAAGCCGACATTCTCGGAGTTCCTGTCGAACGTCCGGTAATCGTCGAAACGACCTGTCTCGGTTCCGCTTATCTAGCCGGTTTGGCCGTCGGATATTACAAATCCATGGATGAAATCAGCGCCAACTGGCAATGCGAAAAACGATTCGAACCGCGCATCAGTAAAGAAAAGCGCGAAGAGTTGATGGATGGATGGCGTCGTGCCGTTAAACATGCGGAAGGCTGGATGAAGAAATAGATTTAAAAAGTCCTGCGAAGTAACCCCTTGTCTTGAGTAACAACTACATGACAAAGGTTGCTTCAAAGGACTTTTTTTGCGTGAACTTGATGTAAGTATCTTTCGTTCTGCTCGGGATGGGTTTCAGCGCAGTGTTCGTTCCTGCTTTTAAGAAATTTCGCTATCGACAACTCGCTTTTTTGCATGCTTGTTTGATTTTATAAAGAGAAATAACAGAACGCCAAATGGCAGTGACATATACAAACTCAATGGCAAAAACAGAAAGATGGAGATCCCATAAGCGATCATTGTTGCAATCCAAAGCACTTTCCCCCCGTCGAAGAAAATTGTGATCGTCAGGATAGCGGCAATCATGATACAAAAAGCAACCGGGAAAAAACGGATCAGAAAAATAGCTCCGCCAAAAGTTTCCGGTGATGGATTGGAAATCCGAATAGCCATCGGCACAAACAAAAGAATCATTACCAAAGGAAGAATCAGCAAGTAGTTTCTCTTCATGATTTTTCTTTCCTTCTGAGGTATTAGACTTAACCTGTATAAAGTTTAAAGGCACTTCAAAACACTAGAATCCGGTAAGTACGATTTTCCCGATGGTTCTGCCTTCTTCAAGGGATTTATGCGCTTTTCTGAGATTCTCCGCATTGATCGGAGATAAAACTTCATTCGTGGTCGGCTTGATTTCCCCTGAATCAACCAAAGCGGAGATTTCGTTGAGGAGATGGTGCTGCTTGATCATATCCTCCGTTTTAAACATTGATCGCGTAAACATGAACTCCCATACGAAACCAACGCTTTTCGGCTTCAGTAAATTGAGATTAACCATTTCAGTTGTATCGACGATCGAACAGATCTTGCCTTGCGGTTTGATGACTTCCACCATGTTTGCCCAGTGGGTCGCTGTCGCGTTCAGACACAGAATGGAATCGACGCTTTGAATACCTAATTCATTCAGTTGAGGTTTGAATGTTTCATAATGATTGATAACGTAATCCGCACCCAAAGACTTTACCCAGGATACCGATTCGGGTCTTGATGCCGTACCGATCACCGTTAGCCCGGCATTCTTCGCAAGTTGTACAGCGATGGATCCGACACCTCCGGCGGCACCGATGATTAGGATTGATTTTCCATGGTTGACAGATTTCGACATATCGATGTTAAGTCTATCAAAAAGGCTTTCATAAGCCGTAATGCTTGTTAATGGTAAAGCCGCGGCTTGCGGATAATCAAGCGAAATCGGTTTCTTCCCAACGATTCGTTCGTCAACAAGATGATACTCCGCGTTACATCCTTGCCGATTTAACTCACCCGCATAGAACACTTCATCGCCAGTCTTAAAGAACTCACATTCTTCCCCCACTTCTTCAACGATCCCCGCCACATCCCATCCCAAGATCTGCGGTCCATTAACGGTCGCCCGGTTCTTCCTCATCTTGGTGTCCACCGGATTTACGGAGATCGCCATCACTTTCACCAACAAATTCCGACCCTTCGCGGTTGGTTTGGGGATATCCACATCACGTAGACTTCTCTCATCATCGATTGGTAAGTTTTCGTAGAGTCCTATCGCTTTCATGTAACCTCCTTTTTGGGGATTTTCCTTCCCATTCTCTCGCATGCATTTTGACTTACTCGCAGATCGTAGCTCAACCATTTTATAATAGGTGTCTTCTGCTCTTGCCATCGTTACTTCTGATTCTCAAAATCGATTCGTTGAATTCGAAAACATAGCTATCTCGATTCATAAAAGCAAATCAAATCAAGAATTCCAAAAAGATATCTGTTTAAAGAGTCGATATTAAGATGTCATCGAAATTTTCCTGCTATGTCTGAATACATCTGATTTGACACTTCGAAGTCAGATTCATAAAGTAAAACTTGATCCTTTTACAACAAAATAACCGAGTCTTCTATTAATAAAATCATATGCCTTGCGGGAAGGAAGTTGCAACTGTTTTATTGAACTTTAATGTAATCTATACTTTTTGTATGCCATTAATATGTTAATGTCTAGTATACCCACAAGAATCATTCGAAACAGGAAATGAAATATTTCACCGTGGAAGAATACCGACAGTTCAGATCCGTCATCGACGATCCCATGTATTCGATCATCTTCGACATGCTTTACTGGTGCGGCTTACGAAAAGGCGAACTGCAGGCCTTACGATTCTCCGATATCGACTTCTACGAGAACGTGATCCACATTGACAAGACCTACGATTACCGCAACCATGCGATCACGACACCCAAATGCAGAACGTCTTATCGAGATGTGATGATGACCGCCGATCTGCGTAAATCATTAGTCGACTATATCGCTACGTGTAAGCGATTGGCAGGATTCACCCCAGATCTCTATCTGTTCGGCATCGACACGCCGATCGCGCCGACCACGCTTGACCGAAAGAAAAACGTCTATTGCAATCTATCAGGGGTGAAGCAGATACGCCTTCATGACTTCCGGCATTCCCATGTCTCGCTGCTGATCAACAACGGCATCAATGACTTCGATATCTCGAAACGATTAGGTCACTCGCGTGACATGGTCAACAATACCTACGGGCACTGGTTTAAGAAAAGTCAGGAGAACCTTGTCAGCAAGCTCGATCGAATGAGTGAATCTCGGCCTTATTCGACATCCCTCAAAAACTAGAAAGGTCCTGCGCAATTCAGGATCTTCTTCTGGTTGTATGTGCCACGGTCTCCATATGCGCCCGTGGCGGAGCAATATTTCTCCGATATATAATATCTATTCATTATCATTTCACTCCATCGTGTCTTTATACGGAGACATACGGTCAATCAGGCACTAACTATCGCAATCGATTGCTCAAAAGAAATGAGAACCGCCAGAAGTTGCATCTGATCGCCATGTTGGGGGATCATGGCCGGTTCTCATTCATATTATATCGCGATGAGAATTACAAACGAACACGTTCATTTAAACTAGTATGAATACTCCAATGGTTTTCATGAAACTAGCTCTTCAATAGTGTAACTTATACGCTGTCCGTTTTACGGGAGCATGTTCACTTAGGTCTCTAGTATTCTCGTATCACTCCAATTCTCTTCGACAGAATAGTTCTTCGCCATAGTTTTCTAGAAATTTTCCCTGAATGGAGTGTTTGTGGTCTGTATCCACAAACTCATTATTCGCTGAGACGATGTAATTGTTTGTCCAGTGTAGTTGTTAGTTAACACAACTTCAGTGATTACACAACGTTTTGCTGTGTATCGGTCATTTATAAACAGCCCACCCATTGCCGGACGGTTTGTTTAGGGTTGGGGTTTTGGTTTTAAGATTGAAGATTCTTATTTCTCTGTAAATTCAATCTGATTTTGCTTGCACCATTCGGATGCAAAAGCAATTAGTTCTGATTGCTCGAAATGTTTCCAATCATCTGCCAATTGATAATCCTCTATAAACCAGTGAAACCTGCGATCAAAGTCTTTATCTCCTTTTTTTCGCAATAAGCTCTTATTATTTCTTTTGATTAAATATCTTTCCACAATTTCATTGCGTTCAATTTGAGGAATTAACAAATAATCATTTGCTTCGTAAGTGTCATCATTAATTAACACATGCCGTTCCTCAACAGAATAGATCTTATAGTCTTTTAAATTGAAATAATTGCAGTTTGTATCCAACAGCTTCTCAAAGAAAAAGCAGATTTCTCTTATTTGGAGATGCATTTTAATCCTCCTTAATATGTTAGTTTTTCACCATACCAAATATTAGTCTGAATCGGGTTTTGTTGAGAGTCTTGAACTCATTTTATTTACACAGAGAACCGCATAATAACCTCGGAGATCTAGCACTTCCATTTCTGAAATCATATTCGAATTGCATTAAAGCTACTGATATTCCTGAACGTGGTCTCCGTATGAAGCCGTGAACGCAAGATCACTTCAGGTAGTAACTATGCCTACCCTGCTCGATTTCGTGCGAACATTTCAACGTATGGAGACACATTTCAGTTCAACTTTTCCAGCCATCTTTTTCTCGTTTCAAGTCTTGAAGCATTTGTTGAATTGAGTCCATCGTTGATTCATTCTCTAGGCTGATTGGGAAAAGGAAATCATGCAGTGTGTGTCCATACCGAACTGATATTTCCAACTTCAATTCAAAAATTGCTAAAGTGTGATCATCATGTGGATAGAATTTCATACTATAGATTGAATTTCCACTATCCTTTTCCCAAAGAAAGACATCCCCAACATAGTAAATACCTACTGTAGAAAGGATTGCAGTCTTTTTCAGAAGTACTCGTTTGTCTCGTTTCATTAGAGCAAATATCGAAATGATTGAAACACTTACAAGGCTTAATAGAAAAATAATATACTTGGACGAATCTTCGATCGTAGAATTGTAAATGACTTCTTGTGGTAAAACGATAATCAACAATATCCAGAGACCATATGTAATCTTCATACCCTGATGACGCCATTTCCAATACTTACTCGCAGTATCCGCGTTTAGAACGGTCTCTAATAAAATATTTCGGCGGATTTTTTCTTGCCTTATACGTTCGAGAAACACAAAACAAGCAATCCAAATCGGCAGAAGCAATGCAAATATAATAATCATGTTTTCTATAACAAAACTAACAATTTGATTCTCGGAATCGATAATCACAAACAATCCAAAGAAGCAAAATATAACGAGAAAGAATAACATAGGATTATAAATATAGCGAAACATAAATTTTGTATCTGTCATCTTAAGTGACTTCTCAATGATATTGTTATAAGTTCTATAAAAATACTGTTTCATTTCATACCCCCCGTTTTTGACCACTTTTTCAAAATCTTATCCGAATTGCATTAAACTAATGATATTTCTGTTTGTTGTCTCCGTTAGCAACCGTGATCGCACGATCACTCAAAGAAGTAACTATAGCTAGCCTATTTGATTTTGTCGAACGAGTCGACGAATTGAGACGCTGGTCTGACTAAAATCATCTGACTATTTCGATATGATATTAAGAAAGTGTTTTCTCAGTTTTTTATATTGATAGACTGCATATCCATCCTTCTGACGTGCAATGAGAAATTCTCTCGTCATAAATGAAATTCCAACAGGGAGATGGAAGAATTTGAAAGTTTGGATAATATTACTATTCAAGAACTGTCGAAACGCTTTTGAATCCTTTTCGACACAGATTACGATTATCACGCTGATTCTGTCTGTGATGGTTTTTCCCCCATAGATATTACTTAAAAACCCTTCGAATTTCTCGTATATCAAATTTAGATTATCTTTTGAAAGTTCATCAATTTCGACAATATATATAGTCTCAAGTGTTGAAAGTCTTTTTCTCAAAAAAATATCAAAATTAAACTGAACACTTTTACTCTCGAACTCTTGTTTGTGATATCCTTTTCCTTCAGCCTTAATCGAAATATCTAGCCTAAACTCTTCAAAACTATTGTACGGAAGATTAATTTTTTCAGCCTTTTGAGGTTTTTGCTCAAGTCCGAAAATCGGCAAAAGTATCATTAGAGAAGATCCTGATACAAAAAATAAGATACCATCAATCACAAATAGTAATTCGATAATGTCCATATATTTCGGATAAAGCTCTACAACAATAATGAAAAAGACAGGTAAGACCATAAATGTAATACCCAATACTATAAGGGTTTTAAGTATTACTTCTTTAGTTCTCCTTTTCATGATTTCCCCCGGTTTCCATTACTAAAATCATATGCTTATTAGGTCTATCAAAGCAACAATTTTCAAGAAATTGCCCTCTGGAATTTTTGTGTTTTTTCTAAAAGTGTTACACATTTGTTACACTTGGCCCTTAGGACATAGAAAAAAGCCTTTGTTTAAAGGCTTTGTTAACTCATGGTGCCGACAACAGGAATTGAACCCGCAACCTACTGATTACGATTCAGTTGCTCTACCGATTGAGCTATGTCGGCAACGTGCATTGATATCATACGAAAACACGGCCGACATGTCAATCTTTTTCCCTCGTTTTGTTAACTTTCAAAGTGAATGCAACGGGGTTTTGCATTCACCCTGACAAATTCATTTTCGCCCTTTTGAGAGCTATACTAAGACTAACCGTATCGATGGAGGATAGCTGAAAGGAGGTCTTTTTGATGCATCATCAATTAACTATCCGCGATCGTGTTATTCTTCAGTATTCGATTGAGAATGACAACTCGGATTCCTGCGCATCCATCGCTGAGAAGATTCATTGTCATCCTTCGACGGTGTATCGTGAAGTGATGCGGTATCGCATCGTAACGCTTTCGAAAAAGGAGCGTTTCATGCGTCAACCCACCACTTCTTGTCTGAAGTTGGATCGTTTCCCGTTCGTTTGTAATCCTTGTCCACATCGTTTCAAGTGCTCGAAGCGAATTCTAATGTATGACGCTTATGAAGCGGATCGCAGCGCGAATCATACGCTTCGGCACCTTCGATCGCATCCCCATTGTTCCGCGCAGGATCTCAAGCAACTCAATGCGAAGGTTTCTTCACGGGTCCAAAGTCATCAATCGCTCTATCATATTTTGTGTACCGATTCGACAATTCAAGTCTGTGAGTCCACCGTACGCCGTTATATCGACAAGGGGTATCTGGACTGTCGGAACCTGGATTTGCCTCGTACCGTTCGATTTCCCTATTCGCAACCTTCAAAACGTCCCTCGCGCAAGCGAATTAACGTCTCGATTCTCGTCAATCGCACCCATCAGGACTATCTTGACTACACTTCGACGCAGGCGAGAGTCACGCTTCAACTCGACACCGTGGTTGGGAAAACAACCGATACGAAATGCCTGTTAACTCTGTATGAGCCCCTTACCCGGCTCCAATGGGGCTACATGATCCATCGTTCGGCCGAAGATGTCAATGCGAAACTGCGCTCCTTGATCGACTTCCTTAGTCAGAACCATCATCTCTTTTTCGATTGCCTTTTGACCGACAACGGGGGCGAATTCCAACATCTTCCTTCGCTCGAAATGTCTGACACCGGGGAGATCCGCTTACGCGTCTTCTTCTGCGATCCGTATGCCTCGTATCAAAAGGGCGGCTGTGAACGCAATCATTCGCTGCTTCGCTATCTCATCAAAAAAGGAGAAAGTCTTGATTTCGTCTCCCAAACTGAAATCGATTTGGCCTTCTCCCACATCAATGCCCAGCGACGTAAAAGCCTCGCCGGGAAATCGCCGCTTCAAGCGTTTGAAGCGCGATTCCATTTCCACCCCTCGGTTTTCATCACTCTCATCAAGGTGGATGACTTCCATATCAAACTTAAATAGAGTCTAAGTTCGATCTCTCCGTCGGTACGGTTCGTTTGCATTTAAGTTGAAAATTCCCTGGGTTCAACTTCTTTTTCGTTCGTACCGAAGGATGTGGATCTGCCTTCATTATAAACATTTTCATCAGATTCAAGTAAAAAATCATCGAATTTCTTCGATGATCTTGCTTGTTTCTGCTCATTTTCACTTTAGATAAAATTTGATGCGTTTACTTTAAAGATTGACCTCTTTTTCCCTCGTTTTGTTAACTTTCAAAGTGAATGCAATAGGGTTTTGCATCTGTTCTTGTTGCCCTCGTTTTCAAGTATTTTATTCCGTAGTTTCGAGGATTTGCGAGACGGTAAGTTCGTTGTATCCGGTCGTCGGATCCGCGGTTCTACGAAGTTCCCATTCATCCGAAAAATCGGCGATAACGACTTCGCAGGTCAAGCTTACGACCGTTCCCTCTTTGAGGTGTCCACCGAAAGGAGTATGGTTTGAGTCGACGCATAAGAGATGAAAATGTTCGCCGTTTTTGGCGATCGTACCGGTCAGCGAAACGATTTCCATGTCCGCGACTTTCGTTTCTTCGGTCTTTCCGTCCGCAATCCGAACGACGGCTTTGTTTACGCAACCGACGGCGGTCAGGATCGCTCCGGCCGTAATGTTGGCGTGATGTGCCTGAGCGACGATTTCACGTCGTAGGTCTTGATTGGGAAGTATACGGAAGACAAGCGTTTTCATAGATCTACCTCCGACTCTACTATAACACAATAAAAAACCGTACGCTGCCAGTACGGTTTTTTAAGAAAGAGGACAACAGATTTTTTAAGGGGGAAGTGAAATTGCTGCTCATAACCTGATTGGTTATGGCTAAAGTATACGGGGTTATTGTGACAAGTTGATGTAAATACTGTGAAAGAAATGTGAAACTATTTCAAAGGAATCAAATAGTCGAGGATGATCTTACCTTCGCCCTTTTCTTGTTCTTTCATGAAGCGTTCCATCGTATAGATCTCGATCCCGCATATGTTTTGATAATTCGGTTGATAGCCGAGATCTTTCAGTTTGGTTTCAGTCAGTTCGTGCGCGTTGCCATAGACTTCCCGTTCGGATCCGGAAACCCAGGTGATGATGGCTTTACCGGCCGGAAAGATCACCTCGTCATAACCGTTATTGGGGGCATCCACAGACAGAAACGTACCGACGATATAGGTGAACTCGCCATTGTCATCGAAGTCGTACATGGCTCCGATCGTGTCTGGGTGAAGGGATGGTAAGAAGTATTCAGGCTGAAGGATCGCATCAAAGAGGTTTTCCTTGAAGCTATCTTCCCAAAGTTGTTTGATTTCAGGGGATAAGGGTTTGACACGTTTGGCTCTGCCGATAATCTTACATGTCGGGTGTTCGATGATTTCGTGATGCAATAACTGGGTCATGTTTTCTACCTCGCTGAATTTATTCTACCACAAAGAAAAAAACACGGCGTACCGTGTTAATCTCTGATTTTGGTGGAGCTGAAGAGGCTCGAACTCTCTACCCCAACGCTGCCAGCGTTGTGCTCTACCAGATGAGCTACAGCCCCAAAAATCAATAAAGATGGTCGGGACGACGTGATTTGAACACGCGACCCCTTGCTCCCGAAGCAAGTGCACTACCAAGCTGTGCTACGTCCCGAACTTAGAATGGCGCGCCCGACAGGACTCGAACCTGCAACCTTTTGAATCGGAATCAAAAACGCTATCCATTGCGCCACGGGCGCCCGAGTCTTTATCAATAAAATGGTGGACGCTGAGGGGCTCGAACCCCCGACCCCCTGCACGTCAAGCAGGTGCTCTCCCAACTGAGCTAAGCGTCCATATCCATTCACTGAAGCGTGCATTAGTATGTTAGCATACGGCTTAAAAAAAGGCAAGTGAATCCCGCAAAAAACAGGTCGATAAAGCGTATTTAGTCCGCAAGCCGATGGTAACTATAACGCTTTGCGCCGCGTTTGCATTCATAGAGTTTTTTGTCGGCGACCTGGATCAATTCGTTTAAGGTCGACCCTTCCACCGGGAAATCCGCAATCCCGTAACTAAACGAACAGATGATTTCTTGTCCGTCGACGACCAAGGGTTCGCGACTTAGTTTTTCGATCAAACTTCTGAACTTTTCGTCCAGTTTCGCTTGATCGGTATGATAGAAAATACCGATGAACTCATCGCCGCCCAATCGTGCGATAAAATCACTGCTGCGAGAATTCTCCACCAACATCGTAGCGACGTTCCGTATAACGCTGTCTCCGGCTAAATGCCCGAAGGTGTCATTGACTTTCTTTAGATTGTCCATATCGAACATCACCAAGTTCATCGACTCGTCATATCGCAACGCATGTTCCTTCACGACATCGAAGTGTTCTTCGAAGTAACCGCGATTGTAGAGTCCCGTAAGTCGGTCATACCGGGAAAGGAAGGCTTTTTCTTGATATGAAAGGTGATTGGCCAAAGCGATTTCGATACTGTTGCGGATGAATTCCATCGAATGTTCATCGTCCGCGTCAAACGCATCGGTTTTTAACGCGTCGATATTGATTGTCCCATAAAGTTCACCCTTGATGTAGATGGGTGCGGAGATCGTCGATTTGATATACGTGTCCTGACCGAATACGGTACCATGGATGTAGTAGCGATCGAAAATCATCAAATCCGGAATATTCACGATGCGGTCCATTCTCCCTTGCGTGAGTTTATACATGAAAGCATCTTCGATCGGAAGTTTGAATTCAAGGATATCTTCGCTAAAACCCGCATATGAAGCAATCGAGAAATGATCGCCGTGTTTCGTTAGGATCGTACCCAACGAACCGTTGGTTAAGGCCTTGAGAGCGTTATTAAGGATGAGTTGGAAAAGTTGTTCGATATTTTGCGTATTGAGAACCGATTGGGTCACTTCAAGCATCAACATCCTCAATCTCGACACGCGCGCCAAATCCAATTGTGTTTGTTTGATTTCGGTGTTGTCGGATACCGCGGCGAGAATCGCCCGTTTCCCCTTATACTCGACGACGTTGCCACGGACGCCGACCCACATGACCTTAAGTTCGGCCGACCGGATGTCAAGTTCCAGTTTTATGTTATCACCGCTCTCGATCGAAGTGCGAATCACGTCCAAAGCTTCCGGATGCTGTTTAAAAAACCGATTGAATTGTTCATTGGCTTCAAAAGGGTTTAATTGAAAGAGCTCTTCGAAACTCCGATTGGCGAAATAAACCGTCTGCGCGTCAAACACCAGAATCGGGAAGACCGCAAATCGGTTGTATTGCTTTAGCGACTCATCATCGATGATTTCGATTCGTTTGGTGGATTCCATTTCGATTCCTTTTCTACCCCACAGCATTTACTGTTACTATTATGGCTTGTTTTGTTTCAATTGTCATCTTTGAGTTTGAAAAAAATAATAAACATTGTCATTATAGGCTGAGAATGCGTTTTGAGTACGGATATCGAAGAAAAAGCGAAATCATTTCGCTTATTTCCGTTTCAATTGAAAGATCGTTTCCCCCGGGTTCGCCGAAACGAGTTTAGTAAGAATCCGTGGGTGAACATAGACGTTACGGACAAATCCGCGCAGTTTGATTCCGTTATGATAGCCATGGATCACAACGACTTCCCGGACATGGTTGTCCATGGCGTTGAGACGGATGTTTAACACCGCCTCGGCTTCTTTGCGGGTTAGCTCGTGTAAATCGATCGTGGCGATCATCGTCCGAGGTACGCTTTCATAAAGTTACTGAAGGCGACCATCGTCTCTTCGCTGATCACGTGTTCCATCCGACAGGCATCGTCTTCCGCCACGGGTTCGGGAACCCCCAAGACTTCATGGAGGAAGATATTGAGGGTACGATGACGGCTAAAGATGTCTTTCGCCTGTTTCATCCCGGTTTCGGTCAGATAGATCGGCGCATAGGGTTGTTGAGTGATCCACCCTCCGTCGGCCAAGCTTTTCAAAGCCCTGACAACGCTAGGTTTGGCGACCTTCAATAGGCTGGCGACATCGCTGGTCCGAACACCGGTTTTCCCGGACATGCTTAAGCGGAAGATGGCTTCGAGATAGTCTTCGGTCGACGGGGTCAATGTATGTTCGGACATGTTCTGCCTTCCTTTCTTAGGGATGCAACTGTTTGCGAAGTGCTTCTTTTAATTCTTGGGGATTCATTTTCGAACAGGTGTCACACCCGTCCGCTTCGCCGCATCCCGCGCAGGAAGACGACGTGTGACATCCGTCTTTTTTCTTACGGAAGAAGAGATGATAGGCAAGTCCGATAAACAAGGCCAAAACGAGAATACCGATGATATAATCAGCCATTGTTTTTCTCCTAACTCAAGCCGAAGAGTCGGCCGCCCTGATAGATCAGGAAAGCGACGATCCAAGCCACTCCGGTTTGATAACTGACGGCGATCAACGTCCATTTCCATGACGCCATTTCGCGTTTCAAGGTCACAAACGCCGCGACGCAGGGCATATACAATAAGGCGAAGGCCATGAAGGCATAGGCGGAAAGCGGTGTGAATACGGCGTGTAAGGGGGCACTGAGCGCGTTAGGATCGGAAGCGATCAGATCGCCGACGCCGTAGAGGACGCCCATCGTACTGACGACGGCTTCTTTTGCCACAAACCCGACGACCAAGGCCATCGAGGCGCGCCATTCCCCAAAACCCAAGGGGGCGAAAACCGGGGCGATGGCTTTTCCGATGTATCCGATGATCGATGCCGAACTGTCGGTGATCATGTTGAGGTTGAAGTCGAAGTTACTCATGAACCAAATGATCATACTCGCAAAGAGCAGCACGGTTCCGGCTTTGATGAGGAAACCTTTAACACGTTCCCACGTATGCATGACCAAGTTGCGTAGAGTCGGCATACGGTATTCCGGAAGTTCCATGATGAAGTTGGAGACACGGCCTTTGGTGACAAAGCGTTTTAAGAAGATCCCCGAGAAGATCGCGACCGCGATTCCTAGGATATACATCGAGTAGACGACGATGGCTTGGTTGTTACTGAAGAAGGCCGCGGCCATGACCGCATAAATCGGGAAACGGGCACCGCAGGACATAAATGGCGTGATCATCATCGTCAAGCGACGATCCCGTTCATTCTCCAAGGTACGCGTCGCCATCAAGGCCGGTACGGTACAACCGAATCCGAGAATCATCGGAATGAAGGATTTCCCCGACAAACCGAATTTACGCAGGGTGCGGTCCATGATGAAGGCGGCACGTGACATATAGCCGCTGTCTTCCAACACCGAAAGCATCAAAAACAAGATCGCGATCTCAGGCAGGAAACCCAACACGGATCCGACGCCGCCCAGCATCCCATCGACGATCAAGGAATACAACCACGGCGAAATCCCGATATTGGTTAAGAAGGCTGCGATGTTGGCGATGAAGACCTCACTGATCAGATATTCGAAACCGCCTTTGATGGTTCCGCCGATCGGTCCGAACGCGGTCATAAAGACCAAATACATGACAAGAAGGAAGATCGGGATCGCCCAGAAACGATGGGTGACGACCGAGTCGATCTTACTTGAGATGCTGGCTTTCGCGTTTTGGTTCTTTTTTAGCGCTATTCCCACGATGTCCGTGATGTAACGATACTTTTCGTCGGAAACGATCATATCGCGATCGATCGGAAAATCACGGAGTTGACGTTCGACTTCCTCATTCAACAACACCATCTTGATCGGATCGTGATCATGCCCATCGATGGCTTTGGGACCTTCGTCGATGAAGCGTAAGGCATGGAGTTTCGGACTGGTGCTTACATTCAACTCTTTCTCCAAGAATCGGATCAACTTCATCACGACCGGAGAATAGATTTCTTTAAACGGGACAACCTTACGGTCATGATTCACGATCGCTTGGGTCAACGCATCGATACCGATGCCTTTCGCCGCGGTGATCGCGATGACCGGGACGCCCAACTCTTTCTGAAGTTTGGCCACATCCAACACATCGCCGCGATGTTGGAGGACATCCATCATATTGAGCGCGATGATCATCGGTTTCCCGACTTCAAGCAATTGCAGACTTAGGAAAAGGTTGCGTTCCAGATTGGAAGCGTCGACGATGTTGACGATCAACTCCGCTTGGTCGCTCTCCAAATACTCACGGGCGATGACTTCTTCCAACGAATAGGTCGACAAGGAATAGATGCCGGGCAAATCGGTGACACGGATATCTTCCGAACCGTTGCGGACTTTCCCGGTCTTCTTTTCGACCGTAACACCCGGCCAGTTGCCGACATATTGGTTGGAACCGGTCAACTCGTTAAACAAGGTGGTCTTCCCAGAGTTCGGGTTGCCGACCAAAGCGATATTAATGCTCATCTGTCAATCTCCTAACAAAGATCTCCGATGCTTCTTGTAACCGAAGCGTCAATTCGTAGCCCCGGACCGTGACTTCGATCGGATCCCCGAACGGCGCGAACTTCTTGACTGTTACGATCGTTCCGTTGGTCAGACCCATGTCGATGATGCGTTTGCGTAATTCACTTTTCTTACCCAATCCTTCGATGATGCAACGTTGGCCGGGTTGGATTTCTTTGAGTGTCATCGTGACCTCTTCTCTAAGTTAGCGTTTGCTAACATTAGTATTATATCAGTTTGCGTTTTGTTTTCAAGTGATATTATAAGAAAGACTTCCGAAACGGAAGTCAGTTGATAATTTCGATTTTATCCCCGGGTCGTATCGTTCCAGGATGGAGGATTTTCGTGAAAATCCCTTCGCGCGGCATGATGCAATCGCCGACTTGCGTGCGGATTTGACATCCGACATGACATTCTTTCCCGATCTGCGTGACGATCATTTCCACATCGTTGATTTTAAGTTTGGTGCCGATCGGTAAGCTGTAGAGTTCGATGCCTTCGGTGGTCAAGTTCTCCGCGAATTTTCCGGTACACAATCCTTCGATGCCTAAGGCGGTCATTTTATCGATGCTCTCTTGACCTAGCAAACTGACTTGGCGATGCCAATTCCCGCCATGCGCATCGCCTTTGAGCCCCCAATCGACGATGAATTCACCTTCCGGGATCGGATGTTTGATGACGCCTTTCTTTTCGGAGATGTTGACGGCTTTCACGATGGGCATATTAGAGCACCTTCCTTTCACGAATGAATGTTCCGGACTTCCCGCCGGTTTTGCGTACGAGTTGGATGTCCGAAAGGATAACGTTTTTGTCGACCGCTTTGACCATGTCGTAGATCGTCAATCCCGCGATCGCGACGGCGGTCATCGCCTCCATTTCGATCCCTGTTTTCCAAACACATTTCGCGGTGGCTTCGATGTGGATGCACGCGTGTTGCGGGTCGCAGGCAAAATCGACCGTGACCGCGTCCAAAGGTAAATTGTGACACATCGGGATCAACTCATGGGTGCGTTTCGCACCCTGGATCCCGGCGATGCGGGCGCATGCCAAGACATCGCCCTTAGGCAGTCCGTTGTTTTGGATAAGTTCCAAGGTTGAAGCCGCCATGTAAACGGTCCCTGATGCGGTCGCCGTTCGTGTCGTGTGCGGTTTCTCGCTCACATCGACCATCCGTGCGTTTCCTTTTTCATCAAGATGTGTGAGTTCCATGTTAGCCTCCGATCCGATTCATGTTTCGTAATGAATCAAACGTTTTATTGAAGTCATGCCCGACGGGTTTGCGGTATATGATTTCCGCGATTTTCGCATCGAATTCCGAATCGCTTACGTTGAAGAAAGGCGTGATGTCGACTTCCCCGTTATGACCTAAACAAGGTCGGATTTTCCCGTCCGCCGTGACGCGGATGCGATTACAATCCCCACAGAACTCATGGCTGATCGGAGAAATGAATCCGACTCTTCCTTGATACCCTTCCATCGCATAATAGTTGGCCGGCGCTCCGGTATCATCCCGTTGTAACGGTTTAAGTTGTGGGCGTTTGGATAACACTTCGTCACTGGTCAGTATCTTTCCTTGGTTGGATTTCCCATAGTTACCGATGGGCATCAATTCGATAAACCGTACGTCGATCGGACGATCCTTCGCCAACGCGATGAGTCCGTCGATTTCGTCATCGTTGATCCCGCGAATCAATACGGTGTTGATTTTGATCGGGGTCAATCCGACCGCGATCGCTTGATCGATCCCATCCAAAACGGTTTGAAGTTTCCCGCCGCCTGTGATCGTCTCGAATTTTTGCGGGTCCAACGAGTCCAGTGATATATTCAAGCGTCGTAGTCCGGCTTGTTTGAGTAAAGGCGCTAAGGTTATAAGGCGAAGTCCGTTGGTGGTCATCGAAAGATCTTCGACGCCTTCGATGTCCGCGATTCGCCGAATGATTTCAAGCAGATCGGCACGCACGGTCGGCTCTCCCCCGGTGACGCGGACTTTTTTCACCCCGACCCGCACCATCGCTTGTACGGTACGAACGATCTCATCCGCCGATAATTGCTTTATGTCGTTGGGTTGGCAAAGCATCCCATCAGGATTACAGTAGATACACTTCAGATTACAGTTCTCGGTGATGGAGAGCCGTAAGTATTCGATACTTCGTCCGTATTGATCAATCATGGTTTCCCTCCTCGGTTTAGGCAGAAAGTGATAACGTTATGCTCTACTAGACAAAGATGAGTTCACCGATACGATCGATGCGATATCCACCCATCGCTATCAATTCGGTTTGAAATGCTTCGCTGCGCAGTACGTCCAAAAATGCGATCATTTTTGGATCCTCAAGCATGGCGCGTCGCGTAACGATGTCATAATCTTCTTCGCAGATCGGAATAAAATCCAATCCGTAGATTTTCGCCGCGGAAGTGATGCCCATCCCGCAATCCCCACTCCCTTGCGCGATCTGGACCGCGACGGAGAGATGCGTGAACTCTTCCCGATCATAACCATAAATGGCATCCGGATCGAAGTTTTCTTTCTTAAGTAGATAATCGAGTAAGATACGTGTTCCTGAACCCTTTTGGCGGTTGACGTAACGGACGTCCTTGCGAACCAAATCTTGTACTCCCTGGATATTCTTGGGGTTCCCTTTTGCGACCATCAATCCTTGCGTACGTTTGACGCCGCGAATCAGGACCAAGTCTTCGTTTGGTAAGTATTTGTCCAAATAGGATACGTTATAACTTCCATCCGTCTCATCCAGTAAGTGAATCGTCGTCAGATGTGCTTCATGGCGACGCATCGCCATGATTCCACCCATCGATCCGACATGGGATGAACTGAGGTAAAGATCGGGATGATTTCTTCGCAGATGGTCCCCGATGACATCGACCAAGGGATCATGACTCCCGATACTGACAAGCGTGTTTTGGATCATTGCGATCGGTACTCGGCGTTCCACATTTACGACACTTCCTGCTTCCAACCCTTCGGTGTTCATCGGGATTCGCAAGATCCCGTCCGCTTTCATAAACGAAGTGACGACGCCGGCTCCTCGATTTAGCGGAGTCGCGATCCATTTCCCTTCAACATAACCCAACTTTACCCGGATGAATTCTTCATATTTGAGCCCCGACAAGATTCTTCGCGATAAGACCGCTTCAAGTGTCGGATAAGCTTCAAAGGCCAAATGGCGCATCGATCCGAGGATCGGTTTGACCACATATTCAAGCACCAGGATGCCGGAGACAGGATATCCCGGAATTCCGATGACAGGAATTCCGTTGACGCTTCCCAGAAGCGTCGGTTTTCCCGGCTTGATGGCGATTCCATGGAGGAAGACGTTCCCTAGATTGCGTAGAATCGTCGACGTATAGTCATCTCGCCCGGCGGAAGAGCCCGCATTCACCAAAACCAAATCACATTCTTCGACCGCATGTTTCAACGCGTTTTCCAGTAATTCGATTTGATCGGGGACAATCGGATAAACGTTGGCTTCACATCCCCACTCCTCAAGCATGCCTTTGAAGATCGTGGAATTGAACTCCAGCACGTCGCCCGGTTTCGGATCGGTGGTAAACGGAACGACTTCGTCGCCGGTCGGAATCAGTCCGACACGAATTTTCTTGTACACCTCGACCCTCGTTACACCTCCGGCCAGTAAAGCTCCCATCACTGAAGGCCGAATTAAGGTATTGGAAGGTACGAGAATCTCTTCTTCGCATACATCTTCGCCGATTTGGCGGATATTCGAATACGGTGCGACCGCCGTCATGATGACGACTTCGTCGTCCTCGGTTTGGATCAAATCCTCGACCATGATTACCGTATCGAATTTCGAGTCGATCGGATCTCCCGTGTCCACCACCACATAATCTTCGTTGAGAACCAGTCGTATCGGCGTGGTCTCGCTGGCTTGATAGGTCTTCGCCGCCACCGTCGCGATGCCATCCATCGCCGCCGCATAATAATGCGGTGCACTCCGTTTCGCTTTGACTGCCTTTGCGGTGATGCGTTGATTGGCATGGGTAACTTCGATCGTTTCGACACCCAACGGTCGACATTCCTTGGTCAGATATTCGATATATGTAAAAACAGCTTCATTCAACTCGCGATTCTCCAAGTAACTGTATTTCATCTAGTCCTCCGATCGATAGAGTACGACGTCAACCTGACGATCCCGGTCATACCCTTCGCTTTCACGTTCGATGCATAGATATCCATCCGCCAAACTCAACAAGGAGATCATTCCGGACTTCCCGAACAACGGATGGGCGATCCATTCCCCTTCTTTCTTTTCCAAGCGTATTGGAATGTATTCCGCACGCCCATGATTGGAAGGAATGTTGGTGGAAAGTCGGGCGGTAATGTGGGTTTCCTTGAATTTGTTTCCGGTTAACGCTTCGATCATCGCTTTCCCGAAGATTCGGAAGATCACAAAAGCCGAAGCAGGATGACCCGGTAATCCAAGGATCGCTTTCCCTTGCGCTTTCGCAATCAGTGTCGGCTTTCCCGGTTTGACCGCGATGCCATGAACCAAGACTCCCGGTTCACCTAAACGATTCAACACTTCGACGCTATTGTCTTTCATGCCGACCGAACTTCCGCCGGACAAGATCACCAAATCATTCTCTTTTATCGCTTGATTCAACGTCGCATAAATCAGGTCCGCATCATCCTTCACGATTCCGATACGATGCGCATCGCATCCCAAACGACGTGCTTCCCCAAGGATGACATAGGCGTTGACATCCCGTACTTGCGCTCCGACGGGGATCGCATCGATCTCGACGATTTCGTCTCCGGTCGATACGATCGCGACGCGTAAACGGGCGTAAACATCGACTTCGCCGATGCCCAGCGCCGCCAGGATGCCGACATCCTGGGCGTTTAAGGTGGTGTTTTTAGAGAGGACGATCTTTCCTTGCTTCAGATCATCACCCTGATAGATAACGTTATTGCCCGGTGCGATCGATTTTTGGATATAAACAAAACCATCATTAAACTCTTCCGCATACTCGATCATCACGACCGCATCCGAACCTTCGGGCAATTGTCCGCCGGTCGGTATATAAGAGGCTTGATTGGCGATAATCGAAAATTCCGGCTGGATTCCCATTTTGATTTCTTCAACCAACGCTAACGGAACCGGCATACTTTCGCTCGCGCCGAAAGTATCGCGTGCACGGACCGCATATCCGTCCACAGACGAACGATGAAACGGAGGTATGTCTTGATTCGCAACGATATCGGTCGCCAACACACGACCATAGGATTGATCTAACGACACCCGCTCGATCTGTCGTAACGGTGTAAATTCGTTTTGAATGATCTCCAAGGTTTCTTGGATCGTTTTCACATTAAACATGGTTCATTCTCCAGTTCTCCAAATAAGCCTGCGCGTTTTCATTCAATGGATCTTCAAGGATATGTTTCGGGGTTCCGGCTTCGATGACTTTCCCTTGATCCATCACCAGGATTCGACTCGCCAAACGCAATGCTTGCGAAGGGTTATGGGTGATCATGATGATCGTGATTCCAAGCTTCTGATTCATATCCAATAGGATTCTCTCGCACTTCTTGGTTGCGGCGACATCCATATCCGATGTCGGTTCATCCAACAATAGAACCGGCTTCTGTGTCAACACCGTTCGGGCGAACGCGACTTTCTGCGCCTCGCCGCCGGATAAGCTCGGACAACGACGATGTATCACCGGAAGCAGATCCAGTTCTTCCATCAGCTTTTGGGAACGAACTTGAACGTCCGTGATATGTTGTGCGCCGATGCGAAGGTTTTGCGCAACCGTCAAATCGAATAGATAACTGTGTTGGACCATAGTATTGATTTGATCCTGTGGAAAATCTTGTTTCCCGTCATAGAGAATCTCCTTTTCGCAGTTCGTATCGAGTTGCGAAAGGGTTTTAAGCAAGGTGCTTTTTCCGGCACCGTTGGGTCCGATGATCATGGTGAACGAGCCTTGAGGAAAGGCCAGTTCGTTCACATCCAGGATTGTTTTTCCGTCGATTGTCTTACGAACTCGTTTTACGTAAATGTCCATCGGTTCCCCTTTCTTGAAGCAGATTGATGCCCCAGTTGATCGTAAAGGAGATCAAAAGCAAGATGATTCCCAACGCGAGCGCTTTCCCGTAATTCCCTTTTCCGGTTTCAAGCACGATGGCGGTCGTCAAAACACGCGTCTTAAATTGGATGTTTCCGCCGACCATCATAATCGCGCCGACTTCCGCGATCGCCCGACCAAAGCCCGCCGCAACGGCGGAGAAGGTCGTATAGCGACATTCATACAACACGAGTTTCATCGTTTGAGTAAATGAAAGACCTAAACCTTTACAGGTATCTCGTACGGCGTTTATTTTCCCATGGATCCCCGAAATGGTCAGGCTGGTGATGATCGGTGTGACGATTAACACTTGCGCGATGATCATCGCAGGTACGGTATAGAGTAATTCAAAGGATCCAAGCGGTCCTTTGCGTGTCAACACAAGATACACGACTAAGCCTGCGACGACAGGCGGCAAGCCCATCAACGCATTGAGCGTCCGAACGACGAGTCGTTTTGCGCGAAAGGAGGTCGATGCGATCACGGTTCCCAACGTTATGGCGATCAAAGCCGCGATAAAAGTGCTGCTTAGGGTCACAAGAAGTGTTAATCCGATGATTTTGAGTATTTCCGGATCGAAGCGTAGGATCAATTGGATCGCTTCGATCATCCCTTCGCGTAAGCCTTCCATGATTACTCCGCTTTATAGTTGATGAAAAACAACGGTTCGCCGTATTCGTCGACACCGAAATCGGCGATGCGATCCAGTGTTTTCTTTGAGGTCAGCCATTTTACGAAAACATCGACGGCTTCCGTATTGGTATCCGGCCATTTGGCGGGATTGACCGCGATGACTGTATATTGGTTTAAGAGGTCCGGCGATTCTTCGATGAGGATTTCCAAATCCAAATTATCTTGCATCGAGAGGAACGTCGCTTTATCGGTAAGGGTATACCCTTGCATTTCATCGGTCATGGTCAACACATCGCCCATCCCTTTACCTGCCGAGACATATTTGTCTCCGGTAGGTGTTAGCGCCGCTGCTTTCCAGAGCGCCAATTCTTTTTTATGGGTTCCGGAATCATCGCCCCGTGAGACAAAGGTCTGTGATGATGCATAGATTTTCGCCAATGCATCACTGGCCTTCAGCCCGGAATCTTTTAATCCGGCAGGATCGTCGGAAGGTCCGACGATGACGAAGTAGTTATACATGATTTCGATACGTTCTACCCCGTATCCATCCTTGACGAAGGTCTCTTCGGCGGCCTTGGAGTGGACGAAGATGACGTCCGCATTGCCATCCATGGCGGTTTGGATCGCCGCTCCCGTTCCTTGGGAGAGGATGTCCATTTTAACACCGGTTTCTTTTTCCAATAAGGGATTAAGATACTCCAAGAGTCCGGAATCGTTGAGACTGGTCGTGGTGGAAAGCGTGATGTTGGGATCGTCCAAATTAGGAAGCTTGGCAGCGCAGGCGCTTAACGAAAGCATCAACACAAAAAGAGTTACGACTAAAAAACCTCGTTTGACGAAATGAAATCGCATTTGATTTCCCTCCTTTTCGCATTGGAAGGCGAACAGTTTCCCGTTTTGCCCTATCGGCGTAGGTCCCGTGCCTAAGTTTAGGTCCGAACGCTCGGAGTAACACTTCCTTTTCATTTTACACAATATGTAAGCGTTTTCCAATGCTTCAGGAGAAGAATTTGTTAAAATATTATCGAACAACATTGATCCACGTTTTTTCGTATCAACCTGTGCTACAATATTTCCATTGAAGGGAGATTGTACAATGATACGAGTGGGAGTGTTAACGGCGAGCGATAAAGGTTCGCAAGGTTTACGGGAAGATGTGAGCGGACCGACGATCGCCAGCCGGGTCGCGCAGATCCCGGGAGAAGTGGTCTACACCGTGATCGTTCCGGATGATCGGGAGACGATTGCGCGCGAGTTACGGAAAATGGCAGACGAGATGGATCTTCATTTGGTTCTGACGACCGGCGGGACCGGGATGTCGATGCGGGACATCACACCGGAAGCGACCAAGGACGTCATCGATCGCGACATGCCGGGAATACCGGAAGCAATGCGAGCCAAAAGCATGTTGATTACGCCGCGCGGGATGCTTTCCAGGGCGGTCGCGGGGATCCGTAAGCAAACCTTGATCATCAACTTACCCGGCAGCCCGAAGGCCGTCGCGGAATGTTTGGATGTCATTCTACCGGTATTGGAACATGGAATTCAGATCCTGCGGGGCGAAACCGGGGAATGTGCCCGTAAATAACGAGCTTCGGAAATCCCGAAGCTTTTTTACGCATAAATTCCGAAATATTTGTGTCGCTTTACATCCCGGGCCATCTTTGATATCCTAACACCAATAACGAAGCAGAAAGTTGAAGGAGCTACGATGGACACTTTACTTATCAATGGGGAAATCTATCAGAATCGAGATACGTTCGTTGAAGCGTTGTGGATCCAGGACGGATGGATAAAAGCTTGCGGAACCACGGAAGAGTTGATCAAATTAAGAGACGCATCGACGCATCTTATCGACTTACAGGGCAAGACTGTCGTGCCGGGATTCAACGACTCGCATTTGCACTTTTTATCCAGTGCGATCGCGTTGACGACGGTCCAACTGCATGCGACGACATCGATCCGTGAAGTTATTCAGCGCGGAAAAGAATTCCTCGAAAGACGTAACGAAACGTTGGACGCGCCATTGTTTGGACGGGGTTGGAACCAAGACTACTTTTCGGACGAAGCAAGATTACTAAATCGTCACGATTTGGATCAGATCAGTTCACGGATTCCGATCGTGTTTTCGCGTGCCTGCGGCCACTTGAGTGTCTGTAACTCGAAAGCGTTGGAAATTTTGGGGATCACGAAACATACCCCGCAACCTGACGGAGGGAAGTTCGATCTTGATGCGGATGGATATCCAAACGGAATTTTTCGAGAAAACGCCATCTTATTACTCGATGAACTGCACAAACCCTTGACCGTTTCGGATCAAGTAGCGTTACTTGAAAACATTGGTTCGATCGCTAATTCCTATGGGATCACGTCCGTCGCCACCAACGACTTGACCTTTGGGCAAGACGGATTTGCGGAAATGGAAGAAGCTTTTCAAAAGTACACGGAAACCTCCCCTTCGGTCCGCATCTATCATCAAATGAGTTTTCGGGATGTTGACGCATTAAGACAACGGATCACGGAAGGATATCATCGCAACGAAACTTCCTTCCATCGTTATGGACCCCTGAAGCTATTCGTCGACGGATCCCTCGGTGCACGTACCGCTTTGATGCGTCAACCCTATGCGGATGATCCTTCAACAAGCGGAATCGCATGCATGACGCAGGAGACTTTAGAAGACTGGGTAATAACAGCAAACGAGGCTCAAATCCAAGTCGCGATCCATGCTATCGGGGATGGGGCGATGACTCGGGTTTTGGACGCGTATCAGAAGGTCCAATCAAACGGAAACCCGTTACGTCATGGAATCGTCCATTGTCAGATCACCGATTTTCAAATCCTAAATCGTTTTAAAAACTTGGACATTCTCGCCTATGTGCAACCGATCTTTCTGCACTATGACATGCATATCGTTCAACAACGTGTCGGAAAACAATTAGCCTTTACTTCGTATGCATTTAAAACGATGGAGAATTTAGGAATCACGACTGCCTATGGAACCGATTCTCCGGTCGAAGGACTCAATGTGTTCCATAACCTTCACTGTGCCGTCAATCGGATGGACTTACAGATGTTCCCCAATGAAGGATACCAACCACATGAAAAAGTCGACTTCATGACCGCGATCGATCGCTATACGATCGGAGGAGCATTCGCGAGTTTCGAGGAAACGACGAAAGGTCGGTTAATGAATGGGTATGTTGCGGATCTTGTGGTCCTGGATCAACCGATCTTCGAGATGGATCCCTTACAACTCAAAGATGTGAGTGTCGTAATGACGATGGTTGACGGAAAAATCGTATATCAAAAAGAATAATCTACCAAAAAAATATCCTCCGAGTAAAATCGGAGGATATTTATAAGTTAAATTCTTTGCGTTCAACGCACATAATCAACTCATGATACTTAAGTGCCCTTTCTTTTTGAGGGTTCAAATTCACTATAATGAGATTTTAGATTTTCTTAGTATTTTCCAGATTCAGTTTGCGACACCTAATTTATCAAGAAAAGCATTTCTGTCTGATTGCTGAACCTGATATAAGACGTACCCACTCTCGTCTTGATCAAACAACTCAATCGTGGAAATAAAGATACTCTCTTCATCGATTAGAATATATATCTGACTAGTCGTAAGGGAATTTCCGTTAAATCTGATTTCATAAGTGAAAGTTCCAGGTCCTCCCATCATTTCGGAAACATCTCTTATTTTATCTGTTCTTCTTGTGCGATTGATGATTGTAGTTAATTCAGTAATATCCGTAGCGTTGTCAACAATGCATATTGGATCAGGCATATAGCTTTGATATAGAGGAATATAGACAAATACTACAGCCTCGGCAATATCGGCTTTTTTACCAAATGCATTTAACTGTTTCTGCAACGAACATGAAGTTAATAGGCAAATCACAACTAGTCCCAATATTATTTTCTTCATTGTGTTCTCCGTTCATTATACTATTTCCGTATCCATCGTACTATTGTAATAGTATATTGTCAATATATTCTACACATTTTAAACATTTGCCAAAAGAACAAAATAGGTAATGATAATGATGATACTCAGTACCCACAAAGTATAAGTAATATTCAGCCTATATTCTAACTGAGTCTTGATTCGTCGATACAACGGGTTGTCGGAGAAACCAGACTCAAGGAGTGTCCCTTTCCCATGATAAAGAAGAACTAGCGTTTCTAGATACTTCCTTTGATTTTGTCTTCCTATCCAGCCAATTGCTTTTCTATCAGCTTCGATTTCCAGATCTTCACTAAAGCATTTGTAGCAATACCATACCACCGGATTGAACCAGTGAACTGAACAAACGATCAATCCCAATAGTTTTTTTAAGTTATCCCAGTTTTTACGATGAGCCAATTCATGTTTTAAAACAAACGTAAGGTAATTCTTATCGAATTCTATGGGTATAAGTACACTAGGTTTAAAGATACCAACAAGGAAAGGTCTAGTTACATTACTCGTCTCATAGATATCTAAGCCTTGGAAGTTATCTATTTGCTTCGATTGCCTTACCAATTTTCGATGATGAATGCTTGACATTACATATAAGCAAAATAGTCCAATGATTCCGGATACCCATAGGACTGCTATGATCCTAAAAAGGATGAGAATAAGAATAGACTTGAAAGTTATTGGGTGATAATTAACTGCTTGACTGATTACATTGGAGAAGTAAAACGGTTTCAACCCCTGGGTTGAAATAATATCTATACCTAATAGTTTATAAAAACCGACGATGCTGAATGTAGTCACGTAAGATGCTGGAATCAAAAAACGTATAAATAGTACTAACCATAAAACCGTATTAATAATTGGGTTGTATTTAGTGATTTTTCGATATAGCAATATCAAAATAGCTACGAGACTGCCAATCAGTGAGATATTTATTGCCCAGTAGCACCATTCCACCAAAATGGAGAACATAGTTTAATCCTCCGAATCTTTTACCAGTTTGATTATCTTTTCAGCATCTTCTTGGCTCAAATTCTGATTATTCACAAAATGAGAAAAGAAAAGGCTTGCTGACCCTTTAAATAAACGATCAATCAAAGACTGTGTCGCATCAAATTGCTCTTGATCTCTTGCTACAATTACCGAACAATAAAACTTCGGGTCTGTTCTCTTGATATATTGCTTCTCAATCAATTTTTTTATCACTGTATATGTTGTGTTTTTATTCCATCCATATATCTCAAATGCTTTCTTGGCAACTTCAGAGGCATAAGAGTCCCCATATGTCCAAAGTAATTCCATGACTTTTAATTCACTTTCATATAACATTTTGTTCACCTACGTACATACTACCACGATAGTATAATATATTCTATGAGACTTTTTAACTTTTTAGTCGAGTCGTTTTTCTTTAAGAAGTATCAATCTATCAATACTGAGAGCTCAAACAAGACTCCTTGTTCTCTCTCAACAAACAAAAGACCTTGGTTAGTCGTCAAGGTCTAAATAAAATGTTACTCTTTTCCGTTAATCTTCAACAACTTCATGACTTCGACCACCGGAATCGGCAAGAACACCAACATACCGACGATTTCCCAATGATGCAGATCTAAAGTCGATAACTTAAACAGGGTGTTCACGCCAGGAATAAAGATGACCCCGAAGATCATCAACGCATTGACGAAGGTCGCTAAGATCAACCACTTGTTCGTATAGAAAGTAGTGAACACACTTTGTTTGAACGAATGGATATTGTAGGAATGAACCAATTGACTGAAAGCCAAGACGGTAAATGCCATCGTTTGACCGGTCATCAGATCGCCTTCTTCCCACAACATACCGGATCCATAGAGGAAAGCGAACATGGTGAGACCGCCGATGACAAGACCTTGATAGCTGATGCGCCACAACATTCCACCGGTCAACAGCGAGTTTCCGCGTTTCGGCTGACGTTTCATAATGCCGGATTCAGCTGGATCGACACCTAATGCCAAGGCAGGCAGACTATCGGTAACCAAGTTGATCCAAAGAATATGAATCGGTATCAACGGAGTCGCCCAATTGAATACCGTCGCTACCAACAAGGTGGAGAGTTCCCCGATATTACATGAAAGTAGATAAGAGATCGCTTTGGAGATATTGTCACGGATTCGACGGCCTTCTTCGACCGCATTGACTACGGTGGCGAAGTTGTCATCGGTCAAGACCATGTCGGCCGCCCCTTTGGCGACCTCCGTTCCGACCACGCCCATCGCGGCGCCGATATCCGATTTCTTCAACGCCGGCGCATCATTCACACCGTCACCGGTCATCGCAACGACTTCACCATGCTTTTTCCAGGCATCGATGATCCGCATTTTATGTTCGGGGGAGACACGGGCATAGACCGCGATTTCCCGAACTTGTTTGAAAAGATCCTCATCGGTCATCGCATCCAACTCGACACCGGAAACGACGCGGTCGCCTTCTTCCATCAAGCCGATTTGTTTTCCGATCGCCGTGGCGGTAGTCGCATGGTCGCCCGTAATCATAACGGCGCGGATTCCCGCTTCCTTACATTCACGAACCGCGGCTTTGACTTCTTCACGCGGCGGATCGATCATTCCGATCAAACCAACGAAAGTCAATTCCGACTCGACGCTCGCATCCCCGTCTTTGATCGTATTGGTTAACGTACGTTTCGCCAACGCCAAGACACGTAAGGCTTGTTGGCCCATGGTGAGGTTGGCTTGTTGGATGGCTTGGATATCTTCCTTGGTGATCGGACGTTCGGTTTGCCCTTCGGAAATCTTGATAACTCCGCTGAGGATTTCATCCGTTCCGCCTTTCACAAAGGCTACGATCGTATCGCCGATCTGATGGACCGTTGTCATCTTTTTTCTACCTGAGTCAAACGGAACTTCCGCGATTCGCGGATGCGAGTTCTTCATAACCTCCATATCCAAACCTTCTTTAACGGACCATTCGGACAAGGCAGTTTCAGTGGGGTCACCGATCCATTTCCCGTCGACGATCCGTGAGTCGTTACATAAGTAAACGCCATCGATCAAATCTTGTTTGTTTTCTGGATGGTTCACCCAGAAATTCGTAACCGTCATTTTGTTTTGCGTTAGCGTTCCGGTTTTATCCGAACAGATAACAGTGGCGGAACCTAAGGTTTCGACGCTGGAAAGGTTTCGTATGATCGCATTGCGTTTAGCCAAACGTTGGACACCCATCGCCATGACGATCGTCGCAACCGCCGGCAAGCTTTCCGGAATGACGGCGACCGCAAGGGATACCGAGGTCATAAACATATCGAGCGGTTCTTTTCCATTGATTAATCCGACAATGAAGATGATGACGACGGAAATCAGGGCGCCAACCCCTAAGATCTTACCGAGTTGGTCAAGTTTCTTCTGAAGGGGCGTGGCTTCGTTTTCGGTCGCACTCAACATCGTCGCGATCTTACCGACTTCGGTGTTCATTCCGACGCCGATGACATACCCGACCGCCCGTCCGTAGGTAACGTTGGAGGAAGCATAGGCCATGTTTCTGCGATCCCCTAACGGTGAAATCTCGTTGACCAAGCTATCCGCGAACTTGTCGACCGGCACGGATTCACCGGTCAAGGAAGATTCCTGAATCTGACAACTCGAGGATTTCAATAATCGGACATCCGCCGCGACCCGATCGCCAGCTTCTAAGATCAACAGATCCCCGACGACGACTTCACTCGATCCGATGACGGTCTCAACGCCATTGCGTCGGACTTTCGCCAGCGGGGCGGACATTTCCTTGAGGGCTTCCAATGCTTTCTCGGCACGGTCTTCCTGGACCACACCTAAAATCGCGTTCAGTACGACGATCGCCAAAATGATGATCGCGTCGATTTCTTCACCCATGAAAAACGAGATGACAGAAGCGACGATCAAGATTAGGATCATCGTATCTTTAAACTGTCCTAAGAATTTCTGTAAAAGACTCGGTTTCTTGCCTTCGGATAAGCGGTTTTCGCCAAATTCCTCACGTTGTTTGATGACTTCCTCGTCGGTTAGCCCGACGGTGAAATCAATCTCCTCCATGACCTCTTCAAGCGAAGTGTGATGCCAAATGCGATTTTTCTCCATGGTTTTTCCTCCCGGTCTTAAAAATAAAAGACTTCACCCTTGGGTAAAGTCTTGGAATTACGATACGTCCGGATGTTGCCATCGTGCTGACGGAACGGATCACCTGAAGCAGGCTCCTACTCCCTTTAACTCAGATATGATAACAAATCCACATCATCGCGTCAAGGAAACCTTACGTTGTGTCGTTTTCGGCTTATTTTCCCTTCGAGAATGCGCGTACGCCGATCCAACCGGCCAAATAACCGAGAGTCGCGACGACCGCAAGGGCTGTCATGATGACATAACCGAGTTGTTGCCAACCGGTTTGGTCCTGTTGTCCACCGATAAATGCCATGATGGCGAAGAAGACGATCGCCGCGAGCGGCAAGACAAGTCCGAAACTATATTTGAATCTGAATTTATTCACGAGAAGCATGACGATTCCGAAATATACCAATCCGATGGCAAAAGCGACGAGGTAAACGGCATATTGTTCCATAGGGTCCTCCTACAAGCGCCTTTCGGCGTTACAACTCCGGTGAATTTACCGGATATCTTAAACGGGAATTCCCGTTTCGATACGATGCTTGACGATAAAACCAAGAATACACGTGTTAAGGGCTGCGGGTTGCTCGAAGATCGCCACATGTCCGCAATCCGGCAGTTCGATCCATTCCGACCGTGAAATCCCTTGCTTCATAATACGGGAAAACTTCGATGGTTTCAAGGTATCTTCCGCTCCACTTACGATCAGGGTCGGACATTGGATCAAATGAAGTTCCTTTGTGCAATCGACATCCTGAAGGAAGGTGTCATAAAGATAGGTTTGTCCGATGAAATATTCTTCCGGAAATGCTTTCATGGCCAATGCTCGTTTGCGAAGTAAGTCACGATTCTCGCGGATGTAGGTGCTTCCGTAAATCGTCGGCATCATCCCGGTAAAGAAAGTTTCCCCATCGAAGGTATCGCATAAGTTGCGCCATCCGTCGACATGGCTTTCCAAGAGCGAGTCCAATTCGCTGACGGACGCAATGACGGTCAAACTTTGGACGAAGACCGGGAAATCGATCGCCATACGAAGTCCGACTTCACCGCCGTAACTGGTTCCGACGATGTGTGCTTTCTCGATTCCGACCTCCTGCATCAACGCTACCGTTTCGAATGCGTGTTGGTGAAAGGTATAGGGACCCAACGGTTTATCCGATTTGAGTTGTCCTTTGAAGTCGTGAAGCAGGATTTTATACCCAAGTTTCTTGAAGAGTTCGACTTGGTTGACCCAACTGTTGGTCGAGGCCATGACACCGTTTAAGAAAACAATGGCTTCCTTGCTTTGCGGATTCCCTTCGATTTCATAATAGAGTTCGATCCCGTTGATGGTGAATGTACTCATCGAATCCTCCCTCAGCGCAAGCGCTGTTGTCCGGAAGCCAGATAAATCTCATACCACTCTTCATGGCTTAATCGTACATCAAACGCCGCGATTGCGGCACTTAAACGCTCTAAGGAACTACTTCCGCTGATTGGGATCGCCTTGACCGGCAGATATATCAGCCATGCATAAACGATCGTCTCCGGCGATGTTTTATGACGCAATGCGATTTCCTCGAGTTTGCGACGTACTTTCACATACATCGGTTCGTTGGATGTGAATAACAAACCGCCCGCCAACGGCGACCAGATCATGGGCGGCGTATGGTGTTTCTGTAAAACATCCATCATTCCCGAGTCAAAATGTTCGAAACAGACCGGCGACATTTCGATCTGATTGGTCGCCAAGTTATTTCCGCAAGCGCTCTGCAGCGCTTCGAACTTGAAAGGATCGAAATTACTACACCCATACGCTTTAATGAGTCCCATCGCTTTCAAATCGTTGAGTGCCCGTGCGACTTCGTCATGGTCGATCAAGGGATCTTCGCGATGGATCAAGTAGAGATCGATGTATTCGCAATTCATCTTGGCGATGCTTTGTTTACAGGATTCGATAATTTTATCGTATCGGGTATCATAGTGCCCGATACGATAACTCTTCGACGGTGATTTCATGTTGATGCCGGTCTTGGTGACCAGTTGGATCTTCGAACGTAAAGTCGGATCCCACAACAACGCTTTTCCGATCTCTTCTTCGACCCCGTAATCACCATAAATCTCGGCCGTATCGAACGTCGTCACGCCAAGCTCGATACAACGATGGAGAAAGTTGACGGTTTGGATCGTATCGAAATTCCAATTCTTCAAACGCCAAAGTCCTTGGACGATCCGCGAGAAGCGCACTTCCGGTGCGATTTGAATGGTTTCCATGGTTTGTCACCTCGTAGGTATAGTTTACCATACTGTATGGAGGTTCGGTAGAAACGTGATGATTCACCTCGAACAAGACCAATTCCAAATAAAAAACCTCCCGCAGGAGGTCGATGTTACGTCAGGGTTAATCGAGGATCGGTCCGAAATCAAAATCAAGTTGCGCGAATACGAACAAGCGATATAAGAAGAAAGCATGATGGAGCAGTTCCGCCATCTCATCCCATACGATCCACTGATGGGCGTAGATTTCGGCGTAAACCAGAATCGCGATCAAGATCAGGGATAAAGGAAAGAACTCTTTGAAATGATGTCCATAGTGGTCTTGATGACCGTTGTGTCCCAATTCCACAAATCCGTTGAAGAAGTGGAAAAGCATCCACAAGAATAATCCGTATTTCGTGAGAAGAAGAAGGATACTGGTGATTTCATGGGTGACTTCCATGTGCGCGCCGCTTAACATCAATCCAAACTCCACGGCCGAATAGATCGCGAAGAGGATCAGGGGCAACTTGATTTTTCTGAAATGCTTGGAATGCGAGGCCAAGTTGCGGCTGCTTTTATAAATCAGAATGCAAGAGACAAACGCCGGCAATAGGCGTAACTCAAGTTCGCCGATCTTGACTTCGAATGTAAAGAACAAGAGCAGGGATGCCACCAATAACGTTTTCAATTCTTTCATCTTTCTTCTCCTTGAAGTTAAATTAATCCGTAATGACGCATCGCGGTTGCGATGCCTTCGCTGTTTACGTCTTCGGTAACGAAGTCCGCGATTTGTTTGACCTTCGGATCCGCATTTCCCATCGCGATGCCGATTCCGCATTCACGGATCATCTCGTAATCGTTCATGCTATCCCCGACCGCGACGCAATCCGCCAAGTCGACGCCGAAGTGTCGGATCATATGTTTGATGCCTGAAGCTTTATTGACACCTTCGCCGATGATCTCACCCGACGATGTGGTCGGATAGGAGATGATGTGGTATTTCGAACTGAAGTTGTCGCGGATCAATTCGAGGTCCTCTTCGTGCTTGGCGAAGACCGACACTTTATTGATCTCTTCGGTCATATCCGGATAGGAAATCACCGATAGGATTTTTTCGTCCGCCAGCTTATGTAGACTTAAGTACGGCGTATCCGAGGTCTGTAACACCCAACGTTCACGGAAGAACTTCAATGCCGCTTCGTCATGGAACGCGTAATTGGGTCCTTCGAGAATAAACGAGATGTTATAGGCTTTGAAGAACTCCATCATCTTCTCGATTTCTTCGCGAGGTAAGATACTCATGTACAAGGTCTTTTTCCCGACCATGACATGGGCGCCGGCCCCGTAGATGAATCCGTCAAACGGCATACGGCGGATATAGTCATCCACATACGCTTTGGAACGTCCGGTGCAGATAAAGATTTTGTGTCCGTTTGCGCGCAGGCGCTCAAGCGTGTCGAGCGTTCCTTTGGAAATTCCGTAGGTATGGCTGAGTAAGGTTCCGTCGATGTCGAAGAAGATATATTTGGTGTTCATAACTGCCTCCTTAGTTTAGTATAAATTTCAAACGCAATCAATCACTTTTATACTTTTTTCACATGATCTACAATGAAATCTGAGTAAAATTACGATGTAAGTCGCTAACTTTCACAAGTTCTCTTTCCCCGTGTTGTTATATCACAATCCGCGGGATTTTTCCATCCTTAATATCCGTGCCAACTGACTTGCGGTTTGGCGTACATGATAGGGTGCGTCTTGCTTCGCTTCATCCAATCTCATCGGCTTGGTATTCGTACTTAAGATCGCGGTAATCCCCATCGCATAGGCATCTTCGATATTCTCTCCGATGTTTCCGGTCAGACAGATGACGGGTACGTCGTATTTCAGCGCTCGTTTGGCGATTCCGATTGGAACTTTCCCGCGAAGCGATTGCGCATCGAAGGATCCCTCGCCGGTTATAACGAGATCGCAGTCTTTGAGTTTCTCGTCGAAGTTTACCGTATCCAACAGGATTTCAATACCGGGTTTCAGTTGACTTCCGAAGAAAGCGGCCATACCGGCACCCATGCCTCCGGCAGCTCCTCCTCCCGGTAGTTCACTGACGTCGATCTTGAGATCGCGTTGGATCAACCCTGCCAAATGTCGAAGTCCTTGATCCAACCGAATAACGGACTTTGGATCCGCTCCTTTTTGTGGGCTAAAGACATATGCTGCACCATTAGGTCCATAAAGCGGATTATCGATATCGCACATCGTTACGATGGACATCGATTCAAGTAAGGGATGATTTTGCGATATGTCGATCTTATCAATGTTGAGTAGCGTATCCCCGGTCGGAATAAACGAGTTGCCTGAAGAATCGATAAACCGAATGCCCAGAGCTGCTGCGGCACCGCATCCGCCGTCGTTGGTGGATGAACCGCCAAGACCAAGAATCATTGATCGACATCCTTTTTCATATGCATCCAACATCAATTCGCCGACCCCGAAAGTCGTGGTGTTCCCCGGATTTGGCTCGTCTTTCACCAATGGAAGTCCGGCACACGCCGCCATTTCGATGACGGCGGTTTGATTGGGTAAAATCCCGTAGAAAGAATCCATTGACTTGAATCGTGGACCGTTCACGTTGACTGAAATCCGTTTTCCGCCAAGGGCCGAAAGAAACGCATCGACGCTTCCTTCTCCGCCGTCCGCCACGTCGATCGTTTCAACCGTCAACTCAGGCATCAACGTCAAGAATTCTTCTTTGACGGTTTGGTTGATTTGATGGGATGTCATCGATCCCTTGAACGAATCGGAAATACAGAGGATCTTGCGCATAAACGACCTCCTTAACTACAGGTATTATACCATCCTGTCGATTTTCCTCTCATTGCTTTCTACTGGACGCTCACTTATAATTTAGATAGAGTAGCGAATTCGGAAACAGGGGTTTCACCATGTTGCGCAACTACACATTTCTGGAATTCACCAATAGCCTATGTCGGCACTGCCAGCAAATCATTCCGGCGAAAATCATCCAGCAGGAGGATCGTGTTTTCCTATTGAAATATTGTCCGGAACATGGTCAACAGATGGAGTTGTTGGAGGAAGATGCACGGTATCATGCCCGTAAGCGGGACTATGACAAACCTTCGTCAACCGTATCGACGCAAACTGAAGTGAAAAACGGTTGTCCTTATGATTGCGGACTTTGTCCTCAGCACGATCAACATGCCTGCATCGGTTTGATCGAAGTGACGACCCGCTGTAACTTACACTGTCCGCTCTGCTACGCTTCGGCGGGCGAAGGGGAGTTTTTACCCTTAGCTAAGATCGGAGAAATGATCGATTTCTTCATCGCTTCCGAAAACGGAAATGCGGAAATTTTACAGATCAGCGGTGGCGAACCGACCTTGCATCCGGATATCCTTGAAATCCTTTGGATGGCGAAGAATAAGGGAGTCAAGTATGTGATGCTGAACACGAATGGTTTACGGATCGCCAATGACGAGGGATTTACGAAGAGTCTTCAACCCTTGGCCGCCGAAGGCGGATTTGAAGTCTATTTACAATTTGACGGTTTCAAAGAAACGACATATAAAACGTTACGCGGGGAAATGTTGCTTGATGCCAAGAATCAAGCTCTGAAGAACTTAGCACTCTTTCAAATCCCCACGACCTTGGTCATGAGTGTGGCGAAAGATATCAACGATGATGAAATCGGCGATGTGTTTCTCTATGCGCTATCGACTCCGTATGTTCGCGGGATCAATTACCAACCGATCGCGTATTTCGGTCGCTATGACCCGAAATTGGATTTGAGCGAACGGATTACATTAAGCGGCGTACTCAATCGTTTAGAAAAACAGAGCGCCCAAACGATACGGTCCGATGACTTTATCCCCTTGCCTTGCGATGTCAACCGGGTCGCGATCACGTACCTATATCGAAACAAGAAAAACACGTTTGTGCCGATCACGCGCGATGTGAAGTTTCGCGATCATATTCAGCGCATCAATAATACCTTCGTCTTTACCTTGGAGGATGCGTTGAAAGGTGCAGGGGCTTCGATCAAAGACTTGAAGACGACCTGCGATTGTTTCAACTTTATAACGGATTTCAGACACATGGTTCCGTTGGATTTCTTCTTGAAGAATCCGGCGAAAAAGAAGGAATACATCGATACCAATACCTTCCGCATCAGCGTTTCCAGTTTCATCGACACGTTTAACTTCGACAGTAAGTCGATGCAGAAGGAATGCGTCCATGTCATTACGAAAGACTTGCGTAAAATTCCTTTCTCCGCCTATAACATCGTACATCGGGCCAGGGAGGAGAACTGAGATGAAAATCACGACGGAACTATTATTTTGGGCTGGATTGATCTCATTTCCGGTCATCACCTTATTGCTTGCGATCGCAGTCGATTTCATGTTATTTGAACAACGATCGGATACGCAGAAGCAAAAGAAATCGCTCGTCGCGACCGGATCGATGTTTCTGTTCTACGGGGTTTATCTGTTGATGATTCGGTTTGATGTCCTGAAAATTGAATCGATTCCGATGTATGTACGATATTTCGGTATCTTCATGCTATATGTCGGTTGTGTGATCAATTTGATCGGACGATTTACCCTTCAAGGGAATTGGGCCAATCATATCAAAATCTATAACGACCATGTCTTGATTACCTACTCCGTCTTTGGATGGGTTCGGCATCCCTTATATGTTTCCTTGTTTATCATGTTGTTTGGCGGAGCTTTGGTTTACGCAAATCTCGCTTGCTTCCTCTTGACCGCATTCGTGTTTATTCCGATGATGTACTATCGGGCGAAACAGGAAGAAACCCTTCTAAGTCAAGCGTTTGAGAACTATGCGACATACAAGCAAAAAACGGGAATGTTTTTCCCTAAGTTTTGGAGGTAACTCAATGTCCGGATTTCGTCCTGTGTCTTTACCTAGCGGTGCCTTCGCATTTTGTCGAACCACCATCGCAATCTTGTTTTGGATCTCCTTGGTCACGCAATCGCAAGCGGTGGTTTGGATCGGATTCTTGATCCTGTTGATTTCGGGAATCACGACGGTTCGCTATGCCCCGTTGATTTTAGTTTGGCGCTCTCTGTTCGACCGCTTTTTCCCGACCCAATCGGAAGTCGTCGATGCCACCGGCATCCGTTTCTCCCATTTCGTCGGCGCCGGTTTCGCCGCGATCGCTTTATTATTCTTCGCGTTGAAGTGGATGCTTGCCGGTTGGATCACTGTCTTTATCTTGGCTGTCTTACAAACATCGGCTGCCTTCGGTTTCTGTTCCGCGTTGAAACTCTACCAATGCATGACCGGCGGAAGTTGCTGCAGAGTCGGAAAAGCCGTTCGGAAGATGAAGCATGTTTGATTTTCACTGGAAACCGGCCGACTTCGGCGTGTACCCACGAATATTTGGATTCCCGACCTATTCCCTATTCATGATCTTAGCGATCGTAAGCGGCGCTTTGTATTATGTCTACCGTAATCGAACTTCAAAGAAACGAAATCATGGCGCTTTCGAAATTGCGGCTTCCGCTCTGATCTTCGGCGTCATCGGTTCGAAGATCCCGGTTTTGATCGAAACGCCGACCTTGGACCAATTCCTTTATGCGAAATCGATCGTCGGGGGTTTGATCGGAGGAATGGTCGGCGTTGTTCTGGTAAAAAGATACTTGAAGATCAAATCAAAGTTGGGGAATTTAATCGCTCCTGCCGTCGCTTTGGGTTTGGCGATTGGGAGATTGGGTTGTTACTTTAACGGATGTTGTTACGGGGTTGAGACTCATGCCCACTGGGGGGTTGATTTCGGGGATGGGTTACTCCGTTATCCGACCCAACTTTTCGAAGTCGGCTTCCATCTGATTGCTTTTGTTTTGTTGCACCATTTCAGTTATCGGGTAAAAACACCCGGCATTCTCTTCAAACTTTACTTGATCGCTTATTTCGTTTTCCGTTTCTTGATCGAATTCATACGTGCCAATCCTATCTTATTTTTGAACCTTACCGTGTATCAGTTATTGAGTTGTCTGGCAGCGCTGTATTTGACTTTCATCCTTGTTTACCGGCTTAAGTATCGCAGTGATGATGTGGATTCACAGAGTCAATAAAGTCTGTATTTGAATGATGGCAGTTCGCCACGAAAGAAACGAGGGAGGCTTATGGACGAAAAGACAAGTTTCGATTGGAAGAAGTTCTTCAAAGGATTTTTAATTAGCTACGCGGTATTGATTGCGATCACCTTGGTTTTTGCGATCATCCTCTTTCTCTTCCAAGGGTTGACGATTCAGGATTTCGCGTTCGCGATCTTAAGTTTCACGATCGCATCGCTGATGTTCTGGATGATACCATCGTTGATCGGAGGTTTCATGTATGTCCGCAAAGGACGACGTGGAATCGTTTTGACGATCGGAATCACGTTAGCCGTCGTCGTTTTGGTGTTCGCAACGTGTGTCGCATCCCTCTCCAACCTGTTTAATCAAGGCGTGTAGATTCCGTTTGGTGTTGACCTAAGTGTTCAACCTTATCCCGCTCTTTCGTTGCGCGCCAACATTCTTTTGTTTGCTTACGTAGGATTTGTTATAATGAAGCAAAGGATGCTTTGCATCCGCTCGAAAGGGGAAGCCTATGAACAAGTTCCTGTGGGGGGGACTCGTCGGCATTGTCGGGTATTTCGTGTCCTCCGCTACCCTGTCCGGAATTATCTATCTTGTCGAAAACAAATTGCTTTTTGAGCCGGCATCCGTCAGCGAAGTCCTGACGTTCTCGTTTACCAAGCAATTCCCGGTATGGATCGCAATGATCCTTCTATCCGGGTTGATCGCATGGAAAGTCGACTTAAAAACGACGATCCTCGTGAATTTGATGGGTATCCTGTTTCTCGGTGTGGTTCTGGGATGTTATCTCGGAGCCGTGCAGTTCTAAGTAAGAAAGAGCACTTCAATCAACGAAGTGCTCTTTTACTTTAGAGAGATTTGAAGGTATCGATGACGTTTTGGACCGTGAACCCGAACTTCTCAAACAGGATTTCACCCGGTGCCGATGCGCCGAATCGATTGAGTCCGATGCATTTGCCATCCAGGCCGACAAACTGATGCCAGCTCTGATCGGCCCCTGCTTCGATCGCGACGCGTTTACGAAGATATTTCGGTAAGACGCTGTCACGGTATTCTTTGGATTGCTGCTTGAAGAGTTCAAACGACGGCATCGATACGACATCCACGTCGATTCCTTCTTCGTGCAGTTTCTTTTGCGCTTCGACGGCCAAGAAGACTTCCGATCCGCTTGCCATCAAGATCCCTTGGGATTTACCCTCGGCTTTCGATAAGACATAGCCGCCTTTGAACGCGTCTTTTCCGCTACCGTCAAGTTGCGGCAGGTTTTGACGTGTCAACACAAGCACGGTCGGACGATCGGTCGATTTCATCGCTTGGATCCACCCCGCCGCCGTTTCACGGGCATCTGCCGGACGGAAGACGGTGATGTTGGGTTGTGCCCGCAGCATCGTCAACTGTTCGATGGGTTCATGGGTCGGTCCGTCTTCACCGACGCCGATGCTATCGTGGGTCAGAACGTAAATCAACGGTAGGTTCATGATCGAGGATAAACGCAATCCCGGTTTCAAGAAGTCCGCAAAGACGAAGAATGTGGCGACATAAGGCACCAATCCGCCATGTAGTTTGATTCCGTTTCCGATCCCGGCCATCGCATTCTCACGGACGCCGAAATGGATATTCTTGCCAAGACGATCTTCTTTCGAGAAGAATCCGGCACCCTTCATCTCGGATTTGTTGGAGGGAGCCAAGTCGGCCGATCCGCCAAACAAATTCGGGACATGCGCCGCGATACGGTTCAACAACTCACCGGATAAGTTGCGCGTGGCTTGCGGTTTCGCATCGAAGGTCCAGAACGCTTCATCATCGACGAAGGAGAGATCCGCACCCTTGAAGTAAACATCCCACTTTTCAGCCAACGCAGGGAATTGGTCGCGATACTGGGCGAAAAGTAAATTCCATTTCGCTTCCGCATCTTCGCCTTTTTTTGCGAGTTGACGGTAATGATCGTAGATTTCTTCCGGAACGAAGAACGGTTCCGTCGATTCCCAACCCAGATTTTCACGCATTTTAGCGATGTTATCGACACCTAAGGGTTCCCCATGCGCGCTGGCACTGCCTTCTTTGGGGGATCCATGACCGATTTTGGTATGGACTTCGATCAACGTCGGACGGCTAAGATCGGATTTCGCAAGCGAAATCGCGTTTGCGATCGCATCGAGGTCCGTTCCGTCCGCCACATCCAACGTCTGGAAACCGTAAGCCGCGAAACGGGCTTTCACGTCTTCGCGGAAAGCGATATCGGTTTTCCCTTCGATCGTGATTTGGTTGGAATCATAGAAAACGATCAGTTTGCCGAGTCCGAGCGTACCGGCCAATGACATCGCTTCCGACGCCAAGCCTTCCATCATACAACCGTCTCCGGCCAAAGCATAGGTGAAGTGGTCGACAATCGGGAAACCTTCCTGATTGAAGGTGGCTGCCAAATGCGCTTCGGCCATGGCCATACCGACCGCATTGGATAACCCGGCGCCTAACGGTCCGGTCGTGGTCTCGACACCGATCGTATGTCCGTATTCCGGATGTCCCGGCGTTTTCGATTCCCATTGACGGAATGACTTCAAATCTTCAAGGGTTACGCCATACCCAAAGAGATGCAAGAGCGAATAAATCAACATCGATCCGTGTCCTGCGGAGAGGACAAAGCGGTCGCGATCGACCCATTGCGGATTCTTAGGATTATGTTTTAAGGCATGTGCCCAGAGCTGATAGGCCATCGGGGCGCTTCCAAGAGGTAAACCGGGATGCCCGGAATTGGCTTTTTGAACCCCGTCGGCGGAAAGGATGCGAATCGCATCGACTGCTTTTTGATTGATTGTCATTACGTTCTCCTTTTTTCGTTCTTATTATACGTTATATTTCGGATGGATGTATCAATTTGATATCGAAATCATCTTTTGAGTTCCGAGGGTTCCTACTTTTGACACCTTGGACAATAGGTGATACTTCCGCCCATGTACGCTTCTTTGGCGATCGTCGCTCCGCATGCGGGGCAAGGATGTCCGGCGGTCTTGGCATAGAGTATTGGGACATACCCTCCGTTATTCCCAAAGAAATCTTTTTCGGTAACACGACCGCCAAGATCGACCATACGTGTCAAGGTTTCTTTGATGCTTCGATAAAGACGATCGATTTGTTCTGCGGATAAATCCGCTTTCTTATGTTTCGGATGAACTTTCGCATGAAACAGAATGTCTTGAAGAACTCCGTTTCCTAACCCCGGAATGTGTTGCTGGGTCGCAAGGATGCCCTTGGCGGACATTCCATCCGGACATTCCGCCACGATTCGATCGAAATACTCCTTCGTAAACGCTTCGCTTAAGGGTGATGGCTTCACCATAGCCATCTTGGTGTAGGGATTGATTTCTTCCGGTTGCGAGTAGAGGTACATCATCCCATACATCGCGATCGTGACGGTAATCGAACTTTGGTCATCGAATCGAATCAAGAGTTGGTGCTTCAACGGATCTTTTTCGCCCGGTCGAACGTATCGCGGTGACGCTCCGTCGGTGAAGTCGAGTTTCATGTCCTCAAACTCCAGTTCGACCTGACCGCCAAACGATCGAACCGCGGTCAATTTTTTACCTTCGAGATAGAGCGGGTAAAGATTCGCATCTCCGGTAAAGAATGCGAATTTGTGGGGCGAATGATTCACGATCACGCGTTCGATTTTTTTATGCATACAAGTCTGCCCGATTTGCTTTGCGAGGATACTACTTTCAGGGAGTTCGATCATGACAAGTTCCTTTCTCAGTTGGCGGTTTGCGGGAAAACATAGGTTGCGAAAAGAAAATACTGTTGCTTTGTCAGGGTATACGAGGAGCTTTTATCAAATGTATGGTCATAGAAGTTTTCCTCATCCATCAAGAAAAAATCGTACATCGGACGTTCAACCGGATAATCGTAGTCGTTCCAGGTAACATCCACAAACACCCATTCCCCATCGACGAAAACCATGTTCCAAGCGTGATCGTCGACTTCCGAACTGATTAAGATAGCGGGAATGTCCATTTCTTTCAACAGTCCCATATAGGCTTGACTATACCCATTACATACGGCGGACTTGTCCTCAAAGACACCGATCGCGGAAAAAGCATCCGAGGTCCGCTCCTTATCATCAATTGCATCATCGTCATACCGCACCGTCGTAATCAGTTGATCATGCAAGATCGTTACGATGGACTTCTCATCCTTCGGATCTGCTTTCAATGTCTTGGTCCAACGATCGATACCTTCTTCCACTTCCTTCACATCCGTTTCGTCCGTCGTCAATTGAACATAATGTGTCGTGACCATGGTTTGATCGTTGTCGGTATAATCATACGTTCCTTCGGTATACTCGAAGTCATGTACGAAGAGTCCGACCATGTATGTCATCACCAAGTCATCATCCAAACGGGTTTCGCTGATATATTCAATTTCACGGATGCCTTGATCAAATTTGATCGCCAGCAAAAGCGCCAATTCTTGTTCGGACTCGATCCAGTAGACCGGGATTTCCGCATCGAAGTATGGGCTGGATGCCAAATGAAAACGCACTCCTTCGCCGAAATACGAGTCTTCCGCAATCCATGTTTGATCATGTGCGAGATTGACGGGTACACGGGCTTCGGGCATGCATCCGGTAAGCAAGAAAATCAGTAAAAGCAAGGTCCAAATTCGTTTCATGGCATTTCCTCTTGATTTCATTATAGAAGAACCGGACTTGAAATGCCATGTGGAAAACGCAAACAAAAAACGGTTCGAGTGAACCGTTTCATTGGATCGAAGAGGTTGGCTTAACATTGGTAACGAGGTGAAATAGGACGGTGAAGAGGACAAGATCCAAGAGTAAGAACACGGCCGTTTCAATGGGTGAGACTTCAACGCCTTGAAGCATCATATTAAAAATCATCGCGGTGATCGACACAAGCATGGCGATTCCTTTGATTAGTATGACCGAACTCAGCAGATAACCGAAGGTTTCTTCTTTAAGATCATCGTCGCGCTCACGATCGCGACCGGAACGATGAATCCTAAGTCCATGCCTTGGATCGTCAAAGTCGTGTAATGTTCGAGTCCGACCGGAACGCTTCCGTTAATCCATGTCGGAACCAATTTTCCCGACCACATCAATCCGATCATAAACGCGAGGAAATATTGGAATCCGGCGATTCTTCGTTCACTCAACGATGAAGTGAACTGTTCTTTGACGGTATGAAGGTCAAAGGATAATAGCTGTATCGTGAATGCGAAGAAACTTAAACTCATCAACGCGACATAAACGATGAAGAGAGGATTGTAGGTCCATAAGAAGACATATGAGGTATAGGTATAGAGAAAATACCCCAACATACCGCATAAAACGAGGTTTATGCGAAACGAAGATTTCTTTGCTTTATATATAAGGAATGATGTTGCCGGGATGGCCAGTACCAAGGTAACGAAATCGGAGGCGATGCCCTGAGCGACGACCGAGATCGAATCGTTACGATAGATTCCGTTTCCATACAACACGATGGTCTCTCCGGCGACGGAAATGAAATCGCGAGGTATTTGTCCTTGGCTTGTTAGAAGTCCGACCAAAGAAACGATGGCGGAAAGGATTAAGATCAAGCATGTTAAAATCAAAACAGATCTCTTTGTTTTCATATTGTTCCTCGTTACTTTGAGGAATTGTTACTACACTTGGCTCAAATCACGGACAAGATCTTGGATTTGTGTCTCCCGCTTTTTGTTGGACCAGTCGATCACACCCTGTTGCGAAACGGTTCCGCCCTTCTGCGCGATAATTTTCTTCATCGCATTAATCGTCTGATTCCCGCCCAGAAAAGCAAACGGGAAATGATGGGTCACAAAACACACGATCTTCTTCCCTTGTAAAGATGGCAGGCTTTCCAGGTATCGTTTCATGATCGGACTGATTTGAAACGCACGTACCGGAGTTGCGAAAATGAGGTGTTGATAGTCACGAATGTCAGGCGAGACGGTCAGATTGAAATCACGTGCGTTTGGATCTTCATTATCGGCTTTGATCTGTAACAGATCCGCCGTGATTCCCTGCGACGCCATTTCGGTTTTGATTCGGTTGGCGACACTCAACGTGTTGCCGGTGTGGGAGTAAACAAGGATAGCGACATTCATGATATCCCTCCTTTATGGATCAAAGATCCGTTTCAAACAAAATTCCGAACAATTTGCTGTCGAAGTACGCCGCAATCACTGCGAGTAACATAAAGTTGAAGCCATATCAGATCGACTGAGCAATCTGAGGAACGATTCCGAATCTGTTCAGAGTCCAACCTGTATCCATGATTTTTAATGGGCAAACCATGTGTTGGTGAAGTCGTTTCATTTCAAAAAACGGAGTACTGAAGAAACTGTAGGAAGAAAACGATATGTAATCCATTAAGGTCTTCTTTCGCATTTAATTTTATAAGGAAATGTTTTCGCTTACAAGATGATTCCGCGAATTTGAAACATGCCGCCCGAAAAAGTAAAAACCCTTTCGTTAAAGGGTTCTCACAAGATTGATTTCGAGGCTAAATTCCGGTCGCGAGTTTCTTGCGCAATCTACCGGAGAGGTACTCAATGATTAAGACCAACACGATCAACCCGAACAACAAGGTTCCGGCGTCGCTCCAACGGAAGGCTCCGATCGCGGAAATCAAGGGATACCCGATTCCGCCGGCGCCGACCAAACCGAGGATCGATGCGTTTTTAACGTTGATTTCGAAACGATAGATGGTCGTGGATGCGAAGTTACTCATCAATTGCGGAATGATCCCATATCGGATCTTTTGGATGGTGTTGCATCCGGAAGCATCCAACGCTTCAAGGATCCCTTTATCCAGGTCTTCGATCGTTTCGACGTAGAGTTTCGCCGTCATCCCAATCCCCGAAACCGCCAACGTCAAGGCACCGGTAAATGGACCCGGTCCAGTGACACGGATGAACATCAACCCGTAGACAAATGCCGGAAAAGTCCGAACGACGGTGATAAAGAAGGTAACGATGGCGGATAGCCAGGCGGGAACCAAATTACGCGCCGAGAAGAAGGCGAAGGGTAAAGCTAAGATCGATCCGACCAATGTACCCAAGAACGCGATGCAGACGGTCTCTAAGAGTAAGTATGGGACCGCTTCTTTACTTGAAAAATCAAACAACAAGGAAAACTTCGGTTGAATGATCCCAAGGATAATACTTTTTGCGATTTCCTGGCCGTAATCGGTCAATCCTTTATAATCGACATAAGGTACGCTGATCGCGATGAGCGCGACAATGGTCAGAAAGATCGACCACTTCGTGATCCAATCTTTCGGACGCTTCTTATACATCCGTTGTATATTTTCGCTCATATCAGGATAACCTCTTTCGGATATACCGGCTGATGGTTTCGATCACATAGACCGTCACCAACAAGGCGAATAAAATCAAGCCGACGCGATCGTATTGACGCCATCCGAGCTTTTCGTTGAGTAATAACCCGATTCCGCCGGCGCCGACATACCCCAAGATCGCGGCGGAACGAATGTTCATTTCGAAATTATACAAAGCAATCGAGATGTATTGTCCGATGATTTGAGGGATGATACTGACGGTAAAGGCACGGACCCGGCTTGCGCCGCTGGATTCGATGGCTTCAAACGGTCCCATATCCACCGTTTCGATGATCTCATACAACATCTTCGTCATGATCAGCCATGTGAACAGAGCAATCGCCAACGTACCGGCGAACGTGCCGATTCCGAAGATATATTTCAAAATGAATGCGAAAATCAAGATCGGCAACGTACGGAAGAGACTGACGATCATACGTAGCGTCCAAAGGAACGCTTTGTTTTTGATGATGTTGTCAGAGCTCAGAAAAGCTAAAGGTAAGGAGAGAAACGCGCCGATCATCGTGCCGAGGATCGACATCATGATCGTTTCAAGCAAAGGTCCGATCACATCGGGGATGTAGCTCCAGTCCGGTGGAATCATCCGTCCGACAATGACGAAGAATTGCGCGCCGCGACGAATGAGTACTCCCATATCAAACCCGATGATATTCGCGGAGAAAACCACCGCGATCGTCAGAATCGGGAGGATATATACCATGACGCTTCGTTTCGGTTGGACGGTCTTCCCGTTGCCTAATACCAAAAGTTCAGGGAAATACGCATTTTTCAAACTTTGAAACAAAGCGGATAAGGCGCTCTTCAACTTATTCATCATTCGACTCCCATGAAGTCGTCGCGTTGCAGATCCCGTCCGTAGATTTGTGTCAAATGATCGTTGGTCAATTCCGAACTCGGACCGTCGAACACGATTTCTCCCGCCTTGATCCCGATGATCCGTTTAGCATATTTGGTAGCGATGTCGACATGATGCATATTTGCGACGACGGTGATGTTTAAGTCGCGATTGATTTTTACGAAATCCTCCATGACTTGTTGGGAGGTTAGCGGATCAAGCGAAGCGACTGGTTCATCCGCCAAGATGATCTGCGGTTTTTGGGCAAGGCAACGAGCCAATGCGACACGTTGTTGCTGTCCGCCGGATAGCATATCCGCACGGACATAGGCTTTTTCCAAGATTCCGACCTTATCCAGCGCTTCCAACGCTAATATCTTGTCCGATTTGGAATAAACGCCGAGCAAACTTTTCCACAACGGCATATCCGCGACACGTGCCGCCAAGACATTCTTGATGACCGTCGTTCGTTTGACTAAGTTAAAGGATTGGAAAACCATCCCGATTTTACGACGAAAATGCCGGAGCGCTTCTCCGGAAAGTTTGGATACATCTTGCCCATCGACGTTGATTTCGCCTTCGGTGATTTGATGCATTTGATTGATACTGCGGATCAAAGTGCTCTTCCCGGCTCCCGACAATCCGATGATCGCGACGAATTCACCTTGTTCGATGGTTAAGTTGACACCCTTTAGCGCTTGGACGCCTCCCGGGTAAGTTTTGACGACGTTTTTGAATTGAATCATAGTGACCTCTTTAATGAAAAAAGCGAGGGGTCGCCCCCTCGCCTTTGGTTCTTACTTTCCAGACAAGACTTCGGCGGCTTTACGTGTTGCTTCGTAGTCTTCGTCGGTGACGACGACATAACCTTCATGGCTATAAATCTTAATGGCGCCAAGTCCGGCTTCCGTCTTCGCGATTTCGATGAACGAATCCTGCAACGCTTTGATTAATTTGTCAGACATGTCTTCGTTGGCCGGAGAAACGGAAATCGTATCGTTCATGACGCCTTCGGTCACAAACAGAACGCCGGTTTCTTTCCAAACGGATTCGGTTCTGCCAAATCCGCCTTCGGCAGCCGATTGGGTCCATTTCGTTTCATAGTCGCGACGGAAATCCGCAAATCCGACGCCGATATCGCAAGCACCGGAAGCCAGGTCGGCAGCCGTCTGCCCATAACCGGCGGTAACTTGGTAGTGGTTCGCCAAATCGGTGATCTTTTTATTGAATTTGTCCATCAACCAAATGGTCGGATAAACGTAACCCGAAGCGGAGGTCGTGCTGCTATGGCACCACGTCGCATCATTGACATCTTCCCAGGTCAACGCGGTTCCCGCATTGACTTTCGCCAACAACGCTTGCGCCTTGGCGCTGGTTCCCGCTAACGCGATCGAACGGTAATACGTGACTTGCTTGGTGCTGTCGCCGGTGGTCGGCAATCCATCGTTCCAATCCTTCGCGTTGATACTGTCTTTATTCAAACCGGCACGGGTCGCCGCTAAAATGACTTCGACACCGTCTTCATGATAAAGAACATACGTATTCGCCGGGATGAATCCGACATGCGCGGTTCCGGCTGCCAGAGCTTCCCCTGCGGCTTCGTAAGACGAGGTAACCGAGATGGTAACTTTCTCGACTTCGAATCCTTTGTCTGCCAATGAGTCGATCAACAATTGTTTCAACGGTTCGGTTTGAGCGATGATCGTAGCAGCGTCTTTACTCGGCACAAATAGAACTTTCAAATCTTCGATAACTTTCGGTTTGCTTGTACATGCGGTCAAGGAAGCGACGGCGATGGCCAAGACAGCGAGCAATTTCAAGATTCTTTTCATTGTTCCCTCCTGTAAGGTTCAACCTATAGGTTCAGTTTAACACACAGTTTCCATGCACTCAACGGATAATGCATAAGGTTCATGACTTATTTTTGAATCAAATTCATACTGAAAATATTCATTCGGAATGATGCCTTTTACAGTCTGATTTACTATGAAAATCCGCGTCCTACCAAGAAAAAACGCCGCGTTGCGACGTTTTCGTTCCTATTCGATAGAAGTAACTTTATACCCGGCCTTGACGACCGCATTGATCAAAACCTGCGGATCGACATCACGACTTAACGAGACGACTGCCTTTTTATCTCCGATGTCGACTTTGGCATCGACCACTTCCTTGATACGATAGAGTTCGATGTTGACCATTCCGGCGCAATGTCCGCAATGCATTCCTTCGATATGGATGGTTCTCTTCATGGTTTCCTGCTTTCTTAACGTGGTAATTTAACGGTAAACGTACTACCTTGATCGACCACGCTTTGGACTTCGATGGTTCCCGCATGGGCTTCGACGATCGACTTCGCGATCGTCAAACCGATTCCGGATCCGCCGGTTTCCCGATTTCTTGATTTGTCCGCACGGTAGAAACGTTCGAAGATCAGCGGAAGTTCTTCCTGCGGAATCCCGGAACCGTTATCGATGACGTTAAGGATACTGATGTCCTCGGTTTGGCTAAGTTCGACGATGATTTTTCCGTTCTCGGGCGTATATTTGATCGCATTGGTCAACAGATTGATGACGACCTGCCCGATTCGGTTGCGATCGACATAGATCGGATCGCAGGTGCCGCGAACTTCGATCGCCATGTTTTTCTGCGCCACTTGCATTTGTAACGCGTTTACCGATTGTCCGACCAACCCGACCATATCCGTCATTGATTTTTCCAGTTTCAGCGTACCGTTTTCGACCGTCGCCAGATTCTCAAGATCTTTGACCAAGTTCGTGATTCGTGCGACCTCGTCCTGACAACTTTGAAGACGTTCCGACGTCGGTTCCCATACCCCTTCAAGCATGGCTTCAAGGAAGGTCTGCAAGGTGGTGAGCGGTGTTCTTAGCTCATGGGCGACATCGGAGGTCAGTTGTTTCTTAAGGTTTTCTTGTTGGTCCAGTGAATCGGCCAAATGGTTGACGGATTCGATCAACTGATCGACTTCCGCGATCGGCGAACTTTCTTGGATACGGATATCGTAGTCCCCGCGTGCGATCAAGGCGGTCGCGTCGATGGCGGAAAGGATCGGACGGCTGATGCGTTTTGCGATCAAGAAACCGACCAAAATGGAGATCAGCAGAGAGAATGAAGCCACGATCAGTAACGCATCGCTTAATTGACGCAAGAACTCGAAATCATTGTCACGATAGAAGTAGGGACCGAAATATGTCAAATTCACACTTCCGATCGTCGTCGTACCCCGTTGGATGTTTCGATCTTCGCTGGTAAACGATCCATTGCTTTGAGGGTACTTGGTCATCATGACATGCGTGATGTCTTCTTTGAGTTGAATGCAGGCGGACATATCCCAAGTTTCCGCATCCCAAACCGTTTGTCCGCTTTGATCATAGACTTTGATGATGTATCCGTCATAGAGAGCGTACATGCCGATCGTATGGACGAACTCCGCATTCCATGTCTGTGTCGATTCGTCGTATTGCGCCGAAAGGTTATCGATGATTTCACGGATGGACGTGTCTTGCTGGCGTGTCATGTAGAGTTTGAATTGTTGGTTGATGAAAAAGCTTGATAACAAGCTGATGAAAGCGATCAATGCCAACGAGACGGCAGCAATCGTTAAGGCTAACCGGGTACGTAAATTTGTTTTCATCTTAACTCCCTTGAAACTTGTATCCGATGCCATGAATCGTCACCACATAGGTCGGATTCTTAGGATCGGTTTCGATTTTTTGTCGTAGATTCTTAATATGGCTATCCACCGCTCGGTCAAACCCTTCGAAATCGTCTCCGAAGGCATGGTCGATCAATTCTTCACGCGTAAAGGTCTTGGTCGGATATTTGATCAGCGTGGAAAAAATCCGGAATTCATTCGGTGTCAGATTGATCGGCTTCCCTTGTTTAAGGATTGTCCGGTTTTGAAGATCAACTATCAACTCCCCATCATTAAATTTATATTTCTGGATCAACGGTTCGAGATTATCGGAGGTTCTACGCAACACCGCTTCCATGCGGGCATAGAGTTCTTTTAAGCTGAAAGGTTTGGTGATGTAGTCGTCGGCCCCGTATGCCAATCCGTCGACCAAATCGTTTTCCGTCGCTTTCGCCGTCAACATGATGACGGGAACACGCGACATGGCACGGATTCGCATGCAGATCTCTTCGCCCGTGATTCCCGGTAACATCAAATCCAAAAGAACCATGTCGATCTCGTTCTCCGCAAACAACCGCATGGCGGTTTCACCATCATAGGCAACAAGGACATTGTAATTCTTGGCGTGAAGAAAGGATTCGATGACTTCGACGATCTTCTTTTCGTCATCGACCACAAGAATCGTTTTTTGATTCAGATCACTCATCGTATTCCTCCATGCAACAAACCCGCGTCGCAAAGCGACCGGGTTGTTTGGTTTTCTTTTTTACGAAGATTGTTCTTTGTTCTTGCTTTATGTTGCATGCTTTACCTTCGTCGTTGCGTACTTCATTGTATCGGTTTTCAAGGAGATTGCAAGTCACACGTCTTAGTCGACGACGTAGATCATCCCTCGCAACATACCCATCCAACAACGAAATAGGAACGAACCGGTTTCGGTCGGGGTAAACTCGATATAGTTATCCCCGTTTTTGAGCTGGATTTCCAGACCATACTCCGGGATTTGGATCCGATCGTTACAAGAGGTTAGAAAGCCACGATTGACATGAAGATTCCAACGAACCGGAACGCCGACTTGTACGGTAATGGGTTCGTAGTTTCCACCGCGTAGTTCCGTCGTGACGGTTTGAATGCCGTCTTCGACGATCGCGACGTTCTGGGAAGCGTTGCTTCCACCCAATCCAGGTAGGGAGATTCCGGATACCGTCATTCCGGTTTGAAACATCGAGAAGCCAAGCACGATGACAAGCACGGCGCTGACTTGGGTCATTTTTTTCGTAAAGGCATGGGTGAGCATCGAACTGATCGCTCCCAACCCGAACATCAAGGGAACCGTCCCTAAACTAAACGCCAACATCGCTAGTCCGCCTTTGATCGGATCTCCGGTCGACAAGGCATACAATTGCATCGCTTGTAAAGGTCCGCAAGGCATCAGTCCATTCAACAGACCGATCATAAACGGACGTGAGCGTAACGGTAATTTCGCGGCACCGATGCGATGACTGATTGCTTTGGGCATTCTTGGGGTAAATTTGCGTAAGCTTGGAAACAGATTCAATAAGTTAATTCCCATCAGGACCATGAAACCGCCGGCCACGATCGCGACCACGCCTTTTAACGGTCCCGGGAAACTGACCAATGAACCCAAGGCTCCGACCAATGCGCCGATTACCGTATAGGAAACTACCCGGCCGGCATTGTAATAGAAGCTTGGTATCGCGTTGATCGCGGAGGTTTTGTTTGTATCGACGGGTGTTTTCGCAATGCTTTGGGAGAGATTGATCCCCCCGCACATCGCTACGCAGTGGACCGAGGTTAGAACTCCGATCCCAAAGAGTACCCCATAACTCATGCCTTCTTTCGCTTCGGGAAATTGGCTAAAATAAGTTAAGAGACCGAATCGTTGCGCAAAGAGATAGAGGATCATCAGCACGAGTCCGATCGAAATCAGATCCATCCACTGGTTCTTCGACGCATCGCCGCTGACATCGGAAGAATGGATATGATATCCCATTTTCGAAAGCATGCGATCGATTTCTTTCAAGCGGATCGTGTCGGTGCTGAAGGTGACTTTTAAGGTTTGGTCGTTGTAATTCGCTTTCGCGCTCAAAATGCCATCCGTTTTCTTAAGTTTGCTTTCGATACGGTTTTCGCATCCGACACAGGTCATACCTTCGACCCGAAGGATCATTCTCTCGAACTTTGCCAATCGCTTTCTCCCTTCGTTTTATCTATTTACTTCAAGTTGAACGGTTTTAACAGTTTTTGTACTTCGATTTCGTTATCGTTTTCATCCATGACTTTGACGGTTCCATAAACCCATCCTTCGATGTTTTCAACATCGACGCCCGCATCGATGAATTGTTGGGGATCCAGGATGAATACGATGTCTTTATCATTGGCGGATAAGTCTTTCGCCCATTCGAATTTGTTTCCGTTGCCCAGATCGATTCCGTAGTGACCCATCGCTTCATGGTACCCTAAGGTCGAACGGCTGACACGGATCAGTTCTTTCATGGAAGCGTCGGCGGTCTTTGAGGCATCGGCCGAGAACTTTGTTTCACCCAAGGATTGACCGACCATGATCATTCCATCTTCCACCGTACCTTCAGGAAGCTTTGAGACATCCAAGCCGGCATCGATGAAAGGTTGTACGTCCGTCTTCAGCATCACGTCATGCGGTGCGGAGACGCTGAAATCATAGCTAAACAAGAAAGCGGCGGATTGGTCCGGCGCGCTGAGCGTCCATCCTTTAAACGTGTCATCGGACTCGATATCCGCGACTTTGGTGACTTCACTGAAGGAAGATGCGGCGAACTTGGCGACGACATCCGTTTGCGTACAGGCGGAGAGAGTAAGTAAGGCTGCTCCGGCAACTGCGAATACGATTTGTTTTTTCATGTTGGTTTTCCCTTTTCCATTTCGATTCATGGCCAAAGTTTACCAAAGGTTTGTGGAGAAGTTATGGAGATACGTTTAGTAAGCCGGTTGGAAGGCACCCTTCTCTTTAAGATACGCATCGAAGAATCTGAGAATCAACTCGTTGGTCGTTTCGATGCATTCGCGTGGGTCGACGGTCGCCTTTGAACTACTTCCCGACACGCCTGACAACAGATCCGACAAAATCGGGGAGAACAAGGGTAAGTCGGTATAGCTCATATGATTACTCCCGGTGATCGTGACCTCGAACGCGCTATCGGAGGTCTTCGATATTTCCTTATTCGGGTAATTAAACTCGGGGTTGGCATCGATATAATCCTGTACGTCTTGGGAATAAAAGTTCAGGATCGCGATCGGATACGGTGTTGGGTCGAGAATCGGTTGATCATTTTCAAGCCCGATATATTCGCCAAGCATGGTTCCATCCAGATTGATGACCGCATCGATGTCATGACGGGTTCTGCCCAACTGCGCACTGGCGGCGCCTCCGAGGGAGTGGCCAAACAATCCGATCTTGTTCGTATCGATCTTATCAAAAACAATATCGGCTTGCAGATCGATAGCTTTTTCTTTGATGAAGTCGAGAACAAACGCGATATCCGACATTCTGACATCTAACCACTTCCTATATATCGCCAGTTCTTCTTCAGGAATATATACGTCTTGATTGGCTTGGATGACTTCGTTTTTAAACGCATCGCTACCAAGTGTGAATTTCCCTTCAACATCGATGGTCGCAACCGCATGATACGGATGATCGATGGCGCAGACGACATATCCGTTGCTTGCTAGGTTTTCGTAAGTCGAGGTATTACTCATACGGACACCGAATGCCCCATGCGAGAAGAGTGTTAGCGGAACTTTTGTCGATATGTTTTCCGGGTACCAACATTCAAACGTGACCGTGCGGAATTCTCCGTTATTCGTGAAGGTTTCGGTTTGGAAAGGATTCGTTTCGGTGAACATCTGCGTCTTTACGGTAAAGTTACCGGTTTTTGCGGGGAGTTTGTATTGAGGAAACATGAGTGCCGGTATCAGTGCGATCGAAATCATCAACCAAATCCCCGTGCCTTGGATAATTCTTTTCAAAGGATGAAAGGGCATTAATGGTTTCCTTGAGTTTAACTTTGTTAGACCAAGAATTGCCAAAATCGAAAGTAACATTGCTAACGCATACCAGCGAAAGCTCCATTGGAGTGCTAAAATAAGCAAAAGCGAAATAAACAGAACGAATGCGCTGATCCGCATCCAAGCGCGTAAACGGACTTGATTATCTTTTGTGTAAAAGCAATACGATGTGAATGCGACTTCCAAGAGTAAGGTGAATACAATCAGCGTTAATGCCATAAGGACATCCTCCGTTTCGGTGATGTCCTTAGAATAACCAATTGAATTTATCTCGTAAATCGATTTTCGGTAAGCGGTCAAAACGATGATGCAAGGTGTGATTCTCGAAAGGTAAGTTGCATCAAGTTATACGTCTATTCATCAGATCGATTGAAGTCTTTGAGTTTCTCGTTGATCCTCGTTGCGGTGCTGACATCGTTGCGATAAGCGACCAACCGAACCAGCAAATAGATGACACCGATCTGTAGAGCGAAACCGACATAAGCGGGAAACCCGCTGACGATCTTTGCGTAGGTCGCAAAAAGCAGGACTGCGGTTTCCAATAAGACAAAGTGAAGCAACATACGCAAACGTTGTTGGGATTCAGTTAATTCCTTACGGCTCCAAAATACAAGGCTCGGTAAGTCTCCGACCCAGGCGAACGTCATCGCCAGTTGGATGTATTGTTTATTGATATTGGTATCGGGGGTAAAAAGGATGGTCCCGAACATCAGGATTCCGAATATGATGAAGTAGTCCGTAATGAGTTTTAGCACTCGTTCTTTGGTTATCATGATTTCCCCCTAGATCCCTAACATCTGTTTCACGACCGGGACATATTGTCTTGAGATCACTACGGTCTCGCCGTTTTCCAACTTTGCCTCAAACCGTCCGCTAATCGATGGGATGACACAGGATATCTTCGTGAGATTGAGGATGACCGATTTGGATGCTCGGAAAAACCGCTTGCCGCCATAGAGTTCTTCAAGTTCATACAGCTTTTGTTTTGACTCATAGTCCTTATCCTTACAATAGATAAACACTTTATTGTCGACGGATTCGAAGTAGTAGACATCTTTGGGTTGAATCCGATAGATTCCCTCGCCGCTATATCCAAGTAGCACATCGGTTTTTGTCTTGAATCGGTTAACCCACTCCAAAACCTCGTCATTGACCTCGTGGCACTTGATGATGATTTCTTCTTCCGATTCATGACCGATCTTCTCAATCGACAGTTTCATGTTTCCCCTCCAAATTTATGTCAAAATACGTTTGCCTTGTGGGATGATCTCCCTTCGCTGATCGAAGTTTACCCGTCGAATCCGAAGAGTTCAACAACAAGTTCCGCAAAGGATCGGTGAGATTCCTCCATAAAGTCCGGATCCCCGCCAAGTTGAATCACCTTCGCTAATCGTATTTCGCAATCTTGAGGTTTCAGTGGAAATCGCCGGATCCACTCGATCGAACGTTTACGACTTGGGAAATAAACACGATTGATCGCAAAGAGCGCTTGAAGGAAGTGATCGAGTGCGATTTCCATGGCAAAGTGATAAAACAACACATCTTTGCGTTGCACAGCGCGCATTAGATCTTCGGTGTCTTCAAGTGCCTTCAAGTGATAACGGATCATTGTTCGCGCAAGCTTATCGGGATAGGTCGCGAGCCGATTCTTCAGACCCGTCAGGAATCCATTCTTGTCATATTGGATTCTAAGATCACGAAACATGGCACATCGGGCGATCGGATAGTATTCGTTATCCAACTTATCCGGATATTTTCCGGAAAGAATATCTTCTATGTTCCGTTGGGTTTCCTCGATCGTGAAGTACATCATCCACGTTTCGATACCATCGAGAGTCGCAAAGTCACCCTTCCCCCAATGTCCACCTTCAAAAACACCGATTCTCGTGTTTTGAATTACATCCGCGAGTTCTTTGGTTATTATCTGCCGGCGTTCTTCCTTCGGAATGGGATCGCAATAAATGAAAATATCGATGTCCCCTTCTTCCGGGGTCCATGTTTGCGGCGCTTTTCCGCTGATTCCGATGGCTGATACTTCGTCAAGTTCACAGAGTTTCTCTATGAGTCGGTCTAGTTTTTGCGGCGTGGTTTGATTCATTCGAGTTCCCCCGATTCGATTTCGCCTCTTCTGCGATTATCATTATTGTATCATAGTCATTCATCAGGATTTTTATGAGTTCAACCTTGCTTTCCTAATAGATGACTTTTGATTATGATTTACTTACAATAAGCTTACCTTTCTGTTTTCGTGTTAGTACGATCACCGAGATTGTTTGGTCATCGAAAACCCATCGATTTCTTGAGTGTGGTATATTATAGCGGAATGATTACGGAGGTTTTATGATCCAACTCGCCTTAAAACAACTTCAGAACCGTAAATATCTACTTCAGGGATTGGGTTTCTTTGCTTTCTTTCTGTTGATTTACACGATGGTTGATGGATTCAACCTGAGTTATGCGCAAATGGCAAAGACCTATGGAACGGTCTTGGTCGTCGTTAACATTTCGCTAAACATTGTGATGTCTTTCCTTTCCGCGTTATTGATGAATCTCAGTACGATCATGGCCAACCTCAAAGGCAAAGAGAGCGTCGGTTCCAATCTAGGATTTATCTCCGTACTTTTCGGAATTTTGACCTATGGTTGTACGCCTTGTGTCATCGCATTCTTCGCCAATCTCGGCATTGCGTTTTCTGTGATTGCCCTTCCCTTGGCCGGCCTACCCTATAAGTTTATCTCATTGGTTCTGATTCTGTTAGGAATCGGAATCACCTTGTGGGAAATCGAAAAAGGTAAATGTAAAGTTCGATATTCGACACAATAACCCAAACAAAAACGCCGTGGACAATCTTGATTGTCTGCGGCGTTTTTATTAATCGTCGATTGAAATACCGATTCCGATCAACCCCGGTCCGGTATGGACGCCGAGCGCCGGAGAAACTTGTCCGAAGTAGACTTGCTTCACGTTGGTTAGATGGCTTAGTACATCTTCTTTGAGCGCGGTGATTTCACTAAAGGCATCTCCGTGTGAGAATCCGATACTGATATTGGTAGCACCATCAGCGAAATCATAGACCAACTCTTGAAGCCGGCGTAAAGATGCTTTTCTTCCGCGTGTTTTCGTGACGGTGGTGTAGATTCCGTCTTCGTTGCATGTGATGATCGGTTTGAGGTCAAACGTTGTCCCCAATAAGGCGGTGACTTTTCCGATGCGTCCGCCTTTCTTCAGATATTCAAGGGTCGAAAGTACGAAGAAGACTTTGGTTTTCTTCGTGCTTGCTTCGACTTTTTCGATCAGTTCGCTAAAGGATATACCTTCCCTAACAAGACGCGCCGCCTTCATGACACTGAGTCCGCTTCCGATCCCGATGTTTTTGGTATCGACCACATGAAACGGAATCGTACTTTCTTGTGCCATCAGTCGGATGAAATTACATGTGCCGGAGAGCCCGGAAGAAAGGACGACCGCCAAGATGTGCGTATATCCTTCGCTTTTGATCCGGTTAAGGATTTCGTCGACGACTTCACCTTTGGGAAGTGAAGTTGATGGAACTTCGATAGGCAGTCGATCGTAAACGGATTGGGCATCGATGTCGACCCCGTCCGAATACGTACGATTCTCATAGATGACTTGAAGCGGTAGTACGAAGATTCCATATTCTTTTGCCCAATCCGCAGGCACATCACTCCCGGAATCCGTAAGAATCGCTATTTTTTCATTCATGCTTGGTTTCTCCTTGTTTGTTGAATTGAATCAACGCTTTCGCATGGCGCTGTGTCGCAAAACTCAACGCGGCGAACTTCATGATTTTGTTGGCGTCGCTGATTTCACCTTCGATAAGCGCGATGGGTTCTTTTTGTCCGCTTTGTGCTTCCACAAGTCGGATTGCGCTTTCAATCTCGATCGTAAATAAGTTATAGGCGTTTTTTAAGCCGAGTACATTGGTCTCGATTAAAATCCCGTCACGGATCTGCGCGATCTCAAATACATCCTTTAGCACCGCGATCGCGAAGATAAAGGCCACATGTATTCGACTGTAGCGTTTTCCTTTGGTGGGGGGGATCAGTTTCAGTTTCACGTAATTGTTGATCATCGACGCCGTGATCGGCTTTACCGACAAGGGCGCCAAATATCGATCTGTCAAACTTAGGACTTGATCCATATAGAGATCAAGATCCGGAAGTTCTTCCCACCGCGGAAGAAGATTCGTTTTTTTGTGGTTTGTTGTTTCCATGAATCAAGAATAATATAGTTATCGGTATTAGTCAATATGGTTATGATAACTATATATAAAAGTAAGGATACTATAGGTAAAAGTTCCCTCTATTTGAAGACGACCGAGGGTATTTTCATAAGCAAAAAAACCGTTGTTTGAGATAAATCAAACAGCGGTTTCAGTTAATGATTATAAGAGTTTCAGTCTTGTTTACGGTTGCATTGCCCCGAAGAGTACCAACCATGCCAAGATCGATTTCGCGGCCAAACTTAGTACGATGTACGTACGTTCGCCATAGAGATAGTTTTTCCATTTCCCGATTCTCTTGTATTGAAGAATCATGTTGATCGGGAAGGTGTTAAATGCGACGAAGTAAGTTCCGACGATCGCCCAGACAAACCAAGGAACGTTTTCTAAGTTTCCGGTTCCGGTCATATAGAGGACGATTGCGATCCACGGTGCGATTCCGGCGACGGAGCCCCAGATAAACGGACCCCAATTGACTTTTTTCTTTTCGCTTCCCGCATTCAAGAGTTCCATATCCAATCCAAACAAGTTCATCGCCGCATTGACTAAGAAAATCAATGTTAGCGAAGCGATGTCATAAATACCGAATAACGTTGCGATCAAAACGATCATGATCGAGGAACTTAGCGCATACTCGAACCAACGGAATTGATTGACGCCACGTTTGAGATCCGCGAAGTATTTCTTACTGTTGAGGTAAATCAACCCGTGAGCGACCGCCGAGATGAGTAGGAAACTGGCAACCAAAATCCCAAATGGTAACGTAAACAATTCCTTTTTATCTAAAACTAACGTGCGTGTTACCTCATCAAATCGTTGGTAGTTTTGCGTGATGACCGGTTGGAATTCCGCGATTTTCTGAATGACGGTAGTCGCCAAGAATAGCATCGCGATCCCTTGAATGAAATGAAAAAATCCCATGATTAAATTAAATCTTTTTAGTTTTCGTAGTTCGTTTTCCATGATTTTTCTCCCCTTGTGAGTATATGGATGCATCTTAGCATCTTCGCTTTTTGTTTTCTATACTTACGCTCTAAACGATGGGCATCATACGAATCTACACCGAAATCTGAGCGAGTAAACGTTATTTCCGCGACCGTCTCTTTAATTTTGTTTGGGAGGCAAGTGGAAGTATAACGAGAGATGGGTTGGTTTTAGCTCTATTGAGATTATATATGTTTGAACTTCATCAACTCAATCATTTCATTAACCAGCGGTTTCAGTACAATGTGCCAACTAAAACGAAACATCACAAGTTGCCCAATTATCTGCAGACTTTTGATTCGCAACCAACCGTTGCGCGCTTTCAATCCATGCATGGTAGATGGTATAGTGGATGTTAGCTAAGATTAATGCATAAACTAAGGAGACTGTATATGAACATTGCGAACAAGATTCAGTCATTACGAAAAGAACACAACCTAACGCAGGAAAACTTGGCAGATCAACTGAACGTTTCCCGACAAGCATTATCAAAATGGGAGCTTGGGATTTCAACACCCGAAGCTGATAAAATCGTCCAGATTAGCGAGTACTTTAAAGTATCCACGGATTACCTGCTTAAAGACACGATTGAGAGTGATCAACCCTCCGTAAAAAGACAATTCAGTTCCCGATCCTTGATTATCATTTCGACAGCCGTCGTTTTGATCGGACTCGTCTTCATGATCGCGGTTTGGGAATATGCATATCTTGGTTTTATCGTTCAGATTGTTGGGGTCGTCACATTTGAATTGTTGATAAACCACCACCCGAAACCCGAACAAAAACTCATTCGTTCTGTGTTCTATGGCATCAACTTATGGTTAGTCATATTTGTGCCCTATATGCTTTTGTTTCGACGGATGGAAATGTTTATCTTTCAATATATCTCTATCAAGAATGAAGCCACTCAATACCTGTTTATGTTTGGTAGTTATGCTGTAACGTGTTTGTTGATCACATTTGGTATTTATGTGATTTACAAAAAGAAATAGTTTTCTGAAATGTATATATTTCGGTTTTGAACGTTGTTGATTATATATATTTTATGCAACAAAAAAACCGATCATGGGGAATCGGTTCGTGCACCAAATTTATGGTGGAGGTGAGGGGAGTCGAACCCCTGTCCAAATTGTGCTTCACATTCAAGCATCTACAGTTTATTCCGCTTCTGATAATCGAACCTTAGCGAACGGACGAACTTGGTTCGATGTGCCCGAATGGATTGTAGGGGATCTTCGTACGGACGACTGGATCCCGTATTCCTCGTTTCTGATGTCTAGCCCAAGCCCAAGGACGAACCCGGGGAGACACGCTGAAGTCTAGTTTAGACTAATTAAGCAGCGAAAGCGTAATTGTTGTTAGTTATTTGTTTTTTGGCGATTAGGTCGCCACACCACTGCAGCCTGAATCCAACAGCAACCTGTCGAAACCATGACACCCCCATGTGTGCGTCCATAGTATAGAATATCGGCGATGGACTGTCAATGAAATCGAAATACTTCAAGTGAGGGATATCGAGATGGGAAGATTTATACACAGATAATGCTGTTGATTCATCACATATACGCAAGTACCGCAAGGAGTGCGAGGGATAGTGCGTAAAAGTGATACCACTTCCGTTTGGTTTTGATTAAGAAGAAAAGAACAATGGCAGTTACGGATCCCGCAAATAATATGATTTGAGACAAGGATTGATAGTGGTTGACCGAGAAGGTTACCAACAAGGTTCCGATGGAAGCGGTTAGAAACCCGGCTTTCAACCAATCCGGTAGTCTTAGTTTATAAGCGATAAGACCGACAACGCTCCAAATAATGCCGTAACTTGCACGATATGTGGAAACAAATCCATATCTATTTGCTTCGTTGCCAATGGATTCTTGAAGCAAAAAGAGCGAGACATATAGTACAAATGCGAACGCGATCAACAGAAGTCCACTCAAAGTCACTAGAATCAATGGTTTCAATAGCGAGGTGGTTTTCATTGTGCGCATTGGTCTCTCCTTTTGAGTTGTTTGCCTCTAAAAGCGGTTTTAATTCGGTTGATATCTCCTAACTTAAGTATACTCCAATTGAAATGCGATGTTTCAATGACTCTGATTCTGACAAACACAATAAGAACATTCCATGTGAAGTTAACCCCGATGGTTTGACAAACTAACAGAAAGGGAGTTCAATGGGGAACGCTCTTTGTGAATGAGGAATGTTAGCTTATCCTTTCGATCGGGGTTTGAACTGAACAATACAATTTTTCTGTATGATCCTTTCCGATAGTCATTGAAATCTCTGCGCATGATAACCATAGTGTTTCCGATGCTCGATCGATATGGACAGGATGTGATTGTTTTCATTTAGAACATAAAATAACCTTGGACCGTAAGCATACCAAGATTGGATTCGCCGTTGACTTTTCTTTCACCGTGAAAAAAACGGCGTTATGCCGTTTCCCCTTGAATGAACTCAATCGGAACAATCTTATCTATGCCCTTTTCACCGTTAATCAACAGTAATACGTTTTCGACCAGCGCCTGCGCGATCCGTTCCGGACTCTGTGAAATCGAAGTGATCGCTTTCCCTAGATTCGAAGTTTCGCGTCCGCCGTCAAACCCGATGATTTTGACATCGTTCGGAACATTGCGACCGACTTTTTCCATTCGTCGCACGACTTCGGCTGCGATGATATCGTCGATGGTGAAGATGCCGTCGACTTCGGGATGATCGATTACCGTTTGGTAAATCGATTCGGGAATCGATTTGTAATCGCCTAGAGGATATTCGATGTTGATGATGTTATCGATGCCGTGATGTTTCAACTCTTCGATAAACCCGATTCTACGTTTCGCGACTTCCGAGTTGAAAACCGAATATTCACCTGGCGCGTCATCGCCGATAAACATGAAGTGTCGACATCCTTTTTTCAATAAGTACTGCGCAGCCATGACGCCGCCTTTATAATTGTCGCTCGCAACGAAGGGAACTCCTTCGAATCTGCGGTCAAACGAAACAATCGGGAATCGCTTCTCCAAGTAAGGTTCGATATCGTTGTTCGTCAACAAGATCAACGCATCCACGCGACTCCGCTTCAGCATTTCGATATACGTAATCTCTTTTTCGATTTGTTCGCTGGAGTTACACAACATCAGCATGTATCCGTTGCGATACAATTCTTTTTCGACCGCGTCGATCAGTTCTCCGAAAAACAAATGCGTACTGTTGGGTAAAAGAAACGCGACCAAGTTGTTCTTTTGAAGCGCCATGCTGCGGGCGATCTCATTGGAAACAAAGCCGATCTCGCGAATGACACTTTCCACTTTCTCGCGGGTTTCCTTTTTCACATAACCGGAGTTATTGACGACCCTGGAAACGGTCGCGATGCCGACTCCCGCTTTTTTTGCTACGTCGATGATGTTTGCCATCCAGTGATCATCCCTTCTTTATAGAATTATACCATGGCATTCTTTTTGAGATAAAGTAGGCTGAGGAATGCGAGGGAATCTTGAGGATCAAATATCATCATTGAAAACGATGCAGACGGCTTCCGGCGCATACACATCTTCTTGAACCAAGGTAAGCAAGCCGGTTTCACCGTCTCTTTCATATAATGTCAGGTTATCGGAATCCAAATTCGCGCAAACTAAGAAACGATGATCGGGTGATAAAGCGAAGTCGCGGGGATGCTTGCCAAATGATGGGATCGTCTGGATCCGTTTCAATTCTCCATTCTCGTCGATTCTAAATACGCTGATCGAATCGTGTCCTCTTTGTCCCGTATAGAGGAATCGACCATCCTTGGATATTCGGATTGCCGAAGCCCACTTGATATCGTCTTCTCCCTCCGGCAACGTCACGATCGATTGGATCAACCTGAGTCCAGATTCTTCATGATGCAGAACGAGTACTTCACTGCTGAGTTCCGTCAAGACATACAGGATCGGTAACCTTGGATGTACGACGAAGTGGCGCGGTCCTTTTCCTTGTGTCACTTCATAAGTATACTTCAAAACATAGCGTTGTTCTTTTTGGACATAGGCATGGACTTTATCCAATCCGAGATCGCATACGATTACTTCATCAAACAATGAAACATAATCAATACTATGGGCATGGGATCCAAGCGGATATTGGAAACGCTGGAAGTGTTGGATTTTATTCTTTTCGATCACGTAGATATCCACATTCCCGCCATGGTAGTTCGCGGTGAAGAGAGTGTTTCCATTGGGATGTAGGCTGACATAACACGGGGCGACCGCTTCATCGAGATGCCGATCGACTTCATTTCCCTCACGAAAGAAAATGATGCCGCCTTTTTGATCGAATGCGACCGAGAATGTTTTTTCCTGTTCGACCGAAAGATACGTCGGCGTCGATACCTGAATGGCCAATCGCAAGTCATGCAATCTTTTTTGATCCGGGTCCAACTCGATCGTATAGATCCCTTGGCTGATTCGTTTCGTATAGGTTCCGAGTGTGATTTTCATGCGATACCTCTTAGACATAGGATAGCATAAATCGTTCTGTTTTTGGACAGTCCCGAACGAATCGAATAAAACGGATGCGAAACCAATCATGACATCCTTTTCACAGACGCTGGCATGGAGTATAATCAAAATATACACGTCATAAAATGTGACGAGGAGGTTTCTATGGAATTTCTCCCTTATATTCTGATCGGGCTAGTCGTGGTCATCGGTTTTTGGATCATGTCGGCTTACAACTCGCTTGTTTCTCTACGTAACCGTGTCGATGAAGCATTCTCTACCATGGATGTCTACATGGTAAAACGGTATGACTTGATTCCGAACTTGGTCGAAACCGTCAAAGGTTACGCCCGTCATGAAAGCGAGACGTTGGAGAAGGTCATCGCCGCCCGTAACGCCGCGCAGGGATCACGCACATTGGAAGAGAAAGCGACCAATGAAGCGAGTTTCCAAGGTGCGTTGGGACGATTGTTTGCGATTGCGGAAGCGTATCCGGATTTGAAAGCCAACGTCAATTTCTTGGAGCTGCAGGGACAACTGAAAGTCGTCGAAGAAGATATCGCTCAATCGCGTAAGTACTATAATGGTTCGACTCGCGAATACAACACGACGACGGAACGTTTCCCCAATAATTTCGTCGCCAATATGTTCGGATTCAAACGTCGTCCGTTGTTTGAAGTAACGGATGAAGCGCAACGTCAGAACGTCAAGGTCCAGTTTTAAAAAAAGGGGAACAATGTTCCCCTTTCCCCTATAGGAGGGAATCATGAGAAAGCTAATTTTGATTTTGTTTTCTTTCCTTTTGATGACGGTCGGAATGTACGCTTCGACGATTTCGACGCATGCGCTCGACGATGTCGTCATCCAGAACTTTAGAATCGAAATGGTCGTGGATGAGAACGGTAAGATCGCGGTCGACCAGAAGCTGGACGTGATGTTCAACACCAGCCAACACGGAATCTATGCGGTCATCCCCGAAGATTACAATATGACTTGGACGATCGATGGGCAAGAATATCAACGTTCTTATCATTTTCCGATTCGCGACGTGAAAGTCATCGGAGATCCGGTGGCGGACCAGTATACCGAGAACGGGAACGTCTACCTGCAAATCGGAGATGCGAACCAATATGTCAGCGGATTGAAAACTTACCATTACACCTATACGATGCAGATGCGGGATTTGGACCTCAATGGCTTTCAGTCCTTCTACATGAATTTGGTCGGACAATACTGGAGCGATAAGATCGAACATGTGGATTTTTCGATCACGTTGCCCAAAGGTTGGCCGGAAGAAGTCTATTTCTATGGCGGCGCTAGCGGAAGCGGAACTCCACTCGATCTGAATACCACGATCACTGGGAACACATTGACAGGATCGTATGATCAAGTAATCTCATACGGAAGCGCGTTGACCATTAAAGCCGATTTACCGGAAGGTTACTTCGATTTTATCCCGGCGGCCGATTACAGTCTGCCGGCAATCCTGTTTATGTTATTGATGAGTGTTCTAATCGTCTTGGCGTATTTCCGTTATGGACGTGATGAGAAACCGGTCGAGACGGTCGAGTTCAATCCGATCCCCGGTTTAAGCAGCGCACAAGTCGGATTCATCTTCGATGGCTTCGTTGATTCGCGGGATGTTTTGTCGTTGATCATCGAATGGGCCGCGAAAGGTTATTTAACGATCACGGAGACCGGAAAGAGCGGGTTTACGTTGACAAAGCTGATGCCGATCCCCGATTCGGAGATCCGCAGTGAACGTTCGCTCTTCAATGCTTTGTTTATGGGGCGTGACGAAGTCACCAACAAGCAACTGGAAAATACATTCTATCAGCACATCCAGCATGCCCAGGCAGACATCCAGCGTCATTTCCAGGGAAATAAATCACGCAACATTTATCGTAAGGACTCCACGTTCGCTAAGTTCATTTTGGGAGTCTTGTCCATGCTTCCTCCGTACCTATTCTTCGTAGCAATCTTGTATGTTAAAACGTATCAAGCTGGGTTATCATTTGGAATGGCGATCCCTATCTTATTAATGGGAACCGCGTTCACTCTCTTGTTCTCGATCGCGCGACAGAAGTGGATCTCGTTGCGCATCGGCGGCAAGATCGGATTTGCGATTCCGATTGTCTTCTTGGGATTTATCACAAGTATGTTTATGCTCGGCTATTTCCTCTATGCCGGACGTGATCTCTTGAGTCTGATTGTCTTATTGGGTTTGATGGCCTTGAATATCCTCTTGGTTAGTGTGATGGATAAGCGCACGAAACTTGGAACGGAGTATCTCGGGCGGATTCTCGGACTAAGAAATTTCATTCGTGTCGCGGAAAAAGATAAACTCGAGATGCTTGTTAGAGAAGATCCGGAATACTTCTATAAAGTCTTACCGTATGCTTACGTGTTAAATGTATCGGATGTTTGGTCAAAGAAGTTCGAATCGATCGCGATGGAGCAACCTTCATGGTATGTCGGCCCGCATTCGATGAACTCTTACTTATTCATGCATAATCTTAACCACACTTTAGGTTCGATGAATCGAACGATGACATCGACCCCGCGTGGCAGCGGTGGCGGAAGCTTCGGCGGTGGCGGCGGGGGTGGCTTTAGCGGCGGCGGCTTCGGCGGCGGCGGTGGCGGTCACTGGTAATCAAACGAAAGGATCGGAAGTTCCGATCCTTTTTTAACGTTTATCCTTCATGATTTTGTCGATCTCGCGTTTGGCGTCGCGTTCTTTCGATGCTTCACGTTTATCGTGCAGATCTTTCCCTTCAGCCAAGGCGATTTCCAGTTTTGCACGTCCGTCTTTCAAATACATCTGAAGCGGAATGACGGTAAAGCCTTTAAGTTTGACTTTCTTCTGTAACTTTGCGATTTCAGCCTTATGCATCAACAACTTTCGATCGCGAGTTTCTTCATGATTGAATCGATTCCCGAATTCATATTGCGCGATATACATTTCGCGGATAAAGGCTTCGCCGTTTTTGAATTCGATGTATGCATCTTTGAATTGGACGGATCCTTTGCGGATCGACTTGATTTCGGTTCCGAGAAGAACCATCCCGGCTTCGAATCGTTCGACGATAAAATAATCATGGGTCGCTTTCCGATTAACGGATACGGTTTTTACGGCCACGTCCCGATCCCCCTTTGTGTGCGGTTGGCGTGGATTTATGCATTGTCCCTACCGGTGCCGTCGATTTGTGTTTCACTTCTTCGGCCAATTGGAAATCCACCGTCTTCTTTTCTTTGCTTGCCCCGGTGACTTTGATTTTCACCTTTTGGCCTAACACAAACATACGATGCGTCCGGGTACCGCGTAGACTATAACCGCGGGCATCGAATTCATAGTAGTCATCCGTTAACGTTTGGATATGGACCAATCCTTCGACGGTATTCTCCAACGCTACGAAGAATCCGAATCGCGTCACACCGCTGATGATTCCCATGTGGGTTTCTCCGATATGATCCATCATGAACTCGGCTTTCTTCATGTTCTCGACTTCGCGTTCGGCTTCGACGGCATTACGTTCACCGGCCGAGGTCTCAAGCGCATAGGTTTGCATCAATTTTTCATCTTCGATCCGTGCGTTCTCATCCGGTAAGTTGAAATGGTACTTTCGCAACATACGATGCACGATCAAGTCCGGATAACGTCGTATCGGCGAGGTGAAGTGTAAGTATTCCTTAAGGGCTAATCCGAAGTGTCCGATGCATTGAGGGTCGTATTTCGCTTTCTGCATGCTTCTCAATAAAACCGTCGAAATGACATGGAACTCCGGCTTGTTCTCAAACTTCGTCAACAGACGTTGAAGTACGATCGGTTGGATGTTACTGAGATCGCCGCGAAGTCGTTCCCCAAAGGGATTGAGAACTTTCGAGAACTCCTGCATTTTCGCTTTTTCCGGAATCTCATGCACACGATAAAGCGCCGGGATATCTAACCATTTCATATGTCGGGCGACGGTTTCGTTGGCCAAGACCATGAAGTCTTCGATGATCAACTCGGCTTCATCTTGAAAGCGAGGCCCGATCGCCAGTACTTTTCCTTTTTCATCGACTTTGAATTTCGATTCGATCGTCTCGAAGTTGATCGAACCCAAGCCTTCACGGCGACTTCGAATTAGGTCCGCGGCTTCCTTCATCAAGAAGAACAGATCTTTGACTTCCTTATATCTTTCGGTGACTTCCATGTCACCTTTTAGAATCTTATTGACGTTTGTATAGGTCATCCGATGTTTCGATCGGATGTAGGAAGGTACGATCTCATAAGACTCGACACTACCGTCTTTGGCGACTAACATGTCGCAGGTAAGCGTTAACCGTATAACATCGGGATGCAACGAACAAATGCCATTTGATAAGGCATGAGGTAACATCGGGACGACACGGTCGACAACATAGACGGATGTCGTTCGGTGTTCGGCTTCTTTGTCTAAAGGCGAGTATGCGGTCACATAGTGGCTAACATCCGCGATGTGGACTTGCAAGCTATACTTGTCGCCGACTCTGGCTAAACTGATCGCGTCATCTAAGTCTTTCGCATCTTCCCCGTCGATCGTCACAACCACGCGATCGGTAAAATCGACGCGCTTCTCAAGCTCTTTCGCCTGCACTTCCATGGGAATCTTGGCGACTTGGTCCATGACTTCTTTCGGAAAGTCCGGTTCGACGTTGTACTCGGCCAATACGGTCAAGACATCCATGCCAGGTTCATTCTTATAGCCCAGTGTTTTCAGTAGTTTTACGATCAAGGGATCGCCATACTCGACGATCTGAGCGACCAAGATCGCACCTTCGGTGATATGGCTAAGATCGCTATCGAAAAACTTGACGCCTTGACGGATACGAGGATCGTTGATGATGAAGTTGATTCCAGACGCGTCACGTACCGCCTCCACGACCACTTGCGGTACCGCCCGTTGGAGTACTTTGACGACGATGCCTTCGCTGCTTCCGTCATTGTATGTCTTGGGTTTCACCAAGACCGTGTCATGATGCATCGCATCTTTCAGATTGGATGAATGGATGTAGATGGATCCTTCCTCCAAATCCACGAAACCGAATCCTTTCGCATTGATACTGATGACACCTGTTTTCCATCCGGCGTCGCTGGTGCGTATGATTTTGTTTTGACGTGTGCTGGTGATTTCACCGTCTTCTTCCAACTCGCGGATCGCCTGAAAAAAGCGTTCGATATCGCTTGTTTCCTTGAGATCCAGCATTGTGATCCATTGTTCGAGCAGATAGAGTGTCTGTCCGTTTTGTTCGAATCGATCCAATATTCGTTGTTTGAGGTCCATAAGTATCCTCCCTCTTCATTTTATAATAAAAAAGGCCTGAGCGGCCGTTTTTATACGATTCTTACTAAAATCACTAGGACAAAGAACGAAATGCCCAGCACCAAGGTCAACCGGGAAATCGTCTTTTCCGGACCCCGTTCTTTCACGTTGGCGAACAGGTTCAACCCGCCGCTTCCGGAGAAAGCGCTGCTTATGCCGTCGGACTTGCCGCTCTGTAGAAGTGATAATAGAATCAGTAGGACGGCGACCACCATCAGTACGATATCAAGCATCGGAATCCTCCTTTCAGTTTGCTTATACATTTTATCAGATACGCAATCAAAAAACAACAAGCTGTTGAACGTGCATGCGATTTTATTGGCATAAGCGACTAAAAGGTTATTGAAATCTAAACATAAAAAAGACGCTCCTTCATTGTGAGGGAGCGTCTTTGTGAACTTACTTAACGTTGAAGAATGCGGCTTTGCCCGGGAATACCGCGACATCGCCCAATTCGTCTTCGATACGAAGCAGTTGGTTGTATTTCGCGATTCTGTCCGTACGGCTCATCGAACCGGTCTTGATCTGTCCGGCGTTGAAGGCGACCGCGATGTCCGCGATGGTCGTATCTTCGGTTTCGCCCGAACGGTGAGAAACAACGGTCGTATAGTTGTTACGCTTGGCCATTTCCATCGCGTCGAAGGTTTCCGTCAACGTACCGATTTGGTTGACTTTGATCAGGATCGAATTGGTGATGCCTTTTTCGATGCCTTCCGCAAGGATCTTCGGGTTGGTGACGAAGAGATCGTCGCCGACGATTTGGACTTTCTTGCCCAAACGGTCCGTAAGTCTCTTCCATCCGTCCCAGTCACGTTCGCCAAGTCCGTCTTCAATGGAGACGATCGGATACTTGCCTAACAGGTATTCATAATAATCGATCATCTGGTCCGTGGTCAACGTTTCTTTCGTACTCTTCTTCAAGTAGTACGTTCCCGTTTCAGGATTGAAGAATTCGGATGCCGCGACATCCATCGCTAAAGCGATGTCGACACCCGGAACATAGCCGGCCGCCTTGATGGCTTCGACGATGACTTGGAGCGGTTCTTCGTTGTTGGCGAGATTCGGCGCAAAACCGCCTTCGTCGCCGACGGACGTGACTTGGCCTTTGGCTTTCAAGACTTTCTTCAAAGCATGGAACGTTTCGGCTCCCATACGCAAGGCTTCTTTCAACGTCGGCGCGCCGATCGGCATGATCATGTATTCTTGGAAGTCGATGGCCGCATCGGAGTGGGCGCCGCCGTTGATGACGTTCATCATCGGAACCGGCAAGGTCTTGGCGTTGAATCCGCCTAAGTATTTGTATAACGGCATATTGTAATAGTCGGCGGCGGCACGGGCGCAAGCCATCGAGACACCGAGGATTGCGTTGGCGCCAAGTCTGGATTTGTCATGGGTACCGTCAAGTTCGATCATCAGTTTATCGACACCGTTTTGATCGGTGACATCCATTCCGATGACAGCGTCGGCGATGATATCGTTAACATTGGAAACTGCTTTTTCGACGCCCTTGCCCAAGTAACGGCTCTTATCGCCATCACGCAGTTCAAGCGCTTCGCGTTCGCCGGTCGAGGCACCGCTCGGAACGATCGCACGGCCAAAGGCGCCGGAATCGGTGGTTACTTCAACTTCGACGGTAGGGTTGCCGCGGGAGTCAATGACTTCGCGCGCATAGACATCAATAATGATCGACATGTGTATGTCCTCCTGGAATTACGCTTTCAGAGCGTCGATGATAGCTTTAAACGAATCGACTTTCAAGGAAGCGCCTCCGATGAGGGCTCCGTCGATATCGGCTTCCGCCATGTATTCACGGATATTGTCGGGTTTGACCGATCCGCCGTATTGGATACGTACTTTTTCGGAAACTTCCGGTCCGAAGTTCTTCTTCACTTCGTCACGGACGATCGCACAGGTGTTCTGGGCGATTTCCTTGGTTGCGTTCTTCCCGGTGCCGATGGCCCAAACGGGTTCATACGCGATGACTAACTTCGCAACATCTTCCCCGGCCAAACCGGCCAAGGCTGCGGCGGTCTGTGTGCGGACGACGGATTCCGTTTCGCCGTTTTCAAACTGCGCCAAGGTTTCACCGACACAGATGATCGGGGTAATCCCGTTCGCAACCAATTTCAATGCTTTTTTATTTACGGTTTCGTCGGTTTCGCCGAAATAGGTGCGACGTTCGGAATGTCCGATGATGCACCACTTCAATCCGATTTCCTTCAACATCGGCACGCTGACCTCACCGGTGAACGCTCCGCTGTCTTCAAAGTGTACGTTTTGCGCCGCGACGATCAGATTCTTCGCAGCCGCGACGGATTTCTCTAGCGCCAAAAACGGGGCGCCGACTCCGAAATCCGCATCGTCATGCAATAACGGTTCGATCGCTTCGACGAAACTCTTCGCTTCGGCGATCGTCTTATTCATCTTCCAGTTACCAACAATAATCGGTTTACGCATTTCTATTTCTCCTTGATGACGGCGATTCCAGGCAGTTCTTTGCCTTCCATGAATTCAAGCGAGGCGCCGCCGCCGGTTGAAATGTGGGAGAATTTATCTTTGAATCCTAGTTGGATCGCGGCCGCGGCCGAATCCCCGCCGCCGATGACTGTCATCGCGCCCGGTAACTCGGAAATCGCGGTGCAGATCTCAAGGGTTCCCTTGGCGAACGGCTTCATTTCGAAGACGCCCATCGGTCCGTTCCAGACCACGGTTTTTGCGCCTAAGAGTTCTTTCTTGAAAAGAGCGATCGATTCCGGTCCGATATCCAAGCCCATGTAATCGGTTGGGATATGGTCGTTGTCGACGATTTTGGTATCCGCATCTTCCGCAAACGCACTAGCGGCGACGTGGTCTACCGGTAAAATAAGTTTTCCGTGTGAACGTGCCAAGAAATCCTTCGCCATTTCGATACGATCTTCTTCGACAAGCGACTTCCCGATTTCCTTGCCTTCCGCTTTGAGGAAGGTATAGGCCATCCCGCCGCCGATCAAGACTTTGTCGGCGATGGTCAGAAGGTTTTCGATGACTGCGATTTTGTCGGATACTTTCGCACCGCCTAAAATCGCCACGAACGGACGAACCGGCTCATACACGGCTTTGCCAAGCATATCGACTTCTTTTTCGACTAAGAATCCCAAGGCCGAAGGCAGGATCTCCGCGATCCCGACGGTCGAAGAATGGGCTCTGTGAACCGAACCGAAGGCATCCGTCACAAACAGATCCGCTAACGAAGCCCAGTATTTGCTGAGTTCCGGATCGTTCTTGCTTTCGCCTTTTTCATAACGCGTATTCTGAACAACGACGATTTCCCCGTCTTTCAATTCCGCAACCGCCGCTTCCAGCGCCGCGCCTTTGGTTTCGGGGACAAACGATACTTTGGTCTTAACCAATTCGCCTAAACGGGCGGCGACCGGCGCCATGTTGTTTTTGGCTTTGTCAGCCGCAGTTTGTTCGGGATCCTTGTGATCCACTTTACCCAAGTGCGACATGAGAATGATCCGTGCTCCCTGTTCAACCAGATAGTTGATGGTCGGCAAGGCTTGGACGATACGATTGTCGTCTTTGATTTTGCCTTCTTTGATCGGAACATTGAAATCGACACGAACGATGACGCGTTTGCCTTTTACCGAAAGGTCGCGTACTGTCAGTTTTGCCATATCTACATCCTCCTTGTAGTCATTCAGATTATAGCATTTTCGACTTATTGAAACAATGCTTTTGTATGGTTTTGTTAATGGTTTCACATTATCTTCATTACAATTGTCACCAGAGAAAAGAGCGTATCGCTACGCTCTTTAACGGCTTTTTCGTTCGATCAGTTTCGCGTATTCACGTGCCGACTTGTTCCAGCTGACGTCTTTACGCATGGCTTGCTTCACCAACTTCTTCCAGTTTTCAGGATTACGATAGTACGTATCCAAGGCATACTTGAGAATGTGTTTGAAATCTTCCCGATTGAAGTGACCGAATGTGAATCCGGTACCCTTCGAGGTGAATTCGTTGTAGGGTTCGACCGTATCTTTCAGTCCGCCCGTTTCGCGAACCAACGGCAAGGTTCCGTATCGCATGGCGATCAATTGCGAGATTCCGCACGGTTCGAAGGCCGACGGCATCAATAACAGATCCGCCCCGGCATAAATGCGATGCGCCAACTCTTCATGGTATCCGCAATAGAATACGGCGCGATGCGGATAACGGTATTCGATTTGACGAAGTTCGTTTTCCGTCCAATTGTCCCCGGTACCAAGAATGACCAGTTGCATATCCCAACCCATGATTTCATGCATGGTGTCCATCAACAATTGCACACCCTTCTGAGGGGTGAGGCGGCTGACCATCGCCACAAGCAACACATCGGGATCTTGACGTAATCCGAGTTCGGCTTGGATCGCTTTTTTATTGGCGGCCTTGCCCTTTTCGACACCTCGAAGATCGTACGTCTTGGCCAAAGCGGTATCCGTTTCAGGATTCCACGCTTGCACGTCGATTCCGTTGACGATCCCGTAAAGATCGCGTTTACGCATGCGTAGGACATCTTCCATGTGTTCGCCGAAATCCGGCGTCAGGATTTCCATAGCGTAGGTATCGGAAACGGTCGTGACGACATCCGAGAACAAGATCCCGGCTTTCATGAAGGAAATCATCCCTTCATGGAAACGCAAGGTTCCGTCATGATACATCGAATCGGATAGACCGAAGAGTGAGCTGAGGATTCCGAAGGGGAAGTTCCCTTGGAACGCCAAGTTATGAATGGTATAGAGGGTCAATGCTTGCGGAATACGGTGTAAATAGAGAGTACGCGCAAGTAACGCGATGAATCCGGTATGCCAGTCATGACAATGGAGCACATCGGTTTCGATATGTTTCTCTTCGATCGCACGCAGAACGGCATGTTGGAAGAACGCGAAACGCTCCCCGTCATCCGGATACCCATAGTATCCGTCACGTTCGAAATACCCGGCATGTTCAACTAAATAATAGGTGACTTCACCGATCTTTTTGGTATATAAGGTTGCCACCGTATCCAACACACCCACCTTGACGGGGTACGTCGCGACTTTCGTCAACGTATGGTGTTGGGTACGGGCGGTTTTCAGGTAAAGAGGCAAAATGACCGAAACTTCGAAGTCCAGTTCGGCGAGTTGTTGGGGAAGGCTCCCCACCACATCCGCCAAACCTCCGGTTTTGACGAAAGGCAATCCTTCCGCCGCCACAAACAGAATCTTTTTCATAGGATCCTCACAGGGTGTCCCGACGTTTGACGTAGATCAACTGTTCGGGAGTCCCGATCAATTCTTTCATATGCATGATTTTCGCATGCTTGTCGACGATACAGTAGTTCAAGCGTGCGTTTTCACCGATGAAAGCACCGGGTAGGATGATACTGTTTTCGATGACCGCACCGGGTTTGACCACGACGCCACGTCCCAAGACGGAGTTGTGGATCTCCCCTTCGATGAAGCATCCGTTGGCGATGGTCGAAAACTTAACATCCGCTAACGGCGAGTATTGTGTCGGGCAAGAATCGTTGGTACGTGTGTTGAACGGCCATTTCGGATCGAAAAGCTCCGCAGCCTTCTCCCGACAAATCAGCTCCATATTCGCTTTGAAATATTGATCGATATTGTTGATGCAAGCGACATAGCCACGGTGGCTATATCCGATGATGTTTAAGGTGTTGATGTTGTCAGCGATGATATCGGAGAGCGAATACATCGAACTGGTTTTCTGTGCCAAACGGATCAAGTCGATGAACAGACTCTTGCGCATGACATAGGTCCGCAACGATACATGGCGATTTTTGTATTTCCCTTGATTTTTTTCGAATTTCAGAATCCGTTTATCACGATCCAAGGTTAACGTATTGATCCCGATAAACGCTTCTTTCGCGTTGTCGATCGTCTTGTAGACGACCGTGATGTCGGCTCCCGATTCAAGATGGGCGTTGACCACGTCGTTGTAATCGATCTTGGTGACCATAAAACTCGGTGCGATGACGACATATGGATAGTTCGCTTCTTCGATGAATTGCATGTTTTGCGTGAACGCGGTGATGTCATGGTTGTAGATTTCCGAATAAATCGGTTCTTCCCCATTTAAAAGATGCAACTTCCCACGCTTAGAATTGATGCCGTACTGACGGCCGGTCCCCAAATGTTCAAAGACCGAACGCGGTTTGGATTTAACATAGACTTGGACATGTTTGATGCCCGAATTGGTCATATTGGATAAGACGAAGTCAATCAGCCGATAACGGCCTAGAAACGACAACGACGGCATCGGACGGAAATCCTGTAGCCCCGCGACATATGCGGATGCGTCATCGTAGTTGATGATTCCTAATGCGTTGCACATGGTGTCGCCCCCTTAATTATGGACATGACGATGGATCAATTCGATCTCCCCGTCACCCGCTTTGCCTACGTTGACATTCTCGTCGATCACGACATCGTCCGCGACGATGACGCGTTGGACGACCGCGTTCTGACGAACGACGACCCCCGGCATCAATACCGCGTCGATTACCTTTGCGCCTTCTTCAACAACCACCCCTGTAAAGAGTACGGAATTCTCCACATGTCCGTCAATGACGCAACCTTGGTTGATATAGGCATTCTTGACGGTCCCGTTTCTCCCGATAAATTGCGATGGCATGTGCTGATCTTCACTATAGATCTTCCAGCTTGGATCCGCCAAATCGAGTTCGGTGCCACGATAAATCAAGTCCATGTTGGCTTCCCAAAGACTGTCGATCGTCCCGACGTCCTTCCAATATCCTTTGAAGCGATACGCGAACATCCGTTTGTCGGCTTTCAAGCCGCCGGGGATGATGTCTTTACCGAAGTCATGATGCGAAGCATCATTCTTCATATCATCCACCAACGTTTTGCGTAGATACTTCCAGTTGAAAATATAAACGCCCATGGACGCTAAGTTGCTCTTCGGATGTTTCGGTTTTTCTTCGAATTCGAGAACGCGATCGGTCTCGTCGGTATTCATGATCCCAAAACGTGAAGCCTCTTTTAACGGAACTTCCAGAACGGCGATCGTCACATCGGCCAACCGTGCCTTATGGAAGGCCAGCATTTTCGCATAATCCATTTTATAAATATGGTCCCCCGAAAGAACCAAGACATATTCCGGGTCGTATTGGTCAAGGAAATCGATGTTTTGCGTAATGGCATCCGCCGTCCCGCGATAAAGTCCGAACCCTTCGCTCTTTTCGCGCGGTGGCAATACATAAATTCCCGAGTCCTTGGCGTCCAGTCCCCATCTGGAATCTTGGGCGACATACGAGTTCAATAAAACCGATTCATATTGTGTCAACACACCGACGATGTCGATCCCCGAGTTGGCACAATTGCTTAACGGAAAATCGACGATACGGTACTTCCCTCCGAAATAAACCGCGGGCTTGGCAACTTTATTGGTAAGCTCAAGCAACCGTGACCCGCGCCCGCCGGCTAGGATCATGGCCACCATCTGATGTTGGCGCATATTATTTCCCCTTTGCTTTTCTGTTTTTATTATACTCCATTTTCGCGGGTTCAACCATCGTCAGTGCCAGGGTTGAGGCGAATTTTTCCGAATTTTGACGCACAATTAACACAAAAGAAAAACGCGGATTTTATTTCCGCGTTCCTTGCATAAGTTTGTCGACGATATTTACCAAGATGAATCCCAGGACGATGTTGACTTGGATCATGACCGTGCCTTTTACCAAACGTGGCGCGACATTTAACCAAAACGGGATGCCGTACATGACTTGCAACCAGAACGGCGTCAAGATCAGGTTGACGATCAATTCGACCCAGAGGATACTGATCGCCCAGTCCGTCAGCGCGAAGCTGTAGTTTCGATCCGCGAAATATTTGGCGATAATGTTCAACATGATTACCATAAATCCGACCATCAACGTACTCAAGATGAAGATTCCGATCTTGGTTGAGGTCGTTCCTTGAAGTATGTCTTTGCCGACCTTCACTTCGTCGATCGAAACCACAAACGCCATCGCGGTCAGATAGATGATTCCAAGCATAAGGTGAGGAAGGTACTTAAATGACTTGATCTTCGACTTCGGCAGAAGCATCCACAAGGCCGGGATCATCGCAATCAATACTTTATTGAGAGTAAACCCGAAGAATGGCGCTCCGGCCGGTGCGATCACCACTTCCAACACATCTTCGATCAGCCCGGCCACAAAAGCCCAGGATGGTCCCAGGAAAATCCCGGTGATCATCAACGGAAGTTGCGAGAGTCCGATTTTCAAACTGGGGTAACCGAAAAGCGGAATCATGATCGAAAGCAGCGAGAGCACGACGGAAAGCATCACCATAAAGGCGGTAAAGGTGATCGAGCGGATCTCGAGTTTGAGCGGATTGAATCGGAACGTTAAATATCCGATGACAACCAAAGCTAAGACAGCGGCGATTTGAACATAGACACCCATGGAATCACTCCCTTTCTAGAAGTTGAGGCAAATAAGTTTTCCGAACGTCTGAAATGAAATAGAGCGAACCCGTAATCAGTAAACTTCCGGACGTTGCAAGTCCATAACCGTAACGTAACGCTTCCATCGGATCGGTGATGATTTCAACCGGTAAGCCGGAAGCCAATTCTTCCGCTTTCGCACCGCGATAGAACGCGAATTCGGTTACGATGATTTTATCACAAACCGTCAAGAGATTCTCGATCATTCCTTTGGCTTTTTTATCACGTAACGCGGTAAAGACAGCGATGAGAGGTTTCGGAAGAGATTGGATGCTTGATAAGATGGCTTGGACTCCGTGTTCGTTATGCGCTCCGTCCAAAACGATCGTGGGGTTGCGATGGACGACTTCAAATCGGCCTTTCCACACGGCTTTATTCAAACCTTCCGTGATATCCGTATCGGAAATCACGTATTTTTCGGTTTCCCGCAGCAGTAAGAGCGCTTCGATCGCCAATGAGGCGTTTTGGATTTGATAGAGCGCCGGACCTTTGAGACGGATCGTAAATCCTCGGTACGTAAAGGTCACCGCATCCGGCTCACTCAAGAGTAACTTCGCGGATTGGGTAAAGTACATCCTACTATGGTTGTTTTGACAGACTTCACGGAATACATCGACGCATTCTTGTTTGGTTTCCCCCGTAATCAAGGGAACGCCGGGTTTGATGATCCCTGCTTTCTCACCGGCGATCGCGCTTAATGTGTCGCCTAAATATTCCATGTGGTCCATCCCGATGTTGGTGATCAAGGATACCATCGGGGTAATCAAGTTGGTTGCGTCGAGTCGACCGCCTAACCCGACTTCATACAGCGCGATATCGACCTTGTTTTCGGCGAAGTACGCCGATGCGATCAGCATATCGATCTCGAACATCGTCAATCGATTGGATTCGATGATGTCATAGAAACGGTTGCCATAACGAAGTAAGTCTTGGTCGCTGATGAAGGTATCATCGATGCGGATCCGATCGTTATGGACTTCCAAGTGCGGTGAGGTAAACGATCCGGTCTTATACCCGGCGGTTTGAAATACACTTCGCAAAAAGTTGGTCGTACTGCCTTTTCCGTTGGTTCCGGCGATGTGTACGGATCTAAGTTTCAGGTGGGGATTGTCGATCTGATCAAGTGCGTCACGAAGTCCGCTTAATCCGAATCTTCCCGAAGACATTCTTCCGGTCGTGTATTCGATGAATTGTTCGATGGTATTAAACATGCGTTTCGATCCTCCAATCGATCGGAGCCCGTCCATGTTGTTTTAAAAACGTGTTGGTTTGCGAGAAGGGCTTGCTTCCGAAAAACCCCTGATACGCGGATAGGGGGGAGGGGTGGGGCGAGCGTAACAACAAGTGCCGCGGATCGGTGATGATCTTCGCTTTTTCCTGTGCGTTTTTTCCCCATAAGATAAATACCAACGGGTGCGGATGGTGATTGCAGATTTCAAGGATATGATCGCTGAAAATTTCCCAGCCTTTGTCTTTGTGGGATAAGGGCTTGCCTTCTTCCACCGTCAGCAAAGTATTCAAAAGTAACACGCCTTGTTTCGCCCAAGGGACAAGATAACCGCTCTTAGCGGGTGGAATGCCAAGATCGGATTCCAGTTCCTTATAAATGTTTTGAAGACTTGGAGGCAACGGGACGCCGTTACGTACGGAGAAACAGCATCCGTGCGCTTGGCCGAACTGATGATAGGGATCTTGGCCGAGAATCACGACGGAAAGGTGTTGCAGGTCCGCGTGCGCGAAGGCATCGAAGACTTGTTCCCGCGGAGGATAGATGGTGCGGGTCGCATAGGCTTCTTTGAGAAATACGCCTAGCTTTTGAAAGTAGTCTTGCTTAAACTCATTCTTGAGAACTTCGCTCCAGTTTGTTTCCATTAGCCTACCCCCTTCAGCGCTGCGATTTCAACATCGCGTTTCTTGTGATATGCCGTCGCATAGATCGACAAACCTAGGGCGAACGAGGAAGCGACGATCACGGCGACCGGAAGAGCGGTTGAATCGGGTAAAAACAGCGCGAAAAGTAAAATCAGCGACATACCGAGGATGCGACCGAAGTTGATCGCTACCTCTTTGACGATCGTACGACCAAGGATGCTTTCCTTTTCAACATAATCCTGCATTCCGTTCATGACGATGATCGAGAACGGGGTAGCGAAGAAGGGTAAGGCGATCGCGTTGGTGAGTCCGTAGAATAACGCACCGAATAAATTGGGAGAAAGGACGAGGACTGTCGTACTTAAGAAGACGAAGACCGAAGAAATCTGATAGGATTTCAATCGATTGTCACGTCGGATCATTTTACCGGCGAAGTAATAAGCGATAATGCCGAGAACGGCGAAGATCGCCAATAAGCGGGAATAAACACCGCCTTGTCCGCCAGTTGCGTTGTAGACGAGAAGCCCCGCCAGAACCAACGTCACGCTTTCACGCATACCGAAAAAGAAATGTGATCCCATGATATAGTTCCACTGTTTATCAAGCTTGAAATTAAACTTATCGCGTAAGGTATACCGAGCCATCGGTGTTTCGACTTTGACGAAACGGGTCGCGATCGCGGTGATTGAATAGACGACGATTACAAGTTGGAAAATCGAAAGGTAGCCTTCCACATCGGAGATCGCGTTGACGATGATCCAATTGGCGATCAACGGCGCGACAATGTTGGCAATCGAAGTCATGATGCCCATAAGAGATAGGTAGCGGGCACGTGAGGTTTTGGTGGATGATAAGAGGTTGAGAACGACGATGCTGCACCAGAACAGGCCTTCGCCGATCCCGAAGAAAATCGCCACAACAAATACAAGCAAGGTATTGTCTGCGATCGATTCGTTCATGAAAAGCAAATAGCACATACCTAGAATCGTAATCGCGATTCCAGTCGTCAACGAACCCGCAAGTTTGATTTTACGCGAAAGATATCCGCCGAAGAAAAAGCCTAAGGGAAAGAGTCCGAAGCGGATCATCGAATAGATCGTCATCGTTTCGAGCGACTTCGTGAATACGTACAAATAGACATTCACAAAGACCGCGGCCATCGTCGCGGCCAAGTTATAACTGGCATTGATAAAAATCATGATTTTTTCATTGCGACTCATTTTTTACACGCTCCTCATAGGGATATCCATGGTTCGCTTCGATCCACGTTTCGGCACGTTCGATGATTTCAATCTGTGCTTGTTGAGGTGTGATCTCTTGAAGGAAAACTTGCTTCACCAAAGGTAGTATGTCGATTTGGCGATACATCGAGAAACCTAAGACAGCCGGATTGCCTTTCAACGCAACCAAAGGAATGCTTTGAAAACTCGTATATGCCAAAGCGCATTCTTTTTGTACAAGCGTATCAAACTCGATCGCTTCGATCAACGAAGGATCCGCCAAGATCGTGTTTTGCGTCAAGTTCGCAAAACTCGAAAGTCCTTCGAGACTCCGCACGATACGTAACACTTCATGAATGGCCGACGGGTATTTCATGTTTTGTACGACATATCCATCCACGTCGATCCAGGATTTCGGCGTTACGCCATTCACCGACGGAAATCGGGAATAGCGGACATCTTGTCCGGTACGAATCTCGAAAGCATCCACGAACATCCATTCGCTGGCCATACTGAATAAAAATTCATTGCGCGTCAACACTTGATCGTATTGCCAAACCAAGGTCGATGCGTCCTGCGGATTGTTGGTCACGAAATCGCTGCTTCCCATCTCTTGGATGAGTTCTAACGATTTGAGGAATTCCGGTGTTTCAAATCCCGGGATGGTGGCGGAACCGGACGCAAACAACTGCCAACCGCCGGTGGTGAACCAAGGATAAAAAGACAGGATTTCGTTGAACGAAATCGGAAATACCGATGTATACGTGCGTGACGGATCTTCTTCGAGATATTTTTGCGCTACGACTTTCAATTTCTCAAGCGTGTCGATCGAATCGATCAATCCGTCTTTGTTTGAATCTGTCAAATCAAAACCAAGCCGTTGGATTACCGTCGCGTTATAGAGAAATGAAAATCCGGAGCCTGACATCGGAATAAATCGAAGACCGGACTGGTTCAATTCGGCTGATTTGTCCGCAAGTAAGTTTTCTTTAAGTGAATCGGAGAATGTTTCGTCCAACGTTTGTAACGAACCATAATTCAGCGCCGCTTCGTTTTGCGTCATATAGGCGATATCCGTGGTTTCATCGGATGAAAGCACATAAGAAAGCGTATCCGTGGCTTCCGAATGTTTCTGTGTGAAAAGGGTGACCAAAGCATCGCCATATGCGGCGTTGGGTACTTCGATAATGACACGGGCATCTTCCTCAAGTGAGAATTGACCCAGCCGTTGGTCATAACAAACCTGCGTTCCATCGGCGACGCATGTTTCGGTTTTCAGATATTTCCATCCGGTAACAACGATGATCATGAGCACCATTGGAAGCAGATAGAGAAAGCGGATGTATTTCTTCATGGTGACCTCAAATTCCGTATACAGTTTAACAAAAGCAGACCTAAAAGACAAACGAAACCGAGCGTAAGTAAACAAAAACGGCCGAAGCCGTTCTTGAGGAAATCATTATTTTTTCGCGAGGTATTTACGAATGTCGATCGCGACCGCGGCCACGATGACAATACCGATGGCGACATACTGTAAGTCCGGGGTAACACCCAAGAATTGCAGGGCCGTCTTCAGTAATTCGAAGATCAATACACCGGATACGATTCCGCTGACCGTACCGACACCGCCGGCGGTGGAAACACCCCCGATCGTACATGCGGCGATCGCTTCAAGTTCATAACCTTGACCATAGTTGGCGGTTGCGCCGCCGCTCTTGGCCGCAAGTAGGAAACCGGCCAAACCGTAAAGCAACCCGGCCATGGCATAAACGCGGATCTTAGTGAAGGTGACGTTGACGCCCGCGACTTCCGCCGCGATTTCGTTTCCACCGATCGCATAGATGTACTTACCGAATTTCGTCATATTGAAGATGAACCAGATGATCGCGATGACAATCATCGCGATAATCGCTAAGTTTGGAATTTGGAATATCCGCCCGGTTGCGATCCCCGTCAGTTCCACCTTCAATCCGCCGATCGGTTCGTTGCGAGTGTAAACCTGGGCGAACCCGTAAACGATACTCTGCATCCCCAAGGTCGCGATAAATGGCGGAACATGGAGATAAGCGACGACCAATCCGTTGACCAAACCGATCAACATGGTAACGACCATCGCGAGGATCAAGATGGTCCATACCGGAACATCCGGGAAATTCGGGAAGAACCGCGCCGCATAGTCGGAACGTTGAAGCAATGTTCCGGCGATGACCGCGCCGACCCCGACGATACGCCCGGCCGACAGGTCGGTACCACGCGTAATCAAGGCGCCGCTGACACCCAATGCGATGATCAAGCGGACCGAAGAGTTCATCAAGATATTCTGGAAGTTTCCGATGGAAAGGAACTTCGGTTCCATGATCGTGACGAAGAGAATCATCGTCAACAAGATGATGTACATCGCGTTATCGATCGCGATTGCTTTATAATTCTTTAAACCTGCAGACTGTTTCAACTTTTTGACCATTTTATCGCTCCTTACATGTACTTCGTAGCCAATTCCATGATTTTCTCCTGGCTGGCGTCTTTTCCATCCAATATTCCGCTCAACTTCCCTTCGCACATGACCATGACGCGATCGCTCATCCCAAGCAGTTCAGGCATTTCCGAACTGATCATGATGACGCTCTTACCGGCTTTGGCCAAGTTGACCATGATACTGTAGATTTCGTATTTCGCCCCGACGTCGATCCCGCGGGTCGGTTCGTCGAGAATGAAGATTTCGGGATCCCGGGCCAACCATCGCGAGATGATGACCTTTTGCTGGTTCCCCCCTGAGAGGGATTGGATCTTCGTCTTCGTGCTCGGTGTTTTGATGCTGAGCTTCTTTATATTCTCTTCCGCCAATTGATTCAGGCGGCGATTATTCAATTTTAAGTGATAATCCACATACTCGTCCAAACTGGCCACCGATACGTTGTCACGTACCGACAGAACCCCGAAGATCCCGCTACCGCGACGATCCTCCGTCAACAGCGACATCCCGTTGCGAATCGCGTCGCGCGGATGATTGATACGGAGTTTCTTACCATGTAACTTGATCTCGCCGGCACTGCTTGCGCGGACCCCGAAGAGTCCTTCGACAAGTTCCGTACGTTGCGCCCCGACCAATCCGCCGATCCCCAGGATTTCTCCCTTGCGAAGATCAAACGAAACGTTTTGGAACGAACGCGGATTCGGTGAACTGAAGTCGCGCACCTCGAAGACCACTTCCGCCGGCACATTGTCCCGTGGCGGATAGAGGTTGGTAAGTTCGCGTCCGACCATTTTCGTGATGATGGTATCCATCGTCAGTTCCGAAGCTAAGTAGGTACCGATGTATCTACCGTCACGCATGATCGTAACTTCGTCAGAAATCCGTAAGATTTCTTCCATTTTGTGCGAAATGTAGATGATCGATACTCCCGAAGCACGTAGTTCGTCGATGATTTCGAACAATTGCGTGACTTCCGCTTGGGTCAACGAGGAGGTCGGTTCATCCATGATGATGATTTTGGCGTTGTGCGAGATCGCTTTCGCGATTTCGATCGATTGGATCTGCGAAACCGACAAGTCCTTCAGTTTCGTATCCGGATTGATATTTAAGCGAACACGTTTCAGCAAATCCGCGGACATCTCGCGCATTTTCTTTGCGTCGACGAATCCGAACGGACCGAACTTGATCATAGGGTAACGTCCGACCCAAAGATTCTCGGAAATACTGCGGTACGGAATCGGTTGAAGTTCCTGATGAATCATCGAAATCCCCGCTTCCAACGCCGCTTTCGGGTTATGGAACTTCACGGGCTGACCATCAAGCACGATATCTCCCTCATCCAAACTATAGATGCCGAACAAACATTTCATCAGGGTGGATTTCCCAGCCCCGTTTTCTCCCATCAACGCGTGGACGGTTCCTTTTCGAACGTGAAAAGAAACGTCATCCAATGCTTTGACGCCCGGGAAACTTTTACTTACATTATTCATCGATAAGATGATTTCGTTTTCCATCTTTGTTCGTCCTCTCCATTCGATAAAAAATCAAGTGTGGTGGAAACCACACTTGACTTCAGGATTCTTTTTTAAAAGCTTACTTCATGAATTCGGTGTAGTTTTCCGGAGTGACTTTTACGTAAGGAACCCATTGCAGTTTTTCAAGGGTATCGCCAGCCAAAAGTTTAATCGCGGAATCAACCGAAGTATGAGCCTGTCCGGTGGAGTCGTTCAGAACGGTTCCGACCAAGGTGCCGTTTTTGATGGCATCCAACGCAGGAGCGGTGGCATCAACGCCGACAACAGGGATATCCATCATGTTCGCAGCTTTCAACGCTTCGATCGCGCCGAGCGCCATGTCATCGTTGTTCGCGAATACGACTTCGATTTTGTTGCCGAACTGCGTGATCGCAGTCGCCATTTTTTCTTGTCCTTTTACGCGATCCCATTCGCCGCGTTCTTCGAACAATTTTTCAACTTCGATACCGGCTGCCTTGACAGCCTTGATCGAGTATTCGGTACGCAGGGTAGCATCCTGATGGATTGCTTGTCCCATCAACATAACGTATTGGAGCTTGTTGTCTTTGTTTTTGTCAACTTTGGAATCAGCTTTTTTCCAGAGGTCGACGATGATTTCGCCTTGGAATGTCCCTGAATCTTCGGCTTTCGCGCCGACGTAGGTGATTTTGTCCCATGAAGCCATGTCGGCATCGGACGGTTGACGGTTGATGAATACGGTCGGGATATCGGCAGCTTTGACCTTCGCGATGATCGCGCTGGCAGCCGTCAAGTCGACGAGGTTGATAATCAGAACATCATAATCTTGGGCGATGAACGTATCGATTTGTTCGGTCTGAGTGACTTGGTCACCCTTTCCATCGGTAACTTCGACTTGGTACTTGACGTCATCGGTGTTCTTCGTTTCGAAGTAGGCTTTCATCTCGGTGCGATAATTGGTCATGAAGGTATCGTCGAACTTATAGATCGCGATCCCTACTTTGACGGTCTTCGGGCCGGCCGGTTCGTTAGAACAGGCGGAGAGTCCCAAAACCATCGCAACAATAGCTAAAATTGCGAACAGCTTTTTCATTTCGTCCTCCTATAGACTGGAATACATTTGTGTATCCGCTTTCATGTTATCCCTTACGGTTTGGATAGTCAAGCGCATTTTTGTCATTGAACTCAGTTTTTATCACGATTCTTTCACATAACCGAACACATCCTGTTTTTATGCACGAATGTTCTGAAGCCCGTTTCGACACGAATATGATTTCTAAAAAAACGTAACGTATGCTAAGATTAAGATGGAGGAAACGTATGAAAAACTTAGAGAAAATCGTTAAGGCAATCGAAGCGCAGTCATCCCTCCATCCTGGGATCTACAACTACGCAATCCCTGATTTATGGGACAATTTCGGGTATCGATCCGCCGAAAAAATCGTCACACGCGACGGAAATGTCTTGGTAAATCCGTATTCTTTCTTTAGCGCGCTGATTCGCGACGTTTTTCTGAAAAGCGCCGCCGATGGGATCGATTACGCGCAAAGCTATTTTAAGAGTCGTCCTGTCGAACCGGGGTTTACCGGAGGCGATTGGATCCGTAAATCCAATGTCTATTCGATGATGATCCGAGCCTCGGGCAGTTATGATCACGACCGGACCGGCTTTTTGGAAGACCGTAACTTGTATCGTTTGAAAGATACGGGAACCTTTATCAAAGCCTTGGCATTGTTGCCAAACTTGAAGAAAATGGGCATCGATGTGATCTATATGTTACCGATCGCAAAGTATTCCTTGAAAGATAAAAAAGGGGAGCTGGGTTCACCCTATGGCGTATCCAACTTCTATGCGCTGGACCAAGGATTGAAAGATCCGATCACCGGTGATTCGATCACGGTCGAACAGGAATTCAAAGCCTTTGTCGAAGCTGCGCATATTCTTGGCATGAAGGTGATCATCGATATCATCCCGCGTACCAACTCGGTCAATTCCGATTTGATCGCCGAACATCCCGACTGGTTCTATTGGATCGACTTGCAGGATTTGCCGGATTATCGATCACCATTGGTCCCGGGACTCAAGAACGCCCTGCCTGCTCGGAAGGAGTACGCGAAAGAAATCTACGCGTCGCCGGAAGTGCTGGAGCACATCCGAAAGTTCCGAAAGAATCCGCGCGACTTGGATGCGAAGAAATGGCGCAAGATGCTTAAAGAATTTAAATCCGCAGCCAACACGAAAGAAATCTTGGATTTGGTGCAGCAGCACTTCGCGATGACGATCGCTCCGGCTTTCTCCGATTGCATCAACGATCCGCAACCTGCGTGGAGCGATGTCACGTACTTCCGGATGTATCTTGACCATCCGACCGCCAGTCAGCCTTATTTGGAGAAGTTGGGAACGTTTGATCCATACATTCTCTTCGATGTCGCCAAGAGCAGTTTGAATCCGGGCAACCAACCCAACCTGCCTTTGTGGGAAATGTTGAGTGGGATCATCCCCTTTTACCAAAAGCAGTTCGGCATTGACGGCGCCCGCATCGATATGGGCCATGCCTTGCCCGAACCTTTGGTCGGTGAAATCATTTCGAAAGCCCGTGCGGTCGATCCGGAGTTCACCTTTATCGCCGAGGAGTTGGATGTGGTCAATGCGGCCGAGTCCAAAGCCAAAGGATACAACTGTATCATCGGGGACGGATTCATGCGTGAGCCCCGAGTCGCCGAAGGGTTGCTTAATAGTTTCGTCTACGGCGCGATGAATCTCGAGTCCCCGTTGTTCGCTTGCGGTGAAACTCATGACACCCCGCGTTTATCCGCCCGAAACGGAGGTGAAACGTTGGCTCGGATGTTGACGATTTTCAATCTCTTCGTTCCCAATGCGATTCCATTTCTAAATTCCGGTCAGGAAGTGTTCGAGCGACAACCGATGAATACCGGCGTGGATTGTCGCCCTAACGAAGCCGAGATGCTGGATGCCGATGATCCTTTCTACGGAAAACTCGCATTGTTTGATCGCTACGCTTTCCATTATCTCCATCCGAAACGGTGGGAGTTCACAAACTTGATTCAGGATGCCAACACGATCCGTCAGCGGATCTTGCCGGCGTTGTTGGATAAGGAAAAGACCTTCCCGCTTGGGTTTAGCGCACCCTGGGACATGGCCGCGGGTTTTGCATATTGCCATGAAGGCAAGATGACGTTGATTATCGCGAATACCGACATGTACCAATCGGTCGATCATCTAATCCACTTGGATAATCTTCCGGAAACCTTCCTTGAAAAGGAAAGGGTCATTCGACAAATCTTCTCAAGCGATAGCCAGAGTATTTGGCCGACCATCGAAATCGATCCCTATAAAAACATCGCCCTTCGATTTGAGAAGGGTGAAGTCAAGATATTGGAAATCGCCTAGAGATTGGGCGAGTTTTGCCATATTCGAACTTAAAGATCCGGACTTACCGTCCGGATTTTCTATTTTTTCTTCGGCAAATCAAAGATGACATTGCGTCGGGAAGAGTCGTTTCTCTTAAGTGAGTTATAGCCCACAAACAACGAGAAAAGTATCCAGAGATGCATCGCGAGATCGAAAAGATAGGCGATGTCATATCCATAATAGTTTTGATACCACAACATAAACAAGGTATCCATAACATAGAGGATGCCCGCTCCGAATAACCACTTCGGATTGCGGGCCGAGCGTTGCCATGCGACGATAAAGAACAGCATTTGCGCAACGACCAAAATCAACCAGATGATCGCGACCCCGTTAATTCCGTAAGTTAAGATCGAAAGTCTTACCACAACGGAACCGACCCAGGCGAAATACACGGAATAGGGGAAGTTCGCGCCGGCGACAAACAATGATAAAAACATATTGATGAAGGTTAGAACGATCATGATTAACATGGCGTTTCGTACGGATGATTGGATTTTTACAGGTTCAACACGCTTTTTCATAGATACCTCTTTCGGGATTGCGCCCATTGTATCATCCTTCGACTCGTTCAAGAAGTAAAATCGACACAAAAAAGGCATCCGTGAAGGATGCCAAAGTTTATTCGGGTTGAACTTCTTCAGAAAGCGGTGGATCAATGATTACGAGACGATCAAACTCTTTCTGCTTTTTGCCGGCGAACCAACCGCTAAAGAGAGAATATAAGATCCAGACATGCATGAGATAATCGATGATTTGTGCGGCGTCAAAGCCGCCGATAGAATAGATCCAAATCATGAAAACCGTATCCGCGAGATAGAGGATTCCCGCAAATAAGAGCCAGTTCGTTTTCTTCGCGGAGCGTAACCACGCGATAAGAAAGAGGATCAGTTCGATCGATCCCGCAAACCCCCAAAGGAGCGATATCGCCAGCAATGATTCGGTCAACCATGCCTCATACGCCACAAAGGAAGTGAAATAAACAAAAAACAAAGAATACGGAAAATTGGCGGAGGACCTAAATAACAAAAGCAAAATATTCACGCCAGTCAAGATAAGTAAGATCATCAATGAAGATCTGGCGGAAGCGATCACCTCTTCGAGTCAGTGTTCTTTTTCATGGATTTCCCCTCAATATTGACATCATTGTATCATCGAACCTTACGAGATGTCGATGTCGAATGGTTTCATACAAAAACTTGATGATGAGTCGAGTAGGCATAGACACGTGACGTTTCGCCCCAAGGATGATATCCGTCCCCATGGTATGCAAAGCCGAATCGCTCGTAATACCCTTGATGATCCGTACAAAGATAGACGTTTCTAAAACCGGACGCTTGCGCGTCGTTGATCGCTTTGTGAATCAAAATCATTCCAAAGTTATGACCGCGACGATCTTCTTCGATATAAAGCGCGCATATCCATGGATAGAGTTCCATTCGGCTGATGAAATCATTGGTGATCAGCCCTGCGCACCCGATGATCCGTTGATCCTCAAATAACAGATACCACTGGGGCAGCGGAGTTGGCGCATCGATCGCATGTGTCAAACAATCGACATAAACAGGCAAACTATCTTCGTTTGCCCATTTGGAAGCGATGTATTGGATGGCTTGCGGAAGTATGGATGGGTTTTCCCGCAATGAAACCACGTTCAACATAAGTCTATTCGATTTCCTTTTTAACGAAGAAAATCATCGGACGATCGGACAAGGCGATCATACCTTGGCGAATCTCGATGTTTTTTCCGGTAATCGCATGCGGATAGACACCCTCCGGCAAGTCGACCGCCAAAATCCCGGACGCGTTGCCAACATTCAAAATCGCAATCAAGGTTTGCCTGGCGTCGGTATATTCGAAATGCAGGACATCTTGCGGATGCGAAACGATCTTATATCCGGCGTTTTGCGCGAAGATCGGATCTTTTTTAAGTTTCGAGAGACCGCGGATCCAATTGATCGTCTCACGATCAGCCAGGGACCAATCGATCGGATCTTTCTCGAAAAGATCGGGGAGATGGTCGGTGTTGGTTTCAATCCCATACTGTAAAAACGCGATACCTTTCGCCATAAAGCAATACGCGATCCATTGTATGGATTTCTTCCCGTCTTGGGTCAAGAATCGAATCCGTTGGTTATCATGATTTTCCACATTCCGTGCTTTCACATAATCCGCCGGATAGATCCGCTCCTGCTGACGCAATGCTTGACGATATGTCTCCAAATCGGTCGTTTTCTTTAAATATCCGCTAAACGCATCGCGGATATCGTAATCGTAAAGCGCGTCGAAGACCTGGAAACACTCCCCATCGCTCAGGCAAGTGTATCCGTGATAGCGCAAATTGTCCACAAATGACAAGTCGACGCTTTCGCCCAACAGAAACACATCGGGTTTCTTCGCTTGCATGGCGGCTTTGGCTTCAAGCAGGAAATCCAACGGAATCAAACTCGGGACATCAAAACGGAAACCATCCAACCCTAGATCAAGCCAATAAAGCAAGGTATCGACCAGGTATTGACGCAAAAGCGGGACATCGAAGTTCAAATCCGCAATATCGCTCCAGTCGCCGACTTTGTTTTTTAGGTTACCCTTGTCGTCGAAATAGTAAAACTCGGGATGTTCGCTCACCCAAGCATGATCCCGCGATGTATGATGGAAAACGATATCCAGGATGATTTTCATGCCTTGACGATGCGTTTCATCGATCAATCGTTTGAAGTCCTCCACGGTTCCGAGATCATCCGAAATCCCGCGATAATCGCGGATGGCATACGGACTCCCGTAGGTTCCTTTGCGGGCTTTGATTCCGATCGGTTGGACCGGCATTAAATAGAGGATATCCGCTCCCAGATCCTTGATACGACCTAAATCCGATTGGAGTGCCGCAAAGGTACCTTGACGGCTATAGTTACGGACGAAGACTTGATAGATAAATTGGTTTCTGTAACTCATAGGAGTACCTCCGTGAAAAACCCGAATTTCTTCGGGTTTGGTTTAGTAAATGGATTGCGTCGTTTCTTTATCGAAGAAGTGAAGCTTAGCGACATCCATCGCCAACTTGATCGTATCATGAGCGTGAACGTCAACGCGGGACGAGACTTTCGCTAAAATCGGTTGACCGCCGAATTCGCCATGGAGGATAAACTCATGTCCTAAAAGCTCGGCCACATCCACATGGAAATCGAACGGGGAATCCGGGAAGGCTTCGGCGACGATGCCTTCGTAATGGATATCTTCAGGACGAATTCCCAATACCAGGTCTTTGCCATCATAGTTCTTCAACCGATCATGGAACATGCCCGGTACTTTAAAGGATTTCCCGTCGACCTCGAAACGACCGTCGCGATAAGTACCGTTGATGAAATTCATGGCAGGCGCGCCGATGAAATTCGCGACGAACATGTTGTTGGGATGATTGTATATGTCTTTCGGGGCACCGATTTGCTGGATATATCCATCTTTCATGACGACGATCCGCGAAGCCATGGTCATCGCTTCGGTTTGGTCATGAGTAACATAAATGGTCGTCGCGTTGAGACGTTCGTGTAGCTTGATGATCTCGGAACGCATTTGAACGCGCAGTTTCGCATCCAAATTGGACAAAGGCTCGTCCATCAAGAAAACTTTCGCGTTGCGTACGATTGCGCGACCTAACGCGACGCGTTGACGTTGCCCGCCGGACAAGGCTTTCGGTTTACGATCCAGATACTTCTCGATTTCAAGTATCCGCGCGGCTTCTTTCACGCGTTGGTCAATCTCGTCTTTCGGCATTTTCTTCAACTTCAATCCAAAGGCCATGTTCTCATAGACGCTCATGTGCGGATATAAGGCATAGGATTGGAAGACCATCGCGATGTCGCGATCTTTCGGAGCGACATTATTGACGAGTTTCTCGTCGATGTAAAGTTCACCGGTCGTAATATCTTCCAGACCTGCGATCATACGGAGAGTCGTCGATTTTCCGCAGCCCGAGGGACCGACCAATACGATGAATTCGCGATCGCTGATTTCGAGATTGAAATCGAATACGGCTTGGACGTTGTTGTCATAGATTTTATTGATATCCTTCAGCTTTAGATTTGCCATGGTATCACCTCAAGTTTATCATACATGAATCATAGACAGTTGTATTGTGCATTGAGCACAAATCTATTCCAAATTCGTTAATAGAAACCACATCTCCAAGAGTTTTCCTTGTTCGATCTCGCGAATGTCGAGTTTGGTTTGGGTAATAAACTTATTCAAGCGATAGCGAAACGTATTGCGATGCAAGTAAAGATGCGCTGCGCTGGCGTTGACACTCCGTCCGGTATCCAGATACATCCGCGCGGTATCCATCACATCCCGACCGATCGATTCGAAATGATGATCCAAGCGTTGAATCAATGCGGAGTTCCCCAAGAGTTTCGACAGGATCAGCGTTTCCGCCGCACCGATTGATTTCCCCGGCCGATTATCGACTAATAAATCCAAAAACGCGCTCATGATGACATCGTCATCAAATCCACTTACGGCGCTTAAGATGATTCCAAGATCGTGTTGGAGACTTGAAAACATGAGTTTGAATTGTACCCGACTAAACTCCCCGAGTTCGGCCTTAAGCGTGTGCGAATCGATCCAATGGGGTTCGGAAACGAACATTTCGACCCCGTTCTCGATTTCGGCGCGTTTAAAAGCGTTGCCATGGACACGCAAATATATCACTTGGCTCATTTTATCTCACCGATGACGACGCTGGCATAGGGCTGTAACGTTAGCTTGTTTGAGCTGAAACCCACATCACCGTGTTGATAGAGGATGCTCCCGATGACATTCAGATCCACCGATTGCGGGAATCGATCCAAATTATGCACGATGGTTAATGTTTTCCCTTCAAAGGTGCGGGTATACCCAAGTACTTTGTTTGAGAGGGTCAACCCTTGGATATCGCCGAAGCGCAGAATCGGCGACTCATCACGCAAATGGATTAATCTGCGATAAAGGCTGAACATCGAACTCTCGTCTTTCGTTTGGATTTCGTAAGGTACCGTATTCAGATTATATTCCCAACTCTCCCACAACGCATTGGGAATCTCGCTTTGGCTTGTCCAGCGATAGGGTTCACGGATTCGTTCATCCGGTTTTGCGCCTGTCATGCCAAGTTCTTCGCCGTAATAGATAAACGGGATTCCAGGGAAAGTAAAGAGGATATTGGCGGCCAGTTTCGCTTTCGCCACATCCCCGCTCAGCGTACTCATGATTCGATTTTGATCATGGTTCGTCAGGAAGGTCGAGTCCAGATAATTCGCGTTGCGGCCGGTGAAATAGTTCTTTCCGTTGAGATACGTCGAAACGAAATTGGTTTGGTACCCTTGCATCACGGTGTTTACGATTCCCGACGCAAGATCGAAATTGAACATCGAATCAAATCCTTTGGCATAAGGCGCAGCCTGCGATGCGGGCATCCATACTTCCGCAAGCAACAATATGTCGGGGTTCACGGACTTAACGTATTCTTTCATTTCCATCCAGAATTGTTTGTTCAGTTCCATCGTACCGGTACCGATGGGATACTCGTTGGCGTCATAGACACGTGGCGCCGCGTCATAACGGAACCCGTCGACACCGCGATCCATCCAAAAAGCAAGGATCTTTTTCATTTCAACCCGTACCGCTTCGCTTTCCGCGTTGAGTTCGGGCATCTGGTCCCAAAACGAAGCGTAATACGCCAGACTATTGCGAAAACTCCATCCGGTCTTGTTCGGATAAAGTTTGCTGGTCAACTTTTCTTCGATGCGGTAATAGTCGCGATAAACTTTGTCTCCGGCCATGGCTTTGATGAACCACGGATTATCATCGGCGGTATGGTTGAAGACGATGTCCAGAATCAACTTGATTCCACGTTCTTCGCAGGCATCCGAAAGATCTTGAAAATCCTCTAAGGTACCGAAGTCCGGATCGACCGCATAATAGTCGATGACGTCATACTTATGGTAAGAGTTAGAAGGATGGATCGGATTCAACCAGATCGCGGTGATACCGAGGTCCGTGTCTGTCATCGAATCGCCGTCGTTCAGAACATCGAGATGATCGATGATCCCGCGCAAATCGCCTTTACCGTCTCCATTCGAGTCCGCATAGGAGATCGGAAAGATGTTATAGGCGACAGAGACCTCGCTCGCAAACTTGTCCGCGTTGGATCCTTCCAGTAAAGCCGCCAACTCATCGACGGTCTTTCGCTTCACGGTCGGTTCTTTTGAAACGCAGGCACTAAGGACCAACAGGAATACCAAGAGTAATTTTTTCATGTTCACCTACTTTTCAAGCACCAAGGCTTGATATGGAAGCACGACGATTTCCTTATTTCCATTAATCTTGTCATAGTTATTATAGTGGACGGTTTTGGGTCGATAGGGCAACGTATATCTCACTTCACGATCGCGGAAATTCGCGACCACCAAAACGGTCACGCCTTCATAGGTTCGTTCGTAAACAAAGAGATCTTTATGATTCGGCGAAATCAGCTTAAAATCCCCATGGACCAAGACCGAATGGAGATGTCCGAATTTACGTAACTTTATCAGATGTTTGTAGGCATTCAAAATCGATGTCGGATCTGCGAGTTGCGCCTTAACGTTGATTTCTTTGTAATTTCCGACCGTTTTCTGGTGCGGTGTTCCGGTCGTAAATCCGGCATGAAGACAATCGTCCCATTGCATCGGTGTCCGTGCGTTATCGCGTGAGGTGCGACGTAAATGCGTCATGATTTGCTCGGGACGTTGACGCAGAATCGCCTTCTCATAATAGTTCTTCACCCAAACATCATTGAAGTCATTGATATTGGTATAGTCGACGTTGGTCATTCCAATCTCTTCGCCGTTGTAGACGAACGGTGTCCCGGGAAGCGTTAAAAGGACGGTACCTAACATGCACCCGGAGGCTCGATGGAATTTCTGCGGATTTCCATATTGGCTCATGACGCGCGGATGGTCGTGATTTAGCCAATAGTGCGGAATCCATCCCTTTCCTTTCATCCCTTGGATCCAATGATCCATGGTTTTCTTGAGATCGACCACGTTGACGGTAAGTTGACTCTCGTCTTTGTCTTCCGATCCGAAGGCTCCGTTTTTCCAGCAATGGTCGAAATTGAAAACCATATTGAACGCTTTTGAATGGTAGCCCGCATATTTGATCGCCGCATCCACGTCCGCTCCTCCGCCGACCTCGCCGACCGAGAGGCAATCATAGTGTTTCAGCACCGTATCGTGAAATTCGTGCAGATAATCGAAAAGTTCGGGACGATTGGAGAACTTCGACCAATCCGGGGCGACCGCGTCGTGATTCGGTTCCATATCGCTATCGGTAAACGAGTTTTCTTTGGCGAGATGGGCGACCGCGTCGACACGGAACCCGTCGATACCGAGATCCAGCCACCAACGAGCTATCGTATACATTTCCTGACGCAAATCTTGGTTTGCCCAGTTCAGATCCGGCATTTTATTCGAGAAAATCTTTAGATAATACGCATCGGTAAGCGCATCATAATTCCAACAGGAACCTTCGAAAAAACTCGCCCAGTTGGTCGGAGGTATCCTTTTTCCATTGTTATTATAGCGAGGTTTTCGCCAAATATACCAATCCCGTTTCGGATTGTCGAGGGAAGAACGGGATTCCACGAACCAGGGATGTTCATCGGAGGTGTGATTCAACACAAGATCCAAAATGATCCGGATTCCTTTTTCGTGGGCTTTTGCGATCAGTTCCTTCGCGTCGTCGAGAGTACCGAACAACGGATCGACGTTATAGAAGTCGCTGACATCGTAGCCGTTGTCATCCATTGGAGAACGATAGAAAGGACAAATCCAAACGCAATCGACGCCGAGATCATGGATGTAGTCGAGCTTTTCGATAATACCGCGCAAATCGCCGATACCGTCGGCATTCGTGTCATAAAAGGATCTCGGATAGATTTGATATCCAACCGCGTTTTTCCACCATTGTGTTCTCATGTGTCGTTTCTCCTTGAAGAAAGATGAGCACCTTGCGATGCTCATCTTACGGTGTATACGTTTTTCCTTCGATTATTTGTTTTCGGCAAGAATCTTGGCATCGGTCGTCGCGATCAGTTCGGCAACCGCGGCGTCGACCGTCTTGGTACCATCCCAAATCGCTTGGAGCATCGCAACCAAGGTGCCGTCATAGTATGCGGAGTCCATGGCTTTACGTGCCGGGTTCTTCGGAAGGGTCAATGCCGGTTCCGGATAGTTGTTGACAAACGCAGCCATCATTTGTTCTTGGTACCCGCCCGCTTCAAGGGTCGGGGTCAATTCAGATCCATCTTTCAAGGAAGGAGCGTAACTGGTTCCGGTGACCAAAGCGTTGAATCCATCTTTGGAATAGATCAAGCGAAGAAGTTCGGTCGCGGCGGAACGATACTTCGTATAACCGTTCAAAACGAAACCTTTCGTCTTGACGAACGGGGACTGGATACCGCCTTCAAACGTCGGAAGTTTGGAAATGACGTACGTGGATCCGGTCGCCGTCGAAGCGCCCTTGACATCCATCCAGGTACCGACCAAGCCGAACGGAGCGGTTTCGTTATTGATGACGCCGTCCCATCTCCAGCCCATGTCGCCGCCTTTGGTTAATACGCCGGTCGCATCGACAGAAATCTTTGCTTCTTTGGCTGCAATTAAGAAATCCAAACCTTTTTTGAATTCCGGTGTGTTGTAACCAGGTTTGGTCGCATCGCCGGTACCGAATAATTTGAATCCCGCGGAGGTGAATTGGTGGTACGCAGACCAGGGTTCGCCTAACGAAAGCGGGAATACGATGTCGATGTTGTTGCCTTTATAAACAGGGCGCGCACCGATCCAAGATTTGGACAACGCGAAGATTTTTTCCCACGTATCGAACGCATCCGGCAAATTATCTTTGTTGGCGTCGGTTACGTCTTTACCTAAAGCTTCAAGCATCGTCTTGTTCCAAACAAATGCCATTCCGTCATACGCCATCGGAGCATAGACCGTCGCGGCGGTTGCGTTTCCGGCTTTGTAGAAGGGTTCGAGCGAATTCGTCTTTATTATGTTGGCAAGAACGGAATCGATCGGCAATAAATGGGCTTCGTTACGGGAAACTTCACCGTCGATCGCCATGAATACGTCGGCATATTCACCTTGTTGGGTGGCGAGCGCGTCAGCGGATCCGGCAGCCCCGGAGTTTACGAATTCAACAGCTCCTTTGAGTTCGGGATAAGTAGCATCCCATACCGCTACGATTGCTTTACCAACGGTGTCGTTGTCGGCGCCGAAACGTAATTTGGCTCCGCTTTCGATCGCATAAGCTTCAAGTTTTTCGTCATAGCATACTACTGTTCCGTTGAGATCTTCAGCCTTACAGGTCTTGAGTGTGCGTCCGCAAGCTGTCAACGAACCGACAGCAAGCACCAGCACTGCAGCGAGTGTAAGCAGCTTCTTCATTTTTAAAATTCCTCCTGTGTGCTTCTTTTCAGAAGTCATTCTTATTATACACCTTGAATTGCATACTGTAAACGGTTACACTTCACAAACTTTTCACACAACGCCCTCTGATGGGTTCAATTTCAGTTTCCCGCGGACAATTCCGAAATAGAGAACGATGATACGGATCACGAAGGCGAACGGTAAAATCATGGCTGCCGCCGCAGGGCTGAACATCCCGATTGCAGCGCAAACCAAAGCCGGCGCAAGCATCAGGTTGACCATCATGGTAAACCCATGGGAGAACTTGATTTTGTTTTTTTCGTTGCGTCCGCCCATGAAGCGAAATAAGAACGCAATCACCAAAACATAAACGGTATACTGGATAAATTGCATGAAATAGCTAAATGAAAATTTCGCGAACAATGAGCTTAAATTCAAGTTTCGGATAAACAGAGTCGCCAAATCAGCCGGTATTACTTTCCCGGACGCCACTTGGGATGAAAGATCTTTGAAATCGTATTTTCCGAAGTTGTCATAATAACCGATTGCTAGCGATTTCCCGTCCTTATCGATGACGACGCCGATTTCCGGGGTGAAATAGACTTCATTCTTCCCTGTTTTCTCGGGCATGGTGTCAACGAAATAGAAGGTCGTCTTCGATCCTTCCCACACGTGATTTCCTGCAACCGCGCATGTCAATTTTCCGTCGATCCGACAATCGTTCGCTTGGATCATCGCGGCGAAGTCCGACGAGAAATTCTCCATCCGAGCCAGATAAGCGGAGGATTTCTGCATGTATAATCCAAAGAAAGACGGAATACTGATGAACATGACTAAGATGAAATACAACAGAATCGGATATCTTACTTTCATCTTCCGACAATCCAGCACGGCTTGATTGCTGTAGAAGACTTTGATCCACGTTAACATGCATCCTCCTTGTAAGATAAGCGCGAACGTTCGCGCTTATCCTTTTTCCGCTCCGGACGTCAAACCATAAACCATGTACTTCTGCATAAAGAACTGAATGATCATGATCGGAATGGCAATCAGCAAAGCCCCGGCCATGAAGTTCAACGGATTATATACAAGTGTCAATAACGGATCGGTCGTACGGTATAACCATACCGCGACGGTCATCTGTTCCGGTTGTAGGAAAACCGATTGGAGGATATAGTCCAGCCAAGGTCCCATAAAGGCGCCGACAGCCAAGAAGCCGACGATCGGAACAATCAGAGGGAAGAGGATCAAGCGTAGGATTTGAAGCGGTGACGCCCCGTCGATCGCGGCGGCTTCATCCAAGGATTTCGGTATGTTACGCATGAAGCCACGTACCAAGAATGTGTTGTAGGGAATCGATCCCGCGATGTAAATCAAAGCAAGATAGTTCGGCTTATTGAGGAACCCGAAGGTGCGGAACAACAAGAACAAAGCGATCATCCCCATGAACGACGGGAACATCTGCAAGATCATCATCGTCAACAACATTTGCTTCTTCCCTTTAAAGCGAAGCCGCGCAAAGGCAAAGCCGGTGATGACTGCGAAGAAAACAACGCCGATGGTATTGAGGACCGCGATCTGCAAGGTCCGAAAGAACGCCCCGGTATAATCCGCCATCAGCGATGCCGGATTGGATTTGTAGGTAAAGATATACGTAAAGTGTTCCATCGAAAACTTTGAGAACGGGATCAAAGGAACTCCGGACAATAGTTTCCCCGGGGTAAACGCGGCGGAAACCATCCAAACCAACGGAACAAGCACGATGATCGCACCGAGAATCAGCCAGAAATGCGCCAAGATGTTAAGTACGATATCCGAGAGACGATATTTTTTCATGGCTTATTCCTCCTCCCATATGCCTTTGGAGCGTGCTAGGTTGAATACCGAAATCGAACCGATGAAAACGAAAATCAAGATCGAATACACCGCGGCGATATTGAAAAGCTGGGCGTTGTTCGAAAAAGACAACTTATAAATCCATGAAATCAGAATGTCGGTCTGCCCGGGAAGCCCCCCCATGACTTGCATGCTTAGGGGAATCTTGTCCAAACTATATGCCGGCCCGCCTCCCGTCAAAAAGTAAATCGCGCCGAAGTTATTGAAGTTATACGTGAACGTCATGATGATCGCGGGCAACGTCGCCCGCAAAATCAGCGGCAAGGTAATATTCCGAAACGCTTGCCATTTACTGGCGCCGTCGATTGCCGCAGCTTCGTATAAATCTTTCGGTAAGGTCGTCAACACCCCTGTGATCAACATCATGAAATACGGAGCGCCGAGCCAGAGGTTCACCAGAATGACGACCGATTTCGCCAAGCTTCCGTTATAATTGACTGTCAGCCAAGAAATGACCGCGTCGGGTTTCCCTTGTAAGCCAATCGTGTAAAGGAAGTTGGACATCGCCGGCATCAAACCGGTTCGCAGTAACAACTGGTTCGCCAACCCCGTATTTTCGAAAACGTTTCGGAAAACCATCAGTGAAATCATCGCCGGTACGGCCCAAGGGATAATCATGATGGTACGCCAGAACTTCTTGACTTTGACATATTTCGACTCGATGATGATTGCTTGGATCAAGCCCATGATGTAGCATGTCGCACTCGCCATGATGGCATAGAAGAATGTCCAACCCAAAATCTGCGAAAAGACCGAGAACCAGCCCGGATCACCCGCGATCATCGTGAAATTACTGAATCCGACCCACTCGATCAAGCGTGACGGGACCGGAATTCGATAGGTGTAATTGGTAAACGCCAGCAAGAAAGAAAACATAAACGGGATCAAGGTGAAGAAAAGAACCATAACCAATGTCGGGACCAAGATCAGATACGGAAACATCTCCGACCAAAGGCGTTTTACATACTCTTTGCCAGTCTCGATATTGCCGGATTTCATGATTTGCTTCCGAGAAGTGTACGCATCGCGGATATTGTAAATCCAAACCGCTAGGACGATCGATGTCAATACCAACGCGACCAATCCGGTCCCAAGCAACGTGACCGAATTATCCGCGGATAGCCATGGAATGACTTTATTGAAGGTTTCGACCGCTTGTCCGCGATACAATGCGCCACGGACGACTTTCCCCAAGGTCGCCAATCCCCAAATGCCTTTACTGAAAATTCCGCCGTAGTCACGTATAAAATAGATTTGACTACCGGGATCCGCCGGATATTGCGCCAAATCCGAAAAAATGTAGAAGTAGCCGCCGGTGAACAATTCAGTCAAGAAAGCGGCTAATCCAAAACCGAGAAACGTAAATCCCTTTGCTTTCTGCTTGTTGCGGAACTGACCTAGACCCATCACAAAAAAAGACATGACAGCGGACTTCAACGCATCCGGGTTGTCTCTAATGTCTTTCACGAGTACGTTCCACTTTTGCCCGAATTTTCTCTTCTTCATGATTGAACCTCCTGTCATCATTGTGCCATGATTCTTGCGTTTCTACAAGAGTCGAAGTAAGCGTTTACATCACGAATTTCGCAAATATCATCACAAACTTCCTGTCGGTTGACTTTTAGCGAAAGGTAAGTCAAAATATCGACGAGGTGAACACATGAACATTAACGCGATTTATCACCGGTCACAAGACAATTGGTGTTTCCCCTACGACGATCAAAGCATCGAACTCAGGATCCGTACCGGTCTGGACATCGTCAACGTCATTTGCGAATATGGCGATCAACATGAAGGTACGTTTCTTCTTACGAAGTGGAAATGGAAATCTCATAAAGTCGAAATGCATCGTAGCGGTCAAACCGCCCAGCACAACTATTGGACATGCATCGTCACGCCTCCGAATCGTCGGATGAAGTATCACTTTATTTTGACCGACGATCGCGAAACATTGGTTTACGGCGAGACCCACGTCCTTCCGCTTGAGGAAGAACCCGATAATTTTGACTATTTCTTCTTTCCCTACTTCCATCGACTGGAACGTTATACCGCTCCGTTATGGGTCAAGGATACGGTTTGGTATCAAATTTTTCCGGATCGTTTCGCAAACGCTGGCAATGTCGGGTTTAAGCCATGGCATACCGGTCCGGTAAAGAATTCCGATCCCTATGGCGGAAATCTTCGCGGGATTCGCGAAAAACTGGATTATTTACAAGCGTTGGGCATCGGCGGTATTTATCTTACCCCGATATTCGCCGCACCCACGACGCATAAATATGATACGCAAGATTACTTTACAATCGATCCGGACTTCGGAACTAAGGAAGATCTCATCGAACTTGTCAATCAAGCCCATCAACGTGGAATCAAGGTGATGTTGGATGCGGTCTTCAACCACGTTGGTTCGCGATTCGAACGGTGGGTCGACGCGAAGAAACATCCAAACTCTAGGTTTCGCACATGGTTCTTCATCGATGATGCCAATGTTTATGAGACGTTCGCATTTGAGAAAAACATGCCGAAACTGAACACGGAGAATCCGGAAGTCATCGATTATTTTTGTTCGGTCGGGAAATATTGGATCGAGACCGCGGACATCGACGGATGGCGGTTGGATGTCGCCAATGAAATTAGCCACACGTTTTGGCGTACATTCCGCCGCGAAGTGAAAGCGATCAAGCCGGACGTCTACATTTTAGGGGAAGTCTGGCATGACGCGATGCCATGGCTTCAAGGAGATCAGTTCGACGCGGTCATGAATTATCCGTATACACGGATCCTTCTGGATCTGATCGCACACCGGAAAATCGATCTACCCGCGTTTCGCGCCGGGATCGACGAAATTCGGAATCATTATCCGTCGATTCTCCAAGCCAATCAATTCAACCTTTTCGATAGTCATGACACGGCGCGCTTGACCACCTTATGTAAGAATGACCTTGCGAAAGTCAAAGGCGCGCTCGCGTTTTTGCTTGTATCACAGGGTTCCCCCTGCATTTATTATGGCACGGAGATCGCGTTGCAAGGGAAGAACGACCCCGATAGCCGAAGGTTGATGCAATGGGATCCAAATCCGGAAAATCATGAAATGTTTCGCTTCATCCAGACCTTCCTCCGCTTTCGCAAGACCTATCCCGCTTTGGCCAACGAGGGAGATTGGAAGTGGTTGGAAACCACGAAAGATGTCATCGCTTTCTCACGTTCGAACGATCATGAATCCTTCGCATTCTACTATAATCCGTCGGATATGAGTATCCAAATCGACTTCCCGCATGGCGAGGTGCTTTACGGGGAATCTACCCCCTTTCTCGAATCCGGATCTCTTCGATTGATCAAACAAATCCCATACAAAAGAATCAACCGCGGTTGATTCTTTTGTATGGTAAGTGCTTCATGACTCGTTTGAACCGACAATCACTAGGGTAAAGGGATTGATCGCGACGCTTTGGACCGCGTAATCCCGGATCCGCCCAGCTTCGTTGGCAAGCAGATCCACATAATATGGAAAACTCTGATAATAGACTTGGGCCGTCGGATTGATATAGACCCAAATCGTCGCGTAGGGGGAATCTTTTAGGTGGTGGAGCTGATAAACCAAGACTTTCTCATCCAAGGATGAAAACATGACATGTCGTGTGATTTCCTCGGTCGAACAAAGTCGGAAAGCGCCGATCTCTTTGCGAAGTTGGATCATGTCACGGGTATAGCGTACGACTTCGTCATAGCGTTCGCGCCGGAGCCAATCGATCTGATTAACCGGATCGGTGCTTCGATAACTATTATGATGCCCACTCTTCGTTCGGCAGAATTCTTGTCCGCTATGCAAGAACGGAATTCCTTGGGAAACCAAAATCGTTGCGATCATCAATTTATGCTTGCGAATCCGCACTTCACGTTGATCTTCCCGACAACATTCTTTCAGTTTGTCCCAACTCGTGCTATTGTCATGGCATTCGACATAATTGACCGATTGGAAAGGTTGTTCGAAGAGTTTGACCCGATTATCGTTCAGGACATTGCCGATCATGGCGGAATACATAGCCGGTAGATAGCTGGTATCTCCCGCGCAATATCCGCGTACGGTGATTTCGTTGGGATTGGTGCGTCCTTTGACATGTTCGCGGAAGAAATCGTTGAAATGCGCGATTTGCGGCATCGCCGCTTGGTTGCCCATGTTGGCTTTGAGGTTTTCATCCAACAAGGTCGGCATGTTCCAACCTTCCCCATAGATCATCGCATCGGGTTTAAGTTTACGCGATTGTTCTACGACGGCATTCATGGTGTCCACATCCAATACACCCATCAGATCGAAACGGAATCCGTCGACATCATAGTATTCCATCCAACATTTGCATGAATCAAGAATGAATTTACGAACCATCAAGCGATTGGTATCCAGATCGTTATTACAGAAGGAGCCGTTGGATAAAGCCCCCGAACTTGAGCGTCGGAAATAGTAATAGGGAACGACTTTCTCGAAAGGACTGGCATCCATATCATAGACATGGTTATAGACCACATCCATGTTGACCCGTATGCCGTGGTCATGGAAAGATTGGATCATCAGCTTCGCTTCTTTGACACGCAAGATCGGTTGATCCGGATCGGTGGTGTAACTTCCTTCCGGCACATTGTATTGTGTGGGGTCATATCCCCAATTATAAAAGGCTTGGACATTCAGTTCGTCCACCGTCGCGAAATCGAACATCGGCATGATCTGGACGTGTGTGACGCCTAAGCTTTGAATGTAGTCGATTCCGGTGGAATATCCCGCACTGGTTTTAGTGCCTTTATGCGTGAAAGCAAGGAATTTCCCTTGGTTAGGAATATTCCCCTCCGACATCATCGAATAATCCCGAACGCTGAGTTCATAAAGCACCGCATCGCACATCGACTTAAGTTCAGGTAACGGTGTATTTTTCTTAGGGATATCGATTTTCGTATAATCGATGACCGCGCTCATCCGGTTGTTGGCGAAGCAAGATCGCGCGACCGGGTCGGTCGTTTGATTCCATTTTCCATTGACCAAAACATGGTACAGATACCCGCATCCATGGAGATTACGATTGAAGCGATGCCGGAAAACACCTTTTTCCGTTCGTCGCATTTCACGTACTTCCTTGACGTCGTCGACGAATACTTCCACCATGACGCGGTTGGCCGTCGGTGCCCAGAGGGCGAAGTCGGTATGGTTATTGACCGGATGGACACCTAAGTCTTCCCCTTCATAATAAAATTCCGTATCGAAGCGCTGTGACTTCGTGATCAACGCGAACTGAAGGGTGGTTGCCAAGGCATGCTCTTCGATCACTTCGTAGGTATCGCCGATGATGATCGTGTCCGGTGCGCCTAACACGTATTTCGTGGATGCGCCATCGGTCAACTCAAAGCCATGGATCGGTAATTTCGTCAACGTTCCCAATCGATCACGCAAATAAAAACTCTCGCTGCGACCTTGGTAGTGCTGGCGGGATAAGTAAACGGTTATGACTTTATAATCATCCAAATGCGCTTCGAATCGATCGACGTTTCGCATAATGCCCTCTTTTTCGTTTCTATTATATCAATTTATCCCCTCTTGTATAGAGAAATCAAAGTGACAGTTCGCGTCAAGAAAACGTTTCCATGCTTTGACATGCCATCCAATGGATTCGATTTCAATACTATCAGATTAAAAAAAGCGGATTGACTCCGCTTTGGGTTATTGTACAAGTTCTTTGATATGCCAGATTTCATCCGCGTATTGACGGATGGTTCGATCGGAAGAGAAGAACCCGGATTTCGCGATGTTGACCAGACACATCTTCGCCCAATACTTCGTATCCAAGTAACGTCGTTCGACTTCGATCTGCGCAGCCCGATATGCATCGAAATCCGCCAAAATGAAATATTCGTCGTTACGGTACATCAGTTCATCGTAGATGGCCTTGAACTCTTCGCGATTGGGTTCGAACGTACCATCGATCAAGGTATCGACGATACTCTTGAGTTTGGGATTCGAATTATAGATTTTCCAAGCGTCGTATCCGGTGGTCTTGAGTTTCTCGATCTCTTCGACGGTCAGTCCGAAGATGACATCATAGTCGCGTCCGACATGTTCGTCGATTTCCACGTTCGCACCATCCAAGGTTCCCAACGTAAGGGCACCGTTCATCATGAACTTCATGTTTCCGGTGCCGGAGGCTTCTTTCCCGGCCGTTGAGATTTGTTCGGATACATCGGCGGCATTCATCAGGATTTCCGCGATCGAAACGTTGTAATTGGGGATAAAGACGACTTTCAGGTAAGCGTTGTATTTCGGGTCGTCATTGACTTTGGCGGCGACGCTATGGATCAATTTGATGACCTTCTTCGCGAAATAGTACGCAGGAGCGGCTTTGGCGGCGAAGATAAAGGTGCGCGGGGTCATCGTAAACGCAGGATTGGTGTCGATTTCCTTGATGATCGCGATGATATGCAAAACATTCAACAGTTGCCGCTTATATGCGTGTAACCGCTTGGCTTGGACGTCGAAGATCGAATCGACGTTCACATCGATGTCCAAGGTCTTTTTAATGTACGCAGCCAAGATTTCTTTGCGTTGATGTTTTACGCTCAGAAATTTCTCCTGTACAATCGGATCGTCCACATGATCCATCAGTTTCTGTAAGGTTTCGGGGTTAAACGCATAATCCTCCCCGATCGTTTCATCCAAAAGTTGTTTTAATTGAGGGTTGGAGTAAAGCAACCAGCGACGATGGGTGATTCCGTTGGTTTTATTGTTGAACTTTTCAGGGTAGAGAAGATAGAAGTCTTTCATGACATCCGTCATTAAGATATGGGTGTGCAAGCGTGCGACTCCGTTGACCGAGAAAGCGCCGACGATCGCTAGGTTGGCCATGTGGATTTGTCCGTCTTTGATGATCGAAACGCGGTTCGCCAATGCGTGATCTTCCGGGAACTTCGTGATGACCGAATCCAAAAAGCGACGGTTGATTTCCTCGATGATCATATAGATACGCGGTAATAATTGTTGGACGAAATGGACCGGCCATTTCTCCAACGCTTCCGACATGACGGTATGGTTGGTATAGGCAATCGTCTTGGTGACGATCTGCCAGGATTGTTCCCACGAGAAACCATGATCGTCCATCAGGATGCGCATCAGTTCGGGAATCGCCAGTACCGGATGGGTGTCATTAAGTTGGAAGACTACCAATTCGGGAAGGTTGGTTAAGTCCGGATTACTGCGTAAATGACCTTTGATGAAAGCGGCCAACCCGGCGGCGACGAAGAAGTATTGTTGCTTCAATCGAAGGAAGCGACCGTGTTCGGTCGAATCATCCGGATAAACGTTCTGACAGATTTCGCGGAGTTCGGAGATGTACTGACGGAAATCTTTGTTTGCGGGGAGGATGTCCGAAGCTTCCGCGCTCCACAAGCGTAAGGTGTTGGTCATGTCGGTACCTTTACCGACCACCGGCATATCATACGGAACCGCTAATACATGTTCGGCATCGACATGTTCGAACTTCATCTCGCCATCTGCGGTCTTGCGCATTTCCACGCGACCCCAGAATTTGACTTCGACCGCGTGTTTCGGTTTACGTACTTCCCATACGTTGCCTAAACGCAACCATTGGTCCGGAACTTCGATCTGGAAACCGTTCTGGATTTTTTGGCGGAATAATCCGTATTCGTAGCGCAGACAGTTGCCATGTCCGGGCAAGGACAAGGAAGCCAACGAGTCCAAGAAGCAAGCCGCCAAGCGTCCTAAGCCGCCATTGCCTAATCCGGCATCGCTTTCCATGTTCTCCAGTTCGTTGATATCGATTCCAAGATCATCTAAGCCGTCTTTCACAACGTCATAAATGCCTAAGTTCATTAGGTTGCTTGTCAGTAATCTTCCGATTAAAAATTCCATCGAGAAATAGACCATCTGTTTCGCTTTTAATTGCGTCGCGATGCTTTTGCTTTCTTTCCAATGGATCGATGCGTAGTCACGCACCATCTCTCCCAATACCATATATCTTTCCGTGCGATGTGATTCTTCGATCGAGCGTCCGTACGTTTCGACGATCCGCTGCGTGAAGTCGCGTTTAAATTGAAATTTGTTTTGAAACATGACGTCCTCCTAAGGATGCACGAAGATAATAACAGAAATGTTCTTGAATATCAAACTTGAGCTTTACTTGACAAGTTGAAGGTACATGGCTGAAAATGGCGCGATCCGCAGAAGGATCGATTGGCGATACCCATGCGCCGCGATATCCGAACTGTTGACCGGCGCAAAATTGCACATGTCACAGCCGTCATAGATGGCTTTTTCGGAGTTGATGATTTCGGTATAGGTCCCAACGTAAGGAATCCCGATCCGATACTCTTCATAACTTTGAGGTGTCATATTGAGCAGGACGATGAAGACGCTCTTCTCATCTTCGCGATAGAAAGAATACAAAGATTGGGCGAGGTTGTCCGCATCGATCCAATGGAATCCGCTATGCGCGTAATCGTATCGGCTTAAACAGGGGTGGAACTTGTAGATTTGATTGAGATCCCGCATGAAACGATTGAATGCCGCATGTTTCGTATACTCCAGTAAAAACCAATCCAACTCGCGGTTTTCATCCCATTCGCGGAAATGCGCCAACTCGTTGCCCATGAAGTTCAACTTCTTGCCAGGATGGGCATACATATAAAGATATAGGTTTTTGACTTGGGCGAACTTCTGGTTGTAGTCGCCCCACATCTTATTGATGATCGTACCTTTGCCATGAACGACTTCGTCGTGGCTTAGCGGTAGGATGAATTTCTCGCTGTAGAAATACGCCATCGAGAAAGTCAGGCTATGATGATGGAAAGATCTGTACACCGGATCTAACGCATAGTATTTCAACGTATCGTTCATCCATCCTAAATCCCACTTATAGTCAAATCCCAAGCCCATTTCGTAGGTCGAGTGGGTGACTTTTGGGAAGTCCGACGAATCTTCCGCAAACATCAGGACATTGGGATGGTATTGGTTTAGATAATAGTTCATTCGACGTATGAAAGCCAACGCACCTTCGTTGACACCGTGTTGCTTGTTTCCATGCCAGAAAATGATGTTGCTGACGGCGTCGATGCGTAAGCCGTCGATGTGATAGGTATCGAGCCAGTAGTTGGCGCTCGACATTAAAAATGAACGGACTTCTTCTTTCCAAAGGTCGAAATTCAAGGTTCCCCATTGGCTTTCGGCGTCATTGGCTCGGGGATACTCATAGACCGGTCCGCCATCGAAATAGGCCAGACCGAATTCGTCTCTGACGAAGTGGACAGGTACGAAATCCAAAATCACACCGATTTCGGCTTCATGGATCAGATCGACGAATTCCATCAGTTGTTTCGGTGTTCCGTAACGGCTGGTGACCGAGAAGTATCCGTGGGATTGATAACCCCACGAACCATCGAAAGGATGTTCGGTGACCGGCATCAATTCGATATGGGTATATCCCATGTCTTTGAGATAAGGGATGAGCTCACGCGCGATTTCCACATAGTTCATCCAACTTGTCCCATTGTGTTTTTTCCAACTTCCAAGATGAAGTTCGTAGACATTTAGAGGTTGCTGGAAGGCTTTGTTGCGGCGGTTGATCCACAATGCGTCATGCCACGAATACCCTTTCAAATTAACGACCAAAGAGGCATGCTTGGGTCGCATTTCACTGGAGAATGCATAGGGGTCGGCCTTCTCGATCCAATTGCCGTCCGCTTTTTGAATTACGTATTTGTAGAGTGTCCATTCCGTCACATTACTGACAAAGATGCTCCAGATTCCGCCATCGGTTTCGCGATGCATTTCCACCGGAAAACCCCAGTCGTTAAACGAACCGACCAATTGAACACGTTGGGCATGCGGCGCAAGCACCGTGAACCGGACTCCGTTAACACCTTCGTAGGAAAAATGCGCACCGAAAAGGTGATGCGCTTCCAAACTGTGGCCTGAATGGAACTGCTCGACAAGTGTGCTTTGCAGCATGATCTTTACCCCCTTGTTCTTCAGTCTCATTGTACTTGATTCAAAGTAGACTGTCAAAAACACAAACGATTCCAAGAATGAAATCGATTACGTCAAACGATGACTAAGCCGAGCTTGTTTTTCGCGTAACGTACCCGCTCGCCATGTAAAAGGATGCCTTACGGCATCCCATTTTCAACATTCTTGGCTAGGAATCGAATTGTTCTTGTTGATTCCACTTCTTTTCGAAATTCTTGCGTTTTTTCTCCTCGAAAAGTCTCTCGTCGACTCTCTTTAAGAATTCCGACGCCGAGGCTTTCGTAATCGGATCATATGTCGCATATCCCATGCTTAAATGAATAGAATAGGGTTGGCGATTGGATCGATTGAACTTATGAAGGGCGGACTCGATCCGATCCACAACGACCTGAAGTTGTGTGGAATTTGAGAGTTCAAGTACGATGAAGAACTCATCTCCTCCGAAACGCGCAATAAAATCAACGTTTCGGATACAGGAGTTCAATAAACGGGCGGTCGCCTGTAATGCCGAATCCCCCATATCATGTCCAAATGTGTCGTTGATCGATTTAAAATCATCGATATCGATCATAATAGCGGAAAAGGATTTCCCCTCTTTGCATGTTCTGATTTTATCGTTCAGATACGAATCCAATTTTTTGCGGTTATATATACCTGTAAGATAATCTGTGTTAAGTCCATGGTTTTGAATGTTAAGACTAACAAACAAAAGACCGACGACGACGCTGTTGAGAATAAGTGAGGATCCGTAAAATAAGTATTGGATATAAATACTCAAAAATGGAATCAAAGTGAACGCCAACAGTGCGCCGAAATGTACGCTCAAGATTCTCTTTCGGTTTTGAAGAATCATAACAAGCGAAATCAGAAGCAACGTAACGGTAATCATGACGGAAATCATATATAAGGGACCGCGATGATAAACATTGGTCGCATCGATCGAATAGTAACCGCCGGAATTAAACGTTAGAATCAGAATAAACGCATTTAGGATCGAAGCGATTGAAAGCGGTCTTATTAATCGTAATGTTTTTTCTTCATCTTGAAAGATTTGGTTATAGACAAACATCAGCCAAATCGATGGAATCAGCGGGCTAAACAAGAAAGCGGAGAAATTACCGACATGATTGAAAATCGAATAATAGCTATCCGGATTACCATCAAAACGACTCATGGTATCCACAGCAAGCAGGATCATCGTTACTTTCAAAATCAACATATAGAGTCTGTATTGTAAGGAACGTCGTTCTTCTTGTTTGTCGGCATGATAAAAAAGGACAAGCAAAAACAGGATTGAATAGAAATTGATCATGAAATTCGTTTGTAATCCCATAGTATTTCCCCTGTCATGTTCGAATTTTATTATACACTTATTTTAGCGGTTATGACTTTCGAGTTTTTGTGTAAAATGAAAACTCCCCGCAGGGAGTTTCAAAATAGTCGATTTTGTGGTTGAAATATCAGCTTATTTCACCTGTGATCGCACCTTTCAACAGTTCGAACTTCGCGATCGCCGCTTCCTTGGTTTGATCCGTCACGCAATAATAGAACTTGCATTTCGGTTCCGTTCCGGAGGGACGGATGGCGATCCAGCTGCCATCTTCCAAGAAATATTTGATGACATCGCTTTGCGGGAAGTTGAGTTTCGAAACGATTCCTTTATCGACCCGTTCAGATTTTCGGTAATCTTCTTTCGCAACGATCTGAATACCCGCAAAATCATGAATGTGGGTATTTTGGAAATGCGCCATGATTTCTTTGATCCGTTTGGATCCTTCTTCGCCTTTTAAGGAAAGCGATACTTGGTCTTCAAGATAGTATCCGAACTTCGCATAGAGTTCTTCGAGAACATCGACCAAGGTCTTGCCTTGATTCTTATAGTATGTGATCGCTTCCGCCAGCAACAAGCAACTTTGAACCGCGTCTTTATCCCGAACAAAGGGTTCGACCAGGTATCCGTAACTTTCTTCATATCCGAAAACGAAGTTCTTCTCATGGGTTACTTCGTATTGCGCGATTTTCTCGCCGATGAATTTGAAACCGGTCAACGTTTTTTCGGTTTCGACACCGTATGAACGTGCGACGCGTTCGCCTAAATCGGAAGTAACGACCGTATTGAAGATCACTGGATTGATAGGTAAGGTTTTCTTCTCGATCTTCGTGGAAAAAACATAGTCTAACAGAATCGAACCGGTCTGGTTTCCCGTCAACAAGCGATATTCGCCTTTATGGACAACCACGACACCGACTCGGTCGGCATCCGGATCTGTCGATAGCGCCGCATCGGCTCCGTTTGCTTTCATGACTTCGATCGCTTTTTCATAGGCGGCTTTTTCTTCGGGATTCGGTGTTTTCGTGTTACTGAAGTCCGGATCGGGTAAGCATTGTTCGAGCACGGGAATCAATTGATACCCGGCTTTTGTTAGAACGTTTGTAACCGAAGTATATGCGGTACCGTGTTGGGGCGTAAAAACGATCTTCGTCGAGGATTTATCCTGTTCCGGACGGTTTTGGATTTGAAGTACCCGTTCTTCGTACGCTTCATCGACTTCGTTGTCAATCCAGTGGATCAACTCCTGTTGCTTTTCCGTCAACACGACATCAATCGCGAGTTCATCTTCGATCTTATTGATTTCGTTGATGACTTGCTCGATCAAATGAGGTATCAACTGGCATCCCTTTTCATCATATACCTTGTATCCGTTATATTCTTTCGGATTATGAGATGCGGTGACGACGATCCCGCCGATGCAGTTCAAATGACGCACCGCAAACGAAAGTTCAGGGGTCGGACGCAACGAGGTAAAGACATAACTCGGTATGTTGAACATCGCGAGGACCCGGGCGGACTCTTCGGAAAATTCACGGGACATATGGCGATTGTCATAAGCGATCGCAACCCCGCGCGATGTGGCATCCGGATATTGAAGAAGGAACTTCGCGAATGCGACATTCGCTTTTCGGATGGTATAGATGTTCATACGATTGGGACCCGCTCCCAGTAGGCCGCGCATCCCGGCCGTACCGAATTCGACATCGGCATAGAACGCGTCTTTCAATTGGGCAGCGGTATAGGCATCGAGTTGTTGGCGCAGCGTTTCGTCGAGGTTTTTAAAGGATTTCCAGTGTTGGATTCGATTTTCGATCATATTGTTTCCCTCCGATTATAAAAAGAAGATGTCGCCATCTCCTGTTTACTTCATCGCCTTAAGCTATGACTTTTTGTGTGCGCAAAACTTCTTCGATCGTGGTGATCGCGACTTCTTCATCGTCGCCGTCACAGGTGATCGTTACTTCGGATTGCGTCGGAATGCCGAGCGACATGACACCCATAATCGATTTCATATTGACCGAGCGTCCTTTGAAGGATACTTTAACCTCGCATTTGAATTTGCTGGCAGCGTTGACCGCTACGGTCGCCGGACGGGCGTGCAAACCGACCGGATCAACGATTAGTACGGAAATTTGTTTCATCGATGTTCCCTCCTACTTTCTGTTTCCATTCTAACTTATTTATTTCACAATTACAACAAATCTCGGTTCAATAATGACAACCTTACTGGACGTTTCCCATGTTGATGTAAGCGTTTTCTTCCAATTGGTTCAAATAACTCGATTCTTCGGGGGGGCGGTGGGAAGATAGAATCTTCGTGATCGTTAGCAACTGTAATTTCTTGAGGGAGTTCACGTAACTCTTGACCGGTTGATCCAGCGCCGGAAGGGTCTGACCTTCATCCGCCGCCAAATCACCCAAAAACAAAATCCCAAGCGTTTTATGATAAACCATCAACCCGTCGTCGGTATGACCCGGAGCAACGATGATTCGGATGTCTTCATCCAAGTCCATATCTTCGCTCACCCAAACATTCGGCCAACGGACAGCATTCTTCCCTTCTTTCAGGTTCGCTTGCGTATGTTGGTCGGCACATATCTTTTCCACATGATTCACAAACGCCGAATGCGCGATGATTCTTGGAAAATGTAGTGCGGTCGCACCCCAAATATGGTCGAAATGATGATGGGTGTAGATTACGGTATCGGGTAAATTCGGATGACTCATGGACTTTAACTCTAGAATCGCGTCTTCACCCAATCCCGCATCGATATAGAGGTTCATGGATCGAGTCACCCAAAGATACGTGGTTAGATACCAGCCTTGATCTTTGATTTGTACCGTCCGGGCAAAGATCCCGTTTTCAAGTTGGGTGATCATAATGTTTTTCGTACGCGCGTGAATACGCCTTTTTGATCGACGATCGTAAATCCGGCTTTTTGGTATAAATGTAGCGGCCCGCGATGATGATGGGCATTGGTTCCTTCGGTATCCAAGGGATACGCTTCGACAATCTCGATTCCTTGCGACTTCAGGTCGCTTAGGACACGTTCCAACATCACCGTGGCGATTCCTTGGTTGCGATAGTCGGGATCGATCGTGACACATGTGATCGAAACGATGTTTCGTTCAAGATCTTCTTGATTTCCGTGTTGTTCATAGATCGATTTGAACTGTTTGCGTGGTCCGACCGCCATCCATGCGATCACTTCGTTGTTTAGATAGCCAAGGTAACCGGGCAAGTTGTTTTCAGCCAAGCGTACCATCGCTTCCATACGGTTTTCGCTTGCGGTCGCGCTTTCCCATTCTGATTGGTTTTTGTGGGGAAACAAGCAATAACATCCCGCCCATTCGGGGTTGTCGCGAAAGGCGCGTTGATCGAAGAAATACATGAAATCATCCATGGTTTCCGCTGTGTTGGCTTTGATTTGGAATTTCACGAAATCACCTCTTTTCCCTATTATAAAACAAATGACAGTCGAAGTGTTGACTGTCATTTGTGGTAGGTTTGATTGCGATTGATTTTATAGGCACGGTAAATTTGTTCAAGCACCAATAAGCGGACGATCTGGTGGGGAAAGGTACAGGAGGAAAGTTTCCACAACGTATCCGCTCGCTGGCTCACCGCTTCACTGACACCCATGGAACCGCCGATCACAAAGACCAAGGGACTTGCATTGTAGGTGAAGTGCGTATCGATCCGTTTCGCCAATGACATCGAATCAAAGTCATCACCGCGTAAGTCCAACAGAATCACGGTATCTTCCGGTTTGATTTTCGTTAAGATCCGTTCACCTTCTTTGATTTTTCCGGCAAGTTGACTCGCCGGATCTTCCGAAGTGGGTTCATCCGCGACTTCTTCGATCAACAATTTATGAAATGGCAAGATGCGGTCACGATAAGCTTCGATGAGGCTGCTTAACGCTTTTTCTTTGATCTTCCCAACTGCGATGATACGGATCATTTAAGGGCGACAGTCGTCGTTGATTCCGTCTCGCCACGTAAATAACGGATCGAAACGGTCTCGTCGACATCCTTTGCGTACAACAGTTTCCGGAATTGCTTAAACGACGTGATTTCGGTTCCGTCAAACTCCAAGATGATGTCGCCTTTCGCCAAACCGGCTTTCGCCGCCGGACCGTTCAGTGTCACGGAAGTAATCAAGATTCCTGTGTTTTGGTCGAGTTTGATGCCATAGAAGCTCTTTTGCATGTTCGATAATTCATCGACACCGACCGCGGAGATTCCGATGACGGGGCGAATGACTTTTCCGTTTTCCCGTAACTGCGAAATGATCGGGACGATTTCGTTGATCGGGATCGCAAATCCCATCCCTTCGACGGTCGCGTCGGCGATTTTCATCGAAGTGATGCCGATCAAGTCACCGGCCATATTAATCAACGGACCCCCGGAGTTCCCAGGGTTGATCGCCGCATCCGTCTGCATGACGATGCTATCCCAATCGTCGATGTTGTCGCCGTTGAGGTCGACCGGAACGACACGGTCCGTCCCTGAGATGATTCCCATGGTAACCGAACCTTGGAATTCCAATCCGAGAGGGCTCCCGATCGCCAAGACATTCTCGCCGACTTTGACCAAGGAGGAGTCACCTAGGTTAAAGGGCGTGACGTTGAAGTCGACGGTGACTTCCAGTAACGCTAAATCCGTATAGAGATCCGAACCTAACGCCTTCGCCTCGACCTGTTTTCCGTTAGCGAACGTAATCGTGATTCCGGTGGCGTCTTCGATCACATGATTGTTAGTGATGATATAGACTTTCGAACCTTCGATATCATAGATCGCTCCGCTGCCGGTCGAAAAAACCTCGCCGTTGTAAAGCGCGGAAACTCCGACGACTTTATCGATCGAACCGTCGACGACTTTCGTGACATCCGTCGTAAAGTCCGTGACGACCTTGTTGATGGTCTTGATTTCCGTCGTTTTGTTGTCCAGTTGCGTTTTGAAGTTGGAAAGTTGTAAGGTCAGGACGCTGTTCCAAACCAACAATCCTACGATAAGCACCCACATCCATTTTTTATTCATGTTGACCTCCTGATATTGTTTCGTATTGTCTTGCGCACCGTAACCGTATGTTCGCCGCTTTTTCAGGATGTACTTCCTTCAACATCCGCATGTGCGTGGAATAGGCCAGAAACTCATCATTGGCTTCCTCGGACAAATGCGCCAGTACGATCTCTTGGGTCGACGGTCCGATGACTCGGCTTAAGACCTCGGCGCTATCTTGATTGCATAAATGTCCGTTATCCGAGAGAATTCGTTTTTTCGTGAAAATCGGACGATTGGTCTTCATCAACAACTCCGGATCGTGATTGCTTTCGAAAATATAATAGTCGGCGTTTTCGAAGTGCTTGAAATCATGTTCACGGACATATCCGGTATCGGTGACATACACCAGACTTTCGTCCCCGTGTGAAACGACATAACCTAAGGTTAAGCCCGAATCATGCGATAGAGGTACCGGCAGGATGGTTGCTTCTCCGATTTGGAAACTGACGTACGGGGTGATGCGCACCAAGTCCGGACGATCTTCGATCGCAAACGGACTATACAGTGGGGTTTGCGCGAACATTTTGAGTGCGCTGATATGGTCGCTATGGCTATGCGTAAGCATGATTCCGGCGACTTGCGTATAGTCTATTCCCAAATTGTGAAAACTATGTGTCAAATGCTTCTTGCTTGTTCCGCAATCAATAACAAGCCGGGTATCCCCGGCTTGGATAATGCAACAATTTCCCTTCGAACCGCTGGCGAGTAAGTGAAACTTCATCTTAGCACCCCAAGACGCGGCACGGATTAATCCAATTCCCGTTGAGTTTGACCCCGAAGTGGACATGCGGGCCGGTTGCGACCCCGGTCATCCCGATCTTCCCGATGATCTCGCCCTTTTCGACGGCGACACCGGCCGGGTAGAAGGCCATTTTCGAAAGATGGTTGTATTTTGTGGTATAACCGTTGTTATGGTTGATGATGATATAGTAGCCGGAAATCGAATGCCATCCCCGTTCCGCAACGACACCGCGGTCAGCCGCATAGACGTTTCCGTAACGGTTATAACGGTTCTGAAGATCGATCGCGTAGTGTCCGGAATAACATAGCCAACGACATGTGATGTTGACATTGTCGATCGGATAGCGGAAACGTCCGGTACCGATGCCCGGCACGACTTTCGTTCCGACACGTACGACTTCCTGGATCGGTTGTTTCACGACAACGTAAGAAATCCGTTTGTATCCGGCCATTTCGCCGTTGACATACGTTTCTTCGTATTTGACGTTCGCATAGCCGTTTTGATCGTTGGTTTGAACAATCCTCAATCCTTCGCGCAAGGTCGGATCATTGACATATTTCGTCGATTTCGGATAAACGGTTTCCTTGGTTAAACGTTCACGCGTAACGATGACGTTGATCGGCGAATCGAAGTAGGTGACGTTCAGCTGCATTCCCGCTTGTAAGATTTGGTTGGTCGATTTGAGGGTTTCCGCGTTGATCGTAACGATTTGTTGGGCACTGAGTCCATTGAGCGAACCCACACCTTCGACCGTGTCGTACGGTTTAACGGTGTAATATTTCTTCTCGACGCCATAACCGTAACTTAGGAAATAGATGATCGAGTTTTTGTCCATGAGAATATCCGATTTCGATGCCAATCCTTGGGTTACCGTGGTTGTTTCCACGACGGAGATTCCGATTTCGCGTTCTCCGTACGTTTTCAACTCGGGCGGAACTTGTTTCTTCTTGATCAAATCCAGGGCTTGTTGGGAGATAAAGTTAGTCAAGTATTGTTCCTTGGCCGCCTCGAAATCCTCAATGTTTTTAACATAGATGATCGCTCCGTTGGAAAACTCGATCTTATTGGTTTGAACGGAGAAGAGATCGTTTTCTTTCAGATAAGCGAAAATCTCCGCATCCTTGTTTTCGTAGGTGACATAGCTTTGTTCGGTGGTGATGATGACGTCTTCCCCAAGCCCGATGCGGGTATCCGGGAAGCTCTCCTTATAACTTTCGTTATAGACTTCGGAAAGTAAGGCGTCGATTTTTGAAGCATCGGTCAAAACCCCGATCAACTGTTGCTTGACATAGACTTTCGTAATGGGAATCGAATTCTCTAAGGTTTGATCGATGTTTTGTGAGACGATCGAAGTTTCGCTCAATGCGTTGACCCAACCGCTTTTACGGGATGAGTTCACGTTTTCGCTGATGTAGACAACACCTAAGCTCAATAGGAAAGCAATGAGAATGGGAAGGAACTTCTTCATGCTTACCCTCCTTTCGAGGGGATGGCACCCTCGGCGTAGTTGTAGAAACTATTGATGGTACGTTCGAACGCCAGTTTGATGATCTGCGTCGGTCCGTTACGATGCTTTGCGATATCGACATCCACTTCTTCGGTTTCAGGGACTTCATCCCCACGGTTATAGTACGCGTCGCGATACAGGAAAACGACCAAGTCGGCGTCTTGTTCGAGCGCTCCGGATTCACGTAAGTCACTCAACATCGGATGTTTGTCGGTACGATGTTCGACGGTACGGGAAAGCTGCGATAAAGCGATGACCGGAACTTTGAGTTCACGGGCCAACGCTTTCAGTCCGCGGGAAATCTCGGACACTTCCTGTTGGCGGTTCTCGGAATTGCGTCCGGAACCCGAAATCAACTGGATATAGTCGATGACGACCATGCACAATCCATGTTCGGATTGGAGTTTGCGACATTTCGAAAAGATCTCCGCGACCCGTACGCCCGGGCTATCGTCGATGAAGATCTTGGCCATGCGTAGTTCGGTGGCGGCTTCGTTAAGTTGGTTCCATTCGTTATTGACAAGATAGCCTGTTCTGAGTTTTTGTCCCGGAATGCGTGATTTCGCCGACAACATACGGGAAATCAACTGTTCGGCCGGCATTTCCAATGAAAACAGTGCGACCGCCTGATTGTTGATTTGAGCGGAGTTCATCGCCAAATTCAATGCGAACGCGGTCTTTCCCATGGAAGGACGGGCGGCCAAGATAATGAGATCACCTTTTTGGAAACCGTTGGTACAACGATCTAGATCGCGGTATCCTGTCGCCGTTCCGGTGATCGCGGAACGATTGGTACTCATCTTCTGGATGTTATCCACAACCGATGTCACGACTTCCTTGGCGACCCGGAAATCCCCGGTACGCCGCGTGCGGGTCACATTCAACAGTTGTTTTTCGGCGCGGTCCATGACCTCGTCGACATCCGTTCCCGCATTGAATCCCTCATCCGCGATGGTTTGGGCCGTTAAGATCAAGTTGCGCAGATAGGCCTTGTTTTGAATCAGTTCGATGTAATATTTGGTATTGGCGCTGGAGACCGACGAATCGGAAAGTTCGAGGATAAAGTCGACACCTCCGATGGTAGAGAGAACGTTGAGGTCGTTACATCTTCCGATCAAGCCCGGGGCATCGATCGGTTTTCCTTCTTCATGCATCCCCATCATCACGGTGAAAAGACGCTTGTGCGCCTCCACGTAGAATTCTTCCGCATGCAAGCCCTGTTCAAGGGCGACATTGACGGCGGAAGGATAGACAAGCATGCTTGAAAGGAGCGCCTGCTCGGCTTCGATGCTGTTGGGAAGTTGACGACTCATGCGTTACCTCGTTTCGACGGCTTTCAGATGAACGGTGATCTGCGCGCTGACGGTTTTGTGAAGATCGATACTGATCTTATTTAATCCTAAGGTATTGATCGCCCCGTTGTCCACGATTTTCCGTTTATCGATCGCGATTCCGTGATCTTTCTGGAGTTTCTCGGCGATTTGTTTGGTGCTGATCGATCCGAAGACCTTTCCGCCCTCACCGGTTTTCACATCGAATACCAAGGTGATTCTCGCCAGTTTTTCCTTCAATGCTTCCGCTTCCGCGATTTTCTGTTTTTCTTTTAGATCGTCCTGCAGTTTCTGATTGTCCAAAATCCCCAAGCTGGTCTTGGATGCTTCGACTGCTTTACCATTACGAATCAGAAAATTGCGGGCATATCCGTCCGCGACTTCGACGACTTGTTCTTTTTTACCGACGTTCTTGACGTCTTCAAGCAAGATGACTTTCATGTTTGATTTCCTCTTCTTCCAGGTATTGCCGGATGGTTTCTTCCAATTCTTCTTTTAGCTTCGTTACGGTCGTGTTTTCCCGTTGAAGCGCGGCGGCCGAGAAATGCCCGCCCCCGTTCATCCGTTCGATGATCGAGTGGACGTTGATTTTCCCTTTGGATCGTGCCGATAACGCGACGGTTTTATCATCGATGTTGGCGATGACAAACGCGGCTTCCACGTCTTTGACCGATAACATCGTATCGGCCACTTGCGATAGGATGGCACGCGGCGCCACACCCCCATCGTCGAGCGCCGAAATGACGATGCCCGAGTCTTTCTTCTCACATTTCTTCAATATCCGTGTTTTGATCTCAAAGTCGGTGAAATCATCTTTGAGTAAATCATCGGCTTCATAGGTATCCGCTCCGTACTTCTTGAGTAAGGACGCGGCTTCGAACGTCCGCGATCCGGTCCGATTACGGAAACGGTTGGTATCGATCAGAATCCCCGTCAAAATCAGCGTGGCTTCTTCACTGATAAATTCGACACCGTTGGTTTGATAGGGAACCAGTTCGCTGACCAACTCGGAGGTCGACGACGCGGCCGTCTCCAAATAAACCAATACCGGCGTGAAGTTAAAATCGCTGCTGCGACGGTGATGGTCGATGACGACGACTTTACGTGCTTTTTCGATCACGCTTTGCGCGTTGGATTGATTGGCGATGTGATGGTCGACCATGACGACCAAAGTATCTTTGGATAAGTTATCCAACGCTTCCGTTTCATTCACCATATGATGGTTCGCATTCAAAATATCCTTGTATTTGACCATGGCGTTGGATAACTTCGCTTCCAATCCGCCGGAACGACTCACGATCCGCACCGTCTTACCATAGGATTGGACGATTCGGCTAATCGCGATCGCCGCTCCCATACAGTCGAAATCCATTTCTTTGTGTCCGACGACGATGACGTCGGAGGACTGTTGGATGAGATCACGCAGGGTTTGGGCGATAACCCGTACACGAACCTTACTTCTTTTTTCCTGCGCTTCGCTGCTTCCGCCGAAATATTTGACATCTTCCCCGAATCGTTTGATGGCGATTTGATCGCCGCCACGGCTTTGGGCCAATTCAAGAAGGTTGTTGACCATTTCTTCGAGTTGGATGAAATCAGCCGTTCCACGCGCAAACGCCATCGATAGCGTGATCGCCGCGTCCATGTTTTGCGCCGTCGTACGGATATAGTTTAAGATTGAAAAACGTTCATTTAGGATTTCGTTGAAGATTTTTTCGTTCAGTACCAATAGAAACCGATCGTTTTTGATCCGCTTCACGAACATACCTTTGTTTTTCGCCCAATCGACCACGGGTTGGCGCAACTTACTATCGACGAACGCGATCTTTTGTTCTTCTTCGTATTGGATCGTTTCTTCATAGTTGTCCAAATGGATCAATCCAAGTACGACTTGTTCTTTCACATAGAGGTCCCGCAGAGTATCATTGACGGTCACATCCTTTAAGAATAATGTCTGTCCGTCTTCTTTACGAACGATTTCATATTTATAGTCATCAACTTCCGCGATGACGTTTTCTTCGTCACCGGTAAACAAGGCGTTGGTTTTCGGGATCCACGATGTCACTTTGCGACCGATGACATCATAACCGCGTTGTTCCAAGAGCTCGCTGATCCATGTGATCGTATAGTTTTCGTCATAGGTGAGAAACCCGATTTCCCCAAAGATGAAAGCTTCTTTCGCGTCGCTTCCCAGTACCCGTGAAATCGTCAACACTCGTTTGCGTTGATCTTCCTGGTAAGTATCCATCAAAATCCATATGAGAGCGATGTTGACGAGGATGATCAGAATGTCGAAACCGTTGAAATCAATTTGAAACACAAAGTGAACCAAAGCGAAAAGCGCGACTTCCGCCACGATGATCGCGATGATGCGTAATCGAAGTTTCGCAAACTGTTCAAACACGCGGTTACCTCCGGTACAAGACCCGAATCCGAAAGTCGGTTAATATATCCAATGCGCCGAGGATGATGGCGACATAGACCATCACGCTTGAAAGCAAGATGAAAGCGAAAAGTCCGTAGAGTGCCAGATACTTTATTTTGTATTGAATCGCAGCCAAGCTAAGGACGACAAAGAAGTCGAAGATAAATAATAGGACGGCGATCATGAAGATCAAGTTCGCGGCGACTTGGATGTCCATGTCCGCGATCTTGAGCGCTTTTACAATGATCGGCGTAAATAACAGAAGCAGGGCGATCCATCCCACCCATTGCGGTACGCGGATCGTGTGTAGCGGACGCATCGGTAAGACGGCGATGCGAAGACGTTTCAACAGGACGATGGCGGCGATGTGGGTCATCAGCGATTGTAGGACAGCCGTCAACATGACGACCAGAGGATACATCGCGTAAAGCGTCGCGATCATCGTTTGATCGACAACCAATCCGTCGATCGACTTCAATGCGTCGATGATCAGCTTTACGTCTTCCATCACATTATAACCAAAAAAGGCGGCGAATGCATACGTAGTAATAAAGAGTGTGGCGGCCGTGATGACGATCGTGACGCCTAAGAGCCACTCGTTGGCTTTTTGTTTACGTACGCCATACCCGTAAACAACCCCGTTGATCAGGCCGGTCGATAGAAAGAACAATGATTGCGGCGTACCCAAAAGTACTCCGATGACAGCCATCCCAACGAACACAAGCAACGCGTTTTTGACGCCGTGTTTAACCGTATAGAAGATCAAAGGTAACGGAATAAGAAAAGCGACGTACTGTTCCAAGAGAAAGGCAAACTGCCGATTTATGATCACAAACAATCCAACCAGCGCGATCATCATCGCGCCGTCGGTAATAGAGCGTACGGAATGACGCATTGATACTCCTTTCGATATATAAAACCTCCATCTTACCGATGGAGGTTTGGGTGAACTTAGTCGGCTACGTAAGGCAGCAAGGCCATCTGACGCGCACGTTTGATCGAGGTCGCCAACATGCGTTGATATTTAGCGCGGGTGCCGGTGACACGTCTCGGAATGATCTTGCCGTTTGCGGAGATAAATCTCTTTAACAGTTCGACATCCTTATAATCGATCGTCGTGATGTTGTTCTTCGTGAAGTAACAGACTTTCTTACGGCCCATTCTTTGTTTTTTGAATGCCATGGTAGATCTCCTTTCTTTCTAAAATGGCAGGTCGTCGCTGGAAATATCCAGCAAAGGCCCGGTATTGAAGTCTTCATCCGCGGTATTGTTGTCGGGGTAATAGCCTTGCGACTGACCTTGCGACGGCGCGGTGAAGTTTTGCGAACGATTTTCGCTAGCACCTTTGGATTCCAAGAGTTGAACCGAGTCACACGTAACTTCCGTCGTGTAGACTTTCTTTCCGTCGGCGCCATCGTAACTCCCTGTGGTGATACGACCCTCGACTCCGATTAACGAACCCTTGCGAACATATTGACCGACGAATTCCGCCGTACGTTCCCATGTGGTGCATCGAATGAAGTCTGCTTGTTCTTGTTGTCCTGCCGTCGTGCGACGATTGCACGCGACGGTGAAGGATGCGACGGATTTTCCAGTCTGCGTTTTACGCAACTCCGGATCTTTGGTGATCCGACCAACTAATACGACGCGGTTGATCATGCGGACACCTCCACTTACTCTTCTTCCAGATTGAGGATCATGTGTCTTACGACGTTGTTGTTGATACGTGCCAGACGATCGAATTCCTTAACCGTTTCCGGTAAAGCTTCGATGTTCAAAACGACGTAGTAACCTTTGGTCATGTCTTCGATCTTGTATGCGAACTCTTTGACTCCCCATTCGTCAACTTTTACGATGTTACCGCCGTTGTTGGTGATAATACCATGTAATACGTTGATGACTTCTTGGCGAGCGGCATCGTCGAGCGACGCGTTCACAATGTACATGACTTCATACTTTCTCATTTGTACACCTCCTTATGGTCTTTGGCCCTCTCGGGCAAGGAGTAAATATGGGACATATCTACCCGTTTGTACATTATAGCAGATGCTCTGCAGCTTGTAAATGAAATACGTAAAATCCCTTATTCATAAGGTTATCGTTTTATTTTCACCAAATTATCACATTTGGTGATCGTTCTGTATCTCGTTACTTAGCGTACAAAATAGTAAATCATCAATACGGATATGATTGCCAATAGAAGCATTAATCCATATTTGAAACTGGCGATATCCTTATATAAAATCTTATTGCGCGCATCGGCGCGGCTTTTGAATTCGCGAATGTCTTCTTCTCTACCCATACTTCCCTCCCCATCTGTCTTTTGTGACTTCCCGGTTTCATGATACCATATTTCATTGTGTGAGATTTCTAAAAGTTGACGAAAAAAAACAAAGCGCCATGCGGCGCTTACTTATTTCGGCAGTTTTAGATCTTCTTGCGTTGTAATTTTTATGTTCGAGTACGATCCTTCGATGATCTTGACGCGTGCTTTCGTATAGGTTTCCACCATCTGCGCGTCATCGGTGACTTTGATGCCGGCGATATACGCACGTTTGCATGCTTCCGTGATCAAACTCGTTTTAAACGCCTGCGGGGTTTGGGCTTGAATTAACCGCGTACGTTCGATCGTTTTGACGATATATCCGTTTTCAACTTCCTTGATCGTATCTTTGACCGGAACGCCCAGGATCGCCGCATCCTCGGTTTTCATCGCTTCCAATAGATCATCGACGCATTTCATCGGACACCATGGACGCGCCCCGTCATGAATAAGCACGACATCTTCGGTGATTGCCATCAATCCGTTGCGTACGCTGGCTTGGCGGGTTTCTCCGCCGGCGACATGGACGATCCGTCCGATCTCGCGTTTCTTCATCGCGAGGGTCATTTCGTTCTGGTTGGTGACGATGATGATCTGCTTGCATCGTGGATCTTTCATGAAAAGTTCCATCGTCGTATCCAGGATCGTCGTCCCTTCTTTTAACTTATAGAAAACTTTATTGTAGCCTAGTCCCATTCGTTCTCCGCGTCCGGCGGCGACGATCAGTACGGAATAGTCCATCGGATTACCTCGCTTGTTTTGTCCATTTTATCAGAGGATTCACGTAATGAAAAGGAGAATGTATCTTTGGGTGTCGTCGGAATTGTATTGCGTCGATTTGTCCGTCAGACTATAATGGAGATGCAAAGAATGGTGCCCTTTGGGCTCAATAGGGAATTCGCCAAAAACGAAGCTGTCCCAGCAACTGTAGACAAGGACGACGGGAAAACGCCACTGCGCGATGCGCGGGAAGGCTCTCTTAGGATGATTTGTCAGCCAGTAGACCTGCCTTCTTATGCATCGCTTTTATCTTCTGGGAACAAGATAAAAAGACCTCGGGTCTTTTTTCACACATCCCAATTGAAGATGTGTGTTTTTTTATGAGGGAGGATTTCCATGAAGAAGTATCTAAGTAAAGTCCTGATTGCGCTATTCGTCGGTGCCGTGCTCCTGGGAGCCGTGGCATGGTATCAGAACAGTAAGCTACAGGCGGGGTCGAAATCGATCGAGATCACGATGATCATCGATAACGAAGACGGTCCGGAGACGATTTACGAGAAAACCATCCGTACGGATGCGGAAAAACTCGGAGATTTGTTAGATGAGATGGTCGAAGATAAGAAGATCGAGATGGAAACATCGGGATCGAAAACAGATCCTTACGGACGCATGATTGTCAGTATCGAAGGATATGCGACGACGGATTTCAACACCGGACCGTGGTGGTTGATTTCCTCCTCAAACAACAAGGACTGCGTCGCGGCCGGATTCTGCTCAGGTATTGACTTGGCGCCGATCTACGATAAAGACGAGTTCACGTTCCTGTTTTCATCTTCGTTCGAATAATGAAACCGGTCAAACGCATTGTATTGATAGCGACCATGGCGGCGACGATTTTCGCCGCCCAGGTCGGCTTGGCATTTCTACCGAATGTCGAGTTGGTAACCTTGATGTTTCTGTTGGTCGCGTTGCATCTAAAAAAGATCGACGCGCTGATGGTAAGTTTTATCTTTGTCCTCTTGGAAGCCTTGGTATGGGGATTGGGCGATTGGGTCATCGGTTACTTATGGATTTGGCCATTATGGATGGTGATCTGTTTGATCGCATCCCACTTCATTCATGACAATATCGAGCTTTGGGCCTTGCTTGGCGGTTTGTTCGGATTCCTCTTTGGATTCTTGTTTTCCCTTCAACATGCCCTTATATATGGTTTTACGATGGGCATCGCTTACTGGATCAGGGGCTTATCGTTTGACATCATCCATGCAATCTCGAATTATATACTTATCTTGGTCTGTTTAGGACCGATGCGACGCGCGTTCTCTACGCTGATGCGCCGCTGGGAGGGTAAATAAATGCCAGTTATGACAAAAACCGGGGATCACGGTACGACCGGCGTCGCGGGAAACCGGGTCGAGAAAGATGGATTATTGATTGAGACGATCGGAATGTTGGATGAACTTTCCAGTTCGATCATTCTGGTATCGGCTGAGAACGATGCGGATGGATCCGTATGGGAACCGATCGTAACGGATTTGATTCGTTTTAGTTCGCTCTTGGCGAACTTTGAGGTCAAGGACTTCGACGCTTTCAATCGCATCGCTTTCTTGGAACGGGAAATCGCGGAAAAGCAAAATGCGTTCCATGGATTTGTCTATCCGTTTGGCGATGTGAAAAACGCGCGGTTACATTGGTTACGATCGATCGTCCGACGTACCGAACGACAAGCGGTCCGACTTTCGCGTACGCAAGATCTCCCCGCCGGATTGGCGGTTTACTTGAATCGCTTATCCGATTTCGTCTTTACGCGGATGGACTTCAGTAAATGAATATATTTTCAGAATTGTATCCCCCTTTCTTATGATAGAATTAATACTAACCTGAAGAGAAACGAGGAAGTTGACCATGAGTTATAGTAAAGCCACCATCGAGAAATTAAACGCTGACATAACCCGTCATTTCCCGCACTTGGTCGTAATCGAGGATGACTTTCAACTAATCCATAGCGGAGTTTCGCGCTTAGTCATGTTGGATCGTTATGCGCAAAAAGACCGCGGGCTGAAAACCTTAGGCGTGGGGGATGTCGTCGTTACGATCGTTAAGGAAGACCCGAAATTCCCGGCACGCGGAATCGGGATCGTCGTGGACATCGACAAAGACAAAGAGACCGTCGTGATCGAACTGGAAGAAGAATGGCGCGCACCGCTCGAAGATGAGACGGAAGCCGCGACAGGACGGATTTCCCGTCCGTTTAAGAATGTCGATAAACCGATGGAGATCTTTTACGAACAGATCGCCCGAAGAGTCGGCAAGGCGTTGGCCAATACGGAAAAAGATGAGGAGTTAAAAGCGAAGTACGGGGATCTTTTTTATCGTCAGTTATCAAAAATGAATGTCATTCCGGCCGGTCGTGTCCTTTACGGGGCGGGGAGCGGTACGGAAGTCACATATTTCAATTGCTTCGTCATGCCGTTTGTCCATGATTCGCGCGGGGGCATTGCGACCCATCGCAAGGAAGTCATGGAAATCATGTCGCGGGGCGGCGGGGTCGGTACCAACGGTTCGACGTTGCGTCCGAAATCGGCGCCGGCGAAAGGCGTCGGTGGGAAATCCTCCGGCGCGGTCAGCTGGTTGAACGATATCGCGAATTTGACGCATCTGGTCGAGCAGGGCGGAAGCCGTCGCGGAGCGCAGATGATCATGTTGGCGGACTGGCATCCGGATATCATCGAATTCATTATTTCGAAAATGCAGAATCCGCGCGTCTTGAAATGGTTGACCGAGAATTCGAAGGATCAACAGATCAAAGATGAAGCCGCGAAGAAATTACGTTTTATTCCCCTAAGTCGGGTCGAGAAGGAAATGTATGAGGCATTGGTCGAGAATAAGACCACGGCCGCCCATATTTCCGAGTATGCCCGCGAAATGTTATTGAATGGCGGGAAGTTGGAAGTCCAGTCGCCCGAGTTCCTCTCCGGCGCCAACATTTCGGTTACCTTAACCAAAGAGTTCATGGAAGCCATCGAAAAGGATCTGCCGTTCGATCTGCGTTTTCCGGATTTGGAACAATACACGCCGCAACAGAAGGAAGCGTACGATTCGCATTGGCATGAAGTCGGAGATGTTCGTGAATGGGAAGCCAAGGGTTATCCCGTCAAGGTTTACCGTACGATCCAAGCCCGCGAGTTGTGGGACTTGATTTGCTTCTGCGCGACCTATTCGGCCGAGCCCGGTATCTTCTTCATCGATAACGCCAATGACATGACCAACGCGAAGGCCTATGGTCAGAAAGTCGTCGCGACCAATCCTTGCGGTGAACAACCGTTGGCTCCATATTCGGTATGTAATCTAGCCGCGATCAATTTGGCGAACTTCGTCGATCGTATGTCCGGACGTATCTTGTTTGATGAGTTGTCCGAATCCGTCAAGTTGACCGTCCGTATGCAGGACAATGTCATCGACGATACGCCATACTTCCTGGAAGCCAACCGTCACCAAGCTTTAGGCGAGCGACGGGTCGGCTTGGGGGTCATGGGATTGCATGACTTGTTGATTTGGGCCGGGAAGCGTTATGGTTCGAAAGAATCCATCGAAGCGATCAACGATGTCTTCAAAACCATCGCGGAAAGCGCGTATCTGGCTTCGGTCGAGTTGGCGAAAGAAAAAGGCAGTTTCCCCTTCTTGACGTCTCGCGAAGCTTTCATCAATACCGGTTACATGAAAACGATGAGCGAACATGTCCGCCAAGAAGTATTGAAGCATGGAATTCGTAACAGTCATTTGTTAACCATCGCCCCGACCGGTTCGACCGGTACGATGGTCGGCGTTTCCACCGGATTGGAACCTTACTTCTCGTTCTCGTACTTCCGCAGCGGAAGACTTGGAAAGTTCATCGAAGTCAACGCTCAGGTCGTCGAGGATTGGTTGGCGTATCATCCGGAATACACGCGTGAAACCTTGCCTGACTTCTTCGTCAGCGCGATGGATCTAGCACCGCAGGAACATGCGGATACGCAATGTGCGATCCAACGTTGGATCGACTCGTCCATTTCGAAAACCGTCAATGCGCCGAGAGGATTCAGCGTGCGTCAGGTCCAGAAAATCTACGAGCGCCTCTACCAAGGAAAAGCCAAGGGAGGCACGGTCTATGTGGATGGAAGCCGCGACAGCCAAGTGCTCTCGTTAACCAACGACGAAGATACCAACTGGGCGCAGATGGATTTGGTCCGTGATTTCGGCGTCAACATTAAAGAAACGCAGGCACAGGAAAAGAAGACGGATATGCGTGCCGATCGGATCGACCGGAATATCGGGGTCGAGGTCGGAGACATTTGTCCGATTTGTTTGGAAGGTGTCGTCGAGGAAATCGGCGGATGCAACACCTGCACCAACTGTAACGCACAGTTGAAGTGCGGATTATAAGAACTTCGAAGCGTCTTGAAAAAGGCGCTTTTTTTTCGAAAACCTAGATAATCTTATGTAACTAATCTTGGAACTCTCCGTGGTATTATCCGTTTCTTTTACGGAAGACTCAGAAAACGGATACGTTTCCATCCCATAGATGAAAGTCCTGTCACAATGTGTTATAAAAATTGACTTGACTTGCGAAATAATCGTACTATTCAACTAAGGAGGCATTTCAATGACCACTAAAATTCTAATGGTTGGAAGTGTTATGATGGATTCGATTTATACCGTAGACAGAGCTCCCGAACTTGGGGAGAGCGTTCTGGGTGTCGTTTACGGAACCGCTTGCGGAGGCAAAGGTTCCAATGCGGCTGTCGCAGCTTCTCGACTCGGTGCCAAAGTCACCGCGTTTGGAACGCTGGGCGATGATTCCAACGGAGAAACCTTAATCAAGATGTTATCCGGTGAAGGCATCGATACGCGCGCCATGAAGATCAAAAAAGGCGGAAAGAGCGGATCGGTCGTTATCTTGTTGGAAAAAGGCGGGAAAAATCGCCTCGTCATTTGTCCGGGTGCCAATATGGAAACCACACCGGATGGGTTGGAAGAAACGTTTAAGGATCACTTCGACGCATTGCTTCTCCAATTGGAAATCCCGTTGGAAGCCAACATCGCCGCCGTCAAGTTAGCGCAGAAACACGGTGTCATCACCGTCTTGGATGCGGGACCTGCCCAAGAATATCCGCTCGAACAATTAAAGGGCTTGGATATCCTTTCTCCGAATGAAACCGAAACCAAAGCGTTGACGGGCATTTATCCCAATGACCGTGCCAGTTATCTGGCCGCCGCGAAGATCTTGAAAGAACGCAACGAATGTAAATTCGTCGTTCTCAAACTCGGCGAAAACGGATCTTACATTTATGGTGACGGTGTTGACGAACATGTACTTCCGTACAAAGTCACCGCGGTCGACCCGACAGCGGCCGGTGATGCGTTTACCGGAGCCTTGGCACTGAAATATGCCGAAACCAAAGACATCGTCGCTTCCGCGAAATACGCGAATGCGGTCGGTGCGTTGAGCACATTGAAAGTCGGCGCGCAACCTTCGTTGCCGACCGACAAAGAAGTCGATGCGTTTATCGCTTCCTACAAATAATCCGTAAGCGAAGTAGAAAACAATTCAAGCATATCATAACTACCGGCTTAGCCGGTAGTTTGACCTCGCCCTATAAGGGCTTGTTGCTGCCGTCCCTGTCGGGACGCCGAGGGCCTGACAGCCGCAGCCCTTCCTCAGCTGGCGCCTTATGGCGCCTTTTTCATTGCTTTATTTTGCCTGGTCTCCCGTAAACGGGTCAATATACTCCTTCAAGCTCATTTGATCATACATTTTGTCTTCTTGCAGTTGATTCGCGATGTATTCTCGGATTCTCTTCTCATTCTTCCCCACTGTGTCTACATAATAACCCCGCGCCCAAAACACGCGACTCCCATACTTGTATTTCAGATTCGCATGTCGCTCAAAAATCATCAGCGTACTTTTCCCCTTCAGATACCCCATGATTTGCGCCACGCTATACTTCGGCGGGATACTGACTAACATATGGATGTGATCCGGACAGGCTTCCGCTTCCAGCAGCTCAATTCCTTTGCGCTCGCACAGCGTGCGCAAAATGATACCAATATCATTTTTCAGCTTCCCATAGATCACTAGTCTTCGGTACTTTGGCGCAAATACCAGGTGGTATTTACAGTTGTAGGTCGTGTGTGATAAACTTTGGGTGTCATTCATGATTGACTTCCTCCATGTTGATTGTTGTGCTGTCAGGCCCTTCAATCTTACCATGGAGGATTTTATTTGACTCACCGCTTAAGCTTTTTACTTCCCCCTGTAGAACAGGGGGTTTACTTTTACAATAAAAGGTGACGGAAATTCCGTCACCTTTTCTATTTCTTGGTTTGTACCTTGTTTTTAAACTTAATCCACGTTTCGTTGAACTTTCGCTCGAACTTCCGTTGATAGACATAACTTCTGAACTGTATGTGCGCCATCTTGGGTCGCGGTTTGAAATAGAATTCACCTAGATTCTCCACGAAATCTCCGCCGAACTTCCGTTTGAAGTCATGCAGACCGTAATAAGGATCTTTCGGATCCAAGCTCCCCGAAACCCCAACGAAGTCATAATATCGAACACCGCGTTCCTTAAGTTCCTCGTAAGAATCCACATGAAGCGAGATCGTCGCATGGAAACTCGGGAAATCCTTGTTGGTGTAGGTATAAACGTTATAACTGCGATCACCCGCAATCAAATACAATGACGCTCCGAGTATCAACGTGTCGCCATGTTGCTTGATCAATTGGTTTAAGTCGTTCTCTTCTTTCTCCAGATCATCCAATTGTCGTTGGGTTTCTTTTAGAAATCCCACTTTCCGCGGATTGTCTTTCGCTTTATCATAAGCGATCAAGAGTGTTTCGCGTTCTTTGGCGATGGTTTGCTTGGCCACATTCAGATCCGCAATCGCAACCCGATAGAGTACGTTCTCCGCAGCCAAATCATAGAGCTGCTGGAAAAACTTGAGACTTTTAGGTTTGAAGTAGAGTTTTTTGGACAACTCGATCCCGAATCGAGTCAAGTAACCCAATTCATCCCGTGTGCCGTTACGCACGATTACCCCGCGCCGTAAGTTTTTCTTATACAGGTTTCGTATGTTGGGAGCGATTTTGTCGACCAATGAACCCGTATCACCCTCAAGATCCAACACATAGGTGAACCTTGAGAACAGATATCCCGAATATCCATAGTTATACCCGGTATGTTTAAAACCGGTGTTTTCGAAACGTTGCGTAATCGATTCGTTACTGAATCCATCCTCGATCAAGTTTCCTTGATTGTCATGATGGTTCCGGGGTATGTTGGTGTCGATGCGTACCGACAGGATGTTGAATTTTACTGCGTTGCGTTTGATCAGATCCAAAACTTCTTCAAGAAGATTCGGCTGCTCGATCGAAAGGCTTGGACCGTTTGGAATATACCAGTGTTTTCCGAAGATCGTACTCTTTTGAAGGCAAATCGCCGTCGCGACGGTTTTACCGAGGTCTACGAATCGCCAGTACTGTGCTTGATATCCGTGAAGGGACTCGAATTGACCCCAAAACCACAACTTCGAATAGTGGATGTGCGGTTGAGATTTCACGAAAGTATCAAAAGCGGTTTTATCCGTAGATCGTAATAGTTCCATAGTTTTCCTCATTTATAACGTTGTTATTATACCATAGCCTACCGATCCTGGAAATGTGGCGAAGATTCCGTCGTGCGATGTCATTGTGTCCAAATCCATCTGCCAAGCGTCGAGAAATTCAGGGGATTATGGTATGATAGTCGTATCAACGGAGAACTCATATGTCAAAACTCATCGTATTGAATTTAGGATCGACTTCAACGAAAGTCGCACTCTTCGAGGACGAGATCCAGAAGCATTCCACGACGTTACGGCACAGTGCCGAAGAATTGAAACCCTACAAATCGATTTTGGATCAAGAGGATTTCCGCAAGGAATGCGTGATGTCATGGTTGAATGACCTTGGTGTCGGGTTTTCCGATTTGGATCTGATCGTCACACGCGGACCGCTGTTAAAACCGATCGAAGGCGGAATCTATCTTCTCAATCAAGCCGTCGCGGATGATGCGCGGAGCGAAAAATACGGCACGCATATTTCAACGGTCGGCGCGTTGCTTGCCTTTGGGTTATCTCAGAACCACGGTATTCCGGCGATTTTCCTGGATGCGGTCGTCACCGACGAGCTCTGCGAGCCGGCACGCTATTCGGGCCTCAAGGGTTATGAACGTCGCAGTGTCTTCCATGCCCTCAACGCAAAGCAGATCGCGCGTGAGACGGCGATAAAGATCGGCAAACCTGTTTCGGAACTCAATCTGATCATCGCGCATTTAGGTGGCGGAGTATCGATCAGCGCCCATGCTTTGGGTAAGGTCATCGACGTCAACAACGCGATCGACGGCGAAGGTCCGTTCTCGCCCGAAAGGGTCGGCGGATTCTCTTGCGCCAATACCATGAAGCTGATGGAAGATTACGATTTCAATCGTACGATCGTCAAACGGATGTTGGTGGGATCGGGAGGATTGATTTCCTACCTCGGTCATGGCAACGTGTCGCAAGCGATGGATGAAGCGAAAAGCAACCCGCAAACCAAGAGTGTTCTGGATGCGATGGCCTATCAGATCGCTAAGGAAATCGGCGCGATGGCCGCTGTCCTAAAGGGCAAAGTCGACGCGGTGAGTTTTACCGGAGGCATCGCATACAATCGCGAGTTTCTCGGGATGATCCGCCAATATACGGATTGGATCGCACCGGTTTTCATTTTCGAGGGTGAGGATGAGATGCGTGCGATGGCGCTTGGCGGTTTGCGATATTTACGTAACGAAGAAAAACCGAAACTCTATCGGTAGGAGGAAACCATGGAACTCTTTGATTTCATTCACCAGAAGATCATTAAAACACATCGTTATACGTTGGCGGTTGCGGTTGCGCAAGATCACGATGTCCTCTCCGCAGTGACACGAGCGGTTTCGATGCGCTTGATCGATGCGATTTTAGTCGGTGACGAAGGGAAAATCAATACCGTCGCGCAGGCGCATAACTTACCTTTGGCCAACTGTACGATCCTTCACGAACCGGATGGCGTGTTGGCATGCGAGAAAGCGGTACGCTTGGTTTCCAGCGGTGAGGCGCAGATTTTGATGAAGGGACTGATCGATACAAGCATTCTCCTGAAGGCTGTGTTAAACAAGGAGTGGGGCTTGCGTACCGGACAGGTCTTGTCTCATGTGACCGTGGCGAGCGTTCCGGGATACGAGAAACTTTTCCTGATATCCGATGCGGCCATGAATATCGCGCCGGACTTGGCAGCTAAGAAGCAGATCATCGAGAATTGTCTTCCGGTCGCCAATGCGTTAGGAATCTACAATCCGAAAGTCGCGGTCGTTTGCGCGGTGGAGAAAGTCAATCCGAAGATGATTGCGACCTTGGATGCACAGGCGTTAAGCGAGATGCAGAAGCGGGGAGAAATCACCGGGTGCGAAGTCGATGGACCGTTCGCTTTCGACAATGCGGTGAGTGTCTTGGCCGCCAAACATAAAGGGATCGAGAATCCCAACGCCGGAAAGGCCGATATCCTTTTGATGCCGACCATCGAAGCGGGGAACATTCTCTATAAAGCCGTCACGTTCTTTGCGCACGGATCGGTCGCATGCATGATTTCAGGTGCCAAAGCGCCGATCGTGCTGACTTCACGGGCGGATACCGATGACGACAAGCTGAATTCGATCGCATTATCCGTCCTAATGGCGGGAAAAATGAATTCTAGTAATTAACTAAATCAATTCAATAGAATTAGTAAAAAAGCGCGAAGCGCTTTTTTACTTGATGAACAGTTCGGCGATTTGGATCGCGTTGGTCGCGGCTCCTTTGCGGATTTGATCCCCGCAGCACCAGAAGCTGATCCCTTTCTCAGGATCATTGAGATCTTTACGCAATCTTCCGACCATGACAAGATCTTGATCGCTGGTATCGATGGGCGTGGGATAGTCGCGCCCTGCGGGAAGCATCCCGATTCCGGGAGCTTTCGCCCAATCCGCGCGAATGACATCCAGCTCCGGTTTTTGCGACGTGCGGACCGTGAGGGCGATCGAATGTGAACGTAGCACCGGCACACGTACGCAGGTGCAGTTCACGCTCAACGCGGGAAGGTGTAAAATCTTCCGTCCTTCGTTGCGCATCTTCATTTCTTCACTTGTGTAGCCGTTTTCCTCGAGGCTTCCGATCGACGGTATGACATTGTATGCGATTTTATGTGGGAATACTTTGTTCGTTACTTCTTTGCCTTCGACCGATGCTTCGATTTGATGGATCAACTCGGACATGCCTTCTTGTCCGGCACCCGAAACGGCTTGATAAGTACAAGCAACGACATTTTCGATTCCGTAACGTTGCTTGATCGGGTGTATTGCGACCATCGCGATGATCGTGGAGCAATTGGGATTGGAAATGATGCCTTGATGCAACTGCGCATCGTCGGCGTTGATCTCCGGAATCACCAAAGGTACGTTCCCCAACATTCGAAACGCCGAAGAGTTATCCACAAACAAAGCGCCGCTGGCGACGATGTGCGGGGCAAATCGTTTGGCCATGGCATTCGATACTGCTCCGAAAACGACATCCATTCCTGTAAATGAGTGTTCCGTTGCCTCTTCAACAAGATATTCTTTCCCGTGAAAGAGGATCTTTGTATTTACGCTGCGAGCACTGGCAAGCAATCGAAACGAATCGACCGGAAATTTCCGTTCTTCCAACACTTTGATCATTTCACGACCCACCATTCCGGTGGCGCCAAGGATAGCGATGTTCATTTTGTTTTCTCCGCGCGCATGAAGCTGTCATAGATTACGTTCACCGCATTTTGATAGTCTTGGGTAGCGACCCCTACGATAATACTGATTTCGTTGGTCCCTTGGGTGATGATCCGGATATTGATCCCGTTCTTCCCGAGAGCGCTGAATAATTTTCCCGCGATCCCCGGACGATAACGCATGCGACGTCCCACACAGGCGATCATCGCGATATTCTCTTCGATTTCCAAGGTTTCCGGCTTACACTCGCTCTGGATCCGCGACACGACATCGTAGATTTTATCTTTGAGTTGCGTCGAGGATACCGTCAACATAAAACTATCCAGCCCTAAGGTAATATGTTCGATCTGGACTTTGAAATCGTCGAAGATCGCCAAGGTGTTTCGAACGATCGATGTATCGGATAAGATTTGTTCCTTATAGATCGTAAGCACGTAAAATCCGGTCCTTCCGGCGATCCCGGTCACAAACCGATCTTCGATCTCACTGTCTTCCTCAAATGACTCTTTGATCAGCGTTCCCGGATGATCGGGTTGATTGGTATTGCGGATCATGAGCGGGATGTTTTTCAATTTGATCGGCAAAACGGATTCCTCATGTAAGACGGACGCCCCCATAAACGAAAGTTCGCGTAATTCCGCATAAGTCATGCGTAAGATCGCATCGGGCTGACGGACGATTTTCGGATCCGCCATCAGAATTCCGGAAACATCGGTCCAGTTCTCGTACACTTCCGCATCCAAGGCCGCCGCCGCCAAGGCTCCGGTGATATCCGATCCTCCGCGACTCATGATTTTGACGCGTCGGTTCGGTAAACTTCCGTAAAATCCCGGAATGACGATCTTGTGATGCTGGCTATAGGCTTCTTGAATCGATCGGTAGGTTTTTTCAGTATCCAGCTGCCCGTCATATCCGAAAAACACGCAATCGGACGCATCCACAAAAGCGTATCCCAAATAAGCCGCCATCAATTTAGCGTTCAGATATTCGCCGCGGGAAACCAGAAAATCCAAGGGTGTTTCTTTCGTTAAATGTTTGAAGATCTGCGTTAAATCCGTTTCGATCGAAACATCGACGCCTAAGGCGTCACGGATTTCAATCAGTCGGTCGGAAATCGATCGAACGATTTCGTCATAGGGAAACCCGTATTGAAGATGGGCATGAAGCAAATAAAGCAAGTCCGTGATTTTATGATCGTCTGAAGAACGTTTCCCGGCAGCTGAAACGACCACCACACGACGCATCGGATCCGCATCCAGGATGGACTTCACTTTCATGAATTGTGCGGCATCCGCAAGCGAGGATCCCCCGAATTTCGTCACCTTCAACATATCATTGATACCCGCTTTCATCCAGAATCGCACACGCGAAAAGTTTGGGATCGATCGCAATCATGGATCGTAGGTAGGTATGGGCTTTGGTCACGGAAAGAGGGTGTGTGATCACGACATCATTCGCGTCTGAAGTTTCGATTGTTTCGCTTGGAAGAATTTCAAGTGCAGACCGCGAAGCACGGATATAGTATGCGAACTTGGCTTTCAGGTTGTCCGCATCGGATAACGTTGCGTCAAACGGAATCATTTCAAAATCACCACGTTTAATTCGCTGAAGGTCGCGGAAAATGTTGGCGGCGGTCGGCGCTCCACCGGCTCCGGGTCCCACTCTCGACTGCGTTTGACTGCGCGAAGCTTGAAAGCGGAAGACATTGAGATTCTTTTGGATTAACGCAAACGGATGCAACGATTGAAGCGCGGTCGGTTGAATGAAAACACTCAACTTTCCATCATCGTTCTTTAGAATCGTGGTCAAATAACGTAACGTTTGATTGTGTCGTTTGAAATACTCGATATCCTCTGACGTGACCGTATGCATCGTTAGACGGTCGATACTTGCGGGGGATATCCACTTCTTCCATGTGACGTTCGCGAGTACACGCGCCTTGTAAAGCAGGTCTACGCCTTGCACATCGTTGGTGGGGATCGCTTCCGCATAACCGGCCTGTTGAGCTTGTTTCAAGGCTTCCTCAAACGTCAAATCCAGCCGTGTCATCGCATCCAGAATATAGTTGGTCGTTCCATTGAAGATCCCGGTCACATCCAAGATTTCTTCTTGTTTTGATAAGTCCCGCAATTCCGCCAGGATCGGAATCCCCCCGCCGACGCTTGCGCTACATAAAAAACCGACCTTGTTTTCAACAGCTAAGTTTGACAATTTATCGCCATACTCGCTCACCAAATTCTTATTTGAGGTGATAACATGCTTTTTGGCTTTGATGACTTCGCTTAGATACGTGAAAGCGGGTTCGAATCCTCCCATCATCTCGACGACGATTTCAATATTCGGATCCGTTAGGATGGTATCGATCGACGTGGTAAATAACGGATTCGTGTCGACTTCCCCTTCTTTCACCAAGATCTTTTTAACATGGAAAAGAGGGCTTCCTTGCTTTTGAAGCGTCTCGATATGATCAAATAGGGCTTTACCGACGGTCCCGAATCCGAGGAGTGCGATTTCCATTGGGGTCCTTCTTTCATGTTGCTTCGTTGAAAAGACTTGCAACCTAATTTGAAACATTCTATCATAGTGGTAATTCAAATACAAGAAACGGAAGGCGAACCATGCGCTACCAAAGTACTAGAAACAGCGAGATCCGAATCACATCCGCAGATGCGATGCTTCAGGGATTGGCACGTGACGGAGGACTTTTTCTTCCTCTAGATCTGCCACCTCTTTCACCTGAAGTGTATCATACGACCGACTATCGACGTTTAGCGACGCTTATCCTCCATCCGTGGTTTGATGATTTTACGATTGAGGAAATCGAGATGTGCGTCAACCAGGCCTATGATTCAACCTTCGACACAAAAACCGTCGTTCCGATCGTTCCCGTCGGTAACCGCTATGTGGCGGAGTTGTTTCATGGACCGACGGCGGCTTTTAAAGATGTCGCGCTTTCGTTGTTTCCGAGGTTGTTGGTGCTGGCAAAAGAAAAGAGTAACATTCAGAAGGATTTGATCGTGTTGGTGGCGACCAGCGGAGACACCGGTTCGGCCGCCTTAACAGGGTTCAAAGATATCGAACATCTCAAGATTTTGGCGTTCTATCCGAATGTCGGGATCAGTGAGATCCAACGATTTCAAATGACGACGCAGGACGGTAAGAATCAAAAAGTCGCGGCGATCCAAGGAAACTTCGACGATGCGCAAGGGGCAGTCAAGAAGTTTTTAAGTGAACGTGGCGATGATCAAAATTTTCTCTATTCGAGCGCAAATTCCATCAATATCGGACGATTGCTTCCGCAGATCGTATACTATGTCCACACCTACAATCAACTGATAGAAAACAAAACCATCGAAGTGGGTCAGACGATCGATTTTTGCGTACCGACCGGTAATTTTGGGAATATTTTGGCCGGTTATTTAGCGAAACGAATGGGGCTTCCGATCGGAAAACTGATTTGCGCTTCAAATCAAAACCATATCCTGACTGATGTTCTGAAGACAGGGATCTACGATCGGAATCGTCAATTCCACTCAACGCTTTCTCCTTCGATGGATATCTTGGTTTCATCGAACTTGGAGCGCTTATTATGGCTTCTGTCCGATGGGGATAGCGATTTGATCGTCCGATTGATGAACGATTTGAAAACTCACGGAAGGTTTGTCTTACCGAAATCCATTCACGAGAAGCTTTCGAAAACGATATCAGCGGGATACACGAGCGATGAGATGACCCTGCGAACCATCGAAGAAGTCTATGCCAACCATCGTTACTTACTGGATCCGCACAGCTCTGTCGCATGGTCGGTCGCCAACCCCCATCAATCCGATCGTCCCATGGTGATCTTAGCGACCGCATCACCGTTTAAATTCCCCGCAAGCATCGCCCGCGCCATGAACTGGCCGATCGAACCGGATTTGAGGTTGATCACGACGATTTCCGAAATAACCGGCTTAACAATTCCAAAATCATTATCCGAACTTTCAAAAAAACCGGTCTTACACCATGATATTGTGGCGATCGACGCCGTGGACCGATATATTCGTCGATGTGTGAGGGAAAACCTATGATTACGGTACGTGTCCCTGCGACCAGTGCGAATCTTGGTAGCGGCTTTGATTGTTTCGGATTGGCTCTATCTCTTTATGCGACCGTTTCCTTTGAGAAAAGCGATCGACTTAAGATCGATGGTTGTCCACCTGAATTTCAAAATGAATCCAATCTTGTTTATGTCGCCTATACGCACACATTAAAAACCTTGGGATTACCTGCTGAACCTGTAAAAATCTCGATTTCCTCATCGATTCCGATCGCTCGCGGACTCGGAAGCAGCGCCGCGTTGTTGGTGGCGGGGGTATTGGGTGCGAATGCGATGCATGGATCCCCGTTGGATCGTCAACGTTGTCTCGCGATCTGTAATGATTTGGAAGGTCATCCCGATAATGTATCTCCGGCTTTGTTTGGGGGCTGCGTCGCTTCGGTGTTGCATGAGAATCTACCGATCGCCATTCCCTATATTGTACATCCTTCGCTTTGTGTTTTGGCGTTGATTCCCGATTTCGAGTTATCCACATCCCTTTCTCGAAGTGTCCTCCCTCAAACCGTAGCATTTAAAGATGCGGTGTTCAATGGATCTCGTTCGGCCATCTTGGGAAAAGCGATGGAAACGGGGAATCCGGAATGGCTTGCGATCGCGACGCAAGATCGTCTTCACCAACCCTATCGAAAAGGCTTAATCCCTGAATTCGATGTCATCCGGTCGATCGTGATGAACGCAGGGGCGAACGCATTCTTTATCAGCGGTGCCGGTCCTACCTTGTTATGCATTTACACGGATCCGGGTTTCGTGGATCGAGTCAAAGATTCCCTGATAAATACGCATGCGCATTGGACATGTCAGACGTTGGACATCGATAAACAAGGCGCAACTCTCCGATTCAAATAAAGAGCGGCGAAGCCGCTCTTAGTTTTTCATGGTGTTGAATCGGAAGATACACAAACCTAATAAAACAAGAATACTGGATGCCAGGTAAACCGCCATTAATTTGTCATTGAGTACCGTGGATTGAATTGTCAGGTCGATCCCCTGTAGGAGCCGATAGTCCGTAATTACTTGAGCCGGCGCGTTGGCGAAGAGTTTAGCGATCAAATCGTTCATGAAGAGATGTCGCAACAGACTGGCTCCTTGCGATACCGGAATCAAATTACAGATATCTTGAATGATCCGCGGCATGATTCCCATCGGCATGTATGCACCGGTCACAAACCCGATGATCGTACCGATGATCGTGGAAATCAATGAGAACACCGACTCCGAACGGACAAACGAAATCACGAAGAGAAACAACAGTCCCGACGAGAGAACGAGCATGATGATGATACCAAGCGCTTTCAAGGAGGTCACTACATCTAACCACGAACCACCTTTGATCGATATCAGGATCTGACTTGCGATAAACAGGAACACCGAGATCGTCAAACTGATGATCAAGGTTGATAAGAGATAGCCAAGAATCAACTGCCAACGGTGGATCGGCGCGACCATGAAGTCATTGAAGACCTTGTGTTCGCGATCTTGTACCATGCGACCTAAGGCACCGAGGGATAACGTGACGGTGCTGACCGCGACCAAACCGCTCATCATCCATGCATACACCAAAGCTTCGACCTCGGGGAAATCATTCCCAACGATCGATTGGATGTTTTTGACTTGAACATCCCCTAAGAAGAGGACATAGAGCCCGAGAATGATGAAGACCGAGAGAAACGAGAAGAAAACTTCGCTACGGTTGCGCAAAAAGAGTCTGATATTACGTAACGTCAATTGGCCGATGGTTCTCATGCGGCATCCTCCCCGCGAATCGCTCGTCCTGTGAAGGCTAAGAATACCGTATCCATATCCCCGTCCTTAACCTCAAATGATTCGATCTCCGCATCCAGTTCACACAGGATCGCTAAGGAATCTTTGCTTTCTTTCAATACGACTTCAACGATATTTCCGTAAACCACCGGTGTCATCCCGCGAGTCAAAACGAACTGTGTTACTTTTTCGACATCTTTCACGACCATTTTCAAATTGGTCGGCGCATATTCGCTTTTTAAGGTAGTCGGTGTATCTAGAACCAATAACTTTCCATAATCGATGATCGCGACACGATCGCATCGCGACGCTTCTTCCATGTAATGGGTGGTCATGAACACCGTTGTCCCATGGTCGCGACGAAGCTCTTCGATCGCATCCCAGATTTTCGTGCGTGTTTGCGGATCCAAACCGGTTGTCGGTTCGTCGAGAAACAGGATTTTCGGCTTGTGGATAAGTGCGCGTGCGATATCCGCCCTGCGTCGTTGTCCTCCCGAGAGTTTTCCGTAAGGACGTTTCAGAAAATCCGTAAGTCCGCATAATTTGGACAATTCGCCGATCCGTTGTTTGGTTTCGGCGGAAGTGAGCTGATAGAACGATGCGCGACTGATCAAATTCTCCTCAACCGTCAGTAAATCATCCAAGAAGGCGTTTTGAAAGACGACGCCGATGCTTTTACGGATCTTCTCGTCATCTTTCCCTAATCGATATCCGTTGATTATGATTTCGCCTTCGGTCTTGGGTAAAATGGTGCAGAGGATGTTGATGGTGGTCGACTTCCCGGCACCGTTGGGTCCGAGAAAAGCGAAAAGCTCCCCTACGTTGACCGAGAGGCTGAGTCCGTTGACCGCTGTCAAATCTCCATAGTTCTTGATCAAGGCATCGATACGTAAGATTTCGTTCATGAAGCATCCTCCTTGTAACGAAATACCGAAATAAATCTGTTTTCATTGTATCGTTTCTTTTATGTGAAAGAAAGTACAATCTTTTGGATATCTTCTTCATTACGCTTCATATCTTCGTATTCTACTTCGAACTCGCTGTTATCCCCGAAATCATGACCCATTTACGTAACCAAGGGACATACATCCCCGGAGATTTGATCCATTTCCCAAGAATCGAGATCCGCACCTTCAACATATGCCGATCATAGTGACGGGTCGCTATAGCGGTGGGTCCATGTTTTCTGATAGATCGAGCACATTGTCGGGCGGTTTTCAGTGCGTAACTATATCCTTCGGCCGAGGTCGGGCTAATGGCACCGGAGGCTTCACCGATGATGGCGATTCGATCAGAACCAAAGAACAGGTGTGCGAAGCGTGTCGGTCGTGCGATGAATGCCCCTTCACGTCGAATGGGATCTTTCAGTTCAATGTCACATTCTTGTTTGATCTTTTGTTTCAGAATCTCGAATTTCGCATTGACCTGATCGTTGATTTCGAGCGCACTCCCGACGATGATTTCATTTTTCTTTTGGATGATCCATGAATAATAATCGGTGATCGATGAATCGAAGATCCCGTAATAGGCAGGATGATCCGTTGTGGTATTGAAGATTTCCTGAATGGATACATACATTTTCATCGAAGGAATGTCGGAGAAGCATGTGGATCGAACGAAAGACTTGGCACCATCGGCCGCGATGACATACTTTGTTTCGATATAGGATTCTGATTTCGTGGTTCGCAGTTTTAATCGGATTTGATCTGTTTTAACCTCAATCACAATGACTTGGGTCTCAAACCGTTTTTCCACAGAATGGGGAATCTGGTCGATCATCCATTCTTCGAACTTCACTCGATCAACATTGATATATTCCCGACGATAATTACGTGACAATTTGGCATTGAAATCGTACGTTTTCACCCTATGGAACTGCGGTTCCACTTTAATGTGATTTGGTATTTGAATATTCATCGCGGAAAACGCTTGTTGGGCATGGGAAGAAATCAACCCACCGCAGGATTTTCGGTGATTCGACGTTAAAAGCATCGATCGCTTGTCGATGACACATATATTAAGATTCGAGTTTTTCGCAAGTTGCGATGCGCAAAGCGCACCGGCCGGACCGCATCCGATAATGACGATATCGTACATTGTTACCTTACCTTGTATCTTCTCCATTGTATCGGTAAACCGGTGAAAGGCATAGACGAAAATAATAAAAAAGAGTAACCCTTTTGGGTTACTCTGCGGTACGATGACGCATATGCGGGAACAAGATGACTTCACGGATGGTTTCGCTGTTTGTCAGCAACATGACCAGACGATCGATCCCGATGCCCAGACCGCCGGTCGGAGGCATTCCATATTCCAAGGCTTCGACGAAATCGACATCCATCTCGTTGGCTTCGTCGTTACCAAGTTCTTTTTCGGCCATTTGCGCTTCAAAGCGTTGACGTTGGTCGATCGGATCATTGAGTTCCGAGAACGCATTGGCGTACTCGCGACTGTCGATGAAGAGTTCAAAACGATCGGTGAAACGGGGATCTTGCGCGTTCTTCTTTGCGAGCGGCGAGATTTCGATGGGGTGACCGTAGATAAAGGTCGGTTGTTCCAAGGTTTTCTCGGCGAACTCTTCGAAGAACAAGTTGACGATGTGTCCAAAGGAAGCTTGATGTTTGGCCACGTTGATGTGGTGTTGCTTGGCTAAATCCAAAGCCTCATCCAAACTTGCGACCTTAAAGAAATCGACACCGATGGCTTCACGGATCGCATCGACCATATGAAGTCTGCGATACGGACCTTTAAGTTCGATGGTCTTTTCGCCCCAAGGCACACTGGTATATCCCAAGGTTTCCATGGCGACAGACTCAATGCAATCTTCAACCGTTTTCATCATGCCTTCCATATCGGAATAGGCGATATAGGCTTCGACCGTGGTGAATTCGGGGTTGTGACGAGTGCTCATGCCTTCATTACGGAAAAGACGGCCGATTTCGTAAACACCTTCCAAGCCGCCGACGATCAACCGTTTTAACGGTAGTTCGGTCGCGATCCGGAGATAGAAATCCATATCCAAGGTATTGTGATGAGTGACGAAAGGTCGTGCCGCGGCACCGCCGAGAATGGGTTGTAAGACCGGCGTTTCGACTTCGATCAGTCCGATACCGTCGAAATAGTGTTGCAAAGCACGGATGATCCGCGGACGTGTCATTGCGATTTTCTTGGCGTTTTCATTTACGATCAAGTCGACATAGCGACGACGATAGCGTTCTTCAACATCCGCCAATCCATGGAATTTATCGGGTAAGGGACGCAATGCTTTCGTTAAGTGCGTGTACTTGGACGCTTTGATGGAGAGTTCCCCGTGGTTGGTGCGGAAAATCGTTCCTTCGATCCCGACGATGTCGCCAAGGTCGGCCAACAGGAAAAGTTCGAACTCTTGCTCCGTAAGTGCGTCTTTGCGTAGGTAAACTTGAATTTGACCGTCACGGTCTTGGAGATGCATGAACCCTGCTTTCCCCATATCGCGTTTGGTCATGATACGACCCGCGATGACCGCGTGGACATTCATCTCTACGAGTTCTTCTTTGGTTTTTTCACCGTAGGCATCGAAAATCTGCTGGCTATGGTGGGTCGGGTAATAGGCATTCCCGAAGGGGTCGACCCCCATTGCGGCTAAGTCTTCGGCTTTTTTGCGTCGAACAAGTTCTTGTTCGCTAAATTCGATTTCGTTCATCGTGACACTTCCTTTTCCAAGAACGTCCAATCGTCGTTGACGAGGGCGTTTTCATAATTCTTCACTATTCTATCAAATTGATCGTAATCCGTCATCTGCGAAATCATATTCTTTACCGCATGGCTTCTTGGCAATCCCGTCAAATACCACGCAAAGTGACCGCGCATCTCTTTCATGGCTACATTTTCGCCTTTTAGATCGACCAAACGTTGCGCGTGGCGACGGGCGGTTTCGAATTTGTGCTGTAGAGTGATCGGTTGTACGGATCCTTTTTTCTCCAAATCAGTGACCAGTTCTTCGATCAACCAAGGATTCCCCAAGGCACCGCGGCCGATCATGATGGCATCGACACCGGTTTTCTCCAACATTTCCCGTGCGCTCTTCACATCGGTGATGTCTCCGTTTCCGATGACAGGAATATTGACAGCGGCTTTGACCTTGGCAATTTCTTCCAAGTTGACTTGGCCGGAATACATCGCCGCACGGGTACGCCCGTGGACGGCGATCGCGCTGGCCCCGGCGGCTTCCAGAAGCCTGGCCATCGCGGGGGCATCCAAGGATTGATTATCCCAACCGATACGGATTTTACAGGTAACCGGTTTTTTGACCTTGGCGACGATCGCTTTGACGATGGCTGCCGCATGTTCGGGGGTTCTCATCAACGAAGCTCCACCGGATCCTTTGACGATTTTCGGGACCGGGCACCCCATATTGATATCGATGATGTCGCAATCGGTTTGCGTGTCGAGATAAATCGCGGCTTGTACCATCGAATCGATGTCTTCCCCGAAAAGTTGTAAGGAAATGGGGTGTTCGCTAGGATCGACATGACACATTTCCAATGTTTTCTTATTCGAATAACAGATTGCCTTGTCGGAAATCATCTCGCTATAGACCAATCCGACGCCGAATTCTTTCGCGATCGTGCGAAAGGCGGGATTGGAGATACCGGCCAAAGGAGCGAGTATTACCTGATTGGGAATCACGACGTCTCTGATCTTCCAAGATCCCATTAGCTTGTCACCAACATACCTGCCAATTCAGCTTCCGCGAAATGATAGGTCGTATTACAGAAATGACAGGTGATTTCACATCCGTGATCTTCATCGATCATTTCTTGGATTTCACTCTTCTCCAATGTTTTTAGTGCATCCGCCATGCGATCTTTACTACAGTCGCAATGAAAATGCAATTCACGTGTCTCAAGGATTTTGACTTCGTCGAAAAGCGCGGTCGCGATTTCTTCCGGCGTCATCCCATCCGCGAACATCGCGGATATCGGGCGTAAGTTTTCCGCGATATGTTCCGCCATTGAAATATCGGTTTCGCTGGCGTTGGGCATCATCTGGATCATCAAGGCGCCGGCGGATTTCACCGATCCATCGGTATCGATCAGAACACCCAACGAAACGGCCGAAGGCGTTTGTTCGCTGACCGTGAAGTAATAGGCGAAATCTTCCGCGATCTCCCCCGTCTGAAGATCGACGGTTCCCGTGAAGTCGCTCTTAAGATTACGGTCTAAAATGACTTTCAACGTGCCGTTATTTCCGACAGCAAATCCGACATCCAACTTCTTCGTGGTTTCGTTGATGAAATGTACGTCGGGATTTGCGACGAATCCACGCAAAGTTCCGTTTCCGTCCGCATCGACCATGATCGTTCCCAAAGGACCGCCACCGTTGATTTGTATGGTGACTTTTTCGTCTTTCCCTTTAAGGTTTGCGCCCAATAACGCTCCGGCGCTAAGCGTTCTTCCCAACGCGGCAGCCGCCGTCGGTGCGCACTTATGGCGACGTACCGCTTCCGCGACCAAATCCGTCGTCTCCGCAACGAAGATCCGTATCGCGCCTTCGCTTGCCAAGGCTTTGATTAGTTTGTCCATGATTTCCTCCGATTGAGTAAAACACCCCATAAATGGGGTGTTACGACTTATGCTTGTACCGGCTCAAGACCTGACTTAAGAACAACATCGCGAATGGGTCTTCCTTCGACGATGTCTTCGATCTGATCGCTGGTCAAGGTTTCATACTCCAACAAGGCGTCGACGATCTTATCCATTAACTCGCGATTGTCCGAAATCAATTTCGTCGCGGTTTCATAACACTTATCGATGATTCGACGAACTTCTTGGTCAATCTCGAACGCGACCTGACCGGAGTAATTCGCTTGCGCCGCATAGTCGCGACCCAAGAAGACGTTGCCTCCGCGGTGTTCGTACTGAATCGGACCCAATTCGCTCATCCCGTATTGCATGACCATGTCGCGCGCGATTTGCGTCGCACGTTCGATGTCATTGGAAGCACCGGTCGTCATTTCGTCATAGACGATGGATTCGGCGACCCGACCTCCAAGTAATCCGGTGATGGTGGCCATCAAATCTTTCTTCGTATGTAGGAACTTTTCTTCGCGCGGGGTCATCAGGTTGTACCCTCCGGCCGTTCCACGCGGGATGATCGTGACTTTTTGGACCATGTCCGAGTTCTCGAGTTTCAATCCGATGATCGTATGTCCGGTTTCATGGTAAGCCACCATTTTCTTTTCACGTTCTGAATACGTCCGTGATTTTTTGGCAGGACCCATGATGACGCGGTCGATCGCTTCATCAAGATGTGCCATCGTGATCACTTCGGACTCGTCGCGAACCGCAAGGATCGCGGCTTCGTTCAGGACGTTTTCAAGATCGGCTCCCGAGAATCCGGGAGTACGTTTCGCCAACCCTTCCAAGTCGAGATCCGGTCCGAGTTTTTTGTTGCGGGCATGGACTTCGAGAATGGCACGGCGACCTTTACGGTCAGGCAAGGAAACGGTGATTTGACGGTCGAAGCGACCCGGACGTAAAAGCGCCGGATCTAAGACGTCGGGACGATTGGTCGCGGCGACGATGACGATCCCGGCATTGTCCGTGATCCCATCCATCTCGACCAACAATTGGTTCAGGGTTTGTTCGCGCTCATCATGTCCACCGCCCACACCGGTGCCGCGTTGGCGGCCGACGGCGTCGATTTCATCGATGAAGATGATACACGGCGCGGTAGCTTGCGCTTTTTTAAACATATCACGGACACGGCTGGCGCCGACCCCGACGAACATTTCAACGAAATCCGAACCCGAAATCGAATAGAACGGAACATCGGCTTCCCCGGCGACCGCTTTCGCCAACAAGGTTTTACCGGTTCCGGGAGCCCCGACCATCAGGACGCCTTTCGGGATACGTGCCCCCATTCGGGCGAATTTTTTCGGATTTTTAAGGTATTCGATCAATTCCTTCATTTCTTCTTTTTCTTCATCACAGCCGGCGACATCGTCGAAACGGACTTTGATATTGCCTTCCAAACGAGCCTTGGATTTACCGAACTCAAACGCCTTGTTTTGTCCGCCCCCGCCGTTCATCCGTGTCAACAAGAAGAACGCGAGCCCGCCAAACAATAAGAACGGTACGACCGTACTTAAAAAATCGACCCAAGGGTTGGACGCGTTCGCATCGATGACCTTATATTCGGCCGAACTGGCATAAATGGCTTCAACCAAACTGTCGGTTTGGCTTTCGGTATTGGGGATGGTCAAGGTATAGGCGATCGAGTCGCCTTTACTGTCGAGGTAGGTCCCCGTGACATTGACGACCGCGTTACTGACGGTCACTTTCGCTTCCGCGACTTTATTTTTAGCTAATAGATCCAGGTATGCCGAATACGTCATCTTTTCGACCGATGAATTCATGTTCATGGTCAAGAGGCTGAAAATAGCCAACGTGACGATCAGATACGGGATCAGACTTACGATCCGTTTATTACGCACTCGCGTTCACACTCCTTCGATGAGAGGAGGCCACTATTGGTAGCACTCGTCTTTTAACACTCCGACATAAGGTAAATTCCGATATTTTTCATTGAAATCCAAACCGAATCCGACGACGAATTCGTTCGGGATGGTAAAGCCGACATAGTCCGCGTTGATATCGATGACACGCCGTGAAGGCTTGTCCAATAAGCTGACGATCTTGACGGTTTCGGCGCCTTTGTTGATGAGAAGCTTGGTGACTTCCTTTAAGGTACGTCCGGTATCGACGATATCTTCAACCAATAAGATATGTTCGCCCTTGATGGAACGGTTTAGGTCCATGATGATTTTCACGTCGCCGATCGACTCGGTGCCTTCATAACTCGATACGGCCATGAAATCGAACTCGATGTCCATGTCGATGTGTTTGATCAACGTGACGAGAAACGGTACCGAACCTTTTAAAATCGCGACGCAAATCGGGACTTGTCCTTTTGCGCTATATTCCTGCGTGATCTGCTTTCCGAGTTCGGCACTGCGTGTTTGGATCGCTTCTTCGCTAACCAGGATTTTTTTGATATTTGGATGCATGCGTTTGATTTCCTCCTGCATAATACTGTTATTTTACCACAAAGACTCTCGGATGTGCACAGGTATGCGTTACATTGGCACCGATTGACGACGCGAAGATGATTTCCTGGAAGGCGTTTTCGACCACAAGGATTCTTCGGCGATTTTCAAGCGGGATTTTCCGGTCAATACACCATCGGTGGATGCTTTTGGTCCCAAACGAAAGTCGAATGGCGTCCCCCGGTTTAAGAGGGCGGAATGTCAATGGAAAATCACTTTCGTTAAGACAGAGTCCTTCCCGGATTTCGCCATCTTCCCGTAAGGAGAATTTATCGTAGTCTTTAAACTCGACGGTGTCAAGAAGGATACAAAATTCTTCGACTTTCGAAACGATACGCAACGTATCGTATTGAAACAAAAGAGTCTCGTTTTTATCGAGCTGAGTCTCGAAGTTACTTTCTTCGGAAACTTGACGAAGTATTTCGTCGAGAAATTTGGTCGCGAAAGTCTTTCGTGTCGCGTGTTTGGATAACCAAGCTCGAAGCAGTATACGATTTCCATCGAGTAACCGAGAGTCAAGTGAATCTTGGTTAATAAGACCTTCCACTTTCCTCAAATCTGTTTCGATTCGATGATTCTTTTCATTCATTTCTTGAATCATCGCTGTCTTTTCTTCTTCGCTCAGCAGCATGACTTCTTTACGAACCCTATTACGAACATATTTAATTGAAAGGTTGGATTCGTCGATACCATAGTCGACATTCATCGACTCGCAGTAATCGATCAGTTCTTGTTTGGACCATTTTAACAGCGGTCGGATGACCTTTGTGTCGAATATCGTCGAATTATCTCGAATTCCGTACCAACCGACATGCTTGTTGGCGCGCACTTGCATCATATACGTCTCCAAAACATCATCGCAGTGATGTGCGACCATGATTCCGAGCGAATCGGTTTGTTTCACCCGATCAGCGGCCGCCCGATAGCGGATATCGCGTGCCCATGCCTGAAAATTGGATTCCCCGGGAAATCGGGCATCGATGATTTGCAGGTCGATTTCATGTCGCAGACAATAATCATATACGATTTGTTGATCCCGCAAAGCGCTCTCTCGAGCGTGATAATTCACGTGCAATACAAAAGGACGGACCGAAGCCCGACGCATTACGTCCAATAACGCCATCGAATCCGGGCCACCCGAAACCAGGATGACCCATTTTTGACCGCGATACTCGGTAAAATTCTGCACGAGACCACCTCGAACTAAGTATAGCGTTCAGTAGGATTCCGTCAAGTCCGCGTGCGGTTCAAACAAGCATTCGCGAATCCGATCCGCGATCTGTTTAAACATGATTCCATCACGATCCAAGTGTCCTTTGATCTCTATAATGCGTGACGTGTTGATAAATTTACAGTCGTTCAAAAAGAGTACCGATTCCTTATGCATTCCCTTCTGCTTCCCGATGCGCATCAAATGACGCTTCCCATGCGGTAATAAGATTTCATCATATGCTTGGGCGAAAGTGGAAGGGTTGGAAGTCATCGGGACGACGAACGCCTTACTATGGACGATCGATAACACGATCCCAAAGTGCTGGTACCCCGCTTCGTTGCGATATGCGCAACCGAAGTCGATGAAACAGATGTCACCCGGCCGGACACGAACGCTGAGTTGTTCGCAGGAAAGCAAGTTGGATCGGTCCAAGAAATTACTATGGCTTAACATATACTTAGCTGCATTGGAGACGCTTTGGTCGCAAAGATAATCTTTAAGATCTTCAAACATCGAGAAAATGGCGTTTGCGGCTTCGGGTTGACAGGCTAAAGGCCGACCATCCGTCAACAAAGGCAAGAGTTGGGGTATCCGTGAACTACGCATGAAATCACCTCAATCTCTTGTATGTAACCATCTTTATTCTCCCTAAGAAAAAACTATCCTTGCGGATAGTTTAACGTGCGAGATGCAGGTTTTCCAACATGATTCCCGTACCTTCGGCGACGCAACGCAAAGCGTTTTCGGCGACGTAGACAGGAATGTTGAGTTCGTTCATCAAGAGTTGGTCCATTCCGTGAAGCAAAGCGCCTCCACCGGTCAGGACGATCCCGCGTGTGATGATGTCGGCGGAAAGTTCCGGCGGCGTCTGTTCGAGAACCGTGCGGCAAGCGCGTACGATGTCCTGAAGACTTTCGCGCATGGCCAATTCGGTTTCATCGGAATTCAAGGTAATGGAGTGCGGTAATCCGGTGACCAAGTCACGACCGGCGATTTCCATCGTGTCACTGCGGGAACCCTTCCAGGCTGTCCCGATGTGCTTTTTGATTTCTTCCGCGGTACGATCTCCGATCAACAATTTATAGGAATCTTTGACATACTTGATGATGTCGCGATCCATACGGTCCCCCGCGACTTTCAGCGACGTGCTGGTAACGATTTCGCCTAGCGACAAAATCGCAACGTCCGTCGTTCCGCCGCCGATGTCGAGAACCATGTTCCCTGTCGGCTTCGAAATATCCAACCCTGCGCCGATCGCGGCGACTTTGGGCTCTTCTTCAATGTAGACTTTCTTCGCACCCGCGCGGTATGCCGCATCGCGGATCGCGTTGCGTTCGACCGACGTGATGTTCGACGGGCAGCAAATCAAAATCTCGGGACGGGAAAACATCCCTTTCAATTTCAACTTGCGGATGAAATACGAAAGCATGATTTCGGTGACTTCGAAATCAGCAATGACTCCGTCTTTCAAAGGACGGATCGCTAAGACACGACCGGGGGTACGACCAAGCATCGCTTTGGCATCCGTACCGACAGCCAGACATTTTTTTGTTTCGGCGTCCAAGGCAACGACTGAGGGTTCATCGAGAACCACCCCTTCGCCTTTGACGTAAATAAGCATATTCGCAGTCCCTAAGTCAATTCCAACTTGTTTTGAAAAAAGCATAATTCGACCTCCGTTCGCTAGGCAAGACTTATTATAGCACAAAACACATTTTTCACACGTGAAACCCTAATGAATTAGTTCACCTTAAATCGTAGAGCGAGTAGAAACTCCGCAAAGAGCGTCCCTAAGGCCATCGCAAGAATCAACATTAATAACTGGGCCGGAATCGGGCGATTCTTTTTGAGGAATCGGTTGAAATCCAATGCGGTCAAAGCATAAAGACTGATCGTAAATCCGAAGAAATAGGCAATCAGACGAATGATTTCTTCTGTCATTGTGTCTTCCTTTCGTAAGCGCAAATTCGCTTAACTTTTCTTGGTATCGTTAAAGTGATTGATTCTGATTTCGGTAAGTAACCCCAACGGTTCTTTTGTGCATTGAACCGTAATGTCGAATCCCGGTACGATGATTTGATGGATTCGTTCTATAAATTGATCAAGATGTTGTTCATCCAATCCGAGGGAATCGTGATCGATAAACCAACGTATGTCTTTGACATAGAAATCAAAGGGGAAATACGTATTGGCCGTATGTTTGGTTTTTGTCTTTTCGATATGTCTGACCATGTCGTTCAAGAAGTCTTCGATCCGTTGTTCCTGTGTTCGCAGATCTTCCTCTAGAAATTTCGCCTGGCGGTTTGTGTTGTCGTCTTCGATCGTCTTCATCGACTCGATTTTGCGTCGTATATCTTCCCATTGAATCGACGACATCGGTGTTTCTTGATCTCCGTAATCCACAAATTCATTGGGTTCGAACTCCGTGATCGATAAGGGGAACTCCTGTACGAAATCGAAGAATTCCGCATCCTTCCACGCATCCATGAATGGGATCTTCGATAATAAGGGGTCTTCGTTCGCCTCATTGGCTAAATTACGTAAGCATTGAGGTCCTCTGTGATTCACTTCCTCCAACAACGTGGATGTGACGCTTAGGTTGATATAACTCGCGATGATCCGAAATCGAAGCTCTTCTTTCGTCATACCTTTCGCATGATTGAAAAGTTCGATGATTTGCATGAAGTAAGAAGCCAGGCCGAGATTGCCGTTTTTGCGTTGTGCTTCCATGGTATCGATCGCTTGGTCTTTGATGATGATATCGGCCATATCCGGGCGATAGTAAAGCAAGCGAAAAACATTATGTCGCGCCGCGCTTAGGAAGTATTCGCCGCGGAGAGCATCTTCGTCGCTGAAATCCATGGTTTCGATGTATTTTTGGACTACCGCTTTTACATCCATCTCGTTTCCTCGGTTCTTTCGACAAGCTGATTTCCCTAACTAAATCGTAGCACGCTTTGCGGTTTGTTTACAAGTAAAGTAAAAAGGAAGCCGAAGCTTCCTATTGGGATACGTTGATACGGTTGAGTGCTTTACGCAATGCGATCTCGGCACGTTTTATATCGATATCGGGATCTTTTGCGCTTAACCGTTCCTCGGCACGACGCTTCGCTTCAAGGGCACGTTGGACATCGATTTCCTCTTCGCTTTCGATGGCGTCGCTTAAGATCGTTGCTTCGTTGTCTTTGAAGAAAAACAATCCGCCGGCGACCGCGTATTCTTTACGGGTGCCGTCTTCGATGGTGGTCATCATGGAGATTTCGACCATCGTTACCAAAGGCATATGATTGCCTAAGATACCCATTTGACCTTGCGGTGTCACCAAGTTACAAATGGATGTTTGGACTTTGCGCGGCTTCCCGTGGGGTGTGATCATGTTCAACGTGAACATATCACGCCAGACTTTCCGCTTTCACGACGGCTTCTTCGATCGAGCCGACAAACATGAAGGCTTGTTCCGGTAGGTGGTCATACTTGCCTTCGAGGATTTCCTTAAAGCTACGGATCGTTTCTTCGCGTTTGACGAATTGGCCCGGGAAACCGTTGAATTGCTCGGCAACATGGAAAGCCTGCGAGAGGAAGTTACGGACGCGACGTGCGCGATTGACGACGATCTTATCTTCATCCGAGAGTTCATCCATCCCGAGGATGGCGATGATGTCTTGGAGTTCTTTATAGCGTTGTAAGATTTCTTGTACGCCACGGGCGACCAAATAATGTTCATCCCCGACCAACAACGGATCCAACATACGGCTGGAGGATTCCAGCGGATCAACCGCCGGATAAATTCCTAAGGCGGCGATATTGCGATCAAGAACGGTCTTGGCATCCAAGTGGGAGAAGGCGGTCGCCGGCGCCGGGTCGGTCAAGTCGTCGGCCGGAACATAAATAGCCTGGACGGAAGTGATCGAACCGCGTTTGGTCGACGTGATGCGTTCTTGAAGCTGACCCATTTCGGTGGCCAAGGTCGGTTGGTATCCGACCGCGGACGGGATGCGTCCGAGCAATGCGGAAACTTCGGAACCGGCTTGGGTAAAGCGGAAGATGTTGTCAATGAAAAGTAAGACGTCCTGGCCTTCGCTGTCGCGATAGTACTCGGCCATCGTCAATCCGGTCAATCCGACGCGCATACGTGCTCCCGGACTTTCGTTCATTTGTCCGTAAACCAAGACGGTTTTCGGTAGAACACCCGAATCTTTCATTTCGTGATAGAGATCGTTCCCTTCGCGGGTTCTCTCTCCGACGCCGGCGACGACGGAAAGTCCGCCGTGTTCGGTGGCGATGTTATGGATCAATTCCTGCATGACGACGGTTTTCCCGACGCCAGCGCCCCCGAAGAGTCCGATCTTTCCGCCTTTGACATACGGGCAGAGCAGGTCGATGACTTTGATTCCGGTTTCCAGGATTTCCGACGTGGTTTGTTGGTCTTCGAATTTCGGTGCGTCGCGGTGGATCGGCAAACGCGGTACTTCCGGTCCCATCGGCGGTAATCCGTCGATCGGTTCGCCGAGTACGTTGAACATACGGCCTAAGACCTCTTTGCCGACCGGTGCGAGAATCGGGTTCTCGGTATCGACCGCTTCCATACCGCGGACAAGTCCGTCGGTGGAACCCATCGAGATGCAGCGTACGACATCGTCCCCGATATGCTGCGCGACTTCGACGACCAGTCTGCGATCGGGCAATTGGATGTTGATCGCGTTATGCAAAAGCGGCAGTTCGCCGTCATTGAAACGTACGTCGACGACCGGTCCGATGATCTGGCTGATTTTTCCGATGTTTTGTGCCATCGTGTACCTCCTATAAAGCTTCCGCGCCGGCGACGATCTCAGTGATTTCCTGGGTAATCGCGGCTTGGCGGGACTGATTGTATTCTAAGAGTAACTCTTCGATCAAATCTTCCGCATTGTCCGTCGCATTGTCCATGGCCATACGACGCGAAGCTTGTTCCGACGTTTTGGATTCGAGCCATAAACCGTACAACAGAGAATGCATATACATCGGTACCAATTGGTGGATCAACGTGGTGGGATTCGGCTCGAAGATCGTATCCTGCGGAATCTCTTTGTCTTCTTCGTTTTCGACCTTCTGAACCAAAATCGGCAACAAATCGATACTCGTCGGTAAGAAAGTAAGCGAGTTGACGAATTTCGTGTAGATGACTCTTATTCCGCCGATCTTCCCTTCTTTGTATTGATCCATGATCCAATCGCCTAATTTCGCCAAATCGCGATATTCAAGATTGTCGCTTTGCGGGAGTGTCTTTAAGATCGGATACGCATGACGTTTAAACCACATCCGTTCTTTCTTTCCGACGACGATCAACGGATCCCCGGCTTCCAAGTGTTCTTGGATGAAGTGCACCACATTGACGTTGAATCCGCCGCACAATCCCATATCCGAGACGAAGACGACGGTGACCGGTTTCGCTTTTTGCGGTTTGAGATAGGGAATATCATCAACGTTCGCTGCTCCGATGACCTTATGGATCGTCTTATGCAAGGTACTCGAGTACAAGCGGTTCGCTTCCATCAGGTTTTTCTGCTTTTGGAGCTTGCTGGTGGCGATCAATTCCATCGCACTGGTGATTTTTTTGGTCGCCTTGACGGAGCGGATGCGCCCTTTCAACGCTTGTTTGTTGCCTGCCATCTTACTTCACGCTCATTTTGATGAATCGATCGGTAATCTGCGTCAACGCTTCTTTGATTTGAGCTTCCAACTCCGGCGAAATGATTTTCTTATCATTGAGCTCGGCGACCAAATGCGGGAAATCATGATCGAAATCCCCTAACATCATGCGTTCATATTCTTTGATGTCTTCAACCGGAATCTTGTTGGTGAACTTGAACTTGGCCGAGAATAAGGTCAACACTTGGTGAGCCAAATCCATCGGTATGTATTGTCCCTGCTTCAACAATTCGGTTAACCGTGCGCCATGGTCGATGACCGCTTTCGTATTGGCATCCAAATCCGAACCGAACTGTGCGAAAGCAAGAAGTTCGCGGTATTGGGCTAAATCGAGTTTCAACGAACCGGCGACTTGTTTCATCGCTTTGGTTTGCGCTGCCGATCCGACACGGGAAACAGACAACCCGCTATCGACGGCCGGACGTACCCCCGCATTGAAGAGTTCGGTCTGCAAGAACAACTGTCCGTCGGTGATGGAAATGACGTTGGTCGGAATGTAGGCGGAGATATCCCCGGCTTGTGTTTCGATGATCGGTAACGCCGTCAAGGAACCGCCTCCGTTTTCGGAGTTCAGTTTACACGCTCTTTCCAAGAGTCTGGAATGGAGGTAGAAGACATCGCCCGGATACGCTTCACGTCCCGGAGGTCTGCGAAGCAATAAACTCATCGCACGATATGCGACGGCATGCTTGGATAAATCGTCATAAATGATAAGAACATCTTTGCCTTGTTCTAACCATTCTTCGCCGATCGCACAACCGGCATACGGCGCGATGTATTGAAGCGGCGCCAATTCGCTGGCGGTCGCACTGACGATGACGGTGTATTTCATGGCATCGTGTTGACGCAACTTTTCGACGATCTGCGCGACGGTCGATGCTTTTTGGCCGATCGCCACATAAATGCAGATCATGTTTTGGTCTTTTTGATTTATGATCGTATCGACCGCGATCGCCGTTTTACCGGTCTGACGGTCGCCGATGATCAATTCGCGTTGTCCGCGACCGATCGGAATCATCGAGTCGATGATCTTCAATCCGGTTTGAACCGGTTGTTCGACTTTCTGACGGGTCATGACCCCCGGTGCGACACGTTCGATCGGACGGGTCTTTGAGGATTCGATGGCCGGCCCGCCGTCGATCGGTAAGCCCAAGGCGTTGACGACACGACCCAACATTCCGTCCCCGACCGGGACTTCGACGATTTTACCGGTGCGTTTGACCGGATCGCCTTCTTTGATATCGCGATCGCTTCCTAAAAGAACGCAACCGACATGATCTTCTTCAAGGTTTAGCACCATTCCGAAGACATCGTTTTCGAATTCCAAAAGCTCGCCGGACATCGCGTTGTTTAGACCATGTAAAAGCGCGATCCCATCGCCGACACGAATGACGACGCCGACATCGTTTTCTTCGATTTTCTCTTCATAGTGCAAGATCCTGTTTTTGATCAGTGCACTGATTTCTTCCGGGCGTAGTTCCATAGCTTCACCTGCTTCCTTTGACAAGTTCTGTTCGTAGATTATTGATGCGTGATTTCATGGATCCGTCCATGACTTTTCCATCGAGTTGGATTTTGATCCCGCTGATCAAGGTAGGATCGATCCGATTACTGAAGTAAACACGCTGACCTTTTCTTGCGGAAAATTCCTGATTGAGTCGTTCGATTTCACTTTCATCCAAAGGTCGGACGGAATAGACCGTACCTTCCGCGATCTGATGTTTTACGTTATAGAGGTGTCGATATTCGACGATGATTTCAAGAAATGATTTCATTCGGTCTTTATCCACCAATAGACACATCATGTTCACCAACATCACATCGAATGAAGCGCCAAACGAATCCTTCAGCACGGCTTTCTTTTCGCTTTTTGAAATCTGCGTACGCATGAAAAACCGGACAAGTTCCGGTGTGTTTCGCCACACGTTCGCTAAGGTTTCCAGTTGATCGCGCCATGCTTCTTCGCGGTTTTGCGAAATCGCCAGGTCGTAGATCGCGTTGGCGTAAATCGCGCTGATCTTATCCATCAGCTGCGGACATCCTTAATGAAACGTTCGACTTGCGAACGGTCTGTTTCTTCATCGAATTTATCTTCGATGAGTTTACGAGCCGCTAGAAGCGCGACGTCGACGATTTCATTTTGAATGCTATCTTGCATTTGTTGGCGCTGGTACGTGATTTCACGCAATGCGGCTTGAAGTTTGAGATCGGCGGCTTGCTTTCCGTCTTTCGACAGTTGTTCACGCACGCGTTGCCCTTCTTCTTTACCACGTTCGACCAAGGCATGTGCTTCTTTAGCTGCTTCAAGTAACGCTGCGTTGGCTTGCTCCTGCAATTGTTTTGCCTTCTGATTCGCCTGATCTGCCTCACGCAGTTGACTATCGGCCAACTCCGAACGTTTATTCAGGTAATTTTTCGTGGGTTGCCACAAAAGTCTACGAAACCAATAAAAGAGAACGCCGGTTGCGCAGAGTTGGATGACCATCGTCAGTGCATTGGGAAAAAGTTTTCCCATGACATCGAATTCCATGAATGCACCTACTTTCTAGAGTGAGTCTTACGGTTAGAATACGAAAATCAACAAGAATGCGATCAGCATCCCGTAAATGGCGCAGGTTTCCGCGATCGCGTCACCCAAAATCAACATCGAACGGATTTTGTTTTCCGCTTCCGGATTGCGTCCGACCGCTTCAACAGCCTTCCCCGCTGCGTAACCTTGACCGATCCCGGTCATTAATCCGGTCATAACTGCTAATCCTGCTCCGATGGCGACTAAGCCTTGTCCGATATCCATGTGTCAGTCCTCCTTGTGACTATTCTTGGGGAAGTTCGTTCCCAATAAAAATCGTGGTTAACATAATGAAGATATACGTTTGGATGAATCCTGCGAAGACATCGAAGTACGCATGCAGGATCGGCGCGAGCGCGACCCCCACAAAGTCGAATCCTCCGATGACTGGGATAAATCCGGATAAGAAACCCGTAAACGTGTAAACAAGCGTCATGATGATCGAACCGCTGGTGATGTTACCGAATAAACGTAGAGACATCGAAATCAACGGAGCTATCGTACCGAAGAAATTCATTACAATAAACGGCGGAAACGGTTCGATGAATCCATGAAGATATCCTTTTATACCATTGGTTTTGATTTTGGTTCTCTGGATTAAGATGAACGTTATCAGCGCCAAAGTAAGAGTAACACTATAGTTCGCGGTCGGTTGCGCCAACCCAAGCAAACCGGAAAGGTTACTTACGACCATAAACAGCGCCAACGCACCGATATACGGCGCATACTTCTTCGCCGCTTTCGCACCCATATTATCTATGGTCAGTTTTTCGAAAAACCCGACCAAGATCGTACAAATCAGCACCATCCCTTTTGGTTTTTCAAAGGGATCGGCTTTTTGAAGGGAGCGATTGGCGAAGAGGAAGAAAACAATGAGCGCCGACGCGATGATAAGGATCGAAAACACTTCGACTTGTACCGTAATCACCGTGCCGATAGGAATCAGATGCATCTCATTCCTCCTTTCTTCTTCTGAAAATCTCGTCAAAGAATATCTCGTACTTAAACAACAAAATCCCCAAAGCCGCTGTGATCATATTGACTTTCTCGGGATAGAACGCTCCAAGGACCAATGGTAGGCACAGGAAGATCATTCCGAGTGCGAAAAAAAGATAGGATCCGAAAGGCTTGTGTTCCCGGAAAAATAACATGTTCGAAAGATAATTGGCTTTCAGTCGCCGATGGATTTCCCCGAATGAGAGTCCCGCCAACAAACCGACAGCAAATCTTAATCCAAAGAAAGCGGCGATGATCGTGAGAGCGCTTCCAACCAGCCATGTTCTTCGACTGTGACGGTTGAGAAAATCATCCATGTCGTGGCGCACCTCGCTTCAATCTGTGTCTATGATAGCATAGATTTTGCGGGAAGACCAGAGATTGTGAAAATGTTCTCAAAGATTATTTCGTTCCGAAGATCCGATCTCCGGCATCTCCAAGTCCAGGTACGATGTATCCTTTTTCATTAAGTTTCTCATCCAATGCGGCTAAATAAACATCGACATCGGGATGATCTTCTTCAATTCGTTTCACGCCTTCCGGAGCACCGACCAAACATACGAGTTTGATGGATTTCGCACCGCGTTTTTTCAAGAGTGTGATCGCCGCGGAAGCCGACCCGCCGGTCGCCAACATCGGATCCAACACCATTACGACCGAATCCGGCATGTTTGAAGGGAACTTCGCGAAGTACTCGTGCGGTTCCAAAGTTTCCTCATCGCGATACAAACCAATGTGTCCGACTTTCGCCGTGGGAATCAGATCGCGGATTCCGTTGACCATCCCTAACCCGGCACGTAGAATCGGAACCAAGACGATTTCTTTCGCTAATTCATGCGTTTTGCATAATGCGACCGGCGTTTGGATCTCGATGCTTTGAAGCGGTAAGTCACGGGTAATCTCAAACGCCATCAGACCGGCGATTTCATCCAGATTCTGTCTGAAGTCTTTCGTTCCGGTGCTTTCTTTGCGCATTTGCGCCAGTTTGTGGGTAATCAGGGGGTGATGAAGTACGGTAATCATGGTCTCTTCCTCCTTAGGTTATCGGTTGACCGGGAAACGTTTCGTTAAGGCGCGAACTTCGCGCAAGATACCCGCATGAAGTTCGGTATCCTCGGGATGCGTAAGCGTATCCGCGATAAATCGCGCGATCAGTTTAAATTCTTCTTCTTTCATTCCACGGGTTGTCATTGCCGGGGAACCCAATCGGATCCCGCTGGTCGTAAACGGTTTTTCCGTATCGAACGGAATGGAATTTTTATTACAGGTGATGCCGACCGAATCCAACAGTTTCTCGGCCGTCTTGCCCGACAGGTTGACCGATTTCTTCACATCGACCAAGCACATATGATTCTCGCTGCCGTTGCCGACCAAGGTAAACCCTTCGACTTTGAGTTGGTCGCAAAGCGCCGTCATGTTTTTAAGGATTTGTTGGCTGTAGGATGTAAATTCCGGTTGCAGCGCTTCATAGAAACAAGCGGCTTTGCCTGCGATGACATGCATCAAGGGTCCGCCTTGCATTCCCGGGAATACTTTTTTATCCAAGAGTTCCGCATGCTCTTTCTTACACAACACCATCCCGCCGCGCGGTCCGCGCAAGGTTTTATGGGTCGTTGTGGTGACGAAGTCCGCATACGGTACCGGCGAAGGATGATGTCCTGTGGCGACCAATCCTGCGATATGGGCCATGTCGACCATCAGGTAGGCTCCGACCTCATTTGCGATCGAGCGGAATTCTTTGAAGTCGATGATGAAGGGATACGCGCTCGCGCCCGCGACGATGAGTTTCGGTCTTAGCTCGATCGCTTGTTTACGCAAGGCTTCGTAATCGATCCGCGAAGTGATCGGATCGACCGAATATCCATGAAACTCGTATAACATTCCCGAGAAGTTCAACGGATGTCCGTGTGTCAGATGTCCTCCCGCACTCAGATCCATTCCCAGAACCTTGTCTTTGTGGTTTAGGATGCTGAGATAAACGCCCATGTTGGCTTGCGATCCACTGTGTGGTTGCACGTTGGCATGTTCTGCCCCGAAGAGTTCGCAAGCACGTTGGCGCGCCAATTCTTCGACTTCGTCGACGTATTCGCATCCGCCATAATAGCGTTTATGCGGATACCCTTCCGCATATTTATTGGTAAGGATACTTCCGACCGCTTCCAATACATCTTTGGAGACATAATTCTCCGAAGCGATCAGTTCGATGTTTTCTTCTTGACGCAACGCTTCGCGATCGATGGCTTCCTTAAGTTTAACATCCAACATGTTCTTCCCCCTCTTTCGTTTCGATGGCGCTGACTTTATCGATTCGGCGTTGATGACGCGCATCGTTGCTGAAAGAGGTATTTAGCCAGGTATGGACAAGGTCGACGGCTTCGCTCGGTGTAACCAATCGTCCGCCGGTCGCCATGATGTTGGTATCGTTATGTTCGCGGGTAATCGCCGCGGTATTGACGTCGTAGACTAAGCCGCAGCGGATTCCTTTGACTTTGTTGGCGACGATCGACGCGCCGATGCCGGTCCCGCATAATACGATTCCGAAATCGTTTTTCCCGGAAGCCACCGATTTGGCGGCCGGATAGACGGTATCGGGATAGTCGACGCTGGAAGATGAATAACATCCGAAATCTTCGACTTCGATCCCGCGTTTTAAGAGGTCTTCACGGATGGCTTCTTTATGTTCGAATGCCCCGTGATCACATGCCAATGCGATTTTCATCCTGCATCCTCGCTTTCTTTTGAAATTTAGTTTGTCCAAATTAAACTTCAAGATTCAACCGATCGTATCTTTGTATTTTAAACTGTACTTATTTTACCACAACCCTTAAGACTCACAAAGGAGATACGAAGGATGTTTCATCTTAGATCAACCCTAACGTAAGAAAGGCATTCTTGATTCCATCTTCCGCGACATCCGTGGTGATCAGATCCGCGATCTCTTTAAGTCGATCCGTCGCGTTGCCCATCGCGACGCCGATCTGCGCATACCCCAACATCTTCAAATCGTTGTTGCCGTCCCCGATCGCAACCGTATTTTCTTGTGATGCATTCCAGTGCTTAAGTATAAGTTCCATCCCGACCGTTTTGTCCGTTCCCAAAATCGAAATTTCCCCGCTATTTCGGCCGAAGAACTCGACGACTTGTTCGAAGAGCTCATACCGATCCGCAAAGCGTGATTGAAGATATCGAAATTCAACATCGCTTTCAAGAAAGGTGATTTTCGAGATATCTTCGCGCATCATCGGAGCATCTTTCTTTAAAATATGGATAAAACGTTCGAGAAACACGCTGATCGCATGCGTCGAAGGGTCCTTACTCGTCCGATGCATGATTTGCTTCAGGTGCGTAACGCAATGTTTACTGGGAAACAGACCTTGATTGGACTCCGCGAAGAAATCGATCCGATTACTATCCAGAAAATCATAGATTTCCATCAGTTCTTCACGGCTCAGATAACGTTGGTAAAGGACGGCATCAAAGGTGCTGACAAAATTGCCACCACATGCGACGATACCGTCGAATCCGATATCCAGGATTTCGGGATGGACTTCCGACATGGCGCGTCCGGTGCACAGCACGACTTGATGGCCGTTGCCTCTTGCCTGGCGGATCGAATCGATCGCGCTTTGCGGGATGATGCCTTTGTCCGCGATCAATGTACCGTCGATATCTAAGAAAATCGTTTTCATTGTCTGCCTCCAACCTCCGTTCATTATAACCGAAAACAGGCGGAGCTTATCTGAAAATCGTCGTGTTTTTTATTGTGTTTTTCGTAATCCGTATCTCTTTTCCGAAGTGATGACGATCTCCGTCAACGATACGGAAATTCACTTCCCATCGAAACTTGGATGCGTATAAAAAGTTACAGACAAGGTACCGGATTTCATTCTCCATGAGTGGAAATACGAGCGTTCCTTCTTCCGTCTGAACACCTCCCGAATGTACCGTAAACCAAGATGTATCTTCTTCAATCTTCCGAATCGATTGAACCAGTTCCGTAACTTTGCCTCGAATTTTCATTTCGCAGTTTTCGTGATTCATATCGTTCCTCCGGGTTGTTTTTTTATCCTATTACCACGTGGAGTTGTTGTCAAGGCGTTTTACGCCGATTACTTGTATTATCGTTCCCTTACAATTTTGGGTAGTATAATTTCAAAATAAGGGGGATCGCCCATGTTCGCATATCGACTCAAAGCCTTACGGGATGCCCATGAGATGAGCCAACAGCAGCTTGCGGTCCTTTTGCATTACTCCCAACAATCCGTGGCGAAATGGGAAAACGGCACCAGCCTTCCTTCCGCCGATGTCATAACGAAAATCGCCGAGATCTTTCACGTCAGCGTCGATTACCTCTTGGGTCGAGATTTGGTCGTACAAGAATCCGATGCTCCGTATCTGACCAGTCACGATCTTGTGTTACATTTGATTACCCATCCTTCGATCACTTCGTTGTTAGGATATGACAGTTCTCTTCTCAACGAACAACAACTCAACCAGTTCGCCGAGGATGTACTTGCGATGGTGTTGATCGCGTCGAAACGGTTTGAGCCGCAACAATAACCCGCATAAACGCTTCACTTCAACCAATAAAAAAAACGTACCCTCGAATCGGACACAATCGGCCGTTCGGTCGGGTACATTTTTTGTTTTGGAACTATATTCTTATCCGAATCTTCCGGTAATGTAATCGTTGGTCCGCTGATCTTTGGGATTGGTGAAGACATCTTTGGTCAACCCTTGTTCGACCATTTCCCCCATCAACATAAATCCGACGCGATCGGCGATGCGCCCGGCTTGTTGGACGTTGTGTGGAATGATCAGGATCGTATAACGTTCCTTAAGTTGAACCAGCGATTCTTCGATCTTGTAGGTCGAAATCGGATCGAGAGCGGCGCAAGGACGATCCATCAGGATGACTTCCGGTTCCAAGGCTAAGATACGCGCGATACAAAGACGTTGTTGCTGACCGCCGGAAAGGCGAAGCGCAGGGCTATGCAAACGATCTTTTACCTCATCCCATAAAACGGACAAGCGAAGCGCGTTCTCGACTTTCTGGGCAAGGATGTCTTTGTCTTTGATTCCGCTTAGCCGTGGACCATAGGCGATGTTATCGAAAATGGACATCGGTAGGGTAACCGGTTCTTCGAAGATCATGCCGACACGACGACGTAGTTCCGTCACATTGACATCGTTGGAACGGATATCCTTACCATCGATCAGAATCTTGCCTTCCATACGTGCGCCGACATCCAAATCGCTTAGACGATTCAAGGCACGAAAAAGGGTCGTCGTTCCACTATTGGCCGGACCGAAAAGCGCGTAGATTTCGTTGGCGCGGACTTCCATGTTGACGTCTTTGATAACTTGGTGATCGCTATAAAAGAAGTTCAGATTCTTGATTTCAATTTTGGCTTGTTGGGACATGGGTTACCTTCTATCTGCTTTTCGCGACGAACTTATTCACGAGCATGTTTGCGCCGACATTAATCACAAGGATGATGAGAATCAAGAGCGAAGCGGTACCGTAAGCACGTTCCATCGAAATGCCTTCACGTGCCAAGATATAAAAGTGGACCGCCATGGTACGTGCGGGTGAAAAGAGGGAGTCCGGCATGCGCAATGCGGATCCTGCGGTCAAGATAACGGCCGCGGTTTCGGCGACGCAACGTCCGATCCCTAAGATGATACCCGTGGTAATTCCAGGGAAGGCGGAAGGAAGCACGGCGCCGACGATGGTTTGCCACTTCGTTCCACCGAGTGAATAACTGACTTCACGGTATTTGACCGGAACAGATAAAATCGCCTCTTCGGAAGTCCGTATGATGGTCGGAAGGATCATGACCGCCATCGTCAATCCGCCGGAGAGAACCGACCAGCCAAGTTTTAGATAGATGACGAAGAAGATGAAACCGAAAAGTCCGTAGACGATCGAAGGAATGGCAGCGAGGGATTCCGCGCTAAAGCGGATGATGCGCGTGACTTTGGTTTCACGTGTGAATTCAGTTAAGTAAAAGGCCGTGCCGACTCCGAAAGGTGTCGCAACAAGAATCGCGACCGCCGTAACCATCAACGTACTGATGATGGTCGGCAGGATTCCACCTTCACGGCCCATGCTTTTGGGACTTTCCGTTAAGAACTGCCAAGATAAGGTCGGCAAACCTTTAAATAAGATGTAACCGATGATAACGAAGAGCAAGGAAACGACGACGATCGAAGTGATCCAGATGATCGTCTTCGCAATCATTTGTGATTGTTTCGCATTGATTAGTTTCATCTCGTCACCTCTTTCTCACGATATATTGGGCGGCGGAATTGAGTATCATAATGATGACAAGCAATACGATTCCGGTTGCGAAAAGCGCTTGTTGGTGGTCACCGGAGGCATACCCCATTTCAATCCCGATGTTGGTGGTTAAGGTACGTGCCGGATCTAAGATCGATCCCGGCATGGCGACCGCATTCCCGAGAACCATGATGACCGCCATCGTTTCACCGATCGCACGTCCGATTCCAAGAATGATCGCAGCCATGATTCCCGACTTGGCAGCCGGTATCAATACGGAATGGATGGTTTGCCAGTGGGTCGCTCCCAATGCGAGCGATCCTTGTTTATAGAGACTGGGCAAAGACAGAAGTGAAACTTCGGAGATACTGATGATCGTCGGTAAGATCATAATCGCAAGGATAATCGATCCGGCCAAAATACTTAAGCCCGGACCGCCGAGATAAGTGCGAATCAACGGAACGATGAACGTAAGTCCCCAGAAACCGTACACGACGGAGGGGATCCCCGCAAGCAACTGAATCGCCGGGCGAACGAAGGTACGAACCCGTTTCGGAGCGAATTCGGTCAGGAAGATACTGCAGGCGAGCGCCACCGGAACACCGATGACGGCGGCGCCTAAGGTTACCAGGACCGTTCCGACGATCATCGGAAAGATCCCGAAATATCCTAAGCTTGGTGCCCATTTCATCCCGAAGATGAAGTTGAAGAAACCGACTTTCCCGATGACCGGAACACCTTCGATGAAAATAAAGAGCGTGATGACCGCAAGTGCCGATAAAGTCGATAATGCGATCAGGAAAAACGCGAGACTTAATAGTTTTTCGCGTGTCGTTTTCATTGCGAACCTCCCGTATCAAAGGTTACCAAACCTTCATCGTTTAAAATCTTTTTGCCTTCTTCGGAAAGCACGAAATCGATGAATTTCTTCGTCTCCCCAACCGGTTCCTTACCGGTGATGAAGATGAACGGACGAGACAGATTGTACGTTTTATTCAACACGTTCTCACGCGTTGCGGCAACGCCGTCCAACTTGAGTGCGATGACCGTCGCATCGACCAAACCAAGCGATACAAATCCGATCGCGTTGGGATCGTCCGCGACCAGTTGACGTACCGTCCCATTGGAATCCTGCACGATCGCGCGCGGGCTGATTTCTTGTTTGTCCATTACCAAACTCTCGAATGCCGAGCGCGTTCCGGAACCCTCTTCCCGAGCGATGATGTGGATCTTCGCGTCTTTCCCGCCAAGTTGGCTCCAATTACTGATGGTGCCGTTATAAATATCGCGAACTTGTTTTAATGTGAGATCGGTGACATTGTTTTTCGGATTGACGATGACTGCCAATCCGTCGCGGGCGATTTCCACATGCCAAAGACTCAACTCGTCTTCTTTCAGGCTTCGAGATGACATCCCGATATCGGCGGTGTTCGTCTTCGCGGACATGACACCGGCGGATGATCCACCACCCTGGACATCGACTTCGATTTCTTGATGCAAAACCATGTAATGTTCCGCCAAGGCTTCGGCGAATGGTTGGACCGACGTCGATCCGGCGACAATGAGTGCCGCTTCTTTTTTCTCTCCGCATGCGGACAAGAGCCCCGCCAACAGTAAAGCCAATCCGATCTTTACGATCCTACCGGCCTTATGTTTCGTTTTTTGATTCGAGACACGATGTTCCATGTTTCCCTCTGTGCCGGTCAAACGTTATTTGACCGGAAATTGCTAAGTTGTTTGAATCCGATTCTATTGATTCTTAACCTTGGGTTAAAGACCGCAATCATTATATCGTTATTTTTGGAAATTTGTTGAATTACATTGCGATTTCATCTTGATTGCGATGTAGAAATGACTACTTTTTTCGATAAACCATCAACATCCGATCTTTTCCGTTGATATCTTTCCGCACAACGACGTCGTCGTTTGGCAAATAGGTAGTACAGAGTTGCGTCAGCGCTTCACGTTGATTCCAACCGATTTCAAACCCCAGCATTCCACCGGGATTGACGATCGTGGACGCATCCTGGAGTACACGTTTATAGAAACGTAATCCGTCCTCGCCGCCAAACAAAGCGACGTGCGGTTCAAATCCTTTGACACTGAGTTCCAATTCTTCATCTTCAGGAATATAGGGTGGATTACAGACAAGCAAATCCAATTTGATGCCTTTTTCTTTGATGGGTTCAAGCAAATCCCCCACAAAGAATTCAACATCCGCGCCAAATTTCACAGCGTTTTCTTTGGCTTGTTCGATCGCTTCGACACTGATATCACCGGCATACATCTTCAGTTTCGGTTCTTCCAATTTAAGAGTGATCGCCAAGCATCCGCTGCCCGTGCCGATATCGGCCGCAACTAGTTCACTAAGATTCGCATATCGTTCATCGATGTCGGTTAAGAGATTTGCGACCAACTCTTCGGTTTCGGGACGCGGTATCAATACGCGTGGATCCACGTTAAAGTCCCGACCATAGAAGTACTGTGTTCCCAATACATACGCGAAGGGTTCTTGTGTGCAAAGTCGTTTGATTTTGTCCGTAAACAAGAATACAAACGCATCTTCCGCTTCATCGTCCATTTCCATGTACAAATTGCGGTTTTGATTGAGCAACAATTGGTTCGCCATCAGTTTCGCATAGGACTCAGGAACATCGTTGGCGACCAAATTCGCTTCCGCTTGTTTGATTAACGTACGGATCTTCATTGTTCGCCGGCCAACTTACGACGTTGATCTTCCGCCAACAACGCATCGACGACATCCCCAAGCTTCCCTTCCATGATCCGATCCAGTTGATTCAACGTAAATCCGATCCGATGGTCGGTGACACGGTTTTGCGGGTAGTTATACGTACGGATTTTCTCCGAACGATCGCCGGTACCGATTTTGGAACGACGGAAATCGCCTTTTTCCTCATCCAGTCGACGTTGCATTTCTTCAAAAACACGTGCGCGAATAATCCGTAACGCGGTCGCACGATTATCGTGTTGGGAACGTCCATCCTGACAGTTAACGCTAATCCCGGTCGGAACATGGGTGATCCGAACAGCGGAGTCGGTTTTATTGACGTGTTGTCCGCCCGCTCCGGAGGAACGGTGGGTTTCGATGGTTAGATCGGCAGGATTGATTTCGATATCGGCTTCCTCCGCGTCCGGCATGACAAGTACCGTAGCGGTCGAGGTATGGATTCTTCCTTGTGTTTCGGTCTTCGGTACACGTTGCACACGATGGGCTCCGGATTCGAACTTAAAGAACTTATGGGCTTCTTCGCCTTTCACTAAGAACGAGATCATCGTATATCCACCCGCTTCGGCTTCGGAGACTTCCATCACTTCGGTCTTAAAGCCCATGATTTCGCAATAACGCATGTACATGCGATAAAGATCGCCGGCGAAAATATTCCCTTCGTCGCCACCTGCGGCCCCGCGGATTTCAACGATGGCGTTGTGGTCGTCGTTGGGATCTTTGGGAATCAAAAGGACATGTAACTTTTCGATCAGATCTTCACGTTGCGGCTCGAGTTCTTCCAACTCCATCGTCGCCATTTCCTGAAGTTCAGGATCATTCTCCTGCAACAAGTGTTGCGCCTGTTCAATATGCGACAGGACTTGTTTGAGTTGATTGTACGTTTCGACCGTTTGGCGAAGCGTCGATTGTTCTTTATTTAATTTGGCCATTTCACGCGGATTCGACATGACTTCAGGCTGAAGGAGGATCTCATAAAGTTCCTCGTAACGTCTCCGCATTTCTTCCAATCGTTGGATCATAACATCCATGGTGTTTCTCCTTTATTTCATTTCCAGCGTCAAGTTACGAATCCATGCCCCTGAGAAATAGCGCCGCAGCCCGATGACCACCCGCACGAGTTGTTCGACTTGGACCAAAAGGAAGACCAAGGCGATGCTTTCAACATGTGCGAACGAGACCAAGAGGAACGCGGTCGGCAAGCCGACCAACCAGAGTATGCCCGAATCAAGAAACGCGAGGAATTTGGAATCTCCGCCAGCTCGTAGCGATGCGAAGATGATGACGTTGAAGAGGCGTAAAGAGAGTCGTAACGCAAAGACACGGACAATCAGAATCGCCTGGAGGACAACCACCGGATCGCTTAAGCTAAACATCGCGACCAAAGGTTTTGCGAGCAGCAGGATACTCAACGATAAGACGGATGAGAACACCACCGCCACCGAGATGAACTGATTCCCGGTACGTTTCGCCCGCGAGAGATCGCCGCTCCCCAGTTCGGCACCCAGTATCGCCGCATTGGCGGTACTGATGCCTTGAATCAGAAAGAGGAAGAGGTTGGCGATTTGATTTCCGACATAGTAGCTTTCCATCGCCTGAGCGCCAAGACTACCGAAAGCACGGATATATAGCGTCGATCCGATCGCAAACAAGGTTTCATTGAAGATCAAGGGGGAAGAACGACGTAGGATCACTTTGACGAAATCCACGTCAAACCCAAACATTTCCTTAAGTTTTCCCATAAACGGTTGCTTTGTCCGATAAGAATAGACAATATAGGCCAATAACCCTAAACTTTGCGCGATGACGGTGGCCAATGCGGCACCCCGAACGCCCAACGCCGGGAAACCGAACATACCGAAGATCAAGAGATAGCTCAACGTGATCTTAAGTGCCATCGCCGAGGTTCCGATAACCAAGGGAACCTGGGTTTTATGAATCGACCGATATGCGAAACTGAAGGTCATCATCAAAATCGTCGGGATATACCCATATAAAGCGACGGACAAGTAATCCGAAGCGGACGCCAATACCTTGGCGTCACTGATATAGAACCGCAACAACGTTCCCCCGAAGAAGAACGCCGCAAGGGCGAAAAGCAGGGCGATCGACGTCGTCATCGCCAACCCGAAACCGAACGATCGGCGTTGACGGTGGGTGTCGCGGGCTCCGAAGAATTGTGTCATGAATATGCCCGCGCCGGATGCGGCGCCAAAGGCCACCGTGATGGCCATCGTATCGATCTGGGCGGCGGTTCCGACCGCAGTCACCTGACCGATACTTGAAACCAACATCGTATCGACGATCCCCATGGCACTGGAAAGAAGTTGCTGCAACGCCATGGGAAGCGAAATCATCAAGACTTTCAAATAGAAATCACGTGTGCCGATATAGGGCTTGATTTTATCGCGTAAACTCATCTACCGCTCCAACTGCGGCTTGTTTTTGACGTCATGGCAGTGACGGCAACGTGCTTCGTAACTTTCGGCGGCTCCGACCAAGATGATCGGATCGAAATAATCCGCGGGTTGACCGTTGACCAAGCGTTGCGTACGGGTTGCGGGTGCGCCGCAAGTCATGCATACGGCCGTCAGTTTCGTGACGAATTCAGCCGTCGTGATCAGCTTCGGCATCACGCCGAACGGTTCGCCGCGAAAGTCGGTGTCAAGTCCTGCGACCATGACGCGTTTTCCCTGTTTCGCCAACAAATCGCAGACCGCGACGATTTCTTCCCCAAAGAATTGGACTTCGTCCACGGCGACGACATCCGTCGTTTCCGTGACATAATCCAAGATCTTGATTGGTTGATCGATGACGATCGACTGGACCGAAGACCCTCCATGTGAAACGACCAATGTCTCGCTATAGCGGTTATCGATCGCCGGTTTGAACACCAGAATATTCTTTTTCGCGAACTCAAGGACTTTGATACGCCGAATCAACTCTTCCGTCTTCCCGGCGAACATGCATCCGGAAATGACTTCGATATAACCCGGTCGATATAATTGATACATCATAGTGGCACCTCTTTTTACGTTCCTATTTTACCATAGATTGGTCGTCTCTTACCCCTCAATCCGAAGCGTACACGATAAAAAGGAACAGGTTGTCCTGTTCCTTCGCAAGTCCGAATTAGTCTTGTTTCGTACCGTATTTACGGTTGAACTTCTCGATACGTCCCTGCGCTGCGGCGAAACGTTGACGGCCGGTATAGAACGGATGGCAGTTCGAGCAAGTATCGACGCGGATTTCTTTGAGGATTGAGCCGGATTCGAATTCGTTCCCGCAAGTGGTGCAGTGAACTTTGACTTTGTTGTAGTTAGGATGAATGCCTTTTTTCATGGTGGGTCTCCTTCCGCCTTGGACTCCATGCGAATCCAAAGTAAGTGCGTGTTTAGTTTATCATAGGTCGAATCAATATGCAAGAACCTCATTCCATGCCCATTACGATTTCATTTTAGGTCATTAACGCAATGCGCGTTCGGTCAATAATGCCATCAGAATGACTGCGATCGAACCCTGTAAAACCAATAACGGATCATAGGATCGGATTCCGGCGATGATCGGTACGCCCAAGCCGCCCGCACCCACGGTCGCGCCGATGGTCGCCAACGAAATGTTGATGACCAAAGCGGTTTTGATGCCGGCGAGAATCATCGGCCGAGCTAAGGGCATCTCGATTTTAAGAAGCCGTTGAAGTGGACTCATCCCGATCCCGGTCGCCGCGTCTTGGATGGACGGATTGATGGATTGCAGCCCGACGATCGTATTGCGCAGGATCGGCAAAATCGCATAGACCCATAACGCCATCAACACCGGTCCGTTTCCGTAACCAAACAAGGGAATGCTTAACGCGATGACCGCGGCGCTGGGAATCGTTTCCAAGATCGATCCAAGTTTCATCACCAGCGATTCGGCTTCTTCGTTGCGTGTCAGATGAACGATCATCCCCAGCAACAACGATACCAGAATGGCTGCGCTGGAAGCGAGTGCGACAAGTTGGATGTGCTGCCACGTTAAGACCGGTAACGAAGTACGGCTGACCAACCCGATTCCACTTCCTAACAATGACGCCAAGGTTCCTTTGAATGACTCGAAGCCGAAAACCCAAAACAACAACGCGATGAAATAGAAAGTCAACATGAGATCGATCCGGAATTTTCGGCGAATCATACCTGATCATCCTTATGAAGATAATGGGTCAGATCTTCAAAATGAAGCGTTTGTTTGTCTCCGTTTGCGTTTTGTATCGTTACGCTACCGTCCGGACTCTCCAACATTCCGGCCAACAGTTCGTTCAGCGTGAGTTTCGAGTCGGATTCTTGGTTCAATAAATCGTCGATATTGTGGCGCTTCAACAGTTTTACCGGATAATCCACCCCCAGAAACGAACGCACGAACTCTTCTTCCATATGTAAGGCGAAATTGGACGGCGTGTCGTATCCCAAAATCTTGCCATTCTGCATTACGGCGATCTTATCCGCCAACAATACGGCTTCCTCGACATCATGCGTTACGAAAACCACCGTCTTCTTTAACTCTTTTTGAATGTTACGGAATGCGGTCTGGATTTTGACACGGGTCATCGGATCGACCGCTCCGAAAGGTTCATCCATCAATAGAATATCCGGATCTGCCGCCAACGCCCGGCACACACCGACCCGCTGCGCTTCTCCACCGGAAAGTTCGTGCGGTTTTTTGGTTTTATACTCTTTCGGTAATCCGGTCAGATCCATCAGAAAATCGACTCTTTCTTCGATCTTCGCTTTCGACCACTTCAACATCTTCGGGACAACCGCGATGTTCTCATAGACAGAGTAGTGCGGAAACAAACCGACGTTTTGAATACAATACCCGATCTTTCTCCGAAGTGTTTCCGGCGGATACTTCAGGATATCTTGTTCGTCGACATAAACCGAACCGGAGTCCGGTTGAATCATACGATTGATACTGCGAAGAAGCGTGCTCTTTCCACAGCCCGAAGGACCGATCAGAACGACGCATTCGCCTTCTTCGATCGTTAGATCGACACGATCCAAAGCGGTGATATTCCCGTAATTTTTAACCAATTGTGCGATGCGGATCATATTTTACCCCCAATCTCTTGATGGTCGTTTTCTCGAGGATCGAAAAGATCGCATCGATCAAAAGCGCCATGGTAACCACAGGAATCGTTCCTAATAAGACTAAATCCAACGCGGACTGCGAGAGTCCTAAGAATATCAATGCCCCCATACCTCCGCCTCCGACCAAACCGGCCAAGATCGTGTTTCCGATGTTCTGCGTCATCGCGGTTCGGATACCGGCGAAGATCGCGGGTAGCGATAAGGGAAACCAAATACGACGGAATTTTTGTTTTTCCGTCATCCCTAGCGCCGTCGCGCTTTCAAGGACAAACGGATCGGTCTGACTCAGACCGGCATAGGTGTTGCTTGTGATCGGTAAAAGACTGTAGAGAAACAAGACGATGAATGCCGGCGCAAATCCGATTCCTTTGATACCGAAATCCGAGAGAAACGGAAACGCTCTTGAGAGCGCGGTCAAGGGAATCATCATCAACGCTAAAAGAGATAAGGTCGGCGCGACTTGAAACAAGTGGACAAACCCGAAAATCCATTCTTTCGCTTTCGGATAACGTAAACTGGCGTATCCCAACATCACTCCGGGGAGAATTGCCAAGCATGCGGACAAGAGCGCCAAGGTTAGATGGCGATAGAGTTCGCGTGCGAAGACATCCTGGAGATTGTTATACTCGCGTATAAGTCCCAGAGAATCGGTGAATCCCGATCCTAGCGCCACAAACACCCAAACCAAGGTGGAAACGATCCGTGCTTGTCCGCCTTTTCCTTTCGACTCCATCAATAAGATGCCACCTAGGAATAAATAGAATCCGATCCCGAGCGAGACACGTGCGACATTGGGATCGAACTCAATCAAGGCTGGCCTAAACCCACTTACAAAAACTAAACATATTGCGGGTGCGATCGTAAGGATCCATAACAACACGGTTTGTTTGATTTTCGGTCGATAGAATTCGAACCAAAACGACACGATGAAAATCGCGATCATCAGGATCCAACCGTAAAGCGGGATCACGTCCATCATTCGGATCGTGATCCCCCGCGATACGCGGTTGATTTTAAATTCGCCCCACGCTAACAACGTCCAAGATAAGAAGACGAGGAAACCGCCGGTCACAAAGGAGATGCGACCGGGTTTCATTTTTCTAGAAATCCATTGTCTTTTAAATAAGCCTCGGCGACATCCGCCGCGTTTTCACCGTCATAAGCGACTTTTGCGTTCAGTGTCTGTAAGACTTCAAGGGTTAAGGATTCAAAGACAGGCTTCAAGATTGAACGAATCTCAGGATACAGGTCCAAGACTTCGCCACGGATGACCGGTGTCGGTAAATACACCGGAGGTATATGCTTGGGATCTTCCACGACGACTAAATCCATCTTGTCCAACGCCCCATCGGTACCGTAAACTAACGATGCGTTGACGCCGTTGGTTCCGTTGACCAGCGCCTGCAACATTTCGGCGGTATTTCCGGAGGACAGGATGATCAATTGATTGTCATCGAGTTTGAATCCGTATTGCGTTTCAAATCCCAATAATCCAAGTTGGTTTTCCGCGAACTTCGAGGAAAGAATCAGTTTGAACGGTTTTCCCGCATTGATATACTCCGCCAGATCCGCCATGTCGACGATATCGTTCGCTTCCGCAAACGAGCGTTTCAACGCGATCGATTCGGTGTTGTTTGCGCTCGAAGGCGTCAACCAGAAGATGTTTTTCTTTTCACGGTCGAGTTTCTCGGTGAACTCATAGCCTTTCACCGGATCATTCCAAATCGTCGTATCGGTCGCATCTTCCGGATGATAGTACTGACCGGAACCGGTATAGTCCACAACTAAGTCGACCTCGCCGTTTTCAAGGGCGGTACGCAAGATATCCGGCGTACCGAAGTTGAGCCGGTTGACGGTTTCAATGTCATTGTCCGCTAAGAGTTGTAAGATCATTTGTCCAAGGACGGATCCTTCCGAATCCAACATCGTGGCGACGACGACAGCCTTCTTGTCGGTCGATTTGGCGCAACCGGAAAGGATCAAGATCATCGCGATGCCTAAAAATAACATCCGTTTGATTGTTTTCATGAATAACCTCCATTTTTCGATTTGAGTTCGAACTTGTTTTTATTATACCTTTCCTGATTCGAGATACCAAATCATACACCTTAATTTATTCAAACAGGGTTGATATACGCCTTTTTTTGACTCAATCAAGCTATGTCAGCAATAATCATCGGATCCGAATGGATAATTTTTCATAGGTAGTCCTTTGTTTTACTTTGCTTAATTTCATTATACGCACGTAATCGTACAAAAAAACGGGAATCGTTTGATTTCCCGTTTTGGACAGATCCAATGACTACAATTCAAGTTTCAAATCGCCGTCTTTGATTAAGCCTTTGGCACGCATGAATTTGGCGATGATCAAGGTTAAGATCGCGGGAAGAACGAAATGAAGTAAAACGACGGATATAAGCACGCTTGTGGAAAAACCCATGTCTTGGAAGGTCGTGATCGGACCGACCAAACCGCTGGTACCCATTCCGGAACCGGCGGCGATGTTGGTCATTTTGAAGACCATCGTCGAAAGCGGACCTAGAATGGCTGAAGCCAAGGTCGGCGGTAAAAGTACCCACCAATTCTTTAAGATGTTCGGTATCTGCAACATGCTTGTGCCCAAGCCTTGGGCGATCAATCCGCTAAACTTGTTCTCTTTGTAGCTCATGACCGCAAACCCGATCATTTGCGCTGCACATCCGACGGTGGCTGCCCCGGCGGCGATGCCGGAAAGTCCAAGCATGATACCAAGCGCGGCGGAGGAGATCGGTGCCGTCAGCACCAAACCCATGACGACCGATACGATGATTCCCATAAAGAAGGGTTGATATTCGGTCGCGGTGATGATGATCTTGCCAAGCAGGGTCATCAATTCGCCGATCAGCGGAGAAACACTTAGCGAAACGAGGTAACCAATCGTTAAAGTAACGATCGGGGTGACGAGGATGTCGAGTTTGGTTTCTTTCGAAATGGCTTTACCGAACTCGCATGCTACCAACGCGGCCACAAACGAACCGGCCGGTCCGCCGGAAACGGCACCCATGCCGCCGGTAACGACGCTCGCAAACAAGACTAAGGGCGGCGCTTGAAGTTTGTACGCCACCGCGACACCGATGGCGGCGCCCATGTATTGCATCGCGATCGTGCCTAAGGAAACCAATTGGGTCGATATGAGGTTTTCGCCGAACCATATCGCTGTCTGGGAACCGGCGGTCTTTAAGATCAGACCGACGATCAAGGAAGAAAACAATCCCAGCGCCATCGCGGACATCGCTTCGATGCCATAACGTTGACCACTGATGATGATGTTCTTCCTCTTTAAAAACGAGGACATTTATCTCCTTCGTACTCCGGGCTTTTCCCTGGTAGTACCCTTTTATCGTCGGTTTTTCCGTCGATATTGGATATATTATCACAGAAAAAACAGCGTATGACAAGGGAGGATGAAATGAATACGTATGTAGGAATATCGATCTTTTCGGTAGCGCCCATTCTTTATCTTATGATTAATGAGCGGATCTGTTTCCACGATCAAGCAAAAACATGACTTTCTTTAAGAATTAACCTTGACTCGAGTTTTTCAACTCACTTATGCTTTATACAACGATACGATTATCGATGCATTTATCGTTGCATTTTGCGTCGATAAAAGACTTATCGTTGTACAACGATCGATAAAAATCGATGTTTCATGATAATTTTCTAGAACCCATGAAAAAAGATCCGTTTTGGATCTTTTGGAAAGATGAGATGAAGTAATTTATTCGACCGTTTCGCGCCATATTTCAGCGCCCAAAGCTTTCAGTTTTCCATCTAAGTTCTCGTACCCGCGATCGATATGGTAAACATCATGGATCTCGGTCACCCCATCCGCAATCAAGCCTGCGATGACCAGACTGGCACCGCAACGCAGATCGGTGGCGGTAACGCGATCCCCATATAATTGGACCGGACCGTTGATGATGGCGGAGGCGGGAATCATTTCGATGTTGGCGCCCATCCGTTGTAACTCGACACAATGTTTGAAACGTTCGACATAAATCGTTTCCTTGACGACCGACTCGCCTTTCGCTTGCGTTAAAAGCGGGGTCAAGGGTTGCTGGAGATCGGTGGCGAAACCGGGGTAAGGTAAGGTTTGGATGTCCGTGCCCTTTAAGTTTCCGTTATGGTTGCGAACGACGACGCTATCCACGTTGACGGTCATATCGACCCCCATTTCTTGGAGCTTACTTAACAAGGACTCCAAGTGCTGGGGAATGATGTTTTCGATCGTAATCTCTTCGGCGGCCGCGGCTGCCATGATGATGAACGTACCGGCTTCGACCCGATCCGGGATGATTTCGTGGAAACATCCGTTGAGAGATTCGACACCATCGATCGTGATGACATTGGTACCGGCACCGCGGATATGCGCGCCCATCTTATTCAACATCGTCGCGACGTCGATGATTTCAGGTTCTTTCGCGGCGTTTTCGATGACCGTCCGGCCTTTCGCATAGACGGCGGCCATCATGATGTTGATGGTGGCTCCGACCGAGGCAAGGTCGAGGAAGATCTTTGCACCGATCAGTTCGTCCGCATGGATATGGTAACTTCCGCGATCATATTCGACCGTCGCACCCAACGCCTCGAAACCTTTAAGATGCAAATCGATCGGTCGCGGTCCCAGATAACAACCTCCCGGCATCTTCATTTTGACTTCTTTATATTTCCCCAACAGAGCTCCCATGAAATAGTACGAAGCGCGCAACTTCTGTACCGCGGGATGATCAAGCGGGAGATTGACCATATTGGTTGGATCGATGACGATATTTTCCGCGGACGTCTGAATGACATCTACGTGTAGAAAACGTAACAGTTGCGCCAATGAACCGACATCCGAGATATCGGGAGCGCCGACGATGGCGACCGGACCGGTCGATGCGAGGATCGCGCAAGGGATCAAGGCGACGGTCGCGTTCTTCGATCCGCTGATACGTACGCTTCCCTTAAGTTTTTTGCCACCTCTTATTTTCAGTACTTCTTCCATGTCGAACCTCCTTAGCACACCTATTTTAGCAGAGATTGCCTGTTTTGAATACAACTCGCGGGTGAAAACGTAGGTAGCGACCCAATAAAAAAAGACGACCGATGTCGTCTCTGAGATTAAGCTTTGTTTGCGGAACCGAACAACGTAATCTTGTTTCTGAGTTCGGCTTGGATCGCTTCGTAGCCCGGTTTCAAGACTTTGCGCGGATCGAATCCTTTGCCTTCCAAGTCTTTTCCGGCTTCGAAGTACTTACGCGTCGCGGCGGCGAAGACCAATTGGAGTTCGGTGTTGACGTTGATTTTGGAAACGCCCAAGGAAATCGCTTTGGTGATCATGTCGGCCGGAATGCCCGAACCGCCATGTAAGACCAAGGGTAATTTCCCGGTCGCGGCTTGGATGTTGGCGAGAACTTCGAAGTTCAAACCCTTCCAGTTGGCCGGATATTTTCCGTGGATATTCCCGATACCGGCGGCCAAGAAGTCGATGCCCAAACCGGCGATCCGTTTGCATTCTTCGATATCGGCGAATTCACCCATTCCGATGACGCCGTCTTCTTCGCCCCCGATGGAGCCGACTTCGGCTTCGATCGAGATGCCTTTGCTGTGGCAAAGTTCAACCAATTCTTTGGTTTTCGCGATGTTTTCGTCGATCGGTAAGCTCGATCCGTCAAACATGATCGAAAGGAATCCCGCGTCGATGCATTTCAAGGCGCCTTCGTAGGTACCGTGGTCCAAATGTAAGGCGACCGGAACGGTGATCTTCATGTCTTCGATCAATCCTTTGGTCATACCGACGACCGTCTTATATCCACCCATGTACTTCCCGGCGCCTTCGGAAACTCCGAGGATAACCGGAGATTTCATTTCTTCGGCGACGGATAAGACTGCTTTTGTCCATTCGAGGTTGTTGATGTTGAATTGCGCGACGGCATATTTGCCCTCTTGCGCCTTCACGAGCATTTCTTTTGCGGAAACAAGTGCCATTGTTATGTCCTCCTTGGCGATGATGATTACTTGACTATTTTACTCCCTTTCGGGCGTTTTTGAAAGAGGCTTGCACAAATCCGAAGAATAAAGGATGCGGGCGATTCGGTCTGGATTTGAATTCCGGATGGAATTGACAGCCGACATACCACGGATGATCTTTCAATTCGGTGATTTCGACCAAGTATTCATCCGGGCTCAATCCACTGAAGATGACACCCTTTTCGCTCATGATCGCACGATAATCGTTGTTGAATTCATAACGGTGACGATGACGTTCTTGAATCAGATCGGTGTTATAGACTTCTTGGGTTTTCGTGCCTTCGGTCAACGCACATGGCCAATTGCCCAAACGCAAGGTTCCGCCCATGTTCTCGACACCGTTTTGATCCGGCATCAAATGGATGATCGGATGCGTGGTCGCTTCGTCCCATTCGGAAGAGTTCGCATCGGCCAGTCCGCAGACATTGCGGGCAAACTCGATCATTGAAATCTGCATTCCCAAGCAAATGCCGAAATACGGGATCTTGTTTTCACGAGCATATTGCGCCGCGAGGATCTTCCCTTCGATCCCGCGACCGCCGAAGCCGCCCGGAACCAGAATTCCGTCGACATCGCCGAGTTCCTGCACAAGATTATCCTTCGTCAGCCATTCGGAGTTGACCCATTTGATTTCCACTTTGGCGTCGACCGCATACCCCGCGTGTTTCAAGGATTCTGAAACCGAAAGATAGGCGTCGTGCAATTGGACATACTTGCCGACCAAAGCGATGGTGACGGTTCCGCTTAGGTTGTTGGAGCGATCGATCATCGCTTTCCATTCGGTCATATCGGCCGGAGGTAGCGTTAAGTTGAATTTATGACAGACATATTCGTCCAGTCCTTGTTCCTGAAACTTCAAAGGTACTTCGTAGATATTGTCGACATTGACGGATTCGACGATGGCGTTGGGACGGACATCGCAGAACATCGCGATTTTACGCCGCATTTCGTCGTCGATGCGTTCTTCGCACCGCGTGACGATGATATTGGGTTTGATCCCTAAGGACATCAGTTCTTTGTAACTATGTTGGGTCGGTTTGGTTTTTAGTTCGCCGCTTCCCGGAACTTTCGGAATCAAAACGGTATGGATGAAGACGACTTCGTCCTTTTCCATTTCCGCATGGACTTGACGGGCGGCTTCTAAAAACGGCAAGGATTCGATGTCCCCGACCGTGCCCCCGATTTCGGTGATGACGATATCGGCGCCGGATTCTTTCCCGGCCGCATAGATTTTAGCTTTGATTTCATCCGTGACGTGCGGAATGACCTGGACGGTCGCGCCGAGGAAATCCCCTCTGCGTTCTTTCGTCAATACGTTCATATAAACGCGTCCGGAGGTAATGTTGGCGTTTTGCGTCAACTCCTCGTCGATGAAACGTTCGTAATGACCTAAGTCGAGATCGGTTTCCGCGCCGTCTTTGGTAACGAAAACTTCCCCGTGTTGATACGGACTCATCGTTCCCGGATCGACGTTGATGTACGGATCGAACTTCTGCATGAATACTTTCAATCCGCGGTTCTTCAATAAGCGTCCCAGCGAGGTGGCGCAGATCCCTTTACCGATTCCGCTGACGACGCCCCCTGTGACGAATATGTACTTTGTCATAACTGCCCTCCTTGACCGTTGTGAATACAAAAGAAAAGCGTCCCCATAAACGGGGGCGCTTTTGCCCTTTCATATTCTATCAGAACCCTATCGATGATTCAACCCAAAACGAATGAAACTTGATTCACATGGGGTTCCCTTTGGGAAACGATTCATCCTTCATGACGATGAATCGTTTCTGCTTCGAGGTATCTGCTGGCAATTTGATTTCCCCAACGTTAATTATTAGATTCGGTTGGATCTTCCAATGTGAACACTCACGAAGAATTCGGTTACGTAAACGATCGATCACTTCTTCTTGGGTCCGTTGATTGCTTTCAAGCAAATCGATCGCTAAATGGAGTGTTTCATCCGGATCTTGTTTTACGGTAAACTCCCGGATCGCATCGGAAGTCGTGATGATCCAGCGGCTGAAGAGATCCGGAAAAACGGGGACTTTCTTCCCGTCGACCGTAAAGTATAAGACATCGTCGTTGCGTCCCAAGATCCGATCGATCGTGCGGAACTTACTCTTGCAGGGACATTCTTCTCCTAAAACGATTAAATCGTTCATTTCATAACGTAATAACGGTTGTACTGTGTTGACTAGATTGGTCACGTACATATGCGAGCAGACCTTGCCCGCTTCTCTGATTTCGTTCCCGTTTTCATCCGTCAGTTCCACCAACACCAGATCTTCATTGATATGTAAGTTGCCATACCGGCACGCACTGGCGATCTGACCTTCGGAAGCCTGGTAAATCTCGATCACCGTTGTGGAGAAAATCTGTTCAAATCTTGCTTTCTCCTCTTTCTCCAAGACTTCCGCATAACAGACGATTTGTTTTAAGGGATGCCGGATTTGATCTCGAAACGGAAGTAAACATCGCACCAAACTCGGGGGTGCCATGAGAATATTGACGCGGTTCTGATTGAGAAGCGCGATGATTTCTTCGGGAGGTGTCATCGTGGCGCAATAGGTCAGATTGATAAGAGGTGAACGGATATCCGCGAAGCCTTGGCTAAAGACACGCAAACAAAAAAGGATACGAAACGGAAGATGTCGCAACTTGATGCCACCGCGGGCAAGAAAAACGAAAGGTAGTTTCTCGGTCAGTTCTCGATCGGTTAGAAATAATCCTTTATTTCCACTGGTTCCCGAGGAAAGCCCAAGCACAAAGCGATCTTGATAGTATCCCAAATAAGAGTGACTGAGTTCTTTTGTGAGGGCTACTTCCATCGCATCCTTGAGTTCAATCCCGACGGTATTCAGCGTATCGAAGTTTTCCATGAGAACCGATTTATTCATCGGTTTGAGTTGTTTGAGATCTTCGCGTTGATCGATCGATAACCCTAAAAGGCGTTCGCGATAAAATGGCGACCGCGTACGACACACTTCAATAAGTTTACGTAACTCTTGATTCTGGTAATTGCGAATTTGCTTTTCGTTATAAAAACTTCGATGCCACATCAATCGTATGGCATCAACGATGCCTGAACTCATACGGATTTCCCGCTGAGTTTTTCTTGTTTCTCACTCTTACCCACCTTACGAAGTCCTTTGGCGATCCAATATTCGATTCCGTAGCGATATCCTGTTTTTTCCCATGCGATCAAGAGAAAACCCCAAAGCAGAGCTAAACCCAAACCATACGATAAGGCGCCGAAGATATCGAATGACAACGTAGGCACAAAAATCCTCAACAATCGCGCGATCAAGGCGCTAACGACACTTTCGATGAAGAATACTGTTAAACCGGCAATCCCGAAGCGTTCGATAAAGATGACAAATTTCGATGGTTTCTTAGGATTTGGGCGTAGATCGAAATACCACAGCGAACCATAAACCATCAAGGCGAACAAACCCAACTGCGCGATCATGATCGCGAACCAACTCGGATCAATCCCCCGCTCCAACATCGTGTCAGGCAAGAGAATGTAAGCGAGAATTCCAATGCCAAACAAGATCAGCCCGACCGGAAGAATGATTTTTAGTTTCTTCGGATCTTTTTGACCTAAAAGCATGCCGATCCACATTCCCATCAACCCAAACGATAAATACGGGAAGATCGGGTTGTTTTTAGAGACAAAGAAGTTCAACCCCAACAAGACCGGCCAATTTCGAGCTTCAAAAGCGTCGTAATAGATCGGATAGAGCGGAATACGTACCAATGATATCAACATGAATCCGATCGCAAGGATCAGATAGTATTCGGCCTTGATTTTCTTCTTGAAATATTTCTCCATCAATAGATATATTCCACCCATCAGAAAGACATTGATCCCCAACATCACCAAACTATCCACATACAGCACACGGGTCAGATTGGTCCCCGCGAATTGCCCGGTATTAATCAAGTGGACCAAGATCGATTCGTTCATCGTCCGATTCGCCATATCGACGATGCCAGGACCGGTAACGATGAAATACACATACGCCACAAGCAGTAAGTAGACCGCCGTGCGTGTATTGTATTTCCATAACTTCTTGGGATCATAGCCCAGTTGACGGCGTTTACGTTGGTATTGGAGAGTATGGGAAACCCCGCTGATCATCGCGAAAATCCCGGCGAACATCAATAAAAAACCGATGAGGGTTACGATCAAGGGTGGATTGTTTAAATCGAGATCATAGAGTCCCGCAAAATGATAAAAACCGGTATGCATGATAAGAAGCACGAAGATTCCCAAACCGCGCAATACATCCAGTCCGCGATAATTTTTCTTCATAGAACGTTCTCCTTCGGTTACTTACAGTGTATCATAAGCGATTTGAATACGTACTTCAAACCTAGATCGATCTGACGCATGCTTGTTTGAATTGGATCGTGATTTTGGTTCCAATTTCGGGTCGGCTGACCACGTCGATGATTCCGTCATGTTTTTCCACGATCCATTGCGCGATTGACAATCCAAGTCCGGTTCCCTTGGTTTTGTTTTCCTTCGCGGATTGTCCACGGTAAAAACGGTCGAAACTGTGTTGGCGTGTTTCTTCGTCCATTCCGATTCCGTTGTCCGCGACCGAAAGGATCACATCCGTGTCGGTATGCGAAACGGAAATATTGATGCCTTCGTTGATGGGGGAGTACTTACATGCATTGTCCAATAGAATCCGCAACACTTGTTTGATGAGTTGTTTATCCCCAAACATCAAGACTTCGCTTTGGGGGGTGAATCGATATTCGTGGGTGTTGTCGATCAATTGCGCTTCTTTGACGATGGATGCGACCCACATATTGACATCGAAGTTTTCTTTTTGAAGCAACAAGGTATCACTATCGCCTCGCGCTAAGAAGAGCAGTTGTTCGATGAGGTGTTTCATATGTTCGGATTCGTCTTTGATGGCATCGATGGCTTCTTGACGCGTTTGCGGGTCGTCTTTCCCCCAACGATCCAACAGATTCGCATAGCCTTGGATGATCGCGACCGGTGTGCGCAGTTCGTGCGAGGCATCGGAGACAAAGCGGGTCTGCGATTGATAGGCTTGATTCATCCGCAATAACAAATCGTTGATTGCTTCGGTCAGTTCAAACAATTCGCGCTGTTCGTTTTGGATGTGTAACGACTGGTCGAGTTGCGTGACGTCTATTTTGTTTAAGGCTCCGGCGAATCGTTCGATTTCCGCTTTGCGTTTTGCGATCGAAACATTTCCGATTTCACTTTGTAATTTAACGGCCGAGTCGGTCAGTTGTGTAAGCGGTGTTAGCGCGTTGTTTACTTTGGTGAAGTTGGAGACGACGCGGATCAATAGGATCAGAAATTGGAGTACGAAAAGAATCGAAAGGAACCAGATCAACCGTTCAAGATCCGTGGTTAAGGAGTACCGAATTTGAATGGATGTATTTTTATAGGGTGCAAGGATTCGATACTCGGAATTCAACAAGCGGGTTAAGCCATCGGTCGTATCGTTTGGAAAGTAGATCCATCGCTTGGCGTCATCGATCGGAAAGAGTGTATAGAATAGATTATCTTGCTTCGTATAGGAATGACTGACGATCGAGAACTGAAAGCCTGCTGTTTCTTGGGTATCTTCTTCTTGAAGCACAAAGGTATCACTTTGAATTAGCTTTAGCGCCGTGTCTTCGATCCGGATCGCTGAAACGAAAAGCAAAAAACCGATCACCAAGATCTGCATGACCAACATAAAGCTTAGATTCTGCCCCAACATCAATCCGTTGAGCCGCAAGGCCAACGAATTGGAGGTTACCTTAGGCTGTTTCTTCGGTTTGGACTTAGGATTCGTGGATGACATAACCGACCCCTCGCACCGTTTGGATCACATGCATCTCTTCATCGTGGATTTTTTGGCGTAAGTGTCGGACATAGACATCGACCGCATTGGTCGTTCCGTCATAGCGATAGCCCCACACCTTCTCCAACAGACTTTCGCGGGTACAGACCCGGTTTTTGTTTTGGAGGAGGATTACCAAGAGATCGAATTCTTTCTTGGTCAGTTCGATGTCGATGTCATTGCGGGTCACTTTGTATCGATTCACGTCGACCCGTAAGTCTTGGTGGGTTAAGATTGAGTTTTGGTCGCGGTTTTGTTTGCGTAAAGCGGTCCGAATCCGTGCCAACAGTTCTTCGATCACGAAGGGTTTGGTGATGTAATCATCCGCACCGGAATCCAGTCCTAACACTTTATCGATGACATCGTCCTTGGCGGTCAAAAGAATCACGGCGACTGAGGAAAACTGTCGAATCCGTCGTAAGACTTCAAATCCGTTGAGCGATGGAAGCATGACATCCAGCAGCACCAAATCGAAAGGACGGGACTTGCATAGTTCAAGCCCGTCTCTTCCGTCAAATGCAAGTTCCACCTCATACCCTTCGTGATTTAGTTCGAGTTGGATGAAACGTGCGATTTTTGTCTCATCTTCAATGATTAGAATTCTTTCCATCGGAATCATCTTCCTTTTTCGACCATTCGTCGAAGGTATTCACGACTGCGTCTTTGGCTTTGATCGTCGCTTCACTGGCCATCTTGACCGCGCTATTCACTTTTGTCTTTTCGAGATCCGGTCCGCTAAAGTGGTAGCCATACCCGAAGAAGAGACCGATGATTAGTAACGGTAAGGTCACCCAGAAAAGAAACAACACAAGTATGACAAATACGAGAACCGGCAGACTGAGAACGACGCTTTGGTCTTTAACGATCTCCAGCTTGTTGGCGAGGCTTTGGTTGAGAAGTTTCTTCACCCACGCGAAGAAACGATCGACGGATTCATTGTTGGAAGGTTGCGAGTAACCTTCGTTCGTTTTGGTTGACTCGGTTGAGGAAGCTTGTTGGGTTCCTTTTTTCTTCTCGATGTTTAGGATCGCATCCAGTACATTTCCTTCCGTAACTTCCAAGGCTTCTTTGGCTTCTTGATAACTGACTCCGGTATGCTTGACGACTTTTTCGACTTGTTCGATGGTAATCATAATTTCACCCTTTCTTTGGATGAGCTAAGGATAACAAGAGAAGATGTAAATCCAACGAGAGTTCCATTAAAATCCGATTAAAATTCGTGTTGATACTATTGTAGATGATTCGGTGTTGCTTGTATAGTAAGGAAGGCAAGAGGGATAACGATGAACGAGAAACAACAGACTTTGATCGATGATTTCTTCGTAGAATGTTCTGAGGACGATCGAAAACTATATATCCAAATCATCAACTTGTTTGACCGACTGGGATATCGACCGAAGAAAACGAAATCTCAAACGTTCGGTCTTGATTTTCAACATCCGACCCTTAAGGAAACAATCGCGAAATTCTATCCGCATGACTTTCGTTTGAAGTTCTATGCGAATCAAACCTATTCAGAAAAGTTCAACAATTCTATCTTAACGGTCATCGAAGAATTCGAAGGGAAATATACCGGATGTTACGGGTGTGGGCGATGTCAGGATGAACGTGCGGGATATACCTATCAATATCCCGATGGCAAGGTCGTGTTTCGTTGCGGTCGAGAACTCAACACCATTCCAGGTATATCCATCGATGATCTTCCTGAAATCCTGCGGCTGATCGAGAATCAACATGCATACTTCATAACCCAAGCAAAGAAAAAAGCCGAATCGGCTTTTTAGAACTCTTCCTCAACAGCCGGTTCCTGACGGAACGGCTTGTCGAACTCTTCTTCGGTTTCTTCATCGACGGCGACCATAAGGTCGTCTTCTTTAATCAACTCTTCTTCGATCAGGATGGCATCCGTATCGATGTGGGTTTCATGGTAGGTGCGGCGTGAACGTAAATCCCACATATTGTCAGCCAAGGGCGCAAAACGAACGTCCAAGGTCATGGCGGAGAAGAAGGTGGCGATTTTGTTTTCGGCGACACTGGGGCTAAATCCGAGCGTCGTGCTGACTTCGTTCCAAAGCGCTAAGAAAGAAATTTCTTTTCCGTGGTTTTTGAGAACGTCGAAGGCGACGTCGGTCATAGATCGATTACTCATAGGTTCCTCCTGCTACATTTTTTCGGGAGCGCTGACCCCGATCAGGGTCAAGGCGTTGCGTAAGGTGATTTGGACGGCTTTTACCAAGCCCAAACGTTGGGCACTGAGTGCCGTATCTTCCAGATTCAAGACTTGGCATTCGTTATAGAAAGCGTGGAACGCGGAAGCCAGTTTTTGCGTATAATTACAGACTTTATGCGGTTGACGACTTGCGGCCGCATCGATGATCATCTGCGGGAAATCGACCATGATCTTACAGAGTTCGATTTCTTTGGGATGGGTGATCAATTCGAAACTCTGGGCAGGTTTCACATCCGCATTGCGCTGGATGGAACACATCCGGGCATGGGCGTATTGAGCATAATAGACGGGGTTTTCATTGGACTGTTTGCTTGCCATGTCCAAGTCCAGATCCATATGCGTATCGCCGGCACGCGAGACAAAGTAGTAACGCACCGCATCGACACCGGCTTCTTCGGTCAAGTCTTTTAAGGAAACCGCCTTGCCAGTACGTTTACTCATTTTGAACTCTTCGCCGTCTTTGATCATACGAGCCATTTGGATGATATCCACATCCAAATCCTCGGCAGGATAACCCAACGCTTGGATCGCCGCTTTTAAGCGAGCGATATATCCGTGATGATCCGCTCCCAATAAATCGATCAGGACATCAAAGCCGCGATCTTTTTTATTGAGGTGATACGCGATATCCGGCAATAGATAGGTATAGAGTCCGTTACTGCGGACCAAGACACGATCTTTGTCATCCCCGAAGTCGGTCGTACGCAACCAAATGGCGCCCTCTTCTTCGTAGGTATGGCCTTGTTGGACGAGTTTAGCAAGAGCTTTTTCGACCAACCCACGATCATAGACGGATTGTTCGGACGTCCAAACGTCGAATTCGACGTTGAATGACGCTAAATCCTCACGCAGTTTCTTGGTTTCTTCACGCAGTCCGATCGTACGGAAGAAGGGCAAACTTTCTTCCTTGTCGACATTCACATACTGATCGCCCACTTCGTTAGCGACCGTTTCCGCGATTTCGATCAAGTCTTTCCCATGGTATCCGTCTTCCGGCACGACCGCATCGACACCGAAGCGTTGAAGGTAACGGGCTTGAAGGGACTTCGCCATGTTGTTGATTTGATTGCCGGCATCGTTGATGTAATACTCACGTGTTACTTCATATCCCGCCGCTTTCATGATGCGGGTCAGCGAATCACCGATCGCCGCGCCACGCGCATGTCCGGGATGTAAGTCTCCGGTCGGGTTGGCGGATACGTATTCGACGTTCCATTTACGTAAGTCGTTCCCGGTGCTTTTTCCGAAGTCTTGGTCAGCGGCTAAGATCTTTCCGATCACTTCGGAAAGACTTCCGGCTTCCATAAAGAAATTGATGAATCCTGGACCGGCGATTTCCGCTTTACGGATTCCGCCTTCTTGTAAATCAATCGTGTCGACGATCGTCTGTGCGATCGCTTTTGGATTTTGACGTAATTGTTTGGTTAAACGCATCGCAACGTTGGATGCGTAATCCCCATGTTCTTTGGACTTCGGTTGTTCGATTACGATCTCGTCGAAGGTCAAGTCCGTGTCAAACGCTTTCTTGATCGCGTTCGCCAAGGCTTGCTTCAATGCGGTTTCGATTTGGTTCATTCGGTTTCCTCCATCGTCCACTCACTCACGTACGCACCGACAACTTGACCCGACTGATGTAACCGGTAGCGCCAACGTAGATACGAAGAGGTGATTTCCAGTTCATCCGTTAGGATTTCCAGCGAAATCACGCCGTAATTCGTGGTTAAATTTCCATGCTCTACTTTATCTTTTGAGAATTTCAAGGTCGTCGTCGCTTCGCCGACCCGTGTTAAGAGTAACGTTTCCGGTTTGATTTCCAGGGTGACTTCCCCAGACCCGGGTTCGGTATAGCTTAGGGATTCCATCTCCGCATTGCGGATCCGCATCGCTCTTCCGCTGAAGATCGTCTGCGTGATGCCACTTTCGATCTCGGTTTGTTTGACCACCAGCTTAATGGCTTGGACTTGGTTCATGTTCCACCCTTTTTCTCTTGAATTATATGCAATGGGTAACGGATGTCAAGGGTTAAACATAAATTTGTTAAAGGAGTATCAAATGCATTTCGAGTTTCATCTGAGTTTCACGATGGAATATGAAATATGAATCTTGTTGAGTTATTCTAAGAATCATTTTCAACTTATCACCAAATCTCACTACTTAGAGTTTCAAACAAAGCTTCAACGCAAGTTCAACAAGCTCCCGTCGTATTTCGGTCCGGTCTTGCCATCGACGGTTGTCCCAGCTTTCACCGCTCACATCATCGCCGCCATACAGGATCTGAGCTAAATCCACGTTTCTAACTGTCGCGACCGCGAAAAGCGCCGCCGATTCCATTTCGACCGTAAGACATCCTTCCGAAACACGAAGATCGATCTTGTCGCGGGTTTCACGATAGAACGCATCCGTCGTCCATGTTTTTCCCACCAGATATGGGATGGATGTTTTTGACATCTCATGTTCAAGAATTGTAAATGCGGATGGAGGACATTCCACTTCGCGTGACGGGGCAAGATAATGGTACGAAGTACCTTCGTCACGTACCGCGCTTTGAGGTAGAATCAAATGTCCGACCGTGATGTCTTTTTGTAGGACACCGCAACCCCCGACCACAAGAAACTTATCGCAGCCTTTCGCGATCAGATCTTCCAACTGCCCCGCAATCCCGGCACTCCCCAACATCGCTTGGGTAACATTGATTTTTACGCCATCCACTTCCGTTTCATAGACCGGTAACTCTACGGTTTCGCAGATAAACGCACCGACTTCACGTAAGCGCCCTTCTTCCAACATCTTCTTAAGCGCATCACGGAAAAAGACAAGTACGCAGTACCGTGAAATGGGTAAAGGCTGGATTAATTTCTTGGGTTCGATCAACGCTTCGCGTGATGGATCAAACTCCAAGATCGGTAAACTTTTTTTCTCGATCATTACTTTCCCCCATTGATTTGTGATGAATCTTTACTGATAGTAGTGTGATTTTAATCGAACCATAACGTTCTGTCAACCGGTTTTACGAAAAGAGTCACGAAGCATGAAAAAAGCCGTTGGTTAACGGCTCATGTACGCTTCGATGTCTTCGATTTCCTTTAAGATTTGGGGTGACAAGACTTCATGTCCTTGTTCGGTGACCAACACATCGTCTTCGATGCGGATCCCGACGCCTTCTTTGGCACTGTAGAGTCCGGGTTCGACCGTGATGACATTCCCGGGCTTCAGAACCATGGATTCAACTTGTCCGACGTCGTGGGTATCGAGACCCAGGAAATGACTGACGCCGTGGTAGTAGATTTCATCCACCTTCTCCGGTGTTTCGATCACTTTTAGTTTAACGCCTTCGGTACGATAGGTTTCCTTTACGATTTCATTGAGCGCAAACAAGGTTACGCCGGGTTTGATCGCTTCGATGACACGTTTTTGCGCTAACAGCACCAGTCCGTAGAGTTCTTTCTGACGATCGGTGAATTTCCCGTTGGCCGGATAGGTCCGCGAAATGTCGGCACTATAGTTTTCGTATTGCGCTCCCAAGTCAAAGAGAACCAAATCACCGTCTTGGATGACGCGATCGTTCTTTACATAGTGAAGAACCGTCGCTTCTTTTCCGGAAGCCGCGATCGTATCGAATGCGGTCGCTGCGTTATGTTTCGACAGTTCATAGTTGAAATGGGCGACGGCTTCATATTCGCGTAGACCCGGTTTTAGATTGCGAAGGACCGCTTGAAGTCCGTGATGGGTGATTTCGATCGCTTTCTTCATCTGTTCGATCTCTTCCGCGCTTTTCAAGGTGCGTAACGCGTTGATCGTCGTATTCAAGTTCACGACTTTTAGTCCGGGATACAGTTGTTTGACTTTGATTCCGAAGTTCTCGCCTTCGAAGGGACGTGATTTCACGTCTTGACGTTCGCTGTCGATATAGACGGTTTGGATCGCGTTGAATACGATCGCACGCGCAAAGGTGGCATCGAATTGGGGAATCGTATATTGGACGGGAATTCCGCTGATTTCTTTGGCTTCGTCACTAAGGATCGAAGATCCGACCCATTTTTCCATGACCGCATCATATTCTTTAATATAGAGGATTTCTTTTTGTCCTTGCGATGTCTTCACCAACATTAAAATCAACCCGTCTTCATTTAATCCGGTCAAATAGAAGAAATTCCGATTGACGCTGAAGGGGTAAACCGCATCGGCCGATCGTTTCACCAAATCACCGGCAAAAAAGACCGCGCATCCTCCTTCTTCCAGGTTCGCGAAGACTTTTTCGCGTCGTTGAGCATAAACATTCTTTTCCATGGTAACCTTTCTATTCGGCCGTTTCCTTTGGGAAATACATCTTCTCGTCCGTTTTGTTTTCTCCGCGGACGATGGCCGCAACCAAGACCGAGGCTTGGGAGAGTTCTTTGATTTCATTCTTCGGATTCAAGATCCAAATCAGTGAGTTTTCTTTTTCTTGATAGGGGGTATACGGACGTTGCTTCGCGAAATCCAAAGCGAAGTAATATTCCGGATCGTATCCCGCGTCGATGACACGTTGACGTTGACGATCGATCTGCGATGGATCTTCCACGTCTTTATATTCGAACAGTTTACGATCCAATAACCTTCGACCCAAATCACGTAAGATCGTGTCTTCTTCACGTTTCGCCAAGGTGAACGCATATTGGCATGCGGACTCGTCTAAGATAAAGTGTTCCTCTAACGTCGGATACCCTGTATGAAACAGCGGTGCCAACATTTCAAACCGTTGTTGGAGGGAGAGATCGCTTTTCGCCAGCTCAGCCAACCGTTTGAAGAAGCGGATCAAGATCATTTCATAACTCCGAGAGACGGGATGATAATAGACTTGCCAATACATATGGTAACGGGCCATGATGTAGTCTTCGATCGTATGGACCCCGCTTTCCTTGACGACCAGTTTATCCTCATGGACGCGTAAGGTGCGAAGTACACGTTCCAAATCGAAGGTCCCGTAACTGGTGCCGGTAAAGTACGCGTCGCGTAGCAGATAATCCATTCTGTCGGCGTCCAACTGTCCGCTGACGACTTGGTTGAGGATCGGATTGGTGTGGGTGTGCGTAAGAATGGAAACGATACGTGAAGGTAATTCAGGATCATGTTTGATCAGTACTTCATGGATTTCACTGTTGCCTAAGAGAATCATGGCCCCCATCTTTTCATGGTTGAAGTCGAGGATCGCTTCGAAGGAATGGGAGAACGGACCATGTCCGATATCATGCAACATCCCGGCTAAAAGAACATCGATGCGATCTTGTTCGCTTAACGCTTCCTTGAGATCTTCGATCTCCAAGGTCATGCGTCGTACAATCTCATAGACACCCAACGAATGGGAGAAACGTGAATGTTCGGCGCTATGGTAAACCTGATAGGTCGCTCCCAATTGATGGATGCGACGCAACCGTTGAAACTCACGCGCGTTTAAACAATCCCAGACCACTTGGTATTCGATGTGGATGTATTCGTGGATCGGATCGCGTAATACTTTCACTTCATCCAGTTTCGCAAACATGGGCTTCCCCCTTCAGGTCGTTTTCTCAAGGAGAACGATCGCTTGCGCGACGACGCCTTCACCTCGACCGATAAAACCAAGTTTCTCGCCGCGCGTCGCTTTCACGCTGACGGCATCGACGGAGACATGCAACGCATTTGCCAAGTTCGTTCGAATCGCAACGTTGTAGGGTGCCAGTTTCGGTCGTTCGATCAACACAAGGCTATCGACGTTTACCAAATGCCACCCCAAGCCTTCGATCATCGAAACGACTTTATCCAAGAGTAAGATCGAAGAAATGCCTTTGTATTTCGGATCGGTATCGGGGAAGAATTTCCCCAAATCCCCTAACGCCAGCGCTCCCAACATCGCTTCCGCGATGGCATGGGTCAACACATCCGCATCCGAGTGTCCGTCCGGTCCGAAATCGCATTCGATGGGCACGCCGCCCAAGACCATATCCCGTCCGACTTTAAGCGGATGGATATCCGTGGATTGTCCGATTCGCAGCATTTCTCTTCTCCTTTACGCGGTAATGTTATTATACCACGCTTAAAAAAAGAACGGAAATACCGTTCTTAAGCTGAATGTTGGGGCTTGGCGAAGAGTCTTCCGACCCCGTAAGACAAAAGACAAAGCGCAGCCGGAACGATTGGATATCCTTTGGCGCTGAAATATTCAAACAAATCGAAACCGAAACGCGTCCAATCGACGAATCCACGCAAGACATTCGTATAGAAGAAGTCGAAAATCATTTGGATCATTTCCGCGACCGGTTGGAAACTCGCCAAAACCATCGTCGCCAAGACAAGCAAGGAAGGAATGGCGATCCAGACAGTCAAGATCACATACCAACCGCCTTTTCCGCGACGAAATCCAGCGAACCAAGCGAATATCATCCAAACGAAAACATACAGACTCGATAAAATGAGAATCGTCGTTTCCGGAAATGAAATGGGGAGAGTCGCGAAATCCACAAGATTCAAAATCAAAATCAAAAGTACGGCGAACACGGCGAACAAGGCTTCCAAAATGGGGATGTTCTTTTTCATAGCACTCCGGGGTCAAAACATTGACGGTAGTACAATTAAAGCATATTTTGATTTGTTGTTTATGAAGTTTACATGAAAAAAGGCGTTTCCGCCTGGATGAACGTTTCAGAATACCAAAATACTTAATCCTTTACTATAATCGCAAGCACATTGCGGTCGACTTGGTTTCCTTCAAGGACTCTTTCCTCAAAATTCTCCCACCCGCAAAACGATGCGTACGCGTTACGTGTCATCTCGTCATAAACACCGTTGATTTCACCTTGATAGTAGCCTCGTTTTTGTAGTGCGACTTGGATCTGTTTTGCGATTTCCGTATCGACCTCAACGATCTCTTCCGGTGTGGGTTTATTGAAGTACACTTCATGTAGATCCAAGAGGTGACTCAACTTCTCGATCGGTTCCGGATCGTCATCGACACGCAAATCGATATATCGATCATTATATCCACCATAACTTCCCTTTTCCTTCACCACCAACAATGAAGCGGATTGTCTTCCGCGACGATCCCCTCCGGCATGTTGGGCGGCATCCAGCGCAGCTACCAACCGTCGTGCGAGGGTTCCAGAAGTTTGTTTAAATGTATCCGCCAATGCTTTTACCGTCGCTTCGCTTACGAGAATGTTGCCTTGGCAAGCCAGATTTTCCTCGGCGATCGAACCGGCATAATCAAAACAATTGCGACCGGTAAACGATACCGACCCGCCTTTGGCATCGACAATCCCGAACTGACGATCTTCGATGTTCGGATCCAACTGTTTCAGCGCTTCCATGACTTGTTCTGCGCTATACCCTTTTTGAAGCAAGTTGAGCCCGATTTCACCGAAATCAAGATTCGCCAACGCTTGGGTCGCGATCGCCCCGACATTCGCTTTTGCGAAAGGAACAGCACTTCCGACCGCAAGGAATTTGGATTGAACAGCAACGCCAAATTCCCCCGTCAGGGGATCCCGGGCAACGATGGAGAAAGTAGCGATGGGTTTCATGGTTTAGTCCTCCGTAATGTATTGATTCTAAAATGATGATACTTTCGATTTTCTTTAATTATAAGTCTGAGTTTCTACGTTGACATCGATATCGAAGAATTCCTTCAATGCATCCCTTATGATTGTTTCTATATCATCACGAAAATCAGTATTGAAATAATACAAAGCTAATTTTTGATTTAGATACATATCCATTAACTCGTTGTATTGACTTTCGCTTAACTCAGATTTTTGTGCCTGAACTTGAGCCATTTCATTTTGAATCTCAGATTCATATTCAAGATAGTCTTCTTCGCTTAGTTTCTCTACCACGTAATCGCAGTTCATTACTTGAGACTGGGGAATGACGATTCCATACTCAGATGAGATCGAACTCTCGCACACTTCAATGTCGTTTGATATAGGAATAATCCCGAGAGTTGTTGAAGCTAGGTTAAATCGGTCATATCCGACATCGCCTTGCACTGGATTCAGAAATGCCAAGTAACGTGTACCATTATGCATTGGAACTATTAATGAATCTACTGAAACATAATGATTCTTGGGTGAGTCTACAAGATGATAGTGTTCAAAGATCGTAATCGTATCTCCGATTGTCAGACCTTCTCGTCCTTCATTTTGGACCGAATGGACAATGACCTTCGTTTCAACAACATCCTTATATGAAACTCGTGTAATCGGCTCAACTTCAACAACCACCTCGGAATAACCAAGAAGTTCTTCATAAGAGGTCACTTGATTTCTATATTGAATGTGGTCGTTATACAATTGCCCATTCGAGTTAGAAACAATACTGAACATTCTTGCTGGAAACAAAAAGTCAGTTGTCAGTAGAAATTCATCCGTTGATGTCTTTTCTCTCTGTCTACCTTGATAACCTACGACGCATGTCAATGTGATTAAAATAAGAATGAGAGCGATTTTACTGTTCTTCCACAACATAGAGCCTCCGATCTCGAATCACGAGCACTTGATCGCAGAGTTCATTAATATCATGGGAAGAATGTGAAGTGATGAGAATCATTTTACCTTCTTGACGCAATTCATTTAGAAGTTGATGTGCCATTTCAACACCCTCTTTATCCAGAGCAGTTGTGAATTCGTCCAAGATAAGGATATCCGGATTCTCCATGATTGCTTGAGCCAATCCAAGACGTTGACGCATTCCCAAAGAGTAGTTCTCTACCTTTTTCCGAGTATTTTCTAGCCCAACCTTTGAAATCGCTTCAATGATCGTGCTTGTACCTATTCTCTTCTGAAAGCTCGCGAAGATTTTAAGATTATCGAGGGCATTCATTTCATCAAAGAAACCCGGATTTTCGATGATGACACCTAAGGAGGGTAAAATGTCGATGTCCTTCTTTAAAACCTTGCCATTATGAACAACAGTCCCTTCACTTGGAATCATAAGTCCGCAAAGCAACTTAAGAAGTACGGATTTCCCACAACCGTTCTCGCCGATAATTCCGTAAATTCTTCCAGATTGAAATGTGTAATTCACATCTTCTAGAACAACTTGATTTCGAAACCGTTTCGAAACATGGTTCAGTTCAAGGATATCGCTCATTTAGTATTCCACCTTTCGCGCACGTTCGGTCATCCAGACAAAGAAAGCGCCGATGATCATGAATCCAATCAGTATCGATTCGAAGTTTTCAAACGGAATCTGATACATGAAATACTTAAGTAAGAAAGATTGAGTACTGATGAGTATGAGGAGAATGAATAGGTGAACAATGAAATAGAGTGCGATATGTCGTTCATCCTTTCGATATAAATAACTTAAACAAAGGATTTCAAGTGCGATCCAAGGAATGATGATCGAAGCCATAAAATTCAATCCCTGATCAAGAAATACCAAAACACCAACTTGCCATATCAGACCGATTAGAATTGCGCGTATGAGTTTCAACGTAATGAAGAACAGGAAGATTCGGGCAAGTATGAAACCTAGGTACTTCCATGTTTTGGGGGATCGCGTGACAACATAAAGGGCAACTCGTCTTTGAAATTTCACAAATCGATGAAACGCAATCGCAATCAGCACAAAATCCGGCGCAATCCAAAAAATTAAGGAAATAATCGTTATTATATTAATTGGATTTCCTGACAGAACCTTCGGATAACTAAAATAGAATTCTGTGACCGCTATATCTTTTAGCTGTTTAAAGAAAAGCGTGACCAGAATCGAAATCGATAGATAGATGATCATCGTAACGATCGTTGAGCGTTGGATTTGTGGAAGATGCAACGATTTAATTCTTGCAGTCTTTCTTTCAGTTCTTCTGTGTAATTTAAATTCAAGAGAAATAATCAACAGGATCGCACTAAAAATAAAGTAATAAAAAATTCCAGATTCATGTGCGGCGAGTCCGAAGATTGGTCGAGTAAAGTCGGGTTGCAATAGGGTTTGGACATCAAAGCCTTTTAAGAATCCAGGCAGGATATTCGCAAAAATCGAGAATATTATCGAAATGAAGAAAGGGCCGATATAGGCAAGTACTTTTGATCGAACAAATAAACCTAAAATGTAGGAGGTTACCGCAATCAATCCGCCCCAAACCCCAAAAAGAAATGCGTAAAAAAACCGATAGAGAAGCGGGAAGTTTTGCAGGAGATTTGGGAAATTAATAAATGTCATCGAGAAGTTGTTGATTGGATAGACACCGAAAACAAAACGTGTCAGCGAAGGAGTTGTCATAATGTATTCGAAGAGGATCAGTAATGATATGAAGTAGAACAGGATTATAAACCCAGATGTGAATACTGCCATCGCCTTTGACCGATAGTACTCATTCCGATTGCATTTGGATTCGATTTGGAATCGCATCGGCCACTCAACGATACCACTATCTCCTTCGATAAAGGGAATGATTAATGGAATCAAATAAAGCATGAAATAACGTATCGTTCCGATGTTTCCTTTTGATAGGATCAAAAAGAAATTTTCATATTTGTTATATGTTTCTAGAGGGCTAACTCGATAATAAATGAGAAAGCTAATCATTGAAGCAAGGGCGGTCATGAAAAGAAGAACGCTCAGTAAACGTCCTCTTTTCCACAGAACCAAGAAATGAACATGCATGAGATCCAGCATATCTTCCCCCGCTCTTTCCCCTGAGTTAGTTCAACTCTATCATGAATTTTTGTTTTTAATCAACTAATACATTTCAATGGTCACGAGTTTCTGTTGTTTTCGAAGTTCTTCCGCGATCTCCCGGACTAAATTCAACTTCGCATCCAAGGAAATCAATAAGCTTTTCTCGGCGCGATGGGCTGGATTTTCCGCCAATCCCAACATAAATCGGATCTTCACCGGTCCTTCCAGAAGCTTTCGTGCCAATCGTGTCGCGGCGTCCGAACTGTTATCATAGCTGAGTTGACGAAGCGCTTGCGGACTTAAGGATGCATGACGCAAGAGGTCGCGGGTACGATTGAGCGTGAGTACCCCTTCAGTCACCAAATCGACGCCTTGTAAGATTCCGATCGGTGGGAGTTTCGCATCCGGATCGATGGATTGGACAACTAACGTTTGATTTAACTCCCTAGCGACCATCGAGGCGGTCGATCCTCCGCAGATGATCTTGATGCCTGGATGACTTAACCATTCGCCAATGACCCGTTTGTCTTGATTTGGATCTGAAGGAGGTCCGACCAGAATCGTCGTTTCTTCATTGCCTTCGATCGCGCAAAATGCGACCGTCGCGTCATCGCCGGCTTGCCCGTGATACAACGCATCGACTTGACCAATCAGACTCTCGGCGAGAAAGGTTGGATTGTTTCTTGTCTCTAGTAACTTCGTGACGGATCGGATTATTTCATCGCGTTGCCATCCGAAGTTCAACAGATTCCCCAATCCCGCATGTTCGACTCCGTCAGAATAACAGAGAAAAACATCCCCGGGTTGGACATGAAAGACGGCTTCGTGGATCGTTTTCCCTTCGATCATCAAGGTATGGCGCTCGATCGGGACTTCGAATCCGTGTCGAAATAAAATACCTTGAGGGGCATCGAACTCAGCCAAACGAGCGGTACCGTCGTTTTGTACCGTTAGCGCGGAAAATGTTGCATACGCGATCTTGCGTTCTTCACATTCCGGTAACGTCGCGACCAAGGTAGCGACGGCTTCCGAGAGCTCCATCCCTTGGATCAACATTTCACTCATGATCGTAGCCGACAAGGTCGCCAAGATGTTCGCTTTAACCCCGCTTCCCAATCCATCCGCCAGCACTAACACAAAGCAGTTCTCATCCATTCGTAGTTGGACCGCGTCACCGCAGAGTTCTTCGTGATGTTTGGTCAGGGAACGCGTGATTGCGGTGACGCGTGTTTCGCTCATCGGTCTTCCTCGACGCTTTTTTTGAGTTTGGATAAGGCAATCTTGCTTTTCGCCGTTGTCTCACCTAAAAGTTTGGCGATTTCCTGGACCGTGCGCATCTGTTCGTCCAAGACTTGTTGGGTAACAAGCAAGGTTTCACTGCGAACTTGCTTGAGTTGTTTTTCTCTTGTTTTCTCTTGGGTCAGATCCATCAGAATGATCAAGGTGCATTGTTCTTCGGGTAAGGGTACCGTCGCATGCATCAAGCTTTTATTGTATTGGGGATAGTCGCATTGGATATAGTTGACTTTTGAGGTGTCGGAAAGTAGGGTGATCAATCCTGGATCCGGCAACAATGCTTCCAACGGGAAACCGACCACCGGAAAGTTCACGCAATTGAGTAACTCGCGTCCCGCCGGATTGATTTCGACGATCTGATGTTCGTGGTTGACGATGATGATTCCGTTGGGTGTGTGCTGCAGGACGGCATTGGACATCGATTGGGCGCGTTCCAGCGCATAGGGTAGACAGAGTAAGGGGTCCGCTTTATGGTCTAACACCGCCATCGCCTTTTCGCGACAGGTCGGATACCCACACGCTCCGCAATCCAATTCCTTCGAGGGATCGTTTTTGCCTAACCGTGCCAATACGTTGCGGATCTCGGATTCGTCATATGTTTTCTGAGGTAAGGGACAAGGTACATACATCGTTTGGACAAGCTTTGTATCCAACGGTAGTTCATCCCGAATGCGTGTGCTGCGTAATGTGTTTAAGCCTTGCATTTCGTGATCACGATAGGCCCGCAAGATCGGACCGTTCATACACGAGCCGACACAGGCACTCATTTCGATGAATGTGGATGTGAGTTCGTTCTTTGTGAGGGCATCCAAGACTTCGGTCACACGTTGGATGCCTTCCACGCACAGAAGTTCGGTATCCGGTGATATGAAAGGTTGGATGGACTTCAAGATTCCGGTCGAGGTTGGATAAGAACGCGTGATGCGTCCTTGAAACACTTCCGTAACGGTCGGGGGATAGCGATCATCCGCGATTAAGGTCATTTGATCGACTTCGCTCATCGTGATGACCCCGTCGATATACTCACGATACTCCGAAGCTTCCTGGATTTTTGCGATGCAAGGTGAAATGAAAACCACTTTCGCATCGGGATATTTCATTTTGATTTGTTTCCCGTTGACCACCATCGGCGAGAGCGTCGGGGCAAGCATGGGTGTCAGGGATGGATAGCGTGTGCGTACATAATTCACGATGACCGGACAGCAGGTCGAGATGAAACTTTGATCGGGATGTGCTTTTGTCAGTCGGACATATTCGGCTGAAACATAGGCCGCGCCTTGGGCCGTTTCGATCACATCGCTAAACCCGATGCGTTTTAACCGACGTTTCCATTCGCTGAAATCGGCGTTTAAGATCGGATAACTCGGAGCTAAGCTCGCGATGACGGTTTCACCTTCTTTGATCCACCGTTTCACATTGGTTAAGTCACTTTCGATTTGTTTCGCATCATGCGGACAGACCGTATAACATTGTCCGCACAGAATGCATTCCGTTTCATCGATTTCGGGTTTTCCGTTGGAAAAAGCGATCGCCTTGGTGACACAGGAACGGACGCAGTGTTGGCAGGACTTACAATTGGCCTCAAAGAGTCGGATCGGATTCATGCGAGAACCTCATTGATTGCACTGTCTATTTGTTGCTTGGCGAGATCTAGATCCAGTATCCGGATCATCTTATGATTGATGCGAACGCCGATTCCTTGGGCACAGGCATTCATACAGAAGGATCCTTTCAGTTCGATTTTCGATTCGAGTTGACGTTCCGCCAGGATTTCACGGACGAGAATCACCAACTTATCCGACCCCTTCACATAGCATGAACTGCCGATACAAATTTCGATGTTCATCTGCGAATCCCCCTTATATTGAGATTATTTTCACAATGAAGTTTATCATAGTTTCATTCATTTCGCAATCCGTAACACAGGTTTATCGAGATTCCTTGACTCCGTGACACGTAGGCATAAATCTATGTTATTATGTGAATTGAGGTGGTGCTGATGGGTTCGATTTTATGTGTCGGAACCGCGATGATCGATACCGTTCTTTTAAGCAAAGAACCGATCGTCGTCGGAAAGTGCAACAAAGTCACACGATATACCTGTGATGGCGGAAGTATCCGCAATGTGGCGCATAACTTACGTTTGTTTGAGAACGATGTTTTCTTTTGGGCGAAGTTCGGGAACGATATCGAAGGCTTGGAGTTGATTTCACGCCAAGAAGCGTTGGGCATGGATGTCCATAGCACGATCGTGGATGCGAATACACCCCATTTCTATCAATATACGACCGAGAACGGTCCCTTCTTGGCGTCGACGATCACGGATGACTTTGACTTCAATAGCCGGGATCTTTTTCCCACTTTCTTGTTAAGCGGGCAAACGTATGGAATTACCGATCAAAGCGATCCGCAATTCCTTGAAAGTTTAGTGAACCGTACCCCGAAGATCCAATGGATCGCTTTAGGATTCTTACCACCGAAAGAATTGTTACCTCGGTTTTTCGCTGTCTTTGCGAACCGGGTCGAGGCGATTTATGCGTCAAGTTCCGTCGATGCCTTCTTATCCTCCACAATCGATTTACCGTTAGCTGTCGTAACGATGGACAAAGAAGGAATTCTCTATCAAGAGAAGAAAGTCGTACGTCGTATTCCGGCTCCTGTAATCGGACCCGGTAACGACGTCGGGATGGGGGACGCGCTGATTGCGGGATTCATCCATGCCTATTTAGCAGGATTATCGCTGGAACTTAGTCTATATTTCGGTGTCAACTGCGCACGGAAAACATCGGATGTGTTGACACCTGTCAATGCGCGATTAACCGATTTATTGGGACCCCATGTTTAAAAAGAGACCGACCGGTCTCTTTCGTTTACACTTTCAAGAACTTTTCAACATCCATCACGAAGATCGTGGCGCCTCCGACCTGGACTTCGATCGGAAACGACGCGTAGCGTCCGATATCATACGATGCGGTGGAAGGAACGATTTCCGTCCGCCGTTTGCTTTCTTCGCCGATGACATCGATGCATTTATCCACCAACTCATCTTCGGTACCGATAATCAAGGTCGTGTTTCCGGCACGTAGGAAGCCGCCGGTGGTGGAAAGCCGAGTGACGATGAAATCCGCTTTATTGAGGGCGTTGGTTACGCTGTGGGCATCGTCGTTGGATACGATCGCGAGAATGAGTTTCATGGTCTTTCCTCCTCTTAAGTACCCTAATTATAGCACAATTAGACGTTGAACCGGAAATGCAGAACATCGCCGTCTTTGACGAGATATTCTTTCCCTTCGAGTCGCAGCTTACCTGCGTCTTTAACGGCTTGTTCGGAACCTAAGGCAACCAAATCATCAAAGGAATAGGTTTCCGCACGAATAAATCCTTTTTGGAAGTCGCTATGTATGACGCCGGCGCATTCCGGTGCTTTCATTCCTTTGACGAATGTCCAAGCACGTACTTCTTGAACGCCTGCCGTCAAGAATGTGCTTAATCCGAGTAAGTGATAGGTCGTTTTGATGATGCGATCCAATCCGCTTTCCTGGATACCCAAGTCATTGAGAAATTCCTTCTTCTCTTCCGCTTCCAACATCGCTAATTCTTCTTCGATCTTGGCGCAAATGGGAATGACTTCGTTGTTTTCCTTTTCGGCGAAGTTCTTTACGATGTTATAGTACGGATTCACTTCGGGTTGAGCGATCTGGTCTTCCGCCATGTTGGCGACATAGATCACCGGTTTTGCGGTGAGTAGATTGTAACCCTTCAGTAACATCCACTCTTCATGGCCCAAATCGACGCTACGGGCGGATTTCTCCGCCATCAAGGCAGTATGGACTTTTTTTAAGACATGCGCTTCCGCGACCGCTTCCGCGTCTTTTTGGGCGGCTTTGCGTTCCACTTTATTCAAACGGGTCTCGACGCTGGCCAAATCGGCGAAGATCAATTCAAGATTGATGATTTCGATATCTCGTAAAGGATCGACCGATCCCTCGACGTGCGTGATCGAGTTGTCATCGAAGCACCGCACGACATGCACGATGGCGTCGACTTCGCGGATGTGGGATAAGAATTGATTGCCCAATCCTTCGCCTTTGCTTGCGCCTTTGACCAAGCCAGCGATATCGGTGAATTCAAAGGTGGTATAAACGGTCTTTTTACTTTGAAACATTTGATGGAGAACGTCGATACGATGATCCGGCACTTCGACCACCCCGACATTGGGATTGATCGTGGCGAAGGGATAATTGGCGGCTTCGACGGAAGACTGTGTGATCGCGTTAAACAAGGTCGATTTCCCGACATTGGGCATTCCGACGATTCCTGCGGTTAATGGCATAGACTACCTCCTTTTAGAGCGTGGATTCGGTCGAAGGGTGATGTTCGACCACTTTTTTGAGTTTCTTTTCGAATTCGCTGCGGTCAAACATAATCGCGGCCCCGCATCCCAGGCATTTGATTTTAATATCGGCGCCCATGCGGATGATCCGCCATTGTTTTGATTTGTGGCAGGGATGTTCTTTCTTCATTTCGACGATATCGTTGAGATTGTATTCCATTTATACCTCCCGTAAGATTTCGTGTTGGTGGTAAGCGTCCATCGTATTCTCCAAAAGCATGGCGATGGTCATCGGACCAATCCCGCCCGGAACCGGCGTTAAATGGGAAACATACCCGTTGAGACTGTCGAAATCGACGTCGCCGGTCAGTTTCCCGTTTTCCAAACGGTTGATACCGACATCGATGACGACCGCTTTGGAACTAACATGTTCTTTCTTAAGAAAACGAGGACGTCCGATGGCGACGATGATGACATCGGCCGCACGTGTATAACGATGAAGATCGGCGGTTTTGGAATGACAGATCGTTACCGTGGCATTGCGGTTCAACAAGAGCTGGGCGACCGGACGGCCGACCAAGTTGCTTCGCCCGATCACGACCACATCCTTGCCTTGTAGGGGGATTTGGTACTGGTCAAGCAAACGCAAGATACCACGCGGTGTGCAGGGTTCGAAACCTTTGATCTGCATATGCATCTTGCCGACATTGAACGGATGCAAACCGTCCACGTCTTTCGACGGGTCGATACTGCGAACGATTTCCTGCGGATCCAATTCGGCAGGCAGGGGTAATTGTACCAGAATTCCATCCACATTGGAATCTTCATTCAAACGATGGATGATTTTGACCAACTCGGTTTGGGAAATCGTGCGGGGGATATGCATGACTTCCGATAACATACCGACGCGTGCGCAGGCTTTTTCTTTTCCGGTGACATAACTTAAGGACGCCGGATGGTCGCCGACTAAAACGACCGTCAGTTTCGGAACACGTTTGCCCCGTTCACGTAAAAGTCCGATACGGATTTTCAGATCCTCTTCGACTGTTTTGGCAGTCAGTCTTCCGTCCATTAATTCAGTCATCGTTGTTCCTCCTTGGTTTCATAGATGAGAGTCACCGGACCGTCATTGGTTTGGTCGATGATCATATACGCTTGAAATGTGCCGTTCTCCACCGGAGCGAATTCCCGTAGTTTCTCGTTGAATATCCGATAGAGCCGATCCGCGGCTTCGGGACGTGCCGCTTGGTCATAAGAAGGTCGGTTTCCCTTAACCGTGTCCGCAATCAAAGTAAACTGGGAAATCGATAAGATCGATCCCTTGATCTCTTGAACACTGAGATTCATTTTTCCGTCCGCATCCTCGAAGACACGGGCATGCGCGATTTTATGCGCCAACTTCTCGGCTTCTTTTTCCGTATCCTTCGCATGAACTCCCAGATAAACGACCAACCCTTGTCCGATCTTACCGACAATTGTTTGGTCGACCCGTACTTGTGCCTGGGTCACGCGTTGTATCACCGCACGCATAATATCACCTCTTCCTCATTTTACTATCTTTTCAGGAATGTTAGAATAGAAAGGAGGTGATTCGATGAAACAACCCCTGGCATTCCGTATCCGACCGACAACTTTGGATGATATTATCGGTCAAACGCACTTGGTTTCGAAAAACGCTCTTCTGCGACGTTGCGTTGAGGAACGTCGATTGTTTTCGATGATCTTCTTCGGCCCTCCCGGAACCGGGAAAACGACGGTGGCTTCCGTCTTGGCCAATGAGTTGACGTTGCCCTTACGGAAGTTTAATGCGGTGACTGGGAATAAGAAAGAATTGGATACGATCTTCGCGGAAGCGAAGTTGTATGGATCGATGGTGGTGATCGTCGACGAAGTGCATCGGTTAAATAAGGATAAACAGGATTTATTGTTGCCGCACATTGAAGATGGGACGATCATCATGATTGGAGCTACGACGTCAAATCCTTACTTCTCGATCAATCCGGCGGTACGCTCGCGTTGTCAACTGTTGGAGTTTAAGCGAATTGAAGAAGCGGACATGCGCAAAGCCTTGGATCGAGCGTTATCCCATCCGAGTTCGGATCTCGGTGGATGTACCTTAAGCGAAGATACGATCAAAACGATTTGCGACCTCAGTAACGGGGATATCCGTTTTGCCTATAACTTGTTGGAGATCCTCGCAATCGCTCTGCCGGGAGCGGAAATTCAGCGTGAAGATGTCCACCGCTACACGCGACAAGCCAACATGGCGATGGACCATGACGGGGATGATCATTATGACGCGTTAAGTGGTTTTCAGAAGTCCATCCGCGGTAGCGATCCCGATGCGGCGCTCTATTATCTTGCACGTTTGATTCTGGCGGAAGATATGGACTCGATCGAACGTAGATTATTAGTGACTGCCTACGAAGATATCGGATTGGCGAATCCCGCCGCAGTGGCACGAACTGTCAACGCGGTCGACGCGGCGAAACGGGTCGGATTCCCCGAAGCGTCGATTATTCTCGGGACGGCGGTCATCGACTTAACGCTGTCTCCGAAATCCAAAAGCGGTTGTTTGGCCATCCATGCGGCCATCGACCAAGCGCAACAACATGCTTACCCCGTTCCCGATTATCTGCGTTTGACACCGGTCGGTATGAAGGATGAGGATAAGTACCCTTATGATCGTCCGGATCTGTGGCATAAATTCCAGTATCTGCCTGACGCCTTAAAACCAATCCGTTTCTATCAACCCAATACAAACAGTGTTTACGAGAAGCAACTTGCGAGTAATTTGGAGGAACTTAAAAAAACAAAGCGATCCAAAGAGATCGCGAAGTTGAAGCGTCAGAAATAACAAAAGAGCCCGGAGGCTCTTTTGATTTGACTGAAGTTAGATTACTTGATTTCGACAGCGTTGTCGAATGCTTTTTCGACAGCGGCACGGTAGCCTTCGATGGAGATTGAGACCGAGGTCTTCAGATCGTCGCCCGTAGGAACTTCCGGATGCGCGTCGTCTTTCTTCGCGGTCGGGAAGGCAAGAATTTCTTCAACGGTCTTACCAACCATAGCGGCGGTCAGAGCGTTCATTTGTTCGTACCATTCTTTACCGATGGCGGAAGCGGCTTTCATACCGTATTCGTCGCCTTTTTCGATTTTGGTCTTGGAAGCTTCGGCTTTTACGATAACGCCGGCGGTGTCAAACGTACCGCTGTTTTGCGCGTTGTCGATGGCAACAGCAAGAACTTTGCCGTCTTTGTCGAAAGCAACACCCGTGAAGACAACGTTGGTCTGGACGCGGCCAGCAACATCGGCAGTCGCGGTACGGCCGGAAACAGTCGTAACGGAAGCGGAACCGACAGATTTAACGCCTTTGACTTCAACTGCGTTTTCAGCGGCTTTTTTGACCGCTTCTTGATAACCGGTGATACCGATGGTGACGGAAGTCTTGAGATCGTCAGGAGCTTCTTCGGTCAACTTCATCGCCATGATTTCTTCAACGGTCTTACCAACGAAGTAAGCTTCGAGGGCTTCGATTTGTTCATACCATTCTTTTTGGATTCCAGAAGCGGCTTTCATGCCGTATTCATCGCCTTTTTCCTTCTTCGTTTTGGCAGCTTCGGCCTTTACGATGACACCTGCGGTGTCGAAGGTTCCGTTGTTTTGAGCGGAGTCGATGGTGACGTAGACGATCTTATCGTCCTTGTCGAGCAATACGGTGGCATAGATCGTGGTGAATTGGACGCGTCCGGCTTGTTCTGCGGTGGCAGGACGGCTGGAAGCTTCCGTAACGCTGGCAGTTCCGAGTTTGTATACTTTCGGAGCGGCGCAAGCCGTCAACGAAGCAACCATCAAGACTGCGGCAGCAAGCATGAATACTAATTTTTTCATTTCAAATTCCTCCTTTGCACGTGAATTATAAACAATTACGGAGTTTATCGTCAACGGCTTTTATGTTAATTGTTTCACTTTTGTCAATGATTTCGCCGATTTCGGTAACTTCGCTCAAAAATATGACTCATTTAGTTTGATTTTTCACAAGCAACTTGCGTAACGGTTGGGATTGACGAACACTATCCGCATAGAGTCTTTGGCCGATCGAAATTACGATCACAAGAGTGATCGAAACGACGAGGAACCCTAGTACGATTTCTTGCGCGCTGACATTCGACGATAACAGTCGCATGGGCATAAACAACATCGACGTAATTGGGGAAAGGGATGCGACCTTTCCGAAGCCGGACGATAAACGGGAGGCCGTGTTTTGCGATAGAGCGACATAATAAAGAATCAATAGAAAAATATAGACCGGTCCTTGGAGAATCGAAGCTTCCTCGGCACTTTTCATTTTTGACGCAAAGATCGTCATAAGGATTTGAATCAATGCCATTCCACAGAATAAGAAGAATACGCACAACAGGATCGTGAATGAGAACGAAACATCCAACTCAAGTTTCGCAATCAACATTCGAAAGCTCAGAACATCACGCTCAACCAACCCGAATTGGGATAACCAACTCAATAAACCTCTTCCTAGATCCTCTTGGTTACGGAAATATGTGAAGAAAGCGAAGACACCCAGTGTAAACGTTCCTTGGATCGCCATCGTCAACCATCCGCCAATCAACTTGGCGAAGTAATGCGATTTCACGTCCGCAGCACTGAGGACCATGTCCAAAACATTCGCGGACTTTTCGCCGACCACTTCGTTGGAAGTCGTCGCCGCGAAGTTCAGAACCATGAAATAAACAGCCGTTAAAATCATGAATACGAAATTCTCGCGACCGATCGGTTTTGACATTTCGTCTTGATAGTCGATTTCCACATTCTCGTATTCCATGATCAACTCCGTCACATTCGGATGACGTTGTGCGAGAAACGCGTTTTGGTGGATGCTTGTCAGATATGCCTGCAGTTTCATCCGTGCGATCGTATCCAACGACCGTGACCCGGAAACGCTGAATCCCGTGTTGGTTTCAATGACGCGTAGTTCCGCATCCTTTGTGAGAACGAATCCGAACATTCCGGCTTGGTCTTGACGTTCTTGGGTGATGACTTCACCATAGGATAAAGGCAGAAGGCCGGCGGAGCTAAAACCGAATAAATGCGCGATCTTATCCAGATTCAGAACACAACCCAATAAAACAACCAATAGAATCTGTGACACAAGAAAAGTTTTATTGAAACATCGTCGCTTCAATCCGAAGCGGATCAACTCTTTCACGTATCACACCTCGCTTTGATCAACTCTTTGACTTTGATTCGTTCCATTGAAAGATCGCGGGTCTCCTCTTCGCGACTTAATAAGTTCAATAACCGTTTGGCACGTTGCGGCGTTTTGGTTTGGATATGAATCGCATTCCCGATGACCGTGACAGGTTCATCTTCTCTGATATGTGGAATAACATTTACTGAAGCGTTGACTCGGATCGTACACGATCCTTCGTCGGTTTTCATCCGATCGAGATTCCCAAACCCCTTCGTGATTCCATTTCTCAAAATCAACAACGACGTACAGATCGCATCCAATTCTTCGTATTGATGACTGGAGATCAAAATACATTTCCCTTGTCGGGCAAGTTCAAGTAAAAAATCCTGGGTTTTCTTCAGGTTCATGTAATCAAGCCCGGTAAACGGTTCGTCTAAGATCACCACATCGGGATCGTGGATCAACGCGGCCATGAATTGGACTTTTTGTTGGTTTCCTTTGGAAAGAGCGTTAAGTTTGGTATGTCCCGGAATTTTGAAGTCGAAATTAGTGTAGAGTTCGCGGATGCGACGATCGATTTGATCATAGCCCATCTTGCGTAACCGACCATAATGGATCAACGTGTCTTCGATGCTTAGGTCCGTATAGAGACTGCGTTGTTCGGGCAAATATCCGAAATTATGACGGACACCCTCGGGTATAAGTTGTCCTTCAAAACGTATCTCTCCCTCGTCCATTGCGCACAGTCCCATCAAACAACGAAACAACGTGGTCTTCCCGCTCCCGTTTTCCCCGCAAACACCTAATACTTCATGTTTTCGTACCGTAAAACCGCAATCGTTAAGTGCGGTATGTTTTCCGTAGCGTTTGGTGATTCCCTTTACATCAAGCATGCCTTTTTCCTCCTCTTTTCCTTTATGAGAAGGATGCATGGCTCCCTTATATAAAAACAACGTGATTCCTCACGTTGTTTACTTATGGTATTCGGGTTTGAGTTCTTCAGGTTTGATCTTCCTGAAATCCACATGACAATAACCGCCCGGATTCTTTACGAGGTATTTCTGATGATAGACTTCGGCGGTCCAGAATTGTTTCAGAAACTCGACTTCGAAAACCAAGGGTTTTTTATAGTCCGCTTGGCGTTTCGCAACATATTCCTGGCAAATCCTTAAATCTTCCTCGGTTTGGGGATAAACGCCGACGCGATATTGTGTCCCGACATCTCCGCCCTGCTTGTTGAGGGAGGTCGGATCGATGATTCGAAATAGGTGTTCCAACACTTTCTCCAGAGGCAACATCGTTTCTTCATACGTGACTTCGCATACTTCCGCATGATGGGTGAAGCCCGAACATACTTCTTGGTAGGTCGGTTCGTCTTTGGCTCCTTGCGCGTAGCCGACTTGCGTCCCGTAGGTACCGTTGAGCCTCCGGAAATATTCTTCGACGCCCCAGAAGCATCCTCCGGCGATGACGATTTTTTTCATTCTTGTTCCTCCGTTTTCGCCCACGACACAAGGTCGGCGACGATGTTATCCAGCGCTTTCGGATCCAACGCATCGACCCAATCCGCCTCGAACTGGTGACGAAACCACGTTTTCTGACGTTTGGCGAATTGACGCGTATGGATTACGATTTCTTGGATGGTTTCTTCCAAACTTCGCTTGTTTTCCAAATATTCCTTCCATTCTTTATATCCGATGCCTTGAAAGCTCTGGTATTCCCAGGTTTTCGGATATTCGAAGCAACGTCGGACTTCGTCTTCCAGTCCGTCTTCGATCATCTGTCGGACACGAATATCAATTCGTTCGTCCAAGATTTCCTTGGGCATATCCAACACGATCATTTTAACATCATAGATCGGTTTTTTCGCTTGTCCTGCTTCGCGTTGCGATTTTGTCATCCCGCTTTTCGCGATTTCGAGGGCACGCAAGACACGTTTGCGATTGTTCGGATGGATCGTTTCAGCCGCTTGCGGATCCATGTCTTTGAGTTGGTTGTATAAAGCCTCGTTGCTTTCCTCGCTGACCGGGATTTCGTTCTCTTCCTGGCTGAAGTCATAATCGTAAAGTGCTGCTTTTAAATATAATCCGGTTCCTCCGACTAAAATCGGGATTTTTCCTTCATCGTGCAAGGACGAGATGGCTTGGCGTGCTTCTTGTTGGAAGTCATAGACGCTATAACGTTGGTCTAAGTCGCGGGTGTCGATGCAATGGTGGAGAATTCCCTCCATCTGCGAAAACGAGAGTTTCGCCGATCCGATGTTTAGATCGCGATAGACTTGGACGCTGTCACCCGAGATGATTTCGGTATCCAAAGCATGCGCAAGCCGTAATCCAAGCGCTGATTTGCCGGTAGCGGTCGCCCCGGCGATCACGATCACTTTTTTCATCGTCCAAACTCCTTGAGTAGCTGTTGCGTACTTATTTTTATGAATGTCGGGCGTCCGTGGGGACAGTTGAAAGGTTGTTCGCATCGTGATAGTTCGGATACGATGTGGTTCATTTCGGACATCGTCAATGCTTGATTGAAACGGATCGAAGCATGACAGGCTAGCGAAGCTAACGCGTCTTGGCGAACCCGTTCCAACGTAATGGTACGTTGCGCATCAAAGGAATCGACCAAGTCGTGAAGAAATGCGGCTTCATCGATGTCGTTTAACCATAAGGGTAAACTACGGACAAGCAGACTGTTGCCCGACATCGCTTCGATTTCGATACCGATCTGTTTGAAAAGCGATTCCATTTCCTCAAACCGTGCTTTTACGCTGGCTTTGGTTTCAATCAAGATCGGTACCGTCAACATCTGTTTCGACGAATCTTCATGGAGAAGGAGATGTTGGAACTTCTCATAGTTGACGCGCTCTTTGGCCGCATGTTGGTCGATCACATAGAGTCCGTCGGACGAGTAGGCCAAGATATATCGACCATGTAATTGCGCCAGGACTTCCAGATGCGGAAACGAGGAGGGATTGGGTTCGATTTTCGGTTCTTCGACTCTAGTCTCTAGGATCGAAGAGGGTGTTTCAAACACCATCGTCGGTACGTCGATGGTTGTTGGATAGGATTCGAGATGATCCACGTCAAACAAAGGGGTCTGAATCATTCGTTCTTCGGATTGCACCTTCACGACCTCAGGCGGTGCCATATGCGACCGTAAATAAGCCGAAAGTTGATCGACGATCAGATAGTAGAGTTGTTGCTCCTTGGAAAGACGGATCTCCCACTTCGAAGGATGGACATTCACGTCGACTAAGCTATTGTCCATGGTGATCGATAGAATGATCATCGGATAGCGATCAGGGAACAGATAAGGCCGATAGGCTTCTTGGATGGCTTTCTGGATCTGCCAACTACGGACCAAGCGCTGATTGACGAAGATATAGATCCCTTTTGGATTCGAGCGGGACTGCGATGGAAGAATCAGGGCGCCTTCCACGGTGAAATCGTAGTCTTGAAATGCAAACTCGCGGGCATACCGTGCGATGTTATTGGAAAGGATCCGTGCGACCGTGTCGATCCGTTGTCCGTTCCCGGAAGATTCCACCACGGTCTTCTCGTCGCTGACAAGTTTGAATGCGACCGATGGATAACAGAGCGCGAACTTTTCGATCAAGTCCATGATCAACGAACCTTCATATTGAGGTGTTTTTAGATGTTTGAGTCGAGCGGGAGTCTTTCTGAATAGATTCTCGACCCGAATCGTCGTTCCTTGCGGACAGGAATGGGGATGGACATTGATTCGCATTCCGTTGTCGATTTGCACGAATGTCGCTTCCTGTCCATCGGAAGTCGTCAAAGTCGTTTTACTGACCGATGCGATCGAAGGTAAGGCTTCCCCACGAAATCCCAATGAATGAAGGGCGAAAAGATCGCTCTGGGTCGCGATTTTACTGGTGGTATGTCGTTCAAACGCAAGTAGAGCATCGGCACTGTCCATTCCGATACCGTTATCACTCACTTCGATACTATCGATACCGCCTTGTTCGATGCGGATCGTAATCGATGTCGCTTTTGCGTCGATCGCGTTCTCGACCAGTTCTTTGACGACGCCCATCGGACGTTCGACCACTTCGCCGGCCGCGATCATATTGGTGAGATGTTCATCGAGTCGTTGGATAATCGCCATGATTCACCTCTTTCTAAGGTTTCAGTTTCTTCCATTCGCTTAAATAGCGTAAGGCTTCAAGGGGTGTTGTTTGATCCGGATCCAAATTCTTTAATTGTTCGTCGATCGTCGCCAAATGTTTCGGCAAGGTGACCATTTCCACGATTTCCATGGATTGCTGAACGATCCGTTTCTTGCTTTCCAAATCCTTCAACAAGTGTTTTGCCCGAATCAAGATCGCTTCCGGTAGTTTTGCCAATCGTGCGACATTGACACCGTACGAGCGGTCGGAACGACCTTGTTTGATACGATACAGGAAATGAACGTCTTCCCCTTCTTCGCGTACTTCCACATGCATATTCTTAAGTTGGGATAATGAAGCATCCAATTGGGTGAGTTCATGATAATGGGTGCTAAACAAGGTCTTACATCCGATGACGGTCGCGATGTATTCCACCATCGCTTGCGCAAGCGCCATTCCATCATAGGTCGAGGTTCCACGTCCGATCTCATCGAAGAAAACCATCGATTGAGATGTCGCGTTGCTTAATGCGATATTGGCTTCCGTCATTTCAACCATGAAGGTCGATTGTCCGGAAAGGATGTCATCGCTGGCTCCCATTCGAGTAAAGATTTTATCAATCAACGGTAATTTCGCTTTGTTTGCGGGAACCCAACACCCCATCTGAGCTAGGATAACAATCAACGCGACTTGCCGCATGTACGTGCTTTTACCGCCCATATTGGGTCCGGTGATCAATAGAATCGGCGTTTCCTCACTGATTTTGCATGAATTGGACACATATTTGGTGAACTTCTCCAAAATCGGATGGCGACCTTCGATGATTTCCAAGGCGTTTCCTTCATGGAACTCCGGTCGGACATAGTTGGCTTGTTGGGAGAGTTCGCTTAACGCGAGCAGGACATCGATTTCGCTGATCATCGAACCCAAGAGTTGGATCTTGGCGATCTGTTGGTTGACACTGTCGATCAATTGCGCGAAAAGGCGTGTTTCCAAGCGTAACGCACGTTCTTCCGCGTGCAAGATGGCATCTTCTTTTTCTTTTAATAATGGTGTGATATAACGTTCCGCATTCGCCAAGGTCTGTTTGCGGACATAGTTGAACTCATCTTTGATGTTTCCGAAATTTCCTTTGGAGATTTCGATATAGTAACCGAATACACGGTTATATCCGACTTTTAGATTCTTTATGCCGGTGCGTTCTTTTTCTTGATTCTCAAACGCAAGGATCCATTCCTTCCCGGAATGTTGGATGAGTCGAAGTTCGTCCAATTCTTGGTCATAACCCGGCCGAATGACGTTACCATCCTTTAGGAAAGCGGGGGGTTCATCGCTTAAAGCTCGTCCTAAAAGATCGCGCAAATCATCGCATGCGTCCGCAGCGATCAGATCTTGATAAATTTGATAAGGTTCCAACAGCGATTTCAGTTTCGGTACCGCATTGAGCGTCCTGCGCAAGCGTAAAAGATCTTGCGGGTTGGCACTACCAAAAGCGCTTTTCGCGACCAACCGTTCCAAGTCGTAACATTCCTTCAAGGTAACCGACAAACTGTCACGCAATAGGATGTTTTTGACGAGGACCGCAATTCGATCTTGTCTCAAGTTGATTTTATCGAGCGAACGAAGGGGTTGTTCGATCCACGTCCGTAACGTACGCGAACCCATTGCGGTATGGCATTTGTCGAGAAAACGGAATAAGGTCTCGCTTTTCGAATTGACTCGGATCGCTTGGGTAAGTTCCAGATTTTGAAGTGTGCTGAAATCCATTTCCAAGATTTGATCCCGATCGTCGTCGCGTACCGGTTTCAGGTGTAACAGATTTCGACGTTGCGTCGTTTCCAAGTAACGAGTCAATCGACCGTATGTCGATCGTTTGATGGGATCCTCGATTTTTCCTAAGCGTAAAATCGCTTCGTCGCTCAATGAATCATCATCGCAGAACGAAAGCATCGCACGCCCGAAATCACGCAGGCGATGTAAGATGTTCTCAGGGAAATCAGAGGCTAACACCAACTCACGAATGTTGAATTTAAGGAGATGTTGGCGTAATAGACTGTTTTTCGCGTCGAATTCCCGAATGTCGGTCTCGCCGCCCGCAAGTTCGCAGAAAACCAAAAACATCTTTCCGGCGTAAATAGATAGCGAAGCGATACGGACGCTGCTCTTGTCGTCATTGACTTCGTCGAGGATCGTCCCGGGAGTAACGACTTTCACCACATCGCGTCGTACCAATCCGATGGCGTCGGCAGGATCTTCCATTTGTTCGACGATGGCGACTTTATGTCCGCCATCCACGAGTTTCTGGACATACCCAGCTACCGCATGGTGTGGAACACCGCACATCGGGACTCTTCCGTTCTCTCCTGCCGGTCGACCGGTCAACACCAAATCCAATTCGAGCGAAGCGATTTTCGCATCCTCGAAGAAACATTCATAGAAATCCCCCAAACGAAACATTACCAATGCGTCTTGGTACTTTTCCTTCACTTCAAGATACTGTTTCATCATCGGGGTTAGCTTTTCCATCGATTCTTACCTCTGTCTTTCATTATACCAAAATCTACCACCCTCAAAAAACAAAGTGCGATCGGAACTCGGACGATTCCTCAAACATCTCCGATAAAGCGAATGTCGGATGATATAATAAGTTAAAGTTATCTTTCCTATTAACAATGGAGGAATACCGATGAACGTCACCACCACGCTTCTCAATCAGATCCTGTTGATGTTTCTCTTGATCGCCGTCGGCTATTTCCTCTATAAAAAAGGCTTTCTGACCCAACAAGGCTCCAAAGAGCTTGGAAATCTCTTGATTTGGATCATCATCCCCAGTGCGATCTTGCATTCCTTCAATATTCCCTTTACCTATCAAAAAGGCATCGAGCTCCTGATTTCGTTTTCACTTGCGCTCTTCGCCATGGTTATTAGTATCGGTGTTTCCTTTCTGGCTTTCGGAATTCGTCGCCCCATCGATAACATGGCCTCTTCTTTTTGTAGCGCAGCCTTTATGGGAATTCCGTTAGTTATTGCGACATTGGGAAGCGACGCGGTTTTCTATATCGGAAGTTTGGTCGTCTTGGTTAACATCCTTCAATGGACATACGGCATGTTTGTGATGACAGGACAGAAAGGTCACATTAAGTTACGGACGGTTCTGTTTAACCCCCCGTTTATCGCGTTTATCTTAGGTCTAGTACTTTTTATTTCTCCGATCAAACTGCCCTCGATCGCGACAAGCGTGCTTGTGAGTGTAAAAAGCATCAATACTCCGGTCGCGATGTTCATCTTAGGCTGTTATCTCGCGCAAACCGAGATTCGATCGATGATTCGTATTAAAAGTCTCTATATTGTCTCATTCTTTCGATTACTGCTTATTCCACTTTTGACAATCCTGTTCTATAAACTGATTCCTTTTGGAAACGATACGATGAAATTAGCCTTATTGATTACAGCATCGGCACCCGTCGCATCGACCGTCGCGGTCTACGCGCAACGCGCAAAGAGAGATGTCGGATATGCCGTTCAAACCATCTGTTTCAGTACATTGGTGAGTTTGGCAACATTGCCTTTGATCGTCACGATCGCAACCTATCTTTGGTAAAAAACAATTCGGATTTCCCGAATTGCTTTACGTCGTGGATTGAGTGTTTACCAGAAGCTGCTTCTTCAATTTCATGACTTCGTTCCATAACATATAACTCGGTGCGCCATAAGACAAGGCATATCCGGCACGGGTCTCGACGATCCGACTGACATCATAGTGATGGATTTTCGAAAAGTCGACGACGGTTCGATCAAACACTTGCACCGTCAATTTGGTCGGAGCCGCATGGATCATCCGGATATTCTCGATACCGCCTACGCTGGCTAAAAAGGCGGAAAGACGATGTTGGAGCTCGTTGACATCGACCAAATTGACCGCACCCTTCTTGAAATAATAGGTCGTTGCGGCTAAATAAATCAAACCGGTCAAAATACCGACGACCACGATGATGCTGAGGGACTTGATCAGATCGATATTGCGCCAATAGACGATCATGTCGATGACCGATCCCGGGGTCGCGGTCAACACATTCCCGCTGAATGAGTAACCCAAATACACTTTTAAAGCCTCAAAGAGCGCAAACAGCACTCCTGTCATTAACAGATGGAATAGATAGAGAAGCGGTGCGCATACCAGTAGGAACAATTCTAATGGCAACAACGTTCCTGACAAGATCGAAATGAGTGCCGCCAATAGGATAAACAAGCGATACCGGCGACGTTCCATCTTATCGGTAAAGACACTATAAATCCCCACCAACATCGCAGGAACGGCGAAAATGTTTAACACGAAGTAAGGCGTGATCAATCGACCGGCACCCAATCCGAAAATCGAATTGGCGGTCTGAGCAGTCCAAACTTGGATATCCCCAAGGAACGTCTCCCCGAACGCATTGATCCAGGTTCCGCCCATTTCCGTAAACCAGAACATGCCACGCAATAGACCGCTCATATTAAGGACGGCGTAAATACGGTCGAAAATCCCATAAAGGAAGAGATTGATCGGATTGGTTAGGTCTTCCGCCAGAAACGTGAACAGTTGGATGCTGGCACGGATGAAGTAAGGCCAGACAAACGCGGTGATCACGCCGGCACCTAGGCATAAAAACAAGGTGACGATCGCCGATTGGATCTTGCGGTCGATAAATCCCAACGTACCATAATTCAAACGGTTACGGGAATGGTGATATGCCCAGCGAGTGATGTTGAGGACGATCATGAAACCAATGATCCCGGTTTGTAGCGGAACCAGCATCCCGGTGGCGGATGAATTCATCAAGGTCGAAGCATCGACTTGGATTCCCAGAAACGCATAATACGCGGCTGCCGGTAAATTCGTCGGCCCGAAAAACATCATTGCGACATGGAACATGACATAACCTAAAATCCCCGTAAACACGACGACCGAGTCGTCATAACGCTTTGCGAGGGCTTTAATGAGGATTAAAAGCGGAAAATTCATGATGATGAATCCGCCGAAATAGCTAAACATCTCCGCGATTTGAATCACCAAAGTATTGGTAACCGGGAAAATCGTGTTAAAATTCGGATTCAGGATGACGCCGCTCAATCCCATGAAAACCATTGCGATGAAAAGAATCTGCAATGGGAATTGGAGGATTTCAATGAACGTGTACCATCTTCTCATGTCATCACCTCGAACAATATGATACCATTAGTGGAGATGTTCTTCAAACATCTTCGTCCAACGCCACCTCCAGGAGACAAACCGTGACCAAATCCGCTTTAACCCACGCTAAGAAAAAATTCCATGTCGACCCCTACTTGGTCGTCATTTTAGGTTTGATGAGCCTTGCCTCGATGGTCGCCATCTTTGGCGCCTTACCCTTACTTCCCCAATGGAAATCCGGGATCGAATTATTGGTGAAGCAAGGAATCTGGTTTTTGATCGGATTCAGTTTCTTGATTTTCTTGATCTTCTTCGGCATCGATCGACTGTTTACCGGAATTCGTGTCTTCTATTGGATCTTGATCGGCATGCTGATCGTTCTTTTATTGGACCGGGTCATCGATCTCCCTTTCATTGCACCGATCAACGGCACAAGGGCTTGGTACAGTTTCCCGGGAATCGGAACCATCCAACCAAGCGAGTTCATGAAGATCGTATTGATCCTTATGGCCGCCAATGTCGTCCATGAACACAATCAAAACAAAACCGAGTTAAGTTTCGCAAGCGACCTCAGTTTATTTTGGAAGATTGCGAAGTTCGCCATCCCCCCGTTGGTATTGATCGTGCTGCAGCCGGATACCGGCATTCCCGTCATCATCGTTATCGGGATCTTATCCTTACTCGCAGTCGGCGGGATTCGTCGTGAATGGATCGGACTGGGTGCCATTGTATTGATTTCCGGCTTTGCGGGGATCCTTTTCCTCTTCTATAACTTCCCCGACATCTTGGCACGGATATTGGGCGACGCCTACAAATTGAATCGTTTCTATGGCTGGCTTCAAACCGAGCGCTACTTATCTTCGTACGGAACACAGTTATATCAAGGGTTGATGGCCGTCGGTTCGAGCGGTTGGTTCGGACACGGATTGGCAACCCAACTCGTGACGATCTTGGAACCGCAGAACGATTTCATTTTCGCCGTAATCGGTCAGGACTTCGGCTTCATCGGTACCACAAGCATCCTCTTCCTAAGTTTAGCCCTGGATTTACGTTTGGCGTACATCGCCCTTCAATATAAGGAACCCCGCGAACGATACATGGTCGCAGGGCTTTTAGGTATGCTTCTTTACCAACAAATCCAAAACATGGGAATGATCGTCGGCTTACTGCCGATCACCGGAATCACGTTACCTCTGATTTCCTCAGGGGGGTCTTCTCTTTTATCGTACATGTTTCCTTTAGCCATCATCTTCCATATGAGTAGTGAAAATAAAAACCGAAGAATCCATTAGAATAGACTCTTCAGTCGTTGTAAGTAAGGTATTTTCTTGTAATGCGCGAATCGGATGAACTTGTTGCAGGCGCGGCACTCGATCGCTTTCACACCTTTCAAATCGGTGTATAGGTGATCGAAACACAAGATCGCACGCTCGAAATCTTCACTCTCAAGACGGATGACACCGTCTTTTCTAATGATCAGCGGCGAGCCCAACGATCGATACGCTTGATGGTGAATCCCGGTAATCTCCGTAAGTTGAAGATAATCCAATCCTTCCTGCAAGATCGCGCCACCCAAGGAGCGATTATATGCCGTACTGCCGGCTTGCGAACTCACGCACATCCCTGTTCCACGGAACGTTTCGAAGTATTCCCCATCGATTTTTATGTGCATCAGCTGGGTTTGTTTCACGTTTTCCACACGCATTTCGTTGATGGCGAAATAGTCGTTCAACTTCTTCCCGTTGTACGTCGTAACCTTGAGTAAGGGTACTTTCTGGAAGTGTGCTTCCTTCGTACTCACATCTTTGATGAATTCTTCGATGTCATCTTTCGAGTAATCGGTGAAAAATCCAAGAGTTCCGGTGTGGATCCCCACAAACGCCGTATCGGAGATCCGGTTCACGTGCTTGTGGATGGCTCGCAGAAAAGTTCCGTCGCCACCGATCGTGACGACCAATTCCGGTAACTCGGAATCATAGAGAAAATCGAGTTCCGTCAATCGCAGGACAAGGGTCTGTTTCAGCTGTTCGGAGAAGGTATCTCCGCGTGTCTCGATGATGAATCGTCGCATCTTGTTTCTTCCTTTTACTTTGGGGTTATTGTATCATGAAGCCGAAGGGATGGGTAGCATGCACACAAACTTGGAAATCGAATATAAAACACTGGTGACGCAAGAACAATTCAAGCGTTTACGCGATCGGTTTTCGGTCGGAAGAGCGAGTAAACAGATCAACACATACTTTGATACGCCGGATCGTCAACTGCTTGCGGTTAAAGTCGCCTGTCGCATCCGTATTTCAGAGCATGCGATCGAAGCGACCGTCAAACGGAAAACCGTCGAAGGCGTCCTTGAATACAATGTGACGTTAGATCAGTTCGATCCTTCCGTCTTTCGCACCGAGGCGTTTCAAACCCTATTTATATCACTTGGCATTCATGGGGATTTGATTGAAGTCGGTCAAACCGAAACCTACCGCACGATCGTCGACGAGCCCCTTGGCCAACTTTGTTTCGACGAAAATCATTACAACGGAAAGATCGATTATGAGCTTGAATATGAAACCATCGGAGATCCTTTGGCGGGATATGCCCGGTTTATGGAAATCCTGACGATGGAAAATATCCCGTATGTACCGTCAATCAGTAAAATGCAACGAGCCACGGCGTGATTCAATCACGCTTTTTTATACCACTGCGTACCGGAACCATCTTTATCGAGTAGCAGGACTTCGCAACTTCCCGGATTGGCTTCCACATACGTTAAATAGGCTTTCCCCAGAGAAAGACGTGTTCCTTTATCTAAATTGACCCAATCGGTCCCTAAGAGCGATTTGACATTGAAAACAGATCCCGACTTTAATTTATCGACACGGTTGACCATTTCTTTGTAGGATTGGACAAAATCGGTATCGTCGAGAATCCGGCTTTTCACGTACGTTTGGATTGTCATGCGTTTGTTTTTTGCCTTATTGGTGAGGAAGGTAAACTCCTCTTCCGAAACCACTAGTTGTATGACTGGTTTTGACATTGGATCTCCCTTTATGCTTCAGCATATTTGTCTAATAGAAACCTTGTTCTTTATACTAAATATACTACGATGTGAAATTGAAATAAAGGAAAATTGGGTTTTTATGTCGATTTATCAGAGAAAAACACCCGGAAAGATCGTTTGATCGATGATTCCGGGTGTTGTTTACAGTTTTGAGATGATTTCCGCAATCTCGTTAAGTTCAGAAACGGTAAGTTTCGGATCTTTGATCGCCTTTAGACTGTCCTCGATTTGCGAGGAACGACTCGCGCCAAGGATGATACATTCAACATCCTTCGCCAAAACCCATTGAAGAGCAAGTTGGGCTAGACTTTGATTCCGTCGAGTCGCGATCGCATTGAGCTGTTTTAACGCTTCGATCAACTGCGGGGTCAGGCTTTCCTTCTTTAGAAAGCGGTTGTCTTTATCCATACGCGATCCTTCCGGAATTCCATGAAGATACTTATCCGTCAGTAAACCTTGCGACAGGGCACTGAAGGCAACGGTTCCGACACCGGCTTCCCGACATGCGTCGTAGATACCGTTCTCGAAAACATCTTGGACAAGCATTGAAATCCGGTATTGCCCGACGATCAACGGAAGACGGATTTCCTTTGCGATTCGCAATGCTTCACGAAGCGCTTCTAAGGGGTATTTCGAGATACCGACATAGAGGACTTTCCCGCTATCGACCATCTGTTTCAAAGCAAGCATGGTTTCTTCGATCGGTGTTTCCGCATCGTAGCGGTGATGATAGAAGATATCGATGTAATCGACCCCGAGACGTTCTAAACTTTCATCCAAACTCGTGAGAAGGTACTTTCGGCTTCCGCCGTCCCCATAGGGACCCTCCCACATCTTATGACCGGCCTTGGTCGCGATGACGAGTTGGTTGCGTCGACCGGAGAAGTCCTGTTTCAGGATCTTTCCAAAGTTGATTTCCGCTTGCCCATTTTGAGGTCCGTAGTTGTTTGCGAGATCGAAGTAGGTAATCCCATGTTCAAAGGCGGTCTTAACAAGTTCACGCATATTCTCATACGCATCGTTTTCCCCGAAGCTATACCAAGCGCCGAGCGCCATCCTCGGTAGTTTTAATCCACTGTTTCCACAGCGGACGTATTCCATTTCGTCAAAATTGCTCATTCGTTCTCCTTTTGTGGATCGAGGACGTGGATCCCTTGACGTGTGAAGAAATCCATCGTCTCTTGAGGCAATGAACTATCGCATAACAAGGCGAAACGCAATGGACGGCGCTTGTTGTCAGGCAACCGTTCCCCAAAGGATTCGATCGTTTTACATTTACCTATAATATAGAGTGCTTTTCGCACTAAATCGTTCTTTAAACTCACAAAGGGTAAGATAATGCGCACTTCACCATCCGCCAACCCGATCAATTCACCGCCGCGAATATCCACCGATTCAAATTCGGGGTGGGCTTTTTGGTAGTTCCGTAACATCCGTTGCGCTTTCGAAGCTTCGCGTTGCGTATCGAAATTGTCGGAAATCGAGGACAAATCGGCTTTCAACACTTGGCGGATCAGATCGTCGTCAAATACCGTCGCATCGGGAGCATGATCGCTGACGGTCGCGCTCCAGGCATCGATTCCCACGATATTGGCTTGATTAAGGATCTTTGCGGTCGCTTGGGGATCTTCCCGCTCCAAATAAATGTAACTTTCGACACTGGAGGAGATTCCGATCCCAATCTCGGACAAATATACCGGGGATTGGAAGAAGACGACGTCTTTAAGTGTCAAACAATGAAACTGCGGCGCCAATGTTTTTGATTTCGATACTTTGAGAATCGCTTCTTTTAACTCATTGGGCGTCGCATATCCGTTCTTCGCATTGAATCGGTTCCACATTTGGCGGAAGGAGAGCATGTTTGCTTCGGTATAACGTCCATACCCAATGATTCCCTTTTCGCGATTTAAGCCATGTTCCGTGCCTTTCGCGAGGAAAAACAAAAGATCGCCCGCGAAGAAGTCCGCAAACCGCTTCGAACTGCTCGGACGCCAAAAGTTCATCTGGGTGTTCCCGTGGATGCGATGGAATTCGATCATGTTTTTGTCGGTGATATAGGCGATCGAGGACATTGATTTTCCTCCTTTATGCGTTTTTGGTTCTAAAATAATCCGACGATTTTTCCGTGGTCATCGATGTCGATCGCGTTGGCGGCCGGAATTATCGGCAATCCTGGCATCGTCATCATGGAACCGCAGATCGCAACAATGAATCCGGCACCGGAAGAAATGTGAAGTTCCCGTACATGAAGATCGAAATTCGACGGTCTGCCAAGCAACTTGGGATCATCCGTGATCGAGGATTGCGTTTTTGCGACGCAAACGTTTAACCGGTCTAAGCCCAGCTCTTCGATTTTTGACAGTTGCGTGAGCGCGGTCTCGCCAAGGAGCACTTCTTTTCCTCCATAGACTTTCGTTGTGATGAGTTTGAGTTTCTCTAAGATCGTTTGGTTGGAATTGACAAGGGTATGATACTTCCCGGCTTCTTTTTCACAGATCGAAACGATTTGGTGTGCCAAATCTTTCGCACCTTCGCTACCCTCCGCCCAAGATTCGTTTACGGCGAAATTGACCTTCGCATCCAAACACCATGCTTTCACCGCTGCGATTTCAGCTGCGGAGTCACTGGAGAACTTATTGAGGGCGACAACCACGGGAACTCCGTATTCCGAGATGATTTCCACATGTTTTGCCAAATTGGGTAAACCGTTGATCAATGCTTCGACATTTTCTTGCTTCAAATCTTCATAGGCTTGTCCGCCATGCATTTTCAAAGCGCGGATCGTTGCGACCAATACGACGGCCGACGGATGCATCTCCGCTGCCGGGCAGGTAATATCCATAAATTTCTGTGCACCGAGATCGGATCCGAATCCGGCTTCGGTTACCACATAATCAGCTAATTTTAACGCAAGTTTCGTCGCGATGATCGAGTTGGCACCATGTGCGATGTTCGCGAACGGTCCGCCGTGGATAAATACCGGATTTTTCTCGAGGGTCTGGACCAAATTAGGTTTGATCGCGTCCTTCATCAGAACCGTCACCGAACCTCCGCATTTCAAATCGGCGATCGTAATCGGTTTTCCTTCGTATGTGAATGCGACGATGGTCCGATCGATTCGTGTCCTGAAATCCTTAAGGTCTTTGGATAAGCACAAGATCGCCATCATTTGGGATGCGACCGTGATTTGGAAATGTTCCTTACGGGAAGGAGCTTTGGGATCATCAGTGTTGATTTCAACATTGCGCAAGGCGCGATCGTTCATGTCCAAACAACGTTTCCAAAGGATTTGTTGGGGGTCGATCCGCAGTTCGTTGCCTTGCCACAGATGATTATCAAGGATCGCAGAGACTAAATTATTCGCGGTGGTGATGGCATGCATATCCCCGGTAAAATGTAGGTTGATTTCATCCATCGGGACGACTTGTGCGTTTCCGCCGCCCGTCGCTCCGCCTTTGATACCGAATACCGGACCCAAGGATGGTTCACGCATGCAACCGATCGCATGTTTATTTAATGCGCATAATCCATCCACAAGTCCGACCGTCGTCGTGGATTTCCCTTCGCCGGCTTTCGTCGGTGTGATCGCGGTGACGAGGATCAACTTTCCGTCATGGTTGGAAGCCACTTTCTCCTGTAGGGCAAGATTGACTTTCGCTTTATACTTTCCGTAAAACTCCAAATAATCCGAATCGACTTTGGCTTTGCGCGCAATTTTCTCGATCGGATCCATTACATTCGCTTGTGCGATTTCAATATCCGTTTTCATGGTTTTTCCCCTTTAGAGCTTTTTTCGTCCTTCCAACGCTTTGATCAACGTCAGTTCGTCCGCATAGTCGACATGTCCGCCCATCGGCAAGCCATGTGCCAAGCGCGTAACCAATTCGACCTTCCCTTCCAACCTTTTTCCCAAATACAACGCCGTCGTTTCCCCCTCGAGCGTCGGATTGGTCGCGATAATCACTTCTTTTACGTCGTTGACACGTTTTATCAACGATTCGATATTCAAATCCTCCGGTAAGATTCCCTTGACGGTCGATATCGCCCCGCCTAGGACATGATATACGCCGTGGTATTCGCGCATCCGTTCCATCGCGGCGACGTCCTTGACGCTTTGTACGACACAGAGCGTCGTTTTATCACGGTGGATGTCCTTACAGATATCACACTCGGAATCTTCGCAGATGTTCCCGCAAATCGAGCAGGTATGGATTCGGTTCTTCGCCAATTTCAGACTCTCCGAGAACGTTTCGACTTCTTCTTTCGATAATGTTAATAGATGAAATGCATATCGTTCGGCGGTACGGGCTCCGACTCCGGGCAATTTCCGAAAACTGTCGATCAATTGTTGGAGCGAACGGGGATACATATTATTTCAGACCCGGAAGATTCAGACCTTGCGTCAGCGAGCCCAATTTTTCGTTGCGTTCATCCTGAATCGTCTTTGTGAGTTGATTCAACGTGATTAAAAGCAAATCTTCAAGGATTTCTTTGTTTTCTTGTGTTAATAATTGCGTTTCTATGGTGACGGATGTTAATTCATGGTTCCCGTTCATCGTCAAGGATATACCTTGACGTGTCACGGATGTTTCCTTCTCCGCAAGTTCGCGTTCAATTTTTTCCATATTGGATTGCATGGATTGCGCTTGTTTCATCAGTTGCTGGATGTTCATTTCTTCTCCTCCCGGATAATATCCACATTCCCGGCTCCAAATAGCGAAAATAGCGACTCGGGAATTTCATCTTCAATGGTTTTCGATTCTTGTGTCGCAACAAGAATCGAAGGTGCTTTGATTTCGATTGGCTTCGGTAGTTCGCCTTTGGTGTTCTTTTCTTTAAAGAGTTGGGTGATTCTCAGTTTATCTTCTTCGGATACCGCAAAAACCTTGTGCGGTGCCCCTAAAATCTCATTTGCGAATCGAGCAAGCATGGTTTCGTGATCCGGACTGTTCATCTCACTGACGGTACCGGAATGAGGGACGCTCACTAAAACAAATCCTTCGCCGGTCGCCATCACGCTGCTTCCACGCAACATACTGGCATATCGCGCCCAAACTAAATCCAATGCGTAGTTCTCGATCATATTCCAACGTTGTTCGTCGCGTTGGCGTTTCGCTTTGTCCGCGCCAACCAAAAGACGAAGCAAAAAATCATAATCCAACACCGAAGGCATGAGTAAATCCGAAGGTACGGGTTGGGATGAAACGGAAAGTTTTTTATCACTATCCGTCAATTTGCTTACGGGCTCTTGAACCACGATTTCAACTGTCGGTTCGACTTTGGTTGTTTTAACGGTGTCATTGTTTGAATTGACGCTCGGAGTTGACACTGCTTGTTCGATTTTCGGTTGATTTTGAGGTATAACGACACTCGTTTCGGCAGATTCATTAATACGGCTCATCAACTTTAACATGCCGATCTCGAAATAAGAGACGAGATTGGCCGAACTGCGATACTTTTCCGACGTATCCATCAAATCATCGATCATGCCAAGCAAAATCTTCGGACGGATGCGCAAAATGGTCTCCGCTTCTTCACGGTTCAACTTGTTGATCAACGAATCATCTTTCGTATAGTGATAAATCACGGCTTCTTTAAGTATTTCCATCAAATCGTTGGTGAGCCGCTTTATATCGATGTTTTTTTGAAGCACAAAATCGATTTCACTCATCAAATTCGATACATCCTCGTCGAATACAGCATATAAGAGTTTGAGTTTGTCTTGTGTCGTCGCAATTCCGTAAATCTCGTTGACATGCAAGGCTTTCAAATCATCCTGAGCATAGGCGATACATTGTTCAAGGATGGAAAGTGCGTCACGGACGCCACCGTCCGCAAGCTGAGCGATCAAGCGTACGGCTTCCTCTTCATATTTGATTTCTTCTTTATCGAGAACTTCCTCGATTCTTTTCTGAATTTCCTTTTTATTGACTCGAACGAAATCATAGCGCTGACACCTTGAAATGATCGTCGGTAGCACTTTATGCACCTCGGTTGTCGCTAAAATGAAAATGACGTGCGGCGGGGGTTCTTCCAGTGTCTTCAATAATGCGTTAAACGCACCCTGCGAGAGCATATGGACTTCATCGATGATATAGACTTTATATTTGCCCTGTAACGGAGCATATTTCACTTTTTCAATAAGATCTCGGATCTCGTCCACGCCATTATTGGAAGCGGCATCGATTTCAATGACATCCGGATGGTTCCCGGATTGGATGGTTTCGCAGTGCTCGCAATGATTGCATGGGGCTTCATCCGGATTTAAGCAGTTCACCGATTTTGCGACAAGCTTGGCGACCGTGGTTTTTCCGGTGCCGCGCGGACCGCAAAACAGGTAAGCATGGGAGATTTTATGTTGCGCAATGGCGTTCTGCAGTGTTTTTACGATATGTTGCTGGCCGATGACCGTGTCGAAAGAGTTCGGTCGATAGGTTCGATAGAGTGCTTTATATGCCATGGACGCGACCCCCTTCTGGTTTCTTTATTATACCAAAATCCACCTGTTAAGGATAGTCCAAGTTGGTTCGTATGTCTTCGTTGGGTTATTTCTTCTCCCGTTTTTTAGTAAAGAATTCTTTCAATATTTCCGTACACTCATCTTCCAGGATCCCACCGTAAACGACAGGATGATGATTAAATGCCTTGATGGTCGAAAAGTCCGCAACCGTTCCAAAACACCCTCCCTTAGGGTCGAAAGAGCCGAAAACCACCGTATTAATACGTGATTGGATGATTGCCCCTGCACACATCGGGCATGGTTCCAAGGTTACGTAGAGCGTACAATCTTCCAGATGCCACGAATTCAACGTGTTGCTAGCTTCTTCGATCGCCAAAATCTCCGCATGGGCTGTCGCTATCTGTCTTGTTTGACGCAGATTATGGGCACGCGCAAGAACTTGCCCGTCTTTGACGATTACGCACCCAATTGGTACTTCATCGATCAAACGAGCTTTTTTTGCTTCTTCAAGTGCTTCCAACATGAATTTCGCATGCATTTTCGTTACCTCGTTTAGAAAAAAGGCCACCGCACATGAAAGAGCCTCTTAAGGCTGCTGTCTTCCGACCCTGACCTGGTTCGTAGGATTCCATTGCGGTGGCATGAGTATTATACAAGATTGAAACTTGAATTGCTACCGGTTTTTGCGTTTGTGCGGTTTGAAAATCACATTCAACTCCACACAATCGTTCAATCCGTTGTTTCTATGGGTAGATAAAGCTACCGATTATTTCACGATTTTTTTAAAGGCTTCCGTTTGCGATTTGATTCCGACTTCCGCAGCAAACCGTTCGATACTTGAAGCCCCGAAGAATCCATCCACACCTTTGGTATGGGAAATGATGTAAGCCGCATCTTCCGGTTCCGCGATCGGACCGCCATGTGCGATAACCAAGATATCCGGACTAACCGATCTTCCCGCTTTGATGATCTCTTCGATTTTCACGACGCAATCCGGTAACGTCAACGCGGTTTTCGCGCCGATCGAGCCTTTCGTCGTCAACCCCATATGGGCGACCAAGATGTCCGCTCCTGCCTCCGCCATTTCTTTTGCCTGTTGCGGATCAAAAACGTAAGGAGTTGTTAATAGGTCCAATTCATGGGCTTTACGGATCATTTCGACCTCTAGTTTATATCCCATTCCTGTTTCTTCAAGATTCTGGCGGAAGATCCCGTCGATCAAGCCGACTGTCGGGAAGTTTTGAACACCGCTAAATCCCATTTCTTTGAGTTGTTTTAAGAAAACCGGCATGACCCTAAAAGGATCCGTCCCGCAGACACCCGCTAAGACCGGTGTATGTTCAACAACCGGAAGTACTTCGGCCGCCATTTCAACGACGATCGCGTTCGCATCTCCGTAAGCCATCAATCCTGCCAACGAACCTCTTCCCGCCATACGATAACGACCCGAATTATAGATGATAAGCATGTCTGCGCCGCCTTTTTCACTGCTTTTGGCCGTGATCCCGGTTCCTGCGCCAACCCCAAGGAGAATTTTTCCTTCGGCGATTTGTCTGCGATACCCTTCCATGATTTCTTTTCTGGTTTGATTGTTCATATTCTTCCCCTTTCTTAGCGGTTCGCTTTTTTAGCTTCGATCAGATCAATCAGATTTTGCGCCGCTCTTTCCGCGAATTCTTTATCATTGATATGCATGTCATATTCTTCGATTTTTACGACCTCGGGATTGATTTCGTTTCGCAACGTGGAGAATAACGCGATATCTTCATCCTTACCATAGAAAGCCTGTCCTTCCGCATCAATCATCGAGACTCCTTTCAACGGGAACATCAATATCGTACTTCCCTTTGCCAGATTGAGTTTTTCAGCGATGCGACGGCCGATTTCCTTGTTTTCTTCGACCGTAGTCCGCATCAGCGTGACGGTCGGATTATGTTTATAGATATTTCGTCCTTCAAATTTCGATGGTACGGTTTCGATCGGTCCGAAATTGCACATATCCAATGCGCCGACCGACACTACTTGAGGGACACCGAGTTTCCCCGCTGCTTCTAATCGATTCGGACCGGCTGTCAATACGCCGCCTACGACTTCATCTGCCCATTCGGTAGTCGTGATGTCGAGAACTCCTTCGATAAATCCGGCTTTAACCAAGTCTTCCATGGATCTGCCACCAGTCCCGGTAGCATGGAAAATCAAAACTTCATATCCTCGGGCTTCAAGATATTCGCGTGCGAAGTTGACGCACGGTGTCGTGACGCCAAACATCGTTGCGGCGATCAATGGCTTCTTCTCAATAACGGTTTTGTTTTCAAAACTGACCATTCCCGCGATCGCAAACGCCGCGTTGGTGAAGATCTTCGTTGAAATCGAGTTTAATCCGGCAACGTCGACGACCGAAGGCATCATTATGATGTCGCTTGTACCGACATATTGGGAGGTGTTTCCTGAAGCGACGGTTGATACCATTAATTTAGGCACTCCGATCGGTAAAGCTCGCATCGCAGGTGTCGCGATCGAGGTCCCGCCCGATCCACCGAACGCTAAGATTCCATCGAATTTTCCTTGACGGTATAACTGTGGAATCAGTTTCTCCATTCCTTTCGATAGAACTTCCGTCGCCCATGCTCTGTCTCGTTTTGCGACAACTTCATTGATATCGACACCAACGGCTTTCGCCACATCCACATTGGATACATCCGGAGGAAACATCGGTTCGAACACGCCCATGTGGATCGTAAGTACTTTTACCCCCAAATCCTCCAAAATCTTCTTCACATATGCATATTCCACTCCTTTTGAATCAAATGTTCCGACTAGCGCTACTGTTTTCATCCACTTTCCTTTCTTCAATGGCCTTTCTTGGCTTTTTGAGATAATGATGATTCAAACAGATTCTCTATATTTAATGTAACGTTTTTGCGGATGAAAGTATATGTTTCCTTTGGCTTTTTTAGTCAAATCTTCAGAACGATCTGTTTCAAGATGATTCAGGTTGATTACTTTAATACTTTCATGAGTTTAGATTCATTTTTCACACTAAAAAACTCATGTTTCCATGAGTTCTTTGTAATGTTCCACGTGGAACGTTATTTCTTTTCGATTCTTTCTTTGTTTCCCATGTATGGACGAAGCGGTGCTGGAATTAGTACGCTACCGTCCTTTTGAAGGTTGTTTTCCAAGAATGCGATCAGCATACGCGGCGGCGCAACGACCGTATTGTTTAAGGTATGTGCGAAGTATTTGCCATCCTTACCATTGACACGGATTCCTAGACGACGTGATTGGGCGTCCGTAAGGTTCGAACAGGATCCGACCTCGAAATACTTCTGCTGACGGGGGCTCCATGCTTCAACATCCACGGATTTGCTCTTCAAATCCGCCAAATCGCCCGAACAACACTCTAAAACACGAACCGGGATATCAAGTGAACGGAAGAAGTCGACCGAATTCTTGTAAAGTTGTTCGAACCAGTATTTGCTTTCTTCCGGCTTACATACGACGATCATTTCCTGTTTCTCGAATTGATGGATGCGATACACGCCTCTTTCTTCGATACCATGTGCTCCGACTTCCTTACGGAAGCACGGTGAATAGCTCGTCAATGTTTGAGGGAGTGTATTTTCGTCCAAAATCGTATCGATAAACTTACCGATCATCGAATGTTCGCTGGTTCCGATCAAATAAAGATCTTCGCCCTCGATTTTATACATCATATTTTCCATTTCGGTAAAGCTCATGACCCCTGTCACGACTTCACTGCGAATCATGAACGGTGGAATACAGTATGTAAACCCACGGTCAATCATAAAATCGCGGGCATAACTCAAGATTGCGGAGTGTAATCGTGCGACATCTCCCATTAAGAAGTAAAATCCATTTCCGGATGTCTTGCGGGCACTCTCCAGATCGACACCATTAAGCGACTCCATAATGTCGATGTGATATGGGATTTCAAAATCCGGCACGAAAGCCTCGCCGACACGATATTGTTCGACGTTTTCCGCATCATTCTTACCCAAAGGTACGGTTTCGTCGATAATATTCGGTAAAACAAGCATGATTTTACGGATTTCTTCCTGTAAAGGTTCTTCACGCGCCTCGGTCTCGACCAATTCTTTCGCCATTTCAGCGACTTTGGCTTTGACTTCCTCCGCTTCTTCTCGTTTCCCTTGACTCATTAGGATACCGATCTGCTTACTTAAACTATTACGCAAACCTCGAAGTTCATCCGCTCTTGTCTTTGTGCGGCGAAACTCAGCGTCCAACTCCAAAACCTTGTCGACGAGGGGTAACTTTCCGTCTTGAAATTTTTTCTTGATGTTTTCCTTTACCAAATCCGGATTTTTGCGTACTAGATTGATATCCAACATTTCATTTTCCTCCTTTTGAAATTAAAAAAGGCATCACCCTAAGGGACGATACCTCGTGTTGCCACCCTTTTTGGAATGTTCCACGTGAAACATACCCTCTCAAACCTGATAACGGTCGGTACCGGAAAGTTTTACTTTCACTCCGGGGTGGATTTTCGATCCGTCCGTCGCGATTCTCACCGACCATCGCGTCTCTGGAACCTTTCGGATCGTACTTTTCCCCATCATCGTTCTACGCATATTTTATCGACTGGGTCATCGAATGTCAATCGAAACCGATTTTGTCAATAAATGAAGGTAAGATTTAAAATAAACAATTCTTTTACAGTAAGTGCAAGAGTTCTACCAAAAATGATTCGTTTACGAAAAGTGTAGTCAAACACGAGAATTTAGTGTGAGATTGTTAAATAATCAATGTTTAAAAACGATAAGTGATGTAAAATAGTCATGTTGACGAGGTATCTATGAAAAAGAACGAAAACTACGGTCCTCTATGGATCGTTCTAGGGGCTGTGTTTTGGAGTTTTGGCGGCGTTTGTGTAAAGCTTATCCCTTGGTCAGGGTTGACCATTTCCTCGTTGCGTGGCATCATCGCGGCGATCGTCATCGGTCTTTACAGGAAGTCCTTCCGTTTTACGTTGACAAAGTCGACCTTGGCGGCGGCCGTGAGCTTGAATCTCACCACGATCTTATTCATGATGGCTAATAAATTGACGACTTCAGCGAACGCGATTGTCTTACAATACACTTCCCCAATCTTCATCATTCTTTTATCGGCGATCTTTCTACGGGAAAAACCAAAGAAGCGTGATTTGATGGCTGTTGTCGGAACATTGTTTGGCGTTTCCTTGTTCTTTTTGGACCAAATCAAGGGCGGAAACACTTTAGGTGATATCTTAGCCATACTTTCTGGGTTGGCATTCGCATGTGTCTTCTTTTCTTACAAATTGCCTGGCGCAAATCCCTTGGATGCGACGTTCTTGGGCAATGTCATGAGTTTGTTTTTACTCCCGTTCGTTTTTGCGGATAAGCAACTCTTCGCAAACGGATCGTTTCCGTGGTTGGTCATACTCTTCATGGGGGTCGTGCAACTTGGATTCGGCTATATATTCTTCACCAAAGGCATTACCCACACTTCCGCTACCACCGGCAACATCCTTGCGACCATCGAACCGATCCTCAATCCCATCTGGGTCTTTCTCGTCATTGGGGAAGCACCCAAACCCCTCTCTTTGATCGGAGGAGCGATCGTGCTTGTGACCGTCCTAATTTACAACCTGATTCTTACACGTCAAAACTATCAAACCAGACAAAGTAAAGGAGAAACCTATGCTTGATCTGATACCAATCGATGAATCGACCCTTTTGGAAGTTGCCGACTACAAAGAAGAGTTTGTATTAAATCATGAGATTATTCATGGAGGTGCCGGCTTGGATCTCTATGATGATCTTACGCAATGGCTCGCGGCACTCAATGATAACGCGCACCCCGAGACCTTACGTCCCAATCGCGTAACTGCCAGTACCTATCTTGCGCGTCTAAAAGAGGACTGTAAAATCGTGGGAATTATCGACATCCGCCATTATCTTAATAATTACCTGTTACTCTACGGTGGACATATCGGTTACAGTATCCGTAAATCGGAGCGTAGAAAAGGTTATGCTAAAGAAATGCTGGGTTTAGCACTCAAAAAGTGCGAATCCTTAGGGATTGATAAGGTTCTAATTACCTGCGACAAAGAAAACCCCGCATCCGCGAGGACGATCCTTGCGAATGGCGGCGTATTGGAAAACGAAATCATGCATGAAGACAAGTTGATGCAACGTTACTGGATCCAATTAAAAAAAGAGAACATTTAGGTGTTCTCTTTTTTTATATTAAGATTCAACATCTATCTATTATTATTCTTCAATTGCTTCTATTTCAGCCTCTTCGACGATTTCATCATTGTTTTCGTCGGATTCCAACAACAAATCATCGACAGTCTCTTCAAGTACTTCCGCAATCTCTTCTTCGGGATCTTGCGTTACAGATTCTTCGTCACGTTGGACAACCGCCGCCATGGATACCCCGTTGTTCTCGTCGACGGTGATCAATTTCACGCCTTGGGTATTTCTACCGTACACTCCGACTTTTTCAAGGTTGATTCGGATAATGATTCCTTCATCCGTAACGATCAAGAGATCTTCGTCACCGTTGACAGCCTTAACGGCGACCAACGGTCCGTTCTTTTCGGTGATTTGAATTGTCTTGACACCTTTCGCCCCACGACTGGTAAGGCGATATTCTTCCAAGGCCGACTTCTTCCCATAGCCTTTCTGCGTTACCGCAAGGATATAGGAACCTTCCTTATCGGTTGCCATGCCGACAACATAACTTCCGTCCACGTTGAACCCACGAACTCCGGAAGCGTTGCGACCCATCGGACGTACATCTTTCTCGTTGAACCGAACCGCTTTTCCGTTGGCTCCCGCAATGATGATCTCGTCATCTCCTCCGGTCGCTTTAACCGCAACAAGTTCGTCGTCTTCACGCAAACTGATCGCGATCTTTCCGGATTGACGGATCGACTCGAACTCATCCCGATGGACGCGTTTAACGACCCCGGTCTTCGTTACGAAGAACAGGTATGAACCCGTATCCTCGGGTTTCAAGGCAACCATCGCTTTAACCTTCTCGTTTTTGTCCAAGTTGATCAAATTGACGATCGGCAACCCTTTCGCCGTCCGACTCGCTTGCGGGATGCGATATCCCTTCATGCGATAGACTTTTCCTAGGTTGGTGAACACCAACAGATGGTCATGCGAACTCATAGTCAAGAATTGATCGACCACGTCATCCTGATTGACAGCCATTCCTTTTATACCCTTACCGCCGCGGTTTTGCGTGGTATAGGTATCGACGGTGGTACGTTTGACATACCCGTTGACAGTCATCGTGATGACCACGTCTTCGACCGGGATCAAGTCTTCATCTTCCATATCCAAATCCGCATCGATGATTTCCGTACGACGCGGATCGGAGAATCTTTCTCGTACTTCCATCAAATCGTTCTTGATGATCGTCAAAATTCGGCTGTGATTGTTTAGGATGTCCATCAAGTCGATAATTAAAACCAGCAACTCTTGATATTCATCTTCGATTTTCTGACGTTCCAGGCCAGTTAAACGACGTAAACGCATTTCCAGAATCGACTTCGCTTGGATTTCGGTCAACCCGAATCGTTCCATCAAGTTCGCCTGCGCTGCGCTATCGTTCTCGCTGGAACGGATCACATGGATGATTTCATCGATATGATCCAACGCGATTCGTAGACCTTCCAAAATATGCGCGCGGTCTTTCGCTTTTGTGAGTTCATATTTCGTCCGTCGAACCGTGACTTCGACCTGATGATCGATATAGTGCTGAAGGACGGCGATAATTCCAAGTTGTTTCGGAGCTCCGTTGACCAAAGCCAACGTATTCACCCCAAACGTCGTCTGAAGCGATGTCATCCGATAAAGTTGATTCAAGATCACTTCCGCCTGAACGTCACGACGCAGCTCGATGACGACCCGGATTCCTTCGCGATTGGATTCATCACGAAGATCGGTAATTCCTTCGATCGCTTTGTCTCGAACCAATTGCGCAATCCGTTCGACCATGACAGCCTTGTTGACCATAAACGGGATTTCCGTCACGATCAACTGCTTTTTCCCGTTCGGAAGCTCGTCGATATCGACTTTACTCCGTACGACCAACGATCCTCGACCCGTTTCATAGGCTTGTTTGATGCCCGAACGACCCAGAAGATACCCACCGGTCGGAAAATCCGGACCGAAAATGTAGTTTTCCATCAATTCGATTACCGTGATCTCAGGATTCTCCATGACCGCGATGGTCGCGTCGATGGTTTCGCCTAAATTATGCGGTGGAATGTTGGTGGCCATCCCGACCGCGATCCCTGTCGTTCCGTTTACGAGAAGATTCGGGAAACGCGCCGGCATAACGGCCGGTTCTTTTTCCTCACCGTCGTAGTTATCGATGAAATCGATCGTGTCTTTATTGATATCGCGTATCAGTTCCATCGCGATCTTCGACATTCTGGCTTCGGTATACCGCATCGCCGCGGCGCTGTCGCCGTCGATCGAACCGAAGTTTCCATGCCCTTCCACGAGCATATAGCGATAGGAGAATTCCTGAGCCATGCGGACCATCGTTTCATACACCGCCACATCGCCGTGGGGATGGTATTTACCGATGACTTCGCCGACGATACGTGCGGACTTCTTAAACGGTTTATCCGCGACGATCCCAAGATCATTCATCGCATACAAAATACGGCGATGGACTGGCTTTAACCCGTCTCGGACATCCGGCAAGGCGCGCGACACGATAACGCTCATGGAATAATCCAAAAACGACGTCTTCATCTCGGAGGTGATATTGATATGCCGAATTTTATCGAATGTGTTGTTTTCTTCCATATCGGTTCCTCCTTAAATATCCAAATTCTTAACGAAATGCGCATTCTCGACGATGAAGTTACGACGCGGTTCGACTTCGTCCCCCATCAACATATCAAAAACTTGATCCGCTTCCATCGCATTTTCGACATCGACTTTAATCAAGGTGCGGACTTCCGGATCCATCGTCGTTTCCCATAATTGTTCAGGGTTCATTTCCCCTAAACCTTTGTATCGTTGGATGTTATAACGGTCGCCCAACTCTTTTTTGATGAGTTCCAATTGATCGTCGCTATACGCATAACGTACCACGTTGCCTTTTTGGACTTTATAGAGCGGAGGTTGCGCGATATAGATGTACCCTTCTTCGATCAATGTCTTTAAGAAACGATAAAAGAACGTCAAAAGCAGGGTACGGATATGCGCTCCGTCGACGTCGGCGTCGGTCATGATGATGATTTTATGATAACGCAGCTTATCGACATCCAATTCATCGCCGATACCGCAGCCAAACGCCGTCAACATCGATCGGATTTCGTTATTATCGAAGATTTTATGCAATCTCGCCTTTTCGACGTTGATGACTTTCCCGCGCAACGGAAGAATCGCCTGGAATTCACGGCTGCGTCCCATTTTTGCGGATCCGCCGGCCGAATCCCCTTCGACCAAATAGATTTCGCTCAAACGGGGATCGCGACACGCGCAGTCCGCAAGTTTCCCCGGCAGACTTGAAACTTCCAGAACCCCTTTGCGGCGCGTCAGTTCTCTCGCCTTCTTCGCCGCCATACGCGCCTTGGAAGCGATGATCGCCTTTTCGCAGATAATCTTCGCTTCGGTCGGGTTTTCAAGTAAGAAGCGTTCCAATTGGTCGGAGAACACGGATGAAACGATCTTGCGCACTTCCCCGTTGCCGAGTTTGGTCTTGGTTTGTCCCTCGTATTGCGGATCGGGATGTTTCACGGAAACGATCGCCGTCAATCCTTCACGGACGTCTTCACCCAAAAGGGCTTCTTCGTCCTTTTTCATCAATCCCGCGTCTTTCGCGTAGTTATTGATGACACGCGTCAACGCCATGCGGAAACCCTCTTCATGGGTACCGCCTTCATGCGTATCGATGTTATTACAGAAAGAATAAATATTTGGGACATAGCCGTCGTTGTATTGCATGGCGACTTCGACCTGAATCCCGTCTTCTTCCCCTTCGACATACACCGGTTCGGTATGGATCGGCGCTTTGTTTTTATTGAGGAACTTAACATATTCGTTGATTCCTCCGCGATAGAGATATGTCAACGTTTGATTATTCTCGACACGTTCGTCCGTAAAGACGATCGTGATTCCTTTGTTTAGAAAAGCCAACTGTTGGAGGCGATCCCGCAAGGTATCATGATCATATTCCAACGTTTCCTTGAAAATCGTCGGATCCGCCTTAAACTTCACGACCGAACCATGACGATCGGTATCGCCGATGACCTTCAAATCCGCAACGGCAATTCCACCGTTCTCAAAACGCATGTAATGAAGTTTTCCGTCAAGATGGATATAGACTTCCAACCACTCCGAAAGCGCGTTTACAACCGACGCCCCGACGCCATGCAGCCCACCGGAAACCTTATAGGCACCTCCGCCGAACTTACCGCCGGCATGAAGCACGGTAAAAATCGTTTCGACCGAAGATTTCCCGGTTTTCTCGTGGATCCCTACCGGCATCCCGCGTCCGTTGTCTTCAACCGTAACGATATTCTCCTTATCGACATGCACCGTAATGCGATCCGCCCACCCGGCCAACGCTTCGTCGATCGCATTGTCGACGATTTCCCAGACCAAATGATGCAAACCACGCAATGATGTCGTCCCGATATACATTCCAGGGCGTTTACGAACCGCCTCTAATCCTTCCAAGACCTGAATGTCATCGGCAGTATAGGAATGTTCCACATGCTCATGTTCGTTCATGTCATATCCTCCTCTCGGAAATTCTTCCGCTTTCAACTTCATAGACAACCGCTTTATTCCGAACCCATTCCTTGACGTCTTCCAAATCGGTCGTCGTAATCAAGGTCTGAAGTTGTGGATCCAAACTGGAAAACAACGCTTTACGACGCTCCGCGTCCAATTCACTCAACACATCATCCAAAAGCAAGATCGGTTTGCGTTTCGTCCGTTTCTCGATCATCGCGATCAGAGAACACTTAATCGCTAAAACCATCACGCGCTTCTGTCCCTGTGAAGCGTAATTTTCAATCGGAACCCCTTCAATCAAAAATTCGATATCGTCACGGTGAATTCCCACATGGGTCTGGCGTAACATCAAGTCTCGTTCCATGCTTTTCTCAAATCTTTCCGTCAACTTACGTTCAAGATCATCGATTCCCTCGACCGGAGCTTTATAATTGGCACTTACTTTCACATCCGAAGCTGAAATCTTCGCAAAGTACGATTGTAAGTTCTCGTTGACATCCTCGATAAATCGATGACGAAGCTTTATCAGTCCGATCTGCGCATCGATACATTGTTTCGTCAATACGGACAAATATTCGCCATCGATACTCTTCTCTTTCAAATACGCATTCCGTTCCTTCAATACCTTTTGATAGCGATTCAGTTCAAGCAGATAGACACTCGAAATCTTTCCCATCTCGACATCCATCATTTTTCGCCGTTCGCGTGGCGAGGCTTCGAAGAGTTCCATGTCGCTGGGCGAAAATAGAACAGCATTCAATTTCCCGATAAATTCACTTGTCCGCTTTAACGGCTGGTTCTGAAAAGTCAACGTTTTTCCTTCGGAATGTAATATCGCACCCAACAAAAAACGAGTCCCTTCTTCTTCGACCTGAACCCCGATCGATGCGGATGACTCTCCGCGGCGAATACACTGGGATTCCTCGTAAACCCGATGGGATCGTGTCGTCGACAATAAGTAAACAGCTTCCAGAAGATTGGTTTTCCCTTGCGCGTTCTTCCCGACGAAGAGCGTGACCCCTTCGTTGAAAGGAACAGTGCAAGAAGTATAGTTACGGAAGTTGCGCAGCGTCAGCGAAGTGATTCTCATTTCTCAATGAGATAGGTCTTCCCTTCGATTTTTACAGAATCGCCCGGATAGAGTTTTCTTCCTCTCCGGTCTTCTTTTTCGTCGTTGACGAAGATCTTCAAGGTCTTTACGGCGATCTTCGCCTGACCCCCCGAATCGATCCAATCGGTCATCTTAAGAAACTGTCCGAGGGTAATGAATTCGGTTGTGATTTTGACCATTTCGCCGCCCTTCCTTTCCATTCCTATCCCTTATATTTTAACACAAAAATGCCCCTTTTAGTAGGGGCATTATCTTGCTTCAAATCGGTCTAGGAATACGTTCTGACCGGTAAAATCAACTGTAAGATCGAATCGTCGTCGACATTGCGGATGACGAACGGTTTCATCTCTCCGCTGAACTCGATCTTGACGACCGAACCCGCCAAAACACGGATCGCATCGAAGACATATCTCCCGCTAAATGAGATTTCCAGCGGTTTTCCGTTGTATTGGATCACATCAAGTTTTTCCATCGAAGAACCTACTTCCTGCGATTTGCTGGAAATGATGACTTCGCCGGAACTGGCGCTAAGTTTGATGATTGAAATTCCTTCGCTCTTGATAAAACTGGCGCGGTCGATCGCATTCAACATATCACGCGCATCCAAGGTCAAATCATAGAGGAATTCGGTCGGGATCAATCGTCCGGTTTCCGGATATAAACCATCGATCAAGCGGGTTTGTATGACGGTCGAATCAATCCAGAACTGTGCTTTCTTGTCCGACACGCAAACCAGGATCTTCGATTCACGTTCGATCGTCTTCGCGACTTCACCTAGACTCTTGGCAGGAATGGTGATGTTGAAATGGGATTCTTGGTTTAATACGACGGTCTTTTTCGCCAAGCGATAACTGTCGGTCGCCACACATTCCAATTTCGAACCGTCACATTTGAAATTGACGCCGGTCAAAACCGGGCGGGTCTCTTTATCACTGGTCGCAAAACCGGTCTGCGTGATGATCTTCAACAAGATATCCGCATCGATTTCGAACTGTTTCGAAGGTTTAGTGAAATCGATACTCGGATATTCGGTGGCTTTCATGCCGTTGATGTTGAACTCGGCCGAATGACCGCTGATTTTTGTCAGCAGTCCGTCAACGACTTCGACTTCGATTTCGTCCGCATCGATTTTGCGTACGATTTCGAGGATATACTTGGCTTCGATGACAATGGAACCGACTTCACGGATATCCATGACGAAGTCATTTCCTTCTTTCTTCAGGACGCGTTGGATGGAAATGTCCGAATCGCTGCCGGTCAAGTAGATTTCATTCTCTTTGACGTCGATCTTGATGCCTGTCAACCAGGGTAACGGCGAGTTCGCTGCGATCGCACGAGAGACTGCCGCCAATGCTCCATAGAAGACGCGTTTTGAAATTCTGAAATTCATACCGGTTTCCTCCTTTTATATTATCCTGAAGATAATAATTATTAAGACTGTTCAAAGTGTGGAAAAATGTTCGAAAACCCTTTATTTACAATCTTATTTTAACACTTTAGCCTGTGGAATAAAAGTGCAAAGATGTGGACAAATATCAAGTTTAAACCGATAGTTGCCGTTCAATCTCGAGAATCGCTTGTTTGAAATTGACATCCTTCTTGATATTGTCTTCAACTTTCATGCAGGCATTCATTACCGTGGAGTGATCGCGCTTCCCAAATTCCTCGCCGATTCGGATGAATGGAAGGTCCAATGTCTTACGACACAAGTACATTGCGATATGTCGCGCGTTGGCGATATTCTTCGTCCGGCTCTTGGAAATCAGTTGTTGTCGTGTCAATCCGTAATAATCGGCGACGATGCGTTTGATTTTATTCGCATTGAGTTCATTCTTATCGACACTACTGTTTCCCTTAAACGCGCCAAGCGCTGTTTTGAAGTCGATTCGCTCGTTATTTCCGAAGTTGATGGAATAGAAAATCAATCGGTTAAGTGCACCTTCAAGTTTTCGAACGTCTTTTGAGAAGTTTGTTGCGATATAATTTAGGACTTCTTCGTCGATCATCCCGGCATCCATGCTTTGATTCTCGAGTTTAAACCGCAAAATCGCGAGAGAAGTCTCAAATTCGGGAGAATCGATTCCGACCGATAGACCGGATTGGAATCGACTGACCATACGCTCTTCAAGACCTTTGATTTCAGAAGGATCACGGTCGCTGGTTAGGACGATCTGCTTACGGTTATTGACTAACTCATTGAAAATATGGAAGAAAATTTCGTGTGATTTCTCTTTTCCGGCCAAGAATTGAATATCATCGACCAAAAGCACATCCAATTCATTCATCGAAGCCTTATACTCTTCAATCGAATTGTTTTTAATGGAATTTACCACACGACTGACAAAATCGCTGCTGGAAGTATAATAGACACGTTTGGTCGGATCGTTTTTTTGGATATAATTACCGATAGCGTTCAGCAAATGCGTTTTACCCAATCCGGAATTTCCGAAAATGAATAGAGGTGTATAGAATTTTCCCGGATTGTAGGCACAAGCCAAGGCCGCGGAATGCACTTCTTTATTTGAAGGACCGACGACGAAATTATCGAAGGTATAGAAGGGAAGAACCGTATTGCGATCGATCGGATCAACGGATTTATCAGATAATGTCGAAACGTTCGCTTCAGGTTTCTTAAAATCGCCCTGCATCAAAACTTCACATCCGACCGAACGATTCAATACTTTGCCCAGAGATTGACTGATTAGTTCAAGGCGCTGGGAAAGAACCATCTTTTGAAGATTGGTCGGTACGACGATTATTGCTTTATCCGCATTTAAATCGACGAGTTTCGAATCGTCGAAGTAGGTATCATATATGATTTTTCCGATACTCTCATGATCCTTGATGATGCTTTTCGTCTTGGACCAAATATCAGTAAATAAGAACTCGACTCCAGTCATGAACATAACCCCTTTGTGTAGGTTCATTCTAAGCGACTTTGTTTGAATTTTCCACAACAAAAATAGTACCCACATTGTTTCCCACAAGCAGACACTCCAAAAAGCCCTTTAATATCAGTCCTTTTGAAAGTTATCCACAATTCTCCACAAGTTTAAAAAGTTGGATTCAAGTGGAAAAAGTGTCCACAAATTCAAAACTGTGGAATACTGTGGAAAAAGGAATCGAATCCACCAAGTTTTCCATAATGATAAACATTCCAAATAGTCGATATTTTCAGTGTTTTTCATACTTTTCCACACAATACGCTTTATTGTGGGTAAGACATTTGAAAATCAGTGGGGAAACGAGGAAGTTGTCCACAATGAAGTTCTGTGGATAACTTATGTGAAAACGCAGGTTCATCAACATTCTTATCTACGCAGCGTTCTCCAGCAATCATGGTGAAAAACATCGTCTGAATCGAACAAAATCCACCGTACAGTGTGAATATTCGACCTACCTTAAGTATTTTTCCGTTTACGTTGACTTTGAACTATGGATTATGTATAATCTAAAGGCAATTGCTCAACATTGTAACAACATAGAACTGGAGGTGGCTCTTGTGAAAAGAACATATCAACCGAGCAAAAGAAAACACCAAAAGGTCCACGGTTTCAGAGCCCGAATGAAAACGGTCGGAGGACGCAAAGTCTTGGCCCGTCGTCGTGCTAGAGGCAGGAAGGTCTTGTCGGCGTAAAGCTACCTTAGGGTGGCTTTTTTTATCAAAAGGGAAAAATGAAAAAAATCTATCGCGTAAAAAAGAATGAAGACTTCCAGAAAATCCTCGCCCGCAGGAAATTCTTCACTTGTCCTTCTTTCGCCGTTTACGTGAAAGAAAGAGGATCCAGCAGTGAAAACGCACGAATCGGAATATCGGTCTCGAAGAAACTCGGAAATGCGGTCGTTCGCAACAAAATCAAACGTCAAGTGCGTATGATGTGCCAGGAAATTTTCTCGTTTTCTGAAAAATTTGACACGATTATCTTGGTTCGGCAGGGATTTATGAAGTTGGATTTCCACTCCAATAAAAAAGAGTTGGAAAACCTGGTCAAAAAAGTTAAAATATAGTGTACCTCGTAACACGTAAGGAGATTCGAATGAAAAATCTTAAAAGCAAAAAATTCCTGAGATACATGCCGCTACTTTTAGTGCTGTTAAGCGGATGTACCCGGATTACGGACAGCAAGGGGCATTTGATCGAAGAGTTCTTGATCAAACTATCGACGCCCTTCAACACCGTGTTGAGTGAAAGTTGGTTCTCGGCGTTCTTGGTTTATCCCCTGGCGCAAGTCATCAACTTCATCTCGCAGTATGCCAACGTCGTCTTCGCGATCATCATCGTCACGATCGGAATCAAATTGCTGACCTTGACCTTCACGATCAAATCCACAGTTGCTTCGCAAAAAATGCAGATCGTCCAACCCGAAATGAAACGCATCCAAGATAAGTATGCCGGCAAGACCGACGACCGTTCCAAGATGATGATGGGTCAGGAAATGAACGAACTGTATAAGAAACACAGTATCAATCCGTTCGGAACGATTTTGATCACGTTCATCCAGTTGCCGATCATCTTCGCGATGTATCAAGCGGTTCAACGTTCGGAAGCCGTCCAATTGGGCAAGATTTTCGGACAGAGTCTACAAAACACACCGTTCTATGGTTTCAGTAACTTTACCAACGGCGGTTATGTTTATGTCATTATCTTCATTTTGATGGCTGTGTTCCAATTCCTTTCGATGAAAATGCCCCAATGGATGGCTGCCCGTACCTTAAAGAACAACAAGCCGATCCATCATCCGGGCGATAAAGAGAAGAAAGGTAATTCGATGAATACCGTCATGTATTCGTCGCTTGTCATGATTCTGTTCTTATCCATCAACTGGCCGACCGCGATGTCACTTTATTGGTTGATTTCCGCCGTCGCGCAAGTCGCACAGACGTTGTTCATCCAAAAATACTATATCGATAAACCCGAAGGGAAGAAAGCGGTATGAAAAAGTATTCCGGTAAGAATCTTGACGACGTTCTCAGTAACGTCGCGCGTGAAAAAGGTGTCAACGTCGAAGAACTGACGTATTTCGTAACGGAAGAGAAAGCCGGATTTCTAGGATTCGGTTCATCGGTAACCGCGGAAGTTTACGCGTTGAGCGATGTTCGTGAATTCTTAAAAGATTACTTAGTTCGTTTCTTCACCACGTTGGAGATTGATGTTGAAGTCGATGTCCAACAAGAGAAAGATACATTCCAGATTATGTTGAATGCGGAAAACAACGCGATATTGATCGGTAAGAACGGTCAGACGCTGACCGCGATGAATACCGTTGTTCGTTCTGCCGTCAACTCGGCGTTCCGTCGTCGCTTCAACGTACTGATCGATATCAATAACTATAAAGTTGACCGCTACGATAAAGTCAAAATGATCGCTGCGCGGGTCGCACGTACGGTTCAACGCACGAAGATCAGCGCGACATTGGATCCGATGCCCAATGACGAACGCAAAGTCGTTCATCAGTATTTAGGCGAGATGAAGAACATTCGCACCGAGTCGGAAGGTGAAGGTAGCAACCGTCGTTTGCGAATTCACTTCGATCGAAACAAAAACAACGATAAATAGAAAATGCCCTGCGATAGATCGCAGGGCATTTTTATTGATTACTTAAGAAAATCTTCCCGTAATGGGCTAAAAATATCCAACGCTTTGCCAGGGGTCAAGGCATTGATGCAATGCGGGAGATTCCCTGCAACAAAGATCGAATCGCCGGGATTCATAAGAATCATTTCTCCATCCAGGTTGAATTCGAACATACCCTCCAAAACCATACAAATCTGATCGTGAGGATGGGAATGAGGGGCATCCGTATAGGGCTCAAGAAAGCTTACTTCGACCGACATGAGTGAAGGTCCATAGGCAAGGATACGACGTGATATGGGTCCTTTTACCGGCAGGACCGGTGTATCGATGTATTTGACAAAAGTTGACATAGTAAGACTCCTTTTCATGGCGTCATTATATCGAAAAAGGGTGTCGAAAACAATTGAGAGGACGATGAAAGTCGATCGCTGAACCGATGAGTTAGAGTGCGATCGAACCTGTGAAAACGTAGGTCAAATCGATAAAAAACAATAAACTTCAGCTTTATTTCACACGCATTTCACGAGGAAGTAGCATAAATAGAAGTAAGGTCGGATTTAGTAGGTTATGGTCGACAAATGTCGATGAAAACGGTTGCATGACAATTGAAACTCAACCCTGAATCTGTCACGATAAGTTAAGAGAGTCACTTCTCTAGCGCAGACAACCCATGTTAAAAAGGAGGACATAATGAAAAAATTTTTAAATGGTGTTGATAATGTTGTCAATGAAATGCTAGAAGGTCTTGTCAAAGCGAACCCTTCGCTGAGACGCCCAGAAGGATTGGAAGTTATCGTTCGTGCCGACAAAAAAGTCGGTAAAGTCGCGCTCGTTTCGGGCGGCGGTTCCGGACATGAACCTGCACATGCGGGCTTCGTCGGAACAGGTATGTTGGATGGCGCGGTCGCCGGTGCGGTTTTCACTTCGCCGACACCTGACCAAGTTTACGGAGCTGTTAAAGAAGTTGCGACCGATGCGGGCGTTCTGTTAGTTATCAAGAACTATACCGGTGACGTCATGAACTTCGACATGGCCGCCGAACTCGCCGAAGGCGATGGTATCAAAGTCGCCAAAGTCGTCGTCGCGGATGACGTAGCCGTTGAAAACTCGACTTGGACCGTCGGACAACGCGGGATCGCCGGAACGATTTTCGTTCATAAGATCGCCGGAGCCGCTGCGGAAGCCGGGAAATCGTTGGATGAAGTTCAAAAAGTCGCGCAGAAAGTTTGCGACAACGTTCATTCGATGGGCGTTTCGTTGACTCCGTGTATCGTTCCCGCCGCCGGCAAACCTTCGTTCGTCTTAGCGGAAAACGAAATGGAAGTCGGTTTAGGAATCCATGGCGAACCGGGTACCCACCGTGCACCGTTAGCCAGCGCGCATGACATCGTCGAACATTTGCTTGGTAAGATCCTTGCCAACGGCTTCGTCAAGAACGAAGAAGTAGCGGTATTGGTCAATGGTTTGGGCGGAACGCCGTTGATGGAACTCTGTGTTCTCAACAACGAAGTTTACGATCAACTTACTGCTAAAGGCATTAAGATCTACAAAACTTGGATGGGCAATTACATGACATCGCTCGAAATGGCCGGCTTCTCGGTTTCCGTCCTCAAATTGGATGCTGAAACGAAAGCTTACCTCGATGCCAAAGCGGTTACCCCGGCATACACAAACTAAATTAACGTAAATAAAGTTCATAGAACGAGAAAGGTTGGAACATCATGCCGTTGCATTCGAAGCAAATGAAAGAGATCCTGTTGGCGTTGGCCGATTGCTATGATCAAAACAAAGAGTATTTGACAGATCTGGATAATAAGATCGGTGACGGCGACCATGGAATCAATCTATCGCGCGGCTACGGAGCGATCCGCGGGAAATTGTTAAGCGCGAGTGAAGATATCGACTTCAACAAGCTGTACAAAACGATTTGCGGAATGACGTTATTGTCGACGGTCGGCGGTGCGTCGGGTCCCTTGCTTGGCACTTTCTATATGGAAGCCGCCAAGAAATGCGAGCCGGTGTTCGAATTGACCGACGCAAACGTGGTCGAATGCTTCGAAGCCGGTTTGGTCGGGGTCATGAATCGCGGGAAAGCGGTCGTGGGTGAAAAAACCATGGTCGACGCGATGAGCCCTGCAGTAGCTATTCTTAGAGAAAGCGTCGATGCCGGGAAGTCGTTGAAGGAAGCGTTCGATTTAGCCAAAGAAGTCGCGTTCAACGCGGCCGTGAAAACCGCCGACTATGCCGCGACCAAAGGACGTGCATCCTACTTGGGTGAACGTTCGATCGGGACACAAGATCCCGGGGCGACCTCGACCGCGCTCTTGTTTGAAGTCTTCGCGAGTCACCTTGCATGAGCATCGCTTTGTTGGTAGTCTCGCATTCGAAAATGTTGGCGCTTGGTGTTGTTGAACTTGTATCGCAGATGGCCAAAGGTGTTCGCATCGAAGCCGTCGGCGGTATGGAGGATGGAACGCTTGGAACCGATAGTGTCGCGATCAGTGAAGCGATGACCTCGCTTGCCATGGAGAACGACATCGTCCTGACGTTTATGGATCTTGGATCCGGAGTCATCTCGTCGCAGATGGCATTGGATTTGCTGGAAGATGATGTCAAAGGGAAAGTCCGATTGGTGGATGCTTCGCTTGTCGAAGGTTCATTTGCGGCAGCCGTGATGGCTTCCGCCGGAGTGGAACTTGATGAAATCCTCCGCCAAGCCGAAAAAGCAGGGAAGCGAAACAAATTATTCGATTAAGAAGGCGTCGGGAAACCGACGTCTTCTTTTCAATTGACTTGGTAATGTGCTTTCAATTGACTTTCATATCGATTGAAGGTAGAGTAAAAATACAAAAGAACTCCTTTAAGGATAGTCCTGTGAGACTAAGAAGGTCAGGGTAATATCGAAACACGATAAAACGAAGATCCTCTGTCACAGATAAAGGATTTTTTTGCGAGGAGGTAACAATTCACTATGGAGAAAATCATCGTCGATGCGGAAACCATGAAACGGGCGCTGACACGGATTACGTACGAAGTCATCGAGCGACACAAAAACCTGGACAATCTGGTCTTGGTCGGAATCAAAACACGCGGAATTCCGCTCGCAAAACGCATCGCGGAACGGTTTCGTGCGCTTGAAGGGATGGAAATTCCTGTCGGAGAGTTGGATATCCGCTTTTATCGCGACGATATCCGGCGATTGGATGAACCGGTATCGAAGAAGAACGTTTTACCTTTTGACGTCACCGGGAAACAAGTTCTTTTAGTGGACGATGTTCTGTACACAGGTCGTACGATCCGTGCCGCGATGGATGCGGTGATGGATATCGGTCGTCCTCAAAGCATCGCTTTGGCGGTCTTGGTGGATCGTGGACATCGCGAGCTTCCCATTCGTGCCGATTTCGTCGGTAAGAACATCCCGACATCCAAAGACGAAAGCATTAAGGTCGAAATGGTGGAGATTGATGGGATCGATCGGATTCTGTTGACCAAAACTGATTAGTTTAAAAGAACGATCGATTATCGATTGGTGGAACCCACTAAGATTGTGTTTGGTTCGCATTGGTAAGTGTCGATCAATGTCTGATTCATTTAGCCAATAATTCAATCTTCACTACCGAGACACGGGGGATAGAACCATGGGATATGGAGCTATATTCATGCTTGTTCCGCCATACTGCTTCATTTGGGTCGCAATACTATTCATGTTGGCGTTTGCGACTGTTTTCGGTATGAATCGGTATAAGTGTATCGTTCTTACGGAATACAATCAAAAGCATCCAATATTCAAAGTAGCGCTAACCCTCGCATTAACCAATAGTTTGGCAGTGATCATTTCCACGATTTTTATGTTTATTTTAAGCGGTTTTGTTCCTTATTTTGAAAATGTCAACAGTGAATGGGGTGTCAGATATACGCAGCTCTTTTGGAATCCAGGGACCGTGTATTTGATCCTTTGGACCTTACTTGCGATCCTCATCACTGTTGGAATATATTTGCGTAAAGAATCGACAATCCTAAGCAAAAAAATGAACCGTTTGATTCTCACAGTTTACTTGATTGAGTTCGGTATTCTGTGGCTGCTTTCGAATGGGTACATTTATCTAATACTTCTACGTGACACGACGAGGATGTAAATCTGTATGTTCACTTGAGGCGGTTTCAAAAGGATTCGAACACAACTCAAGTTGTTCTTGGAACCGAGGTTTTGTCCGTAAAAAAGAAGGGCAGGATGCCCTTCGAGTGGATTGAGTTTATACATTCGTAGTACTCGAAATATCAAAATGATCTCGATCTTATGACCGGCTACTATGAACTTCTCATTGACCGGTTTTTCTTCATTGTGGGGGCCACTTATTTACAGTTTTTTTATACTCAAACCCACGACAAAAATCGTGGACCTCTGGTTTAGCTCTGAAGAAAATTATGTATTTGGATCATGAGAGTATGGTTGAAGGATAAATTATTCGGCTAATGTTCCGACAACCGTTAAACCACTCAGGACATCTTTACCATGCGGCGAAGAAAGGATCAGTTCCGTTAGATCCGTACCTGCGATTGCTCCGTTATGGTTGCCTTCGACCCAACCTTCGCGATTGGTTACGTCATAGACTTTTCCATCGATGGCGATATAGGCTTTGTTTTCGCCTATTCCATCATATTCTGCCAACTCTTCAAGAGTGAAAGTTTGTGTACCGGCGGGTTTTTGGCTACAACCCAACAGACCAAGCAGGACAACAAGAAGACTTACAATGAGGATACGATTCAATTTCATATGGATCTCCCTTCGTCATTTAAAATAAGACATGGTTCAAAATCGCAATCAGAAGCAAGACCGAAATCGTGCGGTGCGCTAAAAACCAGAAACCTTTGCGTTTCTTGTTTACGTAAGCGCCATAAACCCCAAAGGCGAATTGTGTAAGCAGAAGGGAGCCCGCAAGGATTCCGGAGGTACTCAGATAGACATACGTCGACTGGATGTAAAAGTGAAGCCCTAAAGTCAACAGTGCGGCGACTCCGAAGTAACGGTGATATTTTACGATGAATCGCATAAACAGAGTCCAAACGGATTTGAATCGTGGGTATTTAGCGATTTGCTTTCCCCAAGTCCGATTTACAAACTTAACCAGATAGTTAGAGATGGCGATACTAAACAAAATGATTGTCAGAATTCCTAGCAGTTCCCCGAAGTCTCCCATAGGTTGATCTCCTTTTGAATCTTTCTTATGTAGAGTATAGTCGAGACAAGAAAAGATGTCGACGAATATAATCAAGTCAGTGTTCTGGAGCCTCCATTAAACCCAATAAAGACAAGCAGAGACAAATTCGTGTATAATATCTAAGCAAGAAGGTGAAGAAATGAAGATGATCGTCGGATTGGGAAACCCTGGAAAAACATACGAACAAACCCGTCACAATACGGGTTTTCTGGTATTGGATGAAATATTGAGAAAGGTCGGTGCGCCATCGCTTACACGTAAATTCAAAGCGAAAGTCGCGACTGTCTCGATCGGTGATCAACAAGTCGTATTGATGAAACCCGAAACATACATGAACAGCTCAGGAGAGGCGGTCGTCGAAGCGGCGCGTTTCTATAAGATCGATCCGCAGGATATTCTTGTCATCTACGATGATTTGGATCTACCGGTCGGGAAAGTACGATTACGTGAAAAAGGCAGCGCGGGTGGACAGAATGGTATGAAAAGCATCATTCTCCACCTCCATACTCAAGAGTTCCCACGCATTCGCGTCGGAATCGATAAGAACCCGATGATCCCGACCGTGGATTACGTATTGGGAAAAGTAGAAAAAGAGAAACGTGATTTACACCAACGCGCCATCACACATGCGGCCAACGCGGCGATCGATTTCGTAACGAAGCCGTTTCTCGATGTGATGAACACTTACAATAAGAAGGTGGATTGATGGATCAGATTCTCAACCGATTAACGAACATGGCTTCCGTACGGGCGCTGTCGCAAGGGCAGGGCTCTTTTGCGCATTTATCACTTGGTCAAGAAGCCGCACTCTTAGCCGCAACATACCGTACGAATCCGCAATCGATCTTCGTCATCAAATCCAATCTCTATCTCGCCCAACAGTTGTATGCGAAGGTATCGACGTGGCTCAATGAGGATGAAGTCGCGCTATTTGCGAGCGAAGAATCCCTTCGAGTGGAAGCAATCGCATCCTCTCCGGAAATCAATGTCCAGAAAATGGAAACCTTGAGTCGGCTAAGCTCCGGGAAACCGATCTTATGCGTAACCCATGTCGGCGCTGCGATCCGACATTTACCGGCGGCCGATTACTTCAGAGAATCGACCGTTCATCTGGCCGTCAACCAACACATCGCCCCCCAACAGCTCGCCGACCAACTTCGAAGGATCGGCTATACGCAAACCAATCGGGTCGATCAACCCTGTTGTTTTGCGATGCGCGGGGGAATCGTGGATGTTTTCCCGATCAATACCGACGTTCCGTTACGAATCGAGTTTTTTGATATCGAGATCGAAAGTCTGCGAAGTTTCGACTTGAGTTCGCAACGATCGATCGGATTGCTTGATTCAATCGAAATCCAACCCGCGACCGATGTTCTCTTAACCGATGGGGAGATCGATCGGATTCGAAACAAAGTCATGGAAGGGTTGGAACGCGAACGGACCCGTCGTTCATTTGAAGAATATGTCATGCTTGAAGAGAAAGTGTTGCGGGATGTCGAATATATCCAAACTCGTACCAAAGAGAATCATCTCTATCGTTATACCGCCTATCTCGAAAAGAATGCGACGGTTTTTGATTATGCGCCTGACCCGTTGGTGATCGTTTCACCGATTCAAGAGGTAAAAGACCACTTCCGTCATATCATGGAAGAAACGGTGGACTATCTTCAGGAGAAAAGCCAGGAACAAGAAGCGTTGGCAACCTTTAATGTGTTCCATGATCTTCAAACCGCTTTGGCAATGTATCGCAGGATCGATTTCCAGCTCTTCGAGACCCGAGGAAAAGAACTACGATTTCCGATGCGGGATGTGCATTTCCCCCAAGAACCTCTCACGCAAGCCGTTGCGTTGATCGATATCGAGCGAAAAAAGAAACATGTCATCTTGTGTTTGAAAGAGACTGAAATCAAAACCGTTAGCGATGTACTGATTCAGTCCCAGATTCCGTATTCGATGTTTGAATCACCCTTGGAAGAAGTCGGTTTACAGATCGTCAACCTTGAAAAAGACGAGGGATTCGAACTGTTAGAACCTCCGGTGTTGGTATTGACTTCAAACGAACTCTTTCAACGGCACATCCCGATCGGGCGTTTCGCCAACAAATTCAAAGAAGCCGAAACCTTGGGATCCTACCAAGATCTGCAAGTCGGCGATTATGTCGTTCATCATCAACACGGTGTCGGAAAATACCTGGGTATCATCACAAAGGAAATCGACGGGATCCATCGTGATTTCCTCCATGTCCTGTTTCGCAACGATGACCAACTTTTCGTTCCGCTCGAACAATTCCAGCTGGTGCGTAAGTTCGTATCACGTGACGGCGTGGTTCCCAAACTCAACAAACTGGGATCCAACGAGTGGTCCAAAACCAAAGCCAAGATCCGTGAGAACGTCCGTGAGATCGCCGATCGCCTGATTACGCTCTATGCCACGCGCGAAAAAGATATCGCGTATGCGTTCGGGGAAGATAATGAACTTCAAAAGGAGTTCGAGGATGAGTTCGAATATGAGTTGACGACCGACCAAAAGCAAGCGATCGATGAAATCAAAGCGGACATGATGCGCAAGAAACCGATGGATCGGTTGCTTTGCGGGGATGTCGGGTTCGGGAAGACCGAAGTCGCGATCCGTGCGGCGTTCAAGGCAATCAGCGAACACAAGCAAGTCGCGTTTCTCTGTCCGACGACGGTTTTGGCCCGCCAACATTACCAGACCTTTCTAAAACGTTTCGCCAATTATCCCGTCAACATCCGCGTGTTAAACAGATTTGTGATCGAAAGCGCGGCGAAAGAGACGGTATATGACGTAAGCCAGGGGAAAGTCGATATTTTGATCGGCACACATCGAATCTTATCGAAGGATGTGAAGTTCAAAGATCTCGGATTACTGGTCATCGACGAGGAACAACGATTCGGCGTCGAGCATAAAGAGAAAATCAAAGAAGTCAAAGAAAGCGTGCATGTCCTTAGTTTAAGCGCGACACCGATCCCGCGTACGCTTCAGATGTCATTGATCGGGGTACGATCCCTCTCACAGTTGGAAACCCCGCCGCGCAACCGCTTGCCGGTCCAAACGTATGTCATCCATAAAAACAAAGGGGTTATCAAAGAAGTCATTCAACGTGAATTGGCACGCAACGGCCAAGTATTCTATCTTTTCAATAACGTATCCCAGATTTTCAGTATCGCATATCAGATCAAACAAGACATCCCGACCGCCAAAGTCGCGGTCGCTCACGGGCAGATGCATCGCGAAGAGATCGAAGATGTCATGTATCGCTTCACGCAGAATGAATACAACGTATTGGTGTGCACGACGATCGTGGAGACCGGGATCGACATCCCAAACGCCAATACGATCTTGATCGACCAAGCGGATACCTTCGGGTTATCGCAACTCTATCAAATCAAAGGACGGGTCGGACGCAGCGATCGGCTGGCTTATGCGTACTTGATGTATTCGCCACGCAAACAGCTCTCGGAAATTGCGCAAAAGAGACTTCAATCCATCAAAGAATTCACGGAACTCGGGAGCGGTTATAAGATTGCGATGCGCGATTTGACCATTCGGGGCGCCGGAGAGATGTTGGGGGATATGCAATCGGGATTCATCGACACGGTCGGCATCGATATGTATATCGAGATGTTGTCGCAGGCGATCGAGGAAAAACGCTCGGGGATCGCGATTACGGAGAAAGAGATCGAAGTGAAGCCTAACTTCCAAGTCGATGCATACATCCCACAAAGCTTCGCTCCGCAGGATTTCGAGAAGATCTCACTCTATCAACGGATCGACAAAACGGAGTCCGAACATGAACTAAAACGCCTGCAGGACGAGATTACCGACCAATATGGAAAACTTCCGCGCTCGGTCGCGCTCTTGTTTGAGAAGAAACGACTTGAGATTTTGATCCATGACCCCCGTGTCCAACAGTTTAAAGAACGTAAGACATCGGCTGAACTCACGTTTAGCGTCGATTGGTCGAAGAGTGTCGACGGGGTGAAGTTGTTTAAAATCATCTCCGAACTTTCCGCAACCGTGACGTTACGGTATACAGGAGGATCGATCATCGTAACCGTACCGAAAACCGGCGACTGGCTCACGTTGACCTTGTCCATCCTCGAAAAGACTTCAAATTTACAACCCAAAGGAGAAAACGATGCGAATCGACAAATATCTTAAAGTATCAAGAATCTTGAAACGCCGTACGGTATCCAAGGAATTGGCCGATCAGGACCGCGTATTGATCAACGGAAAAGTAGCGAAACCCTCAAGCGAAGTCCATACCGGCGACGAGGTGGAACTCTTCTTCGGAAACCGTCGACTCAAAGTACGCGTACTGACGATTGAGTACTCGATTCGAAAGGCGGACGCGGTTTCCATGTATGAAGTAATCGAAGAGTCCTTGATTCCTCACAAACCATTAACATAATTGTTCATCTTGACAGAGAACTGACACTCTTGCATTTTACAAGAATGTCAGTATAATGAGTTTACGAACCTAACGAATCCTCAATGAACTCAAAGGAGCGAATCAATGGCTAAAAAAAGGAATTTGCGTCCGAAAAAATCGGTGATCCGAATCTTCAATATCGTATTGCTTGGATTGAGTGCCTTTATGCTTTACCAAGTGGGAACGGAAGCGTTCACGACCGTTCGTCTGCGCCAACAATTGGCGACAGCGCAGAACGAGCTTTCAACTTTGGAGTCGGAAAACGAAACCTTGACCCAACAAAAAGAAAAACTGTTGGATCCGGATTATGTGCGTAGCTATGCGCGTGCGCAGTATATGCTAAGCAAAGAAGGGGAACAGATCTTCTACCTTCCCAAAGACGACGAAACGAAAGAGTAGGTGTCAATCGACACCTTTTTTTTGTGTATGGGCAAGTTCATTTCATGTGCATGAATTCACGAAAGATGCTAAAATAGAGAAGCTGATAAAGGAGAAAAACAATGACGAAAAAACCTGTCGTTTTGGTTGTCATGGATGGTGTCGGAGTATCCGAAAACACCTATGGTAACGCTGTAAAAAATGCATATACGCCGAATTTGGATTGGCTGACGGCCAATTATCCCCATACCACACTCAAAGCCCATGGGGTCGCGGTCGGATTACCGAGCGATGAAGACATGGGAAATTCAGAAGTCGGACACAACGCATTAGGATGCGGGCAAGTCTACGCCCAAGGCGCAAAGCTTGTCAACGTATCGATCGAATCCGGTGACATCTTCACTTCGAAGACATGGAATGAAATGACCGGTTATGTGAAAGACAACACCTTGCATCTGATCGGACTCTTGTCGGATGGGAATGTCCATTCCCATATCGATCATCTCTTCGCGTTGATCCGTCAAGCGAAGAAAGACGGAATCAAACGCGTACGCGTCCATATTTTGATGGACGGACGCGATGTTCCCGAAACTTCTGGTTTGATTTACGTTGAAAAACTCGAAAATCTGTTGACTGAAGTCAGCGATGCGAACTTCGATGCGAAGATCGCTTCGGGTGGCGGACGCATGAAGGTAACCATGGACCGTTACGAAGCCGAATGGGGCATGGTTGAACTTGGTTGGAAGACGCATGTACTCGGATTGGGCAGAATGTTCGCCAGCGCGAAGGAAGCCATCGAAACCTATCGTCAAGAACTCAACGTTTCCGATCAATTCTTACCGGCATTCGTGATCGCGGAAGACGGAAAAGCCGTCGGAACGATCGAAGACCATGACGCAGTCGTGCTCTTCAACTTCCGTGGTGACCGTGCGTTGGAGCTGTCCCGTGCGTTCGAGGAAGATAACTTCACCAAGTTCGATCGTGTGCGTCGTCCGGAAGTCTATTATGCCGGCATGCTTCAATACGATGGGGATTTACAGATTCCCGCCAAGTTCTTGGTCGCGCCGCCGAAAATCAAAAACACCTTATCCGAACGATTAGTTGCTAAAAAAGTAAACCAATATGCGATCTCGGAAACGCAAAAATACGGTCACGTGACGTATTTCTGGAACGGAAACCGGACTGAAAAGTTCGATGATGAACTTGAAACCTTCGTCGAAATCAAATCCGATGTATTGCCCTTCGAACAACGTCCTTGGATGCAATCGGCACAGATCACCGATACGTTGATCGATGCGGTCAAGTCCGGGAAGTATGACTTCCTGCGATGCAACTATCCCAACGGGGATATGGTTGGACATACGGGTAACTATGAAGCGACCATCATCGGGGTCGAATCCGTCGACCTGCAACTCAAACGTCTCTATGACGTGGTTGAGGAAGTCGGAGGAGTTCTGTTGATTACCGCCGACCACGGGAATGCGGACGAAATGTACGAGAAATCGAAAGATCCCAATGCGGCGCCGAAACCCAAGACCGCCCATACGTTAAACCGGGTTCCGGTGATCATCACCGATAAATCGGTGGAAATCAAGGATGGCGACTTCGGATTAGCGAACATCGCGGCTACCGTAAGTAAGTTATTAGGAGTCGAACCGGATCCGATTTGGATGGAAGCCATCATCAAGTAAAACGAAGCGCCTGATCATACAGGCGCTTTTTTGATGAAAAAAAGAGGTTACCCTCTTATTCGTGTTTGAGATATTGGTTGAGCTTCATCGTCAGTGCGACCGTCTTACCATCCATCAGATCCCCATCCATCGTCGCTTGGACCAAGGCGGGAAGATCGACGGGTTTCACGTTAAGAAACTCGCCTTCATCCAAATGTTGGCCGACAAATTCAAGTTCGGGCGCATAAAACAAGTAAATCACTTCTTCAAGGTAGGCCGGAGAAGGGATGAACTCTCCCATCGGAATCATGACTTTGGCTTTATATCCGGTTTCTTCCTCAAGTTCCCGCATCGCGCAGGAAACCGGATCTTCTCCGGGTTCGCGTTTTCCCGCAGGGAACTCGGTAAAGACGCGCTGATGGGCATAGCGGAACTGTTCGACCATTAAAAAGCGACCGTCATCCAAACGTGCGGCGATACAAACGCCACCGGGATGTTCGACGATTTCGCGCAAGGCTTCGCTCCCGTCCGGGAGTTCGACCTGATCATGACGCAAATTGACGATCTTGCCCTGGATCAAGGATTTGGATGAACGCTTCGTCTCTTTTAAGTTCATAAATTCCTCCGCGATTTTCTATTATTATATCATAGCAATTATGAGTATAATAGAGACGGAGGGAATCGCAATGAAGACATCACGCCCGGTCAAACGTAAGAAAACCGCTATTGAAACGATCCGTTGGAAAAAAGTGCTTCTCATACCGCTTATCGTAGGAATCATCGCCAGTGGTTCGATCGGGGCTTTTTATATGTACAATCAAAGCAGTTTGACGGCGCTTCAAAAGCGCATCGCACAGCAAGAAGCGGAACTGGCGAAATATCTACTCGACAATCAAGATAAACTGATCGTCAACGCAGTCTTGAAGCAAGCGGAGGAGTTAGCCCAACAATATGATTACGAGGAAGCTGTGGCGGTATTGAAATCGAATCCGGAGATTCAAGATAACACGTCGATACTGGCGAAAATCACCGAATATCAAAATCAACTCCAAACGCTTGTACCTTATAACGGAGATGTTCCGGTGTTCTTCATGCATAATTTAATCAATGATCCGACGATTGCTTTCAGTAAGAAGAGCCATGACATCGCAGGGTATCGAAGCCGCTATTTGACGACCTACGAATTCAAATCGATTCTGTCGCAGCTTTATGAAAAAGGATATGTTCTCGTGGATGTCGATGACCTTTACAATATCGATCAAACGACCAAAAGCCGTAAGGAAATCAAACTTCCCGAAGGTAAAAAGCCGTTTATCTTATCGGTCGACGAAAACGCATACAACGATTATTTGCCGGTGGATGGGTTCGCGCGCGGTATGGCGGTGAGAAACGGCGAAATCGTGACTCGGATCTTGACTTCTTCAAGTGTCGAGTTCACTTCGGATGGCGATGTCGTCCCAATCGTCGAAGGATTTCTCAAAGAGCATCCTGATTTCTCCTATCATGGCGCCCGCGGGATTTTGTCACTGACGGGATTTGCGGGTACGCTTGGATATCGGTTGAGCAGTCAGATCGAAATCGAAGACGCCAAAGCGCTTGTTGCGTTACTCAAGGAAAAAGGATGGACGTTCGCTTGTACAAGTTATTCCGATATGGATTCAATATACGTTAAAAATCCTTCAGCGAGCACGATTGCATCCGATTTGAAGAAGTGGAGCGACAAAATCAAAGCGATCGTCGCGGATACGCCGATTTTCGTCAGTCCCTATGGAAACATTCTAAGCGGATCCAACTTGCAGGCGATCATCAACGCCGGCTATGACGTATACTTCTACGATGGGGGTTTACCAAGAAGCAACGTCAACAACGGCGTGTTGTTCATTTCCAGAATCGCATTGACGGGGGATAGCTTAAAGGCAAACAAAGCCTATCTTGAGGCAAACTTCTTCGATGTGGATGCGGTGTGGGATCCAAACAGATAACCAAGATAAAGCGAGGGTCGATTCCTTCGTTTTTTTATGTAGCTAGGTAAGGTAAAAACGATAACCACTTGCAGGTTTGCCCACGTGGATAAGCATGGTATAATGGACGCGTGAGGTTGAGTTATGCGAAACGGAATCTTTATTACCTTGGAAGGACCGGACGGAAGCGGTAAAACGACCGTCTGTAAATATTTGTTGAAAGAATTGACGGCGCGTGGCTACGACGTCGTTTATACGCGTGAACCCGGCGGGATTGAGATCTCCGAACAGATTCGTCATGTCATCCTAGACCCCAAAAACACCGCCATGGACGTTAAAACCGAAGCTCTGCTTTATGCGGCATCACGGCGCCAACATTTGGTCGAGAAAGTTCTGCCGGCACTTGCCGCGGGGAAAATCGTTCTCTGCGATCGTTTCGTGGATAGTTCGCTAGCTTATCAAGGCATCGGACGTAAAATCGGATTTGAAGAAGTTCTTTCGATCAACCTTTTCGCGATCGAAGGGCATTTTCCGGACATCACGCTCTACCTCGATCTTCCGGCCGAAATCGGCATCCAACGGATCGCGGGAAGACATTTCCTCGATCGTTTGGACCAAGAGGAGATCGGTTTTCATAACCGGGTTGTTGAAGGGTATAAGGAAGTCATACGACGTTTCGGTGACCGGATTTCGGTGGTCGACGCCAATCGCGACGAGAAGCTGGTATGTGAAGATGCGTTGGCGGTATTAGTGAAGAGGATCCTAGCCCATGACCAAACATGAGCTTGCTTTAAGACAACCAATCGCGTTTTCAATCCTGACGAAAGCTTTCGAAAGCGATAAACTTTCGCATGCTTATATGTTTTGTGGAAAACGTGGTAGTAAACAACGCGACATGGCGATACTTTTTGCGCAAAGCTTGGTTTGTCCGGATGCGGATCCCTGGGCATGCGAAACTTGTGACACCTGCCGACGTGTCGCCGAGGGCAATTATACCGATATGATTTTAGTCGACGGGAGCGATCGTTCGATCAAAAAGGAAGAAATCCTGAAAATCCAGGACCAATTCTCGAAAACCGCATTGGAAAAAGCAGGCAAGAAAATCTATATCTTGGATCCGGCCGAAAATGCGACGACCGAAGCGCTCAATAGTTTACTGAAGTTTCTTGAAGAACCTTCCGGTGCGGATACGCATGCCATCCTTATCTCCGAACAACCCGAGCGATTGTTGGAGACGATCGTGAGCCGTTGCCAGAACATCCCGTTTACCGCATCGATGAAAGATTTACTGGATGAAAAGTTGAAGAATATGGATTTGGATCCGTTCGACGCACGGATGTTGCGTCAGTTCGTCAATGATCCCGAAGAAATCCTCGAGTTGTCCGAGTCGGATGACTACCAAAGCGCGGTGTCGCTGTTCGGTCAATTCCTCGACGAATACCTCGCCCAACCCTTCGCAGGTGAACTTTTCTTCCAAAGTCAGGTGATTCGGATGAAAGAACCGGCCGCAAACCGGAAAGCGCTTGCATATTTTCTAAGAATCGGTATGCTTTTCTTTAAAGACGTGAAGTATGACGTCGACTTTCAAAACGAAACCTGGAATCGGCGTAAGAACGCCGCCCGAAGTACCTTCGATTGCGTCAAAGTCTTCATGATCTTCAACGAGAGCGAGTCGAAAATCTCGGGGAATGCGAATCTGGGACTCCTCATCGATTCGATTCTCTATAAACTCAAGGAGGTTACCTTATGAATGAACAACATTCGGAACATCACGCCAATGGTGAGAATGTTCCGCACTATAAAACCGCGTTTTCCATCCGATTCAAAGGAAACAAGAAAGCCTATACGTTCGGAACCCATTCCGATGGCTATGTCTATGGCGATTATGTTGTGGTTGAAACGATACGCGGAATTGAACTAGGAGAAATCATTAGCGAACCGCGCGATGCGGCGGTCATCGACCATGCGCTTGAACTAAAACCCATTTTGCGCAAAGCGACACGTGAAGACTTGGCGAACTTCGAACGAAACAAAGACTTGGCGAAAGAAGCGATCGTAAAGTGCAATGAAGCCATCAAGAAGTGTAAGTTAGATATGAATCTGATCAGCGCCGAATATACCTTGGATCGCTCGAAGATCATCTTCGTGTATGTTGCGGACGAACGTGTCGATTTCCGTGATTTACTCAAAGAACTGGCGATGGTCTTCAAATGCCGTATCGAACTGCGTCAGATCGGACCGCGTGATAAAGCAAAAATCATCGGCGGGATCGGACCGTGCGGACAAGAAACCTGTTGTTCACGCTTTTTGAGCGATTTCGACGTGGTTTCCATCAACATGGCGAAAAACCAACTCCTCGCCTTAAACATTCAAAAACTTTCCGGCCAATGCGGGAAACTGATGTGTTGCTTGAAATACGAGGATAGCAACTACAAACAAATGCGCAAAGGAACACCGAAACTAAACGAGCAGATCGACTATAACAACAAGCGGTATCGGGTCACCTCGATGAACCTTCTGACGCGTCAAGCGAAATTGGAAAGCCGGGAAGAATCTCTGTTTCTTCCGTTTGAAGAAGCGTTCAAGGACCGCGTTGTCCCTGAAGATAAAAAGGATGATGAGAAATGAAACGGCAGAAGAGTTTCGATAATGATCGGCCGACCTGCTATTTGGTCGCGACCCCGATCGGAAATCTGAACGAAATGACGCCCCGCGCGATCGAAATCCTCAAATCGGTCGACTTCATCGCGGCGGAAGACACACGCAATACCTTAAAACTGTTGACGCACTTCCAAATCGAGACGCGGATGATCTCGCATCACGAACACAATGAAAGCCAAAGCACCAACGGGATCATGCAACTCCTCGAACAAGGGAAAAACGTGGCCTTGGTCAGCGATGCCGGTTATCCCTTGATCAGCGATCCCGGCGAACAATTGGTCAAACGCATCGTCGATGCCGGATATAACGTCGTTCCGATCAGCGGAAGCAGCGCCGTCTTGGATGCCTTGGTCGCCTCGGGACTTTCCCCGCAACCCTTCGTGTTCTACGGATTCTTACCGGTCAGCGATAAGGAATCCAGAGCGCAATTGAATCAACTGAAAGCCTATCCGTATACCTTGGTGTTCTACGAAGCGCCGCATCGGATCCAAAAAACGATCCGTAAGATGCATGAAGTCTTCGGCGATCGCAACGCATGCATCGCACGCGAGCTGACCAAGCGATATGAAGAATTCTTGCGCGGTACGTTAAGCGAACTGGCCGAAGTCGAAGACCTGAAAGGCGAGATCGTATTGGTCGTTGAAGGGAATAAGGACGAACATCAACCGGATGTCGACCTCAGCGAAGTCAACGAACGCATCAGCGCATATATCCAAAACGGAATCTCCGCTTCCAATGCGATACGCAAAGTCAGCGAAGAAACCGGAATATCGAAGAATGAGATTTATGCCCATTTCCACCAAAAAGGACAATGTTGATACCGAATCACTAGAAATCAATCGAGGTGCATCGTGAACCATAAACAATCAAAACAACGTACGCGACTCTTGGAGATGTTGAGAAACCATCCCGGACATCTCAGCGCCGAACAAGCGTACCTCAAACTCAAAGAAGATGAACAAGGGATCAGCCTTGCGACGGTCTATCGCAACTTGAATTTGTTGTCCGCGCAACGGATCATCAACAAGATCGACGATCCTTCCAACGGAGCGATGTATGACGGTCGTGAGTATCCGCATTATCATTTCCGCTGCGACGTCTGCAATCAGCTTTTCGATATCCCCGGCATTTACCTGGATATCGATACGTCCGTGGAAACATTGATGCATGCGAAAGTGAATCATCATCGGATCGTGTTTGAGGGGACGTGCGAAACGTGTCTCAAAAACAAAACAGCGGATACCGACGTTAAGAAACGTGCATCTTCGTAATCATTTTCGTCATTTCTTATGCTTAAAACCAACCGGGATGTAAATTCCGGTTTTCATTACTTATCCAAGGAGGTCACATGCATTACTTTATCATCGGGGACGTCCACGGGTGCGTCCATACGTTTGAAAAGATATTGGAATCATGGAATCCGAACACCCAAAAACTCATTCAGGTCGGTGATTTGGTCGACCGGGGGAATTTCATCGTGGAGACGGTTGCCTACGCAAAAGATTTACAGTCGAAACATCCCGAGAATGCGATCTTCTTAATGGGTAATCACGAAGATGAGGTAATCGGTTTACTAAATATCGACGAGTTCGAAAATCCTTTCTTTTTTAATTCCGATACCTTACGTCAGTATAAGAAAGCAAACAAAGACATTCAAGAAGATGTTTTATGGTTAACGTCATTACCGCTGTATTACGAAGACGAAGCGGTCTTTGTGTCACATGCCGGGCTTTCCTCCATCGGAGATCCCTTTGATCGAAACAACTTGATCTGGCATCGCTTTCCCATACTCGATATCAATAAGACACAAGTATATGGACATACGCCTCAATTCAATCAAAAACCATTCTTCGATCCTTCTTCACATAGCATCGATATCGATACCGCATGTGTTTACGGTGGAAAGTTAAGTGCGATCGTGCTTAACGAAACCGGAAAGGTCATTGACTTGATCCAGGTCAACGTCGACCCCAGGGACATAAATCTGTCCTATTTCACGCAGACATGGTAAAATGGGGCACGGAGGATTCGTATGAAAAATCTCTTCTCTACCCAACAATTGATGCGGCACAAAGAATCAATCCCGCTGGATAAGCTTGCGTTTGCGCGCTTTACGATCGTCCTATCGGGAATCTTTTCGTTCTCATCGGCCGGTATTTTGATTGTGACGACCACCTTGTCGGATTGGACCGGGATGATCCTGGTCGCGGTGTTGGTCGGCTTATTGATTTTACGTGAATTTCTAAAGCGCAGGTATACCAAACACCTGTTGGAAAACGGAATAAATCATCCTTCAGTAACACCGTTGGACATCTTGAAGCTACGTGACCGGTTTGGGGTTAGTCTCGTCGAACAAATCGTAATGTGGGTCTTCACGTATGCTTTTTTAAACTTTTGGCCGATCGTCCTTGTTACGTGGATCAGTGTTTTCCGCCTGGTCTATCGCTATCGCAAGTTGAAGTTCAAGACGACCGAATGAGGTTGTTTTCGAGAAGCTAACGCTTGGTTTTTACCAATCCGTCCTCGCAAGTTCCTCCGCTTTACAAGACGGACTTGCCCTCGTATAATATGTACATTAAAAGTGTTGAAGGGAAGAGTAGTGGATCCGCAAGGCGTAGAGAGACGGCGGTTGGTGCAAGCCGGAGCGAGCGGGATACGAACATGAACCCCGAACTGCCGTCTTTGGCCGCATACCGGCGTTATCGGAAGAGGGCGCCGCAAGGCGAACTAAGGTGGTACCACGCAAATGCGTCCTTAGACAGGACGCTTTTTATTTCCCCGGGAGGAAGCTTTATGAGTCAACCAAAATATTACATTACGACCGCCATCGCCTATACTTCAGGCAAACCGCACATCGGAAACATTTACGAAATCGTCCTGGCCGACAGTATCGCACGCTTTCGTCGCCAACAAGGGTATGACGTCTATTTCATGACGGGAACGGACGAACACGGACAGAAGATCGAAGAGAAAGCCAAAGCCGCAGGGAAAACGCCGCAACTTTTCGTCGACGAAGTCGCGGGGGTCATCCGTGGATTGTTCGATCTGATGAACACCAGTTATGACAAATTCATCCGTACCACCGATCCGTATCATGAACAACAAGTCCAAAAGATCTTTAAGAAACTCTATGATCAAGGGGATATCTATAAAAGTATTTACGAAGGCTGGTATTGTACGGCCTGCGAATCGTTCTACACCGACACGCAATTGGTATTAGGCAAATGTCCGGATTGCGGCGGAGATGTACATCGCGAAAAAGAAGAATCTTACTTCTTCAAGTTAAGCAATTACACCGATCGTTTGGTGAAATACATCGAAGAGAATCCGAAATTCATTCAACCCGAATCTCGTAAGAACGAAATGATGAACAATTTCATCAAAGCCGGTTTGCAGGATTTAGCGGTTTCACGGACTTCGTTTAAGTGGGGCATCCCGGTTACCTTCGATCCCAATCATGTCGTTTATGTCTGGATCGATGCACTCTCCAATTACATTACCGGAATCGGCTATGACGTCGATGGCAATCATGGGGAGACCTTTACGAAGTACTGGCCGGCGGATGTCCACCTGATCGGGAAAGATATTCTTCGCTTTCATACCATTTATTGGCCGATCATGTTGATGGCGCTGGATATTCCGCTACCGAAACAAGTCTTCGGTCATCCTTGGCTTTTGGTCGGGGAAGGGAAGATGTCCAAATCCAAAGGCAACGTCATTTATGCGGATGATTTGGTGAACCTCTTCGGTGTCGATGCGGTAAGATACTTGATGTTGCATGAAATGCCCTTTGCGCAGGACGGGACATTGACCTACGAGTTGATGGTCGAACGGATCAATACCGATCTCGCCAACATCTTAGGCAACTTGGTCAACCGCACCTTGACGATGGCGAACAAGTACTTTGACGGAATCGTCGAAAACCCGAACGTCCGCACCGAGTTGGACAGCGAGCTGATCGATCTCGTGCTTGCGGCAGGATCCAAGGTTGATAGCCATATGGATAATTTGCGCGTTCAAGACAGTATCGACGAGATCTTGGATATTTTCCGCCGTTGCAACAAATACATCGACGAAACGCAACCCTGGGTGATCGCACGCGATCCTGAAGCGTTGCCACGTTTAAAAACCGTTATTTATAATCTCCTTGAGTCGATCCGTTTTGCGGCCGTGCTCTTGGAAAGTTATTTGCCTGAAACCTCGAAGTCCATTTTGGACCAACTCAATACCCGACAACGTGATCGCGCTAGCTTGACGAGTTTCGGTAATTTGGAGAACGGGACGAAAGTCACCGAGAAACCGACGATTCTCTTCGCTCGCTTGGATCCCGCGATCGTGTTTGAGAAACTGATGCCTGCACCGCAAAAACTGGAAACCAAACCGGAAATCACGATCGAGGATTTCAATAAAGTCGATCTTCGTACCGGTACGATCCTTTCATGTAAGAAGCATCCGACCGCCGAAAAACTTTTGGTATCCACCGTTCAAGTCGGTCCGGAAGTACGACAGATCGTCAGCGGAATCGCCGAGCATTTCAAACCGGAAGAGCTCGTCGGGAAGAAAGTCATCGTCGTCGCCAACTTAAAAGCCGCCAAACTTCGCGGGGAAGTCAGCCAAGGCATGATCTTGGTCGGTGAAGACGGGAATCAACTTGAATTGATTGGATCCTCTTCGTTACCGGATGGATCGATTGTTCGCTAATGTATAAACCCATTACGGTAACGCAAAAGACGATGGACGCGCTCAAAGCGCGTGATCCCCGCTTAGGTGCGTATATCGAAGCGACCGGACCCTTGTCGCGTAGTGGAATCATCGATCCATACGTCGCCTTGCTGGACTGCATCATCGCCCAACAAGTGTCGTCAGCGGTCGCCACAACCCTGTCCAACCGATTCTTCGCTCGCTTTCCGCAAGGAGATCCACAAGCCATCGTAATGAGTTCGCTTGAATCCATGCGTGAGTTAGGCCTTTCTCGCTCTAAGATCGGTTACATCCAAGGCATCGCGCAGATCCAACTCGATCGATCGATTGACTTCGAAAGTCTTGGACAACGATCCACCCAAGAAATCATGGAGATTCTCCTTCCAATCAAAGGAGTCGGTCGTTGGACCGTTGAGATGTTACTGATTTTCACGTATGAAAAGCAAGATGTCATGAGCTTTGGCGATTTGGCGATCCGACGCGGGATCGAGCGGATCTATCATTTGGAGGAATGTACGATGGAAATCTTCGACGAACTCTACCAACGCTATGCTCCCTATCAATCCGCCGCTTCTTTCTATCTTTGGCACGCTTCCTTGCATAAGGAGAATATCCCCTATAACGAAACAACGACGATTCAGGTTTGAATCGTCGTTTTATTTTCAACCGTTTCTTTTAACGATCGAATATAGAAGGTTACCATCAACGCAATCCCCAATAAAATCACGGATACCATCAGATTGCGCATTGCGAGAATCGAAACCAAAATCGACACCCACAAACTTCCGATCGCGATCCGTTTGGTTTTGCGTGCGACTCTCCGATATACCATGTAATCATGGATCATCGTCCCAAAGATCGGATGGGTCGTCAACCATCGATAAAAGCGAAGATTACTACGTAAGAAGCAATACGCTGCCAAAAGTAAGAAGGGTGTAGTTGGTAAGACCGGTAGAATAATCCCGAGGCTACCCAATCCCAACGATAGGGTTCCAATCAACAAGTAAATCAATCGTTTCAATTCCTCACCTCGGAGGTAGAATAGCAGAAATCGATTGGATAAGCCACTCAAACGATGGAAACGAAAACGAATCAACCTACTAAAAAGCCATCCTCCACGCCGAAGGATGGCTATTAAACAGTTCAATGACTAATCGGATACTTTCTTGAAATCAAAGGCAAGCGAACTGGAAACACCAAGGAAATTATGGGTAAACGACTCACCCTTTACATCCACGTTCCAGAGAGCGCTCTCGACCGCGACCGGTTTGACATCCGGGTCGACCGAGCCACGATACTCGACGATAATGTGATTGCCGCTGGCATCCACATAGTACTCACAGGTATCGTAAATCTCGCCTTTGTAATACTTGGTGGCGGTGTTTCCGTCAAATACATATCGGGCTTGACCCGAAGGGTCCTCGAACGTTCCCGACAACATCAACTCCCGGTTAAAGAAGTTGAAGCCGATTCCGGTTTCACGCGGATTGTCTTGAACGATTTCAAGGACTTTCTCGACATGTTCAGGCATCACCAGAAGATTACGCAAGGCCAACGAACTTGCACCCTCGCTATAGGTGACATCCCCTTTCACGACGTTATTGACGGCGAAGACCGTCGGCAAGGCGGTATCGCTCAATCCGGTCGCCGTAAGGTACGGCGCGATCTTGGCTAATTGTTCGGCACTGAGTTTAACATAGGTAACCTTTGATTCCGCTTCCGTGTAGGAGTAAATTGCGGAATTGGCGCTGGCAAGGTAGAATATGATGTTTTTGGTGTCCGGTTTCGGAAGCACCAGAATCGCCGTATTTTCGGTATAGATGGCTTCAGGGATCGGAGTATTGTTTGAATTCAGATACGCCAAGGTTTGCGTGAAGCGTGAATCCAAGGCGATTCGATCCGTTACCGTGACCGAACTGCCGGCACTGACTTTAAACTCGCCTGTCGCTTCCAAATATCCCAACAACGTCGAGTCCGGGGCGATCGATCCAAAAGCCGCAATCACTTCCAAATCCGCCAGATATTTCTGACTAAAGACTTCGAAGTCGAATCCGGACAAAATCGGCTTACTGACCGTCATCAGTCCGTCATGTAAGACGAAATTCGAGATCGTATCGAACTCATTACGATTGACGATCAACGGTGCGCTGAGGTTTGCCATCGTCGTGCTATCGATCAATTCGGTCAATCCGCGTGTCCATTGCGCGGACACTTCGTAACTGCGACGCATCTTGGATCCATCTTGCATCTTATAGGTGAAGGCTAAATTCGTGGTTCCATAATCGAGGTTATCGAAGGGGAATGGTTCATAAGAAGGCTCATATCCGTCGATGCCCGCATAGAGATCCTCGATATACGTCCGTGCCGGATAGGCCTTGGTTGAATAATCAAACCACTTGTACTCGGCCAACACGACTTTATGGAAATCAATGATCGCCGCGATATCGTCGGGATCTTCAAACACTAATTTCGGGTTGGTCATCTTCGCCAACAAACGCGAAACGCTGGCCGGATAATTCTGTACGTTATTGTAGGAGTAGGAAAGGTTGTTGGTCGGCAAGAATAAACTCGTCGATCCGTTGATGCTTAGCTCGACCGAAGCGACCTTCTCTTCGTTGGGCAAACGTGTCACATAACCGAAACCGCCGGTCAGCGTACTCGGGATAAAGATCACCAAGGTAATCGCCGCTACCAACGTATAACGCATGACCGCCTTCAACATATTCTTGGTGCCGCGGTTGGCGATGGTATCCATGACCAAGTAGAGAATCCCCGCGAAGAGTAAGGGGAAGATCAAGTTGGCCAAGGTAAACAAGGAAGTACTGCTATTGGTGTTATAAATGAAGTTATAAAGTAAAATCAAGGTAAGAACGGCATACATCGTACTGATGATGGGGAAGAACCGCTTGTTCACAAACGGGCTTTCCGCACGTTCGCTGCGACGCGTCGCATAGAGATAGCTGGACACGGTACTTAGGACCAAGGAAATCAGCACCCAATACAAACCATACGCCAACGGGGGAAACATGAGATCGCCGGGGGCGAAGATCGTATTGAAGATCGCCCAGATCGGCGAGATGAAGTTCAAGATACGATAACTGTTGACATCGCTAAATCCAAGCAACATCGAGTAACCGAATAAGATATACGCGCCATAGACCAGAAACGGAACCATATGCACGGCGCCGCTATAGAGAAACGCATCGAAGGTTGTCCCGGTATTCATCATCGTGAAGACGACGACCATATAAATCGCCGATCCGATCATCGTGGCGGTCAAGAAGGTTTCGACGAGAACGAACGGTTCCACGTTGGCATAAAGCATACCTAATACCCCGCCGCTCAACCATGCGATCGCAAAGGGAATCAGAAGGATGAAGTAACCCGCGATCCCGGTCGTACGCAACATCTGTTCGCGTTTGATCGGCAAAGCGAAGTACACATCGAGATCCTTTTTCGTATTCAGATACGAGAACATCAATAAAGGTACCAATCCGCTAAAGAAAACGAAGAACAAGATCGCTAAGACCCGTCCTGTCAGAAACAGTTCGCTGGCCGCGTTGAAGTTATTCAACGAGAGGATCGTCATCACGAAGATCGGATAGACAACCAATAATACGGCACTCATCAAGATAATAAACCGTTTGTTTCGACCGATCAGAAAGCGAAAGTAATCCGATTGGATCCGGGCTCTAAACAGTCTGGCCATAACCTTTACCCTCCATTTCATAGACAAAGACTTCTTCCATCGTAATGGGAATCTCATCCAAGAGAACCGGTTGGGTCGCTTGAAGTTGTGTCATCAACGTTTGCGCATCGCCTTTTAACACGAGTACGACCACATTGCCCCGGACTTCCCGATGCATGGGAGTAAACGCGTCAAACACGGTAGGCTCCGGCATATGCGTATAACCCAGTTGAAACTTATGATAGGCTGCACGGATGTTTTCGACCTCGTCATTGAGTCCGACTTTACTTTCGTTGATCAGCGCGATCCGATCGCAAATGTCTTCAAGCTCCCGTAAGTTATGGGAAGAGATGACAACGGTGAACTTACGCTCCAACAACTGGTCGGTCAAAATCCGTTTCAAGGTCAACCGCATGACCGGATCCAACCCATCGAACGCTTCATCCAAAAGCAATACTTCGGGTTGGATGGAAAGGGCTAAGATCACGTTGGCTTGACGTTTCATGCCCTTGGAGAAATTGCCGATCTTTTCGTTTTCGTTGATCGGGAAATTATTCAGAAGTTTGCGATACATCGATTCTTTGAAACTCGGATAGAAAATCTCATAGAACCGTTTCATTTCTTTTAACGTCGATTGCGGAAGGAAGTAAGGATCTTCCGGCACAAACAAGACTTTTTTCTTGACTTGGGGATTATTGAAAATACTCTGGCCGGCAACCAAGATTTCTCCATGATCGGGCAACAGAACGCCGCTGATCAGTCGCAATAAGGTGCTTTTTCCGGCACCGTTGGGACCGACCAACCCGAAGATACTCCCTTGCGGGACCTGCCAGTCAACATTATCGAGCACGTTCTTGGTGCCAAACGACTTGGAAACATGATTGAGTTGAATCATACGCTTTCCTCCTCACGATACAACGCTTCGACGATCGCCATCAGTTCATCCTTTGTGACACCAAAGGGAAGTGACGAAGCCAAGCCTTCCTTGATCTCGTCGAGTTTCTTTTGGTGCAACAAATTGGGACTCTGTTCCGTCTCCGCCACAAACGAACCTTTGCCCGCGATCGAGTAAATATACCCGTCACGTTCCAGTTCCGCATATGCCTTCATGACCGTATTGGGGTTGATTCCCAAATCAATGGCCATACTTCGGACACCGGGAAGCTGCTGATTCTGACGCAATAACCCACACGCGATCTGTGCCAGCACTTGTTGGATGATTTGCTGGTAGATGGGCGTACGGCTGGTTTGATTCAATGCGATCATAGGGTACCTCCCAACTGTACTATCTACACTAATACAGTAATACGGTGCGTCCCCGATGTCAATTGATTTTATTCGACCCAAAGGCGTACAATGGTGAAAGCGAGGTGATTCCATGTTCGATCGATATGATTTCTGGTTTGAAGAAGAACGCAAAGGTATGGAAGGATGGGATTTTTCACATCTAAACAACCGCTGGGAAAGCCAACCCTTACCTTGGGATTATTCGAGTGAAGTCAAAAAACATTTGGACAACACAAAACGTTTATTAGATCTTGGTACGGGCGGAGGCGAGTTTCTACTCTCCCTCAACCATCCGCATCGTCTCACCTCCGTCACCGAAGGGTATCCTCCCAACTTGCTTAAGTGTCAAAAAGAACTGACACCGCTTGGGATCACGGTCAAAGCAGTCGATGATACCAACCGTTTGCCTTTTCTGAGTCAGTCCTTTGATGTGGTCATCGATCGTCACGAAGCCTATGATCTCAAAGAAGTGTATCGCGTTTTGCGTCCGGGCGGATATTTCATCACCCAACAATGCGGTGGGAGAAATAATGAAGATTTATCACGTCGGTTTTATCCGAACTTCGTCTCCCAGTATGCTTCCTTCAATTTCAAGTCAGAAGTACAATCCTTCATTACGACGGGATTTCGTATCGAGAAACAAGCTGAGTTCCAACCTAAACTCAAATTTTTCGATGTCGGCGCGATCGTCTTTTACGCAAAGCTGATTCCATGGGAATTTCCGGACTTCAGCGTCAATCGTTTCATGAACCAACTTAATGAAATCCATCATATCATCGAAAAACAAAGCTATCTCGAAAGTACCGAAGAACGATTTCTGATCGTAGCGCGAAAATAAAAGGCCTTGCGGCCTTAAATCTGAATTCCAAGAAACTGTTTCACGACGATACCGATCAGAAACGCGACCGCGGCGACGGACATCGAGATGGTCGCCATTTCAATAAAGCGCTTCTTAAAGGGTAAATCCTGTGCGACGGATACGTAATACGTAAATACGAAGATGATCAGAATGACGATCAATAACATCGTTACCAAGGCCGGTAGAAATTGATCGACCGGAAAGAGCAGGTAAGGCAAGGTCATCAATGTGACCGCGACGATGTACATGATTCCGGTATAGGAGGCGGCTTTGAGCGGGTGTTCGGCGCCTTCGCTGCGGGATGAGAGATACTCGCTACTCATCATCGACAAGGTCGCGGAAATCCCGGTGATCAATCCGCTTAATGCGATGATCTTGTTATTTTGTAGGGCGAAGGTCAATCCTGCCAAGGTGCCGGACAGTTCGACCAAGGCATCATTCAGTCCCAAGACCATCGATCCGACATACTGTAATCGTTCTTCATCCAACATTTTAAGGAGTTCTTGTTCGTGCGCGTCTTCCTCGGCGGCGATGATCCGTGCTTCCGGCACCTCATCCGCGATCGCGGCGTAGGCATCATTGGCGCTGTCTTCGCCCTTCTCCATCAACTTCAACGCGAAGGTGAAGCCGAAGATCCGACTTAAGAAAGAGAAGAAATAGACATACGCCTTTTTCGGTGTCGAAGGCAGTCCGGTATATCTTCCCCAGATTTCGCTATGGCCTTTCTCATCCAATCCGATCCGCTCCAAGATTTTACGATTCGGGTCGCTCTCTTTCATCCGTTTTGCCAACGCGGTGTAGACATAGTATTCGGTAATTTCGTCCGTCTGCATCTTGCGTAAAATGCCAAGTGTTTTTTCGTTGATGGTTTTCATATTTTTCCCTCCGAGAAAGACTATATCACGTTTCGAATCGGATTTCATGTATCGTGCGTCCAAGTTTTTTGTATTGACAGCATATGCTAAAATAGAAAAGCAAAGGAGGAAAAGCCATGTACGATGTTGTGGTAGTCGGCGCCGGTCACGCAGGTGTCGAAGCGGCGTTAGCCTGTGCGCGGATGGGCATTCGTACCGCGCTGATTACTCTTGATAAAAACCGGATCGCGGTCATGCCCTGCAATCCTTCGGTCGGCGGTCCGGCTAAAGGGATCGTCGTGCGTGAAATCGATGCTTTGGGCGGACAGATGGGCATCGTCGCCGACCTTACCGCTTTACAGTTTAAGATGTTGAATACCAATAAGGGTCCCGGGGTTCAATGTCTACGGGTCCAATCCGATAAAATCGCGTACTCCCGTAAAATGGGGGAGATCGTCAATAATACAGAGAATTTAACCTTGATCGAAGCCTTGGTCGAGGAGATCCTTTTCGAAAACAAAACGATCCAAGGAGTTCTACTTAGTAACGGAGAAATCATTCAAGCGAAGAAGGTCGTTTTAACATCGGGTACGTACATGAGTGCGAAAGTCTTGGTCGGATTCACCGCGGTCGAACAAGGGCCGGACAACCAGAAGACCACCAAGAATTTATCCCAATCCCTACGCGCCGCGGGAATCCGTACCTTCCGTCTAAAAACAGGGACGCCGGCTCGCATCAAAACAAGCTCGATCGATTTTTCGCAAGGAGAAATCCAACCCGGTGATGAAGAGTTCATCCATTTCTCCTCCGTAACAAAACCCAGTGACATCATCAAGCAACAACTGCCTTGTTATTTGATCTATACCCAACCTCATACCCACGAAATCATCAACGCGAATCTGAATCGTTCGTCGATGTATTCCGGCTTGATCGAAGGTGTCGGGCCGCGGTATTGTCCGTCGATCGAAACCAAACTCGTGCGTTTCGCCGATAAACATCGTCATCAGATTTTCCTTGAACCGGAATCATTGGAACTCGATACGACGTATATCCAAGGATTCTCCACGTCGATGCCCTATGATGTGCAAGATCGGATGTTGAAGAGTTTGCCGGGATTGGAGAAGTGTATTATCGATAAGTATGCCTATGCGATCGAATATGACGCGATCGATCCGCTACAGTTGACCGCCGCACTCAACGTCAAAGGATTTACCGGACTCTATTGCGCCGGTCAAATCAACGGGACATCGGGGTATGAAGAAGCCGCCGGTCAAGGATTGATCGCCGGAATCAACGCCGCCTTATCCGTACTGGGAAAAGAACCTTTGGTTCTCAAGCGTGACGAAGCCTACATCGGTGTCATGATCGACGATCTTGTCACCAAAGGTACCGAAGAACCGTATCGACTCCTCACGAGTCGTGCGGAATATCGACTCTTGTTGCGCCATGACAACGCCGAACAACGACTTTCCCAAAAGGGAAGGGACATTGGTTTGTTGGATGACCATCGTTATGCGCTCTTTACGGAAGCGACACGCCAACGCGAAGAGTTGTTGCTGAAACTTAAGACGACACGCATTGCTCGAAGTGTTGAACTCAATGAACTTCTACGGAATCGTGGGTACGAACCTTCGATTGAAGGGATGCTCGCATTGGACTTACTCAAACGCCCGAATGTTTCCATCCAAGACCTACAGGCTTTCATCGATCTGAGCACCTATGACACGGAAGTCTTGACGCATGTCGAGATCGAAATCAAATACATGGGCTATATCGTTAAAGCGAAAAAAGAGGCTGAACGACTGGCTGCCATGGAAGTAATGAAATTGCCATCCGATTGGGATTACCAAACGATGGATCATCTCTCGCTTGAAGGTCGCCAGAAACTCAGCGAAATCCGTCCGATGACCGTCGGACAAGCCAGTCGGATCTCCGGGGTCAGCCCGGCGGATATCGCGGTCCTTGCGATGACCGTATCAAATAAACGTGGTGGGCAAATCACTTGAATCATCGTGGCGTCTATGTCACACTGTAGACATGAAGAAGAGGCCGCGGTGCCTCTTTTTCCTTGGAGTAAACTATGAACGAAATTAAGCAACCGATTCTGATTCAATCCGAAGAAGAATTAACCAAAACCTTAAAGCAAGAGGAAACTGTTATCCTCTATATCACCACCCCGACGTGCGGGGTGTGTTCGGCGATTTTCCCAAAAATCCAAAGAACCGTGTCTGACTTTTCATTTCCGTTTCTGAAACTGGACGCCTCGAAACATACGAAAGCATCCGCTCAGCACAACGTATTCACGGTTCCCACCGTATTGATATTTCACGAGGGAAAAGAAGTCCTACGCGAAAGCCGCTTCATCGATGTGGATCGAATCGAACGAATGTTGAACAACCTCACTTAGAACCTCCGATGGAGGTTTTTTTGTTACTTGATGAAATACTCAAGGGCTCTGAAATTGATGACAGGTCGCATAAGCTGGATACGTTTGACTTCATCCTCATCCAAGCCCGTAATCCCGTTTTGAAGAAGCACGGCCTTATACCCTCTTTCACGTGCTCCGTTAAAAGTAAAGAGGACGCAATGCTCGGCCGCGAAACCGGCGATGATCACAAAGTCGACATCGTTCGCTTTTAAGATCGCATCCAATTCGGTTTGCCAGAAAGCATTGGAGAAGAGTTTATGGATATGGAAGTCACTGGATTCAATCTTAAGTTCCTCGACACAGTCAAACCCTTCCGTACCTGGACCTCCGTCTTCGAGGTCTTGGATGATAACGACCGGAAGGCTCCGTTTCCGAAAGAGATCACCGACAGTGTTGATATACCAAAGAGCGGTCGAAAACGAGGCTTGCGATGAAGCGCTCTCCTGACAATTCTTCTGCATATCGACGATTAGAAATGCGGGCTTTCCCATAGATTCCTCCCAAGGTCAATGACCTTATTGTTTGATCTAAGTGAAGTGTACCATTTGGTTGTGGAAACGTCATGTGGTTTACTTAGTGAGATTTCGAAACAATAAACAGACAATAATCTCTTGATTCATTAGAATGATTCATTATTTTAATAAATTAATAATTTCCCTTATTTAAGGGCTTTTTGTATGTTAGATGACTTCTTCGGAGTTCATATGCACCTGAAACCTATCCAACAGGCATTATTCTTCGGTCTTTTCTAGAGTGAAATCATACTTCAAAAATACAGTCAAATGAATTCTAATCAAAATAATCAAGTTGTCCAAACTATTTCCCCGGAAATAGAATCGTGGAAAAAGTGATAAAAATTGGACAGCAAGCATGTCCATTCGTCCACGTTTGTTCTTCTTATCAAGGGCGAACTATGGTAAAATAGCGTCACGGAGGAAGACGATGCATCAACATGAATTTACGCAAGCGCTAGCCAACCTGAACATCGCTTTCACCGCGTTTCAATTCAACCAATTGGACCGCTATTTCGAACTCTTGACGGAGTGGAACCAGCGCATGAACCTGACCGCGATCACCCAAAAGGAAGAAGTGTTGGAGAAACATTTCCTGGATTGTTTGCTTTTGGTGCCGGCACTCGGTAACGTCACTTCGCTGGCGGACGTCGGATCCGGCGCCGGATTTCCCGCGATTCCCTTAGCGATCGCGTTGCCTGAACTCAAGATAACGATGATCGAGCCGATCGGAAAGCGGACGTTGTTTCTTAACGAAGTCGTTAAACAACTCGGGTTAACCAACGCGAAGGTCGTCAACCAACGATCGGAAGAATATGTCATCCAAGGTCATCGCTTTGACGTAGTGACCGCACGCGCGGTCGCGGCGTTACCGATACTACTAGAACTCTGCACCCCGTTGGCCAAAGTCAACGGACAGGTCATCGCCATGAAAGGGAGTTCGGGGCTTGAAGAACTTGAAGCCGCGAAACATGCGATGGAAGTATTAAAACTGACGGTCGAGAACGTCCGCAAGGAAAACTTGCCGACGGCCGGACTCAGGTATAACCTCATCTTGAGGAAGAAAGGGGAAACGCCGAAAGGATATCCCCGGAATTTCGCTCAAATCAAAAAGAAACCGTTGTAGGAGGAAACATGCGAGAAACCATCGATATACCGGTTGAGCAGATTAAGCCCAACCGCTACCAGCCGAGAATGGATTTCAATCCGGACTCATTGATGGAGTTGGCGCAATCGATCCGTGAGAACGGACTGATTCAACCCATCACTGTCCGCAAGATCGGGAAAGATTATGAAATCATCGCCGGCGAACGTCGTTACCGGGCGATGCAGATGGCAGGGTATACCACCGTACCTTGCCTGATCAGCGAAGCGGATGAGATCCAAATGGCGGAGATGGCATTGGTGGAAAACCTACAACGCGAGGATCTGACCGCCATCGAAGAAGCCAAAGCCTACATGAAAATCATGGGCGAAAGCCAATTGACGCAAGAGAAGATCGCCACCAAGATGGGGAAATCCCAGTCATCGATCGCCAATAAAATCCGTCTATTACAATTGCCCGAAGAAATCCAACAAGCCGTAAGCGAACGGGTCATCACCGAACGTCATGCCCGCGCGCTTCTGAACGTGGAACCGGAAGAACGCCATGATATGTTTAAGAAGATCGTCGGGATGAACCTCAATGTCCGTCAGACCGAACAATGGATCAACGGAAAAGTTAAAAAGCATGAGGAAGAATCGAAGAAAGCCCGGACAAAGGGAATCACACGTAACTTGAAGATCGCTGTCAATACGATCGAAGCAGCCGTCGGGATGATTGAAAAAACCGGCGTGGAAGTCCATAAGAAGATCGACGAGAACGACAAGGAAATCAAAATCACTTTACGTTTTACGAAAAAGTAGAAAGGAAGGCTGTTCATGGGGAAGGTTATCGCCGTAGCCAATCAAAAAGGGGGAGTCGGGAAAACGACCACCAGTATTAACCTGGCCGCCGGATTGGCCTATTTGGGGCGGAAGGTCCTGCTTGTGGATTTCGATCCGCAAGGCAACGCCACCCAAGGGGTAGGGGCATCCCGTCAGAACATTAAATATAGCGCGTATGACGTCCTATTAAACGATGTCAGCGTCGCAAAAGCCAGCGTGGCCATCAAAATGCCGCCGCTGACCTTGGTTCCCGCCACCATCGATTTGGCCGGGGCCGATCTGGAAATGGTCGAGTTCAAAATCGGCCGTGAGAAACTTCTAAAAAACAAACTGGATGAAGTCCGCGATATCTTCGACTTCATCATCATCGATTGCCCGCCTTCGTTAGGACTACTTAACACGAATGCGCTGACCGCGGCGGATTCGGTCATCATCCCGGTCCAATGCGAGTACTATGCGTTGGAAGGATTGACGCAGCTGTTATCGACGATCCGTTTGGTTCAGAAGTTATTCAACGATAAACTCTTTATCGAAGGGGTCTTACTTACGATGTTTGATTCGCGTACCCGTTTAAGCGTGGAAGTCCAACAAGAAGTCCGCAAATATTTCAAGGAACGCGTTTATAAGAGTTTCATTCCGCGTAATACCCGCTTATCCGAAGCGCCGTCGCGCGGACAATCGATCTTCGAATACGATGTGCGATCCGAAGGAGCGCGCGCCTATGCGGCGCTTGCGAAAGAAGTCATCGCCCAAAACGAAGGGGAGAGTGCTGCACAATGAGCGACAAGAACCGTTTAGGGAAAGGCCTCGGGGCCATTTTCGGCGAAGACGTCAGTTCGGTCTTGGAAGAAATTCAAAAAGGAACGGACGGCGCTTACCCGAAAGAAGAAATCGAACTTTCCAAGATTCATCCGAATCCGTATCAGCCACGCACGACCTTCGACCCCGAAAAGATCGACGAACTTGCCCAATCCATCGCCCAACACGGTGTCTTTACGCCGGTATTGGTTCGTAAAGCGGTCTCGGGATATCAATTGATCGCCGGCGAACGTCGCGTACGTGCCGCTCGTCAAGCGAATCTGACAAGCATCCCGGCCATCGTCATGGACTTCAGCGAAGAGGAAATGATGGAAATCTCGTTGGTCGAAAACATCCAACGCGAAAACCTCAATGTCATCGAAGAAGCCAATGCCTACGGAATGCTGATCGATCGTATGAATCTAACGCAGGAACAACTCGCTCTAAAAGTCGGGAAAAGCCGCGAACATATCACCAACATCCTACGTTTACGTCGTTTGCCTCAAAGCGTTCAAGACTTGGTCAGCGAAGGGAAGTTGACGATGGGTCATGTCCGTCCGTTGATCACGATGAAAGATGATGCGCAAATCGAGGCGCTTGCCAAACGCATCGTCAAAGAAAACTTGTCGGTCCGGGCGGTCGAAGCGTTGACGAAAGTCAAAGTCGAACCGGTTGAGGAAACACCCAAGAATAAGAAAGACTATCGCTATGTCACCGGTCTTTTACAGACCAAACTTCAAAGCAAGGTCAAAGTCGACGAAGGTAAAATCGTGATTCCGTTTGCGGATGACGACGAGTTAAACCGCATCTTGGAAATCCTGGGATGTCTGGAAGAAGAAAACTGACACGGGATCCCCGTGTCTTTCAACATTGGAGGTGTATCCATGTTTAGCGATACCATCGCCGCGATATCGACTGCGTTAAACGAACAAGCCATTTCCGTCATCCGTGTCAGCGGCGACAAAGCGATCGAGATCGTTTCAGGGTTAACGCGAAAGGACTTTAATGCGATTCCTTCTCACCAAGTGACCTATACCTTTATTCAAGATCCGCATACCCAGGAAACCTTGGATGAGTGTCTGGTCTTCGTGATGAAGGCACCTCGTTCCTATACCGCGGAAGATGTGGCGGAAATCCATTGCCATGGCGGCATCTATATCACTAAACGGATCTTGACGGCCGTACTGGAAGCCGGTGCGCGATTGGCACGACCGGGTGAATTCACGCAGCGTGCCATGTTGAACGGGCGGATCGACCTCACGCAAGCCGAAGCGATCCAAGATATGATCGAAGCCGATAGTTACCAAAGCGCCAAGATGGCGGTCTCGGGTATCCGTGGTTCGCTGCGCAAACAAATCGAACCACTTCTTGAAGAACTTTTGGGCATCATCGCCAACATCGAAGTAAACATCGACTATCCCGAATATGACGATGTCGAACAACTCACACGTAACATGGTGCTACCCTTATGCGAAGTCTGGGAAACGAAGCTTCAAAAACTACTGAAGGATGCGGACTCGGGTCGGCAGATGAAAGAAGGCGTCAAAACCGTCATCATCGGAAAACCCAATGTCGGGAAATCGAGTTTATTAAACGCATTACTGGAAGAAGACAAAGCGATCGTCACCGAAATCCCGGGAACGACCCGCGATTTGGTCGAAGGGACGATCCGACTTAAGAATGTAACCTTACATTTGATCGATACCGCAGGGATCCGTGAAACGGGTGACTTCATCGAAAAGATCGGAATCGAGAAATCCAAGAAAGCCATGGAAGAAGCCGAATTGATTCTACTGGTGTTGGATGCTTCGCGTACGATCGATGAAGAAGATGAACTTCTGTTGAATCTTAGCGATCCGACCAAACGAATCATCGTCTATAATAAAACCGACCTCAATTCGCCCAACACGGGAATCGAAGTCAGTGCGATGAAAGGGGAGATCGACGCCTTGATCCAAGCGATCAACGATCGATACGAACTTCATCAACGTGTGTTAAGCGAAGGCGCGCTCGTCAATCAACGTACGATCGGACTGGCCTATCAGTCCTTACATGCGATGCAATCGGCCAAACAAGCCTTGATCGACGGGATGCCTTTGGACTTAGTGACTGTCGATCTTCAAGATTCGTTTCTACGTTTAAGTGAGATTCTTCATCCGATCGTAAAGGATTTCCTGTTAGACGAACTATTCAGCCGTTTCTGTCTCGGAAAGTAGGTGCCCATTATGGAACTTCTCATTCGTCGTATCTTAGCCAACCTCATCGACCATCTCGTCATCGCGATCCCCGTATTCGTCGTTTCGATTCTCTTCGTGGTATTCTCCATCCTTTTTCGAGTACTATTCTGGTTCTTACCTTGGGATTGGATGTTTAAGCATCCCTTCTGGTCCTTTTCCGGATCCATCTCGATACTTTATATCGCATATGAATCGATCTCGCTCTATTCGATGAAGACGACCATCGGTAAAAAGATCATGGACCTGCATGTCCGCGCCATCGACGGATCCCTTGACGGTTGGACTTGCTTGATACGCAGCGTCGTTAAAGAACTCATCTTCAGCGCACCTTTGTTTTTGATCGGGATCTTGTCGATCGTTTATTCCATCATTGCGGATCCGCACGCATCGTTCCATGATATCGTCGCAAGGACGCGGATATGGTAGGATGGATCGATAGTCATGCGCATTTGACGGATGAATCGTACGATGTGGATCGTGATGCGATGATCCAGCGTGCCAAAGACGCGGGACTGAAGAAGATCTTATTGATCGGCTGCGGTGTGGAAAACACCAAGCAGGCGATCGCGTTGGCGCAAACGGACGAAATCTTCGACGTGGCGTCAGGGTTTCATCCCGAAGACATCGAAGCGATGGATGAACAAGCGTTTTTGGAAATGGAAGAGCTCTGGAAATCACCCAAGATCGTCGCGGTCGGCGAAATCGGCTTGGATTACTATTGGCATAAAGAACCCGAGCATCGTCAACTTCAACGGGAAGCGATGATTCGTCAAATCGATAAAGCTAACCAACTGAATGTCCCGGTCATCATCCATAGCCGTGACGCCATGCACGATACCTATGAAATCCTGAAGAATCATCCCTGTAAAAAAGCCGGCATCATGCATTGTTACTCAGGCAGCGTCGAAATGGCGCGTGAACTCGTTAAGCTAGGTTATGTCATTTCGCTAGCCGGTCCGGTCACGTTTAAGAACGCCCATACGCCTAAAGAAGTCGCCAAAGAAATTGCGATCGATCGATTGTTGATCGAGACGGATAGTCCCTATTTGACACCGACGCCCTATCGCGGTAAGCGCAACGAAAGTGCGTACGTGGTCCACGTCGGCGAGGAAATCGCACGCTTAAAAGAGGTCGATATCGAGTATCTGATGGACACGATGGGACGTACATATCGTCGTTTATTCCACCCTGAAACAGCGGATTGAAAGCCTTTTCGGGGTGTTTTTTGCGTCAATCTGACAACTTTGGTGCGTTGAAATTTGCCAGAATTTTGTTTCTGTGGTAAACTTAGCCCGATTTAGGAAAGGAGACTATCCCTTGATCAAACTCAAACAGATCATCATAGTTTTCTTGGTCATTTCGCTTTCCGCCTGTACGACTTCCACGAAATCGGAAGAAGCCGTCGTCCTTCAAACATTGACGGGCGAAGCCAAAACAGCGGACTTCAATGGTGGATTCACCATGGAAGAAGTTAAGGAAAGCACTGTTCTCGCAAAACAAACAACGGTCGTGAAGGCTGCCGACGCATCACGTACCGGGGTATCTTGGTTAATTTCCAAAGTTTCAAACGGATCCCCGAAAATTCAAACATCAACGTATCGAATCACGTATGACGGATTCGGTAACGTACTCTCCAAAGTCGTCGTTCCGGATACCACGAAGATCACCGAAGCGGTACCGTCGGTTTATATGTATGGCGCCAAACCTTCGATCGGTGCGTACTTCAATCCCGGCTTTGCCCGCTATGGGGCGGACTGCGGCGGTTGTCAACCGTACGCGGATGGCACCGCAGGCATGGCGTCGGGACTTCGCGTGTCCACCACCGCCGTCCGTCAAAGCGACGGTAGCTGGCGAGAAGGGATCACGTACAACGGTTATTATCTTTTAGCTTCCAGTTCCAGTTTACCGATGTGTACGATCCTCGAGATCTCCAATCATAAGTATTCCGGCATGGGATTGACCCCTGGGAAACCGTTTAAGGCGATGATCGTCGATCGCGGTGTTTCCGGGAGTTTATTGGACCTCTTTGTGGGGTCGGAGAAGAATCTGTCGGCGGTACGTCTGACCGGGAATCAATCCCCGCTCGCGACGATCGTCGGTTTTGCGAGATTGACTAAGAATTCACTTGGACAAAGAATCTGCAAGTAGAACCGCGAAAGCGGTTTTTTTGTTGAAGCATGGTATAATGGCATACGTAAAAGGAGGATCGCAATGCCCATCCAAGAAATCATCGTCGTTGAAGGCACGCACGACAGCGCTCTCCTCACTTCGATCCTGGACTGTGAAACGATCGTCACGCATGGATCGACCGTCAGTAAAACGACCCAGAAGTTGATTATCAAAGCCGCACAATCACGCGGGATCATCATCTTCACCGACCCCGACTCGGCCGGCGAAAGGATCCGCCGTCAGATAACGAAATTGGTTCCGAACGCGAAACACGCTTTCTTGCCTCGGAATTTAGCCTTAGGGAAAGGAAAAGTCGGTGTCGAACATGCTTCCCCGAAAGATATCCTTGAGGCATTAGAGAATGTTCAAACTTTTTGCGAATCAAGCGGAACATTGACGATGACGGATCTGATGGAGTTGCGTCTTTCCGGTCATCCCGATAGCGAAGCGATGCGCAAGAAAGTTTCGCAAGCGTTTCATATCGGAGATTGTAACGCGAAGACGTTTCTAAAACGATGCGATATGTTGAAGATCGATCGAAAACAACTTGAAGACAAGGTGGAGGAACTATGGAAAAACCGATAAGCGCCAATGCCCGCACCTTAGCGATCCTTAAGAAACATGGAATGAGCGCAAAAAAAGGATTCGGACAGAATTTCATCATCGATCCTTCCATCGTCGAAAAGATCGCCCGGTTAAGTCAAATCGACACATCCAGTCATGTCATCGAAGTCGGTCCCGGCATCGGCGCATTGACCGAACAACTCGCCAAGATCGCCAACTCGGTGACGGCGTTTGAGATCGATCCGCGATGCATCGAAGTGTTGGCGGATACGTTGAGTCCGTATCCAAATGTTAAGGTCATACTAAAAGACTTCTTAACGGTGACTGCCCACGATCTTCCGGAAGGTGAGTTAACTTTGTGCGCGAATCTGCCGTATTATGTCACCACTCCGATCTTGTTTCATATTATCGAGAAACTACCTTCGATCACCTCGTTTACGATCATGGTCCAAAAAGAGGTGGCGGATCGTTTCGTGGCGAAACCTTCCACCAAGGACTATAACGCCTTAAGTTTGATCGTTCAGACCCTATTCGAAGTGAAAACCGTCATGAACGTATCCAAAGCGGTCTTCTTACCTCGACCCAACGTCGACTCCGCCGTCGTACGTTTCACGCGTAAAGACACGATACCGGTCGACAATCCCGATCGTTTCTTCAAACTTGTAAAAACGGGGTTTACGCAACGGCGTAAAACTCTCGCAAACAATCTAAAGGAACTCGCATCGACCGAGTTTGTCTTAGCGAAACTCAATCAAGCGAAACTCAATGAAAACATCCGCGCCGAAGCGCTGACATTGGCCGATTTTATCCGGCTCTACGAGGTATGGTATGAAAACGAAAGCGTACGGTAAAGTAAATTTGTGTTTGGACGTGGTTGAAAAACGTCCGGATGGTTACCATGAGTTGGATAGCGTCATGGTGCCGATCGAAGCTTATGATGAGATCGAATTCACGCTCGCTGAGGAAATGTCCTTTTCCTGCGTGCCGGATATCCGGATTCGACCGGAAAACAACTCGATTCTAAAAACATTCGAGAAAATGCGTTCGATTTATGGCTTTAAGGAAAACTATCATATCCATTTAAATAAACGGATCCCTTCGCAAGCCGGCTTAGGCGGCGGAAGCAGCGATGCGGCGGCCGTCATCAACTGGATCGACCAACACTATCAACTCAACATGAGTGATCAAGAGAAGATCGATATCGGCGTCAAGATCGGAGCGGATGTTCCGTTCTGTCTTTTCCAACGGCCGGCTCGCGTCAATGGGATCGGCGAGAAACTGCGATTCTTCGATGTTGGACTGGATCTTTGGATCGTTCTGGTTCAACCGCATCGCGGCGTCAGTACCCGTCAAGCCTTCGGCACCCTGAATTTCGATACCCTCATGCATCCCGATACGTCCAGCGTCGAAAACGCGTTAACCAACAATAACTATCCGTTATTTCTCGTTTCGATCGGAAATAGTTTGGAAGCCAACGCGATCCGCATGGTTCCCGATATCGCCGCACTCAAACAACGGTTATTGCGTTTGGGGTGTGATAAGGCGATGATGACCGGAAGCGGATCGGTCGTTATGGGCTTTACGAAATATGAGGAAGTCGCCGATCGTGCGGTTTCAAACCTAAAACACCAATACCGGTTTGTGGTTAAGACGAAAATTCGAACGAAGTGACGAATATTTGACGGAAATTTGGTAAAATGAAAGTGGAGGAAACAGACATGAGAAACGCGATCGTTTTGGCCGCAGGAAAAGGGACGCGGATGAAGAGTTCTTTATCCAAAGTCATGCATCCTGTATTAAGCAAACCGATGATCGGGCATGTGATCACCAACCTGAAAAAGATCGATGTGGAAGAGATCGTGGTTGTGGTCGGACATCAAGCCGACCAGGTCAAAGCTTACTTAAAAGATACGGTCGATTATGCGATGCAGATGCCGCAGTTGGGCACGGGGCATGCGGTCATGCAGGTGGAAAGCCTACGTGATAAAGATGGCGAAACCTTGATCCTTTATGGGGATTGTCCCTGTGTCACGGATACGACGATGGAAAAGATCTTCACGCACAACAGCGATTGCGCGATGACGGTGTTGACCGCTGTCTTGGATGATCCGGCTCGTTATGGAAGAGTCGTTCGCGACGAGAACGGAAATATCGAGAAAATCGTCGAGTTTAAGGATTGTACGCCGCGTCAATTGGCGATCAAAGAGATCAATACGGGGATTTATTGCGTGAAGACGGAACTCTTGTTTAAACATCTGGATGAAATCAAGAACGATAACGCGCAAAACGAATATTACCTTACCGATTTGATCGAAATCTTCAATTCGCACGGACTGGAAGTCCAAGCGTTACCGGTCGAAGACGTCGATGAAGTCATGGGAGTCAATGATCGGGTCGACTTATTGGATGCGCAACGATGGATGCAGAAGCGGATCAATCGATATTGGTTACAAAACGGAGTCACATTCATCGACCCGGATCTAACCTTTATCTCACCGGATAGCGAAATCGGCGAAGATACAATTCTCTATCCCAATGTCTATCTTGAAGGGAAAACGACGATCGGTACAGGATGTATGATCTTACCTCAGTCGTTCTTGGTGAATGCGACCATCGGAAACAACACGAAGATCGATTCCAGTCGCGTCACAGACAGTATCGTCAAAGATAATGTCAATTTAGGACCCTATGCGCATCTACGCATGAACTGCGTGATCGAGGATAACAACCGGATCGGTAATTTCGTCGAAATGAAGAATGCGACGATCGGATTTGACTCACGTTGCGCACATCTGACGTATGTCGGAGATGCGGAAGTCGGAGCGAAGGTGAATTTCGGTTGCGGGGTCGTTACCGTCAATTACGACGGAAAGAATAAATTCAAGACGACGATCAAAGATGGAGCGTTCATCGGTTCCAACGTCAATCTGATCGCACCGATCACCATCGGCGAAAACGCCGTGGTCGCGGCCGGAACGACAGCGAACAAAGATGTCGGGGATGGCGAAATGGCCATCGCACGTGCCCGTCAAGAAAACAAGCCCGGATATGGTATCAAGTATAAAAACAAGAAGAAAGAGGATGTAAAACATGGTTAAGGACATTATCGTATTCGCGCTTTCCTCCAGTACCGATCTCGCGGACGAGATTTGCGGTCACCTCGGAATCCCGCGCGGAAAGATTTCGGTCAAGCATTTCGCGGACGGCGAGATCATCGTTGAGCCCGAACAATCGGTCCGCGGCAAGAATGTCTTCCTTGTCCAATCCACCTGCACGCCGGTATCGGAGACCTTGATGGAAATCCTGGTCGCCTTGGACGCCTTCAAACGCGCTTCCGCCGGGGAAGTCACCGTCGTCATTCCTTATTTCGGATATGCCCGTCAAGATCGTAAGGCACGTGCCCGTCAGCCGATCACCGCGAAACTGGTCGCCGACCTGCTTCAAGTCGCCGGTGCCGATCGCGTCGTGACCCTTGACTTGCATGCGCCGCAGATCCAAGGGTTCTTCAATATTCCGATCGATGATTTGACAGCCGTCGCCATGATCGGCCAATACTTCCGCGCGAAACATTTCGCCGACGAAGTCGTCATCGTATCTCCGGACCACGGAGGCGCGACTCGTGCCCGTCGTTTGGCGGATGCGATGCCGGGAACGACGATCGCGATTATCGATAAACGCCGTACGAAACCCAATGTCGCCGAAGCGCTTAACTTGATCGGGGATGTCAACGGGAAGATCGCCGTCATCGTCGATGACATCGTCGATACCGGCGGTTCGCTCTTGGGCGGCGTCAAGATGTTATATGAACGCGGTGCGACGGAAGTCTATTGCGCATGTTCCCATGGAATTCTCTCGGGAGACGCATGTCAACGCATCCATGATTCACCGATCAAAGAATTGGTCATCACCAATTCGATTCCCTTGAGTCCCGAAAAACGTAAGGAACCGAAAATCAAACAGATCTCGATCGGTTACATGTTGGCGAAGACCATCGAAGCGGTACAGAACCATACACCGGTTTCCGAACTCTACAACTTATTCATCGATTAGTCATAGCGGTCTGCGGACCGCTTTTTTAGTCGTGAATTTGCATGTTCCGATAAGATTAATAGCATAATTTGACGCTATTGATTCCAGGAATATAATCTGTGTAGATGAGAAGTGTTTGGTGACTTCGTATCGATAATCGTACAGACTCCATCAAAGCGAGGTGAACGACATGGGATCTACGATTTATTCTCAAAAGGTGAAGCACCCGGTTTATGTTACGTATACATGTGAACACTGCGGACAAGTGAATACGTTTTCGCAAGAGATCGTCGGCAACGCAAGCACAGAAGTCAGGTTTGGAACCAGCAATAAATATGCAAGTTCCAAGGTAAGCAAACTGAGTGGGAAAGCGCAAGGGGATCTTGAACGTCAAATCCACAAGGCTAAAATCGATACCGAGAAAAAGAATTTTGCTTGGCTAAAATTCCATAAGTGTTCCGTATGTAAGAATCCCCAATCTTGGCAAAAGGGCGGACTATGGCGAAGAACCATTCTCTTCTTCGTTCTGGATTTCTTCTATTTGCTTGTTTTCTTTTCCTGGGCAACGGGCTCGTCAGCCGAATCAAAAACACCCGGAACATGGATCGGCTTTATCGTCGTAGGAGTCATATTGTCGTTACCGATCGTAACCCTGTTTCTGAATCTACGCAAGATTGATAAAACGAAAAATAGCGAACCGATTGTTATCATCTAAATCTTGCGGATCTTCAACTCAAGAAAGGACAATTCTGCGATAACAAGCAGTTACTTTTAGGTATGGCGAAAAATATCCAAGGTTGTTCGTCAACTATCTCAGAAGAACGTGAGTCACGTTGCTTTTTTTTCGCATTGTTTAGGATTTTAACACAAAAGGTTGAACGAAAATTACCGATTCACATGACAAACCATGTGAACCCTGTTATTATAGGTACATTCTATTCAAAGGAGCTGCACCGATGAACCTGATTGGATATGTTGCGGCGGCATTGACGACATTCTCGTTTCTTCCGCAAGCTTTACAAGTAATCAAGACGAAAGATACCAGTAGCATCAACCTGACGATGTACCTGATGTTTGTGGTCGGCGTGTTCTGTTGGACCGCCTATGGCATCTATAAACAAGATGCTGCCCTGATCGCATCCAACACCGTTACCGCGGTCTTCTCCAGCATCGTGCTGGCGTACAAGTTGAGATATAAATAACATGGAACATCTACATAACATGATTCTCGATTACGAGAAAGAATTCTTCAATCCGTCATTCTGTGCAGACACGCAAGCACTTGCGCAACGACTGGATGCCAATTACCTTGAATACGGGCAAACCGGTACGATCTATCATCGCGACGAAACTATCGATCATCTAAGTCAAGTTAAGAAACAACTCGTCAAAATCCACGATTTTCATTTGGAAATGTTATGTAAGTGTTGTTGTATCGTGCATTACCGTAGCGAAAACAACGGTAAACAAGCGTTACGCACATCGATTTGGGTCGAAATCGACCAACAATGGAAATTGAAATTCCACCAAGGAACTCCGGTGACCCTTTAATAGGGCATCGGCTTTTTTCTAAACGGAGGTAAACCATGAAAACAATCGGGCTAATCGGCGGTATGAGTTGGGAAAGTACGGTACCATACTATGCGATCCTCAATCAAGAAATCAAAAGAATCTATGGCGGTTATGCCAGTGCTAAAATCATTTTGTATAGTGTCGACTTCAGCGAGATCGAAGCCGCACAAACCCGTGGGGATTGGGAAACCATGGGAAACACATTAGGCAACATCGCGCTTACCTTACAAAATGCCGGTGCGGATGCGATCGTACTTTGTACCAACACGATGCATAAAGTCTCTGACAGGATCCAAGCGAAGATTACGATCCCTTTTCTTCATATCGCGGATGCGGTCGCGGAAGAAGTCAAACGTAAAGGATTCACCAACGTCGCGTTATTGGGGACAATGTATACGATGACGCAAGACTTCTATGTGGATCGATTGACGTCGCACGGACTCAACGTTCTGAAACCGAAACCTACCGATATGGAAATCATCCATTCCGTCATCTTTGAAGAACTGGTTCTCGGAGATATCCGAGAAGAATCACGGAATGAATATCGCAGAATCATCGCGGATCTGGTCGCCGACGGAGCGCACGGAATCATCTTAGGATGTACGGAAATCGGATTGTTGGTGGAAGCCGAGGATGCGAGCATCCCGCTTTTCGATACGGTGAAGATCCATGCCTTACAAGCGGTACGCTTTATGACAGAGTCCGAGATATGATCGGACTACCGGATAAAAAAGTAGTGCTCGCACCCCATGACGAAGACTGGTCCTTCGAAGCGCAACGTATCATCAATAGACTTAGCGAAGTATTGAAAGAAGAGATCGTCGATGCACAACCGATGGGGAGTACAGCAATCAAAGGGATTGTCGCGAAACCTTTGATCGATATCGCATTGGGTGTTCATTCATTGCATGATGTCAAAACCAAATTCGATCTACTTCAAGCCAATGGTTTCATTTTCCGTCCACGCACCGAAACTAAAGACCATCTGTTATTTGCGGTTCGAGATCCGCTTCGTCAAATCGATACCCATTATATTCACGTCGTCGTTTATGGCAGTATCGAGTGGCGTGAATATCTCTACTTTCGTGATACCCTCAATCAAGATGAATCCCTTCGAAAAGAATATGAACGACTCAAAATAAACTTGGTTCAACAGTTTTCGGAAGACCGTACGTCATATACGCAAGGGAAGAGTGAATTCATCCGCCGCGTATTGGATAAAATGGATTCGAAATAAATCGCTTCTTGCATCGATCCCACATTGCTTCTACAATATTCTCAACGCCCTTAAATAGTTAGGAATCCAACATGAAACCAACCTCTACCTCAAATCTGAATGCATCCATGCACGGTACGCGTGAAGCGGCGATTTTCACCACCCTTTCAGTTCCGAAAGCCGTCATGGCCTTGGTGGTTCCGACGGTTATCAGTCAAATCATCATGGTCATCTATAACCTTGCGGATACTTACTTCGTCGGTCAAACCAACAATGCTTCGATGGTGGCCGCATTAAGTGTAACCATGCCTGTTTTCGTCATCATGGCGGCTGTCGCGAACCTTTTCGGAATCGGCGGTGTCAGCTTGATTTCACGGAGCCTTGGGGAAGGAAAATATGAAAAAGCACGCCACACGTTCGCGTTTGTCTTTTGGGGGAGTATTATAGCGGCTTTCCTCTATGCGTTATTCATTTGGCTCTTCCATCGCCCGATCATCGAACTCGTCGGTGGAACAGAAGATACATTCGAGTTTATTCGCCAATACATGATGTGGACGATGGTGATCGGAGCGATCCCCACCATCTTGAATAATGTTTTCGGTCATTTGATCCGCTCGGTCGGTGCATCCCGCCAAGCCAGTATCGGGATGTCCTTGGGTGGACTTCTAAATCTTGTTCTGGATCCCTTGTTTATGTTTGTGATCTTACCAAAAGGCAACGAAGTGGTGGGGGCCGCGATCGCCACGATGTTGTCGAATGTTGTGGCTACGGCCTATTTCTTCATCTTCGTTCTGCGGAACCAGAAAAAATTCCCGATCTTCTCCTTAAGTCCGCGTGATATTTCGGTAAAAGACGGAATCGCATCGGAAGTCATGGCGATTGGGTTACCGGCAGCCTTGGGAACCTTATTGGCGATGATCTCGAATATATTCGGAAACGTTCTTGTTGTCGGATATGGCACGGCCGCCGTTGCCGGTATGGGAATCGCGAAACGCATCGGAATGATTTCTTTCAATATAACGATGGGATTGACGCAGGGCGTTTTGCCTTTGCTTGGGTTTAGTTATGCCGCCAAGAATTTCAAACGTATGAATGACGCGATCAAGTTCACGGCAGCTCTTTCATTAATCTTCTCGATCGTTTGTTTGATCGGATTTCAACTTTTCAGTACGCAACTTGTAACCCTCTTTATAAAAGATAGTGCTACGGTAGCATTTGGCGACGGTTTTTTGAAGATTCTCTCGATCGCCATTCCATTAAGCGCCTTATGTTACTTGATCACCGCGATCTTCCAAGCGACAGGTCAAAAAATGTACTCCTTCGTCATTACGATCTTACGTAAAGGAATCGTGGATATTCCCTTGATGTTTCTTCTACGGGAACTCTATTTATCCAACGGAGTCATGGCAGCGACCCCGGTGGCTGATACGATCGTCACCGTGCTTGCGATTGTATTGCTTGTACGATTCCTAAATCGTTATACACATCCCAAAATTTTACCAAGTCAATAAATCGAATCCGACGTTACGTGATTTCTACTGAAGTTTTCTAAATATACTTAATCTAGAATGTACTTCAAGGCGTACAGTTGTAAAGGGAAGTAGGAATCAAAGATCCCTTGGAGGAACAATTTAAAAACATATACAAGATAAAAGCAATTTGTCTGGGGATGCGGACATATAAACTGATTTCGATTGATTAACCTACTCATCTAGAAAACCAAAAACACGAACCAATTTTATCTCGGTTCGTGTTTTTCTGCTGTGTCTGTCTTAGAGAATACGTTTATCTAACTTCACAATTCAACTCCCAATTCAAGCAAGGCTTCCTTTGCCTGCGTGACACACTTAAATTGAATCCCACGGATTCCAACCGCACAGGCCGCAGAGATGTTTTCATGGAGATCATCCATGAAGACCGTCTCTTCTGGATCCAAACCATAAGTATCCAGTAAGTAATGATAGATTTCAGGCATCGGTTTGACAAGTTTGATCCGATAGGAGATCACCGCGCCATGCGCTTGGTGTAAGAGAGGTGTCGATTCCCACATTTCGTTGAATCCCTGTTGGGGATAATTAGATAAGATATAAACCTTAAATCCTTGGTCGACGCACGCTTGGAAAAGTCGCGCGGATTCATCGATCAGCGTCGGCATTTCGACCCAGTGTTGCATCAAGTAACGGATTTCAGTTTCGTAATGTGGAGCTTGGTTTAGATAAACTTGGGTATGGTCTTCGATCGAGATGAGTCCTTGGTCAGCCAAACGCCATGTCGGACTGTCGAAAATCAAGGATTTCAAATCGCGGACACGATCCTCATCATATCCAAGCTCGCGAAGAAAGCCGATCGGATCAAAGCGCAATAAGACATTCCCTAAGTCGAAAACGATGTTCTTGATCATATTCCATTTACCTCAATGAGTTCTTTCAGATTGAAACTATACAGATACGTGGAAATCTTCTTCGTTGGGAATGCCAACGCGAGAGAATCGCGATAGAGAGAGAGCTGTTCGCGATAACGCAAGGTTAAGGTTTTCTTATCCACACCGCGATCGGTTTTAAAGTCGACCAGTTGGATTTGTTGATCATGGATGACCAAGAAGTCGATGATCCCGTTGATCATGCGACCTCGGTCCAAGACCGCAAAAGGAAATTCCTTCTCGATCGTACCATGCAAGGCGTTTTGGTAAAACGGAGTGGTACTAAACGCTAGGATCGAATCGATTTCATCCGAAGTACATTCCGGGTCGATGGATCGTATCAACTCTTCTGACCAAACCGTGGACGGAAGTTGCTCCAACAACTTATGTAGTCTTGTACCGCGTTGTTTGCCATCCAACGTATCACGGAACCGTAAGGTGAAATCACGCGCAAACCGGGCTTCCGTACTTGACGGCGTCAAGACGGTTTCTTCCGGGTGTTCGATATCCAGTCCGACGAATCGTTCTGAAACTAAAATTTCACTGGGGCCTCGCAACTCGCCAAGTTCACCATCCACAAGGAAGTGGCGATAAAGCGGGTTGGCATCTTCGTTTGCGATTGCCCGCAACCACCCCGAGTATCCGACCATTCCGAATACCGTGGAGCGCGTTAATGAGGTCGGAATCTTCTTCAAATCGACGTCGACCACCACCAACAAACTCTGAGGACGAGTCAAGGCGACATACAGTATCCGCATTTCCTCTTCCATTTCCTCTTGGACCGCTTTGGCTTGTAAGGCTAAGCGGATCGGATTGGTGCGTTGATAACGTTCCGGAAACCACAGAGTATTGAGCCCGATCCCCAACTCCGGATCGGTCATCATCGTGTTGGTTAAGTCCAACACCGAATGTCGCTTGGTAGACCAGAAGTACACAACCGGAAACTGTAACCCTTTGGATTGATGGATCGTCATGACACGCACGACATCCACATCATCGGAAATCGGCGTCGCTTCCGAACTTTTCGCATCCGAGATTTCATCGATAAAATCTAAGAAACGCGGTAAACTCATCGATTTCGATTCCGCCAACAAAGCTTTTTCATAAAATAGATCCAGATTTGTTCGTTGCGAATGCGTACAAGAAGTTTGGTAGTAATCGTTGAAATTCATGACATAAGGGATAAAGTCATGTAGAGGCATCGTCAAACTCAAACGTCGGATCTCGCGTAATGTCGCTTCGATTTCCGGATATTCGCGCATCAACACATCATGCAAGGACTCGCCACGTTGCTTATTCAATTTTAATCGTGCGATGTCTTCCTGATTCATATTGAAGAAAGGAGACAGAAGAACCCCGACCCAATGCATGTCTTCGCTCGGATCGACGCACAAGTTCAACATCATCAACAGATCCTGTACGCTGTCCGCATTATAGAAACCGGACTGTACGTCGATCAAGGCGGGAATCCCGGCTTCTTCGAAGGCTTCTTTTAAGTAGGATTTGATACGATGCGAACGAACCAGAATCACGAAGTCCCGCCATTTCGTAAACGTACCTTCAGTTTTGCGTCGCAAGATATCCGCAGCGATATGACGCGCTTTAAGTACAGAGTCGCCTGAACTTTCATCCACGACGGCCACGAAGTCGCTCTTTGTTTCCGAGTTGGTTTCCTCTACGACTTCAAGGGATTCTTCCTCGGTTTCTTCCTGAAGATTGTCGTCCGATTCCGACGTCGATCCGGGATCCGGATCTTTTCGTACCCAATGGAACTCGACCGGCATTCCGCCGTTTTGGCGATCTGTTCCGATACTCACATTATCATTAACTGAATACGAACTCCGTAAACCGGATACATTCATCAATTTTCCGAAAACTAAATTATTGAATTCGACGATCGTCTGTGACGAACGATAATTATTGGGGAGATAGAGAACAAGATCTTGATCGGGTTTCTGATCATCGATCAAACCCTGCATCAGCTGCGGTTTCGCGTTACGGAAACGATAGATCGACTGTTTGATATCACCGACCCGAAATACGTTGTTTCCTCTCGCCATCAATTCGACGATGGTGTTTTGGACATCATTGGAATCTTGGAATTCGTCGACCAGGATCTCCTTGAATCGGTTACGATAGGCATCGGCGACATCGAACTCCGGATGACGTAAGATCTGAAGGGCGAAATGTTCCATATCATCGAAATCGATACAATCGTTTTCCTCTTTGATCCGGGCAAAGGCCAAAATGTATTCTTTCGTTAGGTTACCCAGGCAAGATAGACGATCCGCCAAGGTATTGAGATCCGCCACAAACCGGTCTTCCGTATAACAGACCTTGCATACATCCGTCAGTTTTTTCTTGTACGCCGCCCGACGTTCCGTGTATTCCTTGATTTTACTGCCGGCGATCGGGAAGTGTTGGACCAAGCGAAAGAAAAGTTCCCGCATCCGTCGGTAATCACGTTGTTGGATGGCTTGTAAGATCAAGGTTAATTGGGTCTCGGAGGAAGCGAACTGCAGTTCTCCCTGGGCTTGCTTTTTCTCGGGGAAATCCGCCAGTTCACGCATTTCCGCAAGCAAGTTCCGTAGATCTTCAGCGACATATTGAAATGAAAGGAAAAAGTAGAACGCCAAGTCGTCGCGCAGATGACGCAAACTACCGTTGACGCGATACGCGTCGACACTTTCGTTAAGCCAGGTTTCGGGATCGCTTTTGGCACCCATGACTTTCGCCAAGGCATCGATCGCGGCGGCCACGTTCGCATCGCTTTCGGGACGTGCGGAGAAATGATCAAGCAGTTCAATGAAGCCTTTCGGAGGATTCGCATATGCCTTATCCAACACAAAGCGCATGGCTTCTTGTTTATAGAGGGCGGCCGTGCCTTCATCCAGGATATTGCCGGCACGTTTGGGATCCAATCGAAGCACAAACGAATAATCCCGAATGACCGTCAAACAAAACGAGTGAATCGTCGAAATGTTGGCGCCCGGAAGTTTCGTAATCTGATCGTAGAGGAAAGGATCTCCGGTGTTCTTATATTCTTCGTTCAGTTTCTGCGCAAGTCGGCGTTTCATTTCACCGGCGGCAGCTTCGGTAAACGTCATCGCCAATATTTCATCGACACTGACATGATCTTGACGAATCCGTTTCATCAACCGATCGATCAAAACCGTCGTCTTACCGGCTCCGGCCGAAGCGCTGACCAAGATGTTCTTATCGACCGTATGGATCGCAAGCGCTTGTTGGGGGCTATGTGTATTACTCATGGTCGGTCGGTTCTCCTTTCAACGAGGGGATCGTCGTTCGGTTCTTGATTGCGACGGGCTTCCCGTTGAATTGACACAATCTTCGATAGTCGCAATACCCGCAGGCATCCTTGACACAATCACGGCTGATGTCGCCTTGCGCCAAGCGGATCCCGAATTGCTTGTATAACTCATCCAACGCCTTAACCACGAGATCAAACGGATAGGCAGAACGTTTGTTGATGGTAAGAATGTCGTCCTTATCTTTATATAAGGTCTTTATGTATTTCGCATTGAAATCCAGATTCGCCGGATCTCCGAAGGCCCATCCTTCCAAACGCAACCGTTTCAATCTCTCGATCTCCCAAGCATCCTCATAGATTTCGTCGATTTCCGCTTTTCGGTAGTCGATCGTAACGGCAGGGGCGGGAATCGAAGGTTGTTGGAGGGAAATGTAGAAAGCACCTGCCGGACGTTTCCCCAACTCCATCGAGGCGACATGTAAGTACGTCATCAATTGGAGCTGTTGGCCGGTCAAGACTTTGGTTTCTTCAAGTTTCTTCGAACTGCTTTTGTAATCCATGATCCGCACTTGATCCGCGGTCGAATCGATCCGGTCGATCGAACCGTTGAGTCGAAGCATCCGGGTTTCGTCGATACTTCGTACCATTTCATAGGAATATTCGGCACTTATGGGGATAAACGCGGTTTCCAGTTCCATCGCCCGCAAGAACGTAAACGTCTTCAACAATTGCGCGATCATGCGACGACGCATCATTTCTACCTTGTCGGTCTGTTTCGGATACATGTTTTTAAGATCATCGAAGAAAGGTTGGGCGATCTGACTGATTTCTTGTTCGCTGAGTTTCGCGTAATCTTTTCCTCTTGTCTTTACCGTCTCCTCAAAGATCGCATGCATCAAAGTTCCGACGATGTTGACTTCGATTTTCGCGTTAGGTTTCTTGCGTAATCCGATTCCGGAAGCGAAGTAATACATATAGGGACAGCGGAAGAACCGTTCGATCGAAGATACGCTCCCGACGATTGTGTTTTCTTTGAAGAACAATCGTTGCGCCGTGTGCGATGTTAAGGAAGGCTCGCGTCTGGGTTGACCGAACTCTTCCGTGAGTTGCCAGCTTTCGGCACGCACGCCTTGACAAGCATCCTTGATTTCAAAGGATAGTTCATTGCTTTTCCCTTCGAAATTCCCTGTCGCCCAAGAGAAAATCATCTCGTCCGCATACGTAAACAGACCGTTGACTTGATCCATATGATGTTTATAGCGTTGTTCCAAAGAAGGAAGTCCGGTCAGACTGCGGTAATTTTCATCAAACAACCCGCGAACGGTCGAAAACTGCGGGAAATTCTTTTGTGAAGCGGAAATCACAAAGACGCGGTCTTTCCCGCTGACATTGTAATGGCCAAGATCGGTGATCAATACGCCCTTCGGAATCGCATGGATCCGTTCGCGTGTCGCATCGACTTGATAGATCAAGAAGTCGGAGGCTTGGGGATGATTCTCCAAGATCGGCAAGGATACTTCTAAAATTCGTTTGATCGCAAGGATCGCTTCTTCGGAAGATTCGTTGTTGCGGCAGATTGAAACAAAGAGCGCATAGATCCGCTCGGCTTTTGCGCGCCAATTCATCGTCAAACATTCCATCACGGACGTGAAAAGCGGTACCATCGATTTGCGTGCGATCTCCGCCTTGTCTTCCATTTCCTGATACGTTTTCTTTTCCGCATGTCCCCATAATCGACTCTCTGACAAAGCTTGTTTGACAGAAGTTAAAGGGAAACGTAAATCTTCCGTTGTAATTTCAAAAGCATCGATATATCGAACCAAATCGTGGGTGTGCTCAACTTGAATGAGGGGGTTATCAAGGACGGATTTCCAGTCATCGATTAAACCGGAATCGGCGAAACGTAAAAGGTTGATAAACAAATCGGCTTCCGGTTGACGGAAGGATTCGCTGAATATGCTATACGGAATGCCATAACGATCGAAGCTTACTTTCAATAACGGAATATCCGTCGCAGGATCCAAGCAAACGATGCTTTGACGATCATAGCGCATCGGACTTAATGCGATGTACTGTGCGACGCCTTGCGCCTGTAATCTGGGATTTCCCGCAAACTTCAATTTCAAGTCGGGAGTACGAGGTTCACGATCCAACATCCGTGCACCTTTTTCCATCAAGTCTTGATATCTTGAAAACGTAAGAAGTGACTCGTTGGAAGGATGGATCACGCAACGTTTGACTTCATTACTGAGTTGAAATTTCTCAAAGGCCACGCGTAATCCTTTATGTGGATTCTCAAGCGACATCGCCGCCATTAAAAGTTTCTTCAAATCACGATTCTTTTTGGTATCTTCAGGCAAGGTTTCGACAGCGATGTCCCAGTCCGTCAGTTCCAGGGCGAAATCGGTGATTTCTTTGACTGTTTGAGGGAAATCGAGCATCTTGCTTAAGACTTCCATCTCATTCTTCATTTCTCTGAAAAGCAGGGCGCAATCGACATAAAAACGGATCGGATCGACACGTTTCGCATCCATGCCCTTCAAATGGCTATCCAGCGATAAAACATGGACACCGGTAAGAATCGGGTTGTTTTGAAGGATTTCACGCAGGAATGCCGTCTGCGCATGGGGTTCACTGAAAATTATCGTTCCATTTTCAAAAGAATGGTTGTTCATCGCTTGTACCTCAGTTATAATTATAAATGATATTTCAGAGGTAAGTATGACGAAAAACAAGAAGTACGGGAAAACGGCCTTATTGACTGCGTCATTTCTCTGGGGTATCGGATTCATCGCCGTCCAAGGCGCTTTGGACAGCGGTTGGCATCCGTTTTTGTTGCTTGGATTCCGCGGCCTGATGGGCGGCGTTTTCCTGGGTTTGTTTTCCTTGAATCGGAAATGGTGGAAGAAACACGATCTCATGCGTGACGGAATCGTCGCCGGCAGTCTGATGTTTCTCGCATTCGCCCTGCAAACCTTTGGTCAACGCGCTTCCAGCGCAACCAACGCTTCCTTTCTGACAACCCTTTATGTCGTTTTCACTCCGCTCCTGCTCTATTTGATCACAGGCAGAAAAGTCGGGGTGTCGACGTGGATTGCCGGTTCGCTATCGTTGTTTGCCACGGCATTATTGACCCTTCGCGGATCCTTCACCTTGTCCTTCGGGGATACGCTATTGATCGGTTGCGCGATTACCTTCGCCCTACATATTCTTATGTTGGAGAAGATTGCGCATCATGACGATGCATTATCGCTGACCGTGCTTCAGTGCTTGACGATGAGCGTATGGGCCTTTCTGTTTTCACTCTTTAGTAAAACAGGGGTACCGACGCAAGGATGGGGTTATGTCGCCTATTGCGGCATCATAAGCAGCGGTATCGCTTTCTTCCTGCAGACGTATGGACAAAAGCATGTCGACGCATCGATCTCGGCGATACTTCTGACCCTGGAAGCGTTGTTCGGGGCGGCCGGCGCCGTGCTGATCTTGCATGAACCTCTGGGACCCACCGCGGTGCTCGGAGGGTTTCTCATGATGGTCGCCATACTGTTGCTGGAAACGGGACCCATCCTACATCAACAGTTTATGAAAGCATTCATCATCGCGAAAAGGGAAGTAGAAAAAGAACCTTAAGGGGGACATTCCATGTCAATCGTCGAAGTATTGTCGAACATCAACGATCGTCGCAAAGGCGGCGACCAATGCCAATTCAATGGTTATCTTGAAGATTATCTCGAAACCTTGGAAGAAGGCAACCTAAAATCCAGTTTAACACACCTCTTTGAAGAAGAACAAAACCTGCGTATCATCGTCGACTTGTCGTTTGGCGTCAACAAAGACGTGATCTCCAACCAAATCATCCGCTATAAGGACGCGTCCAAGCTGCCGGCCGGGTTCTTGAAAGCTCCGTACATCGTGTATGGGAAAGCCGCGGGGGATGCGGAAATGGGAATCTTGTTGATCGATGGCGATAAATCCGATTATCCGTTGGCGAAAGGTTTATATTACTGTTTGACCGAACAAACCGGCTTGCTGGAAAACGCACGCAATGAGTTGGTTGCGGTCAACACCGATCAACCGGAAGTTGTCGGTAACATCGGAAGGAAACTGTTAGCGCAAACACAACGCGTCGGTGCCTTGCAACGCGAAGTCGACCGTCACTATTACAATTCGTTTACCGCATTGAACGATCTAGTCTTGGCGAAAGCTGAAGACTTGAAGGTCAAGACTGTCGAAGCCTGTAAAGAAACGGCCGAACGTTCGGATTTGATCTACGGAGCCATTTCGAAATGGTATTTATTGAAGAAGACGGTTTATGTCCAATACATGACCAACAAGGATCTGCTCGAAAAAGACAACGAAGGCAACATTAAAAAACAACGCCACAATGCCAAACTCCATGCGGATCAAGTTCCGTTCATGGCGTTCAGCGAACTCTGGCGCGTATAAATCGTATCGTAAACGCAAAGACTCCCGAAAGGGAGTCTTTTTTTCGTAAAGCATTGCTGTTTATTTATCGGACGCAATATGCGACGAAATCATTAATATCCAACGTCTCATTAGCTACGTTGTTTTGCCTTGCCACAAAACCATCATACTCATCCCCATGGATCAAAATCGGAAGTTCTTTATGGAACTTCTTTTCTAAGATTCCCAAAGTATGGATTTCTTGCGCAACCTTTACCGATATCTCTTGAAATTTGACCGGAATCAACTCCATCTTCTCCAACGTCTCTTCACCGACGGTGTTGAAGTATAGGTTGAAATTATCGATATGCGGTAAACCGTGCGATTCGATCCATTGTTTTAAAAGAGGTTGAACATTCGTGTCCCCAAAGACGGCTTCGCGATTCTGCATCCAATACGCATAGTTCCAGCGTACTTCCTGCTCGTCGGATTGGTCCAGATTCTCACGTACGTAGGATTCGGTGTTGTATCCGAGGATGACGATCGGATAACAGGGATTGTCCGCGATGTTGGCGACGTAAAAAGAGATCGCGTAAATATCCGTTTCGTTCCAATCTGAGATCACCGAAACAAAACGGTTGAGAATTTCTTCTTTGAGTAAGATGTCAAAATCGTTCATAATTTCCTCGTTTCCATGGGCATCCCCAGTCAAGAATCATTTCTAGCGGGAACTTCGAGTTGTTTGATTTCCTGAGACAATAAACTGAATTGTCCCCCGCAGAGGTTTCTACATTTAGCGAGCCACGCTTCGTCATCGCTGACCAAGGTCAAGACGACATCCGAACCGAATTCCTTGTTTAGGATCGTTGTTTGTTTCAAACAGGACAAGATTGGATCGGTAAACCGTATCGGAAAACGAACGACGCTTTGAATGACTTCTTTGGTTTCGGTCAGTTCCGCAAGATCCAAACATTCGGACACGCTTTCAACATACGCGCGGATCAGTCCGCCTGCACCTAACAGAATTCCTCCGAAATATCGGACGACAATCGCCAAGACGTTTTCCATCTCGCGTTTACGTAGCACTTCCAAGATCGGTAGACCGGCCGTACCCGCCGGCTCGCCATCGTCATTACTGCGATGGACCGGTGTTTCGCCTCCGAGGATCATCGCGGAACAGACATGTCTGGCTTTCGGATGTTCCTTTCGAACTTGCTTAATTATTTCTTTGGCTTCCTCTTCGGAAGAGACACGATAAAGAAGTGCGATGAACTCGGACTTTTTGATCGTAATCGAATGTGAGTGAAAGCGTGCTAAGCGGAACATTGAATCACCACTCCTATTATACAAGGAATGAAATCTTCTTGCGCACTTTAAATCGAAGTGGAGTTGTGCTAAACTATGTCCATGTTACGGAGGGATAAGAAATGCGATCTACATGCGTTGAAATTCTTGAAGTAACGGTAAGAAACAATACATAGGGATTTTGCGCCTATGTTTTTTGTTTTTTAGACAACCGAATCGTTTTGTATAACTGCGGAAATACGGTCCGCAAGTCTCTACCCTGTCACCGGAAATGACGGGACTACAAAACTTAAAAGGACTTTTTAGTCATTTTTAGTTTTGAGCGAGACACCGGACCAAGGTGTCTTTTTCATTGAAAGGAGCGGCGAAATTGGAAAAATCATCCATCTCGATCGTCATGGGATCGAAGAGCGATTACGAAACGGTTAAAGAGACCGTCAAAATCCTGGAAGAATTTAATGTTCAGTTTGAAAAGAAAGTCGTCAGTGCACATCGTACTCCCGAGGATATGGTGGCGTTTGCGAAAGATGCGCAAAGCAGGGGGATCCAAGTGATCATCGCGGCGGCCGGAGGGGCGGCGCATTTACCGGGGATGATCGCATCGCTCACAGAATTGCCGGTCATCGGGATTCCGATCGAAAGCCATGCCTTGCATGGGATCGATAGCCTTCTGTCGATCGCACAGATGCCTTACGGGGTACCGGTCAATACAATGGCGATCGGTGTGGCCGGGGCGAAAAACGCCGCGTTGGCAGCCCTGCGTATTTTGGCTCTACACGACCCGGAACTTCAACTGAAATTGCGTGCGTATCGTGAAGAAATGGCGGCGCAAGTCCGCAACGCGGTGCTTGAGTGAAGCGTCTGATTCCTCCAGCGACGATCGGAATCATCGGCGGTGGTCAACTTGGCCGCATGATGGCACTTTCGGCGCTTCAGACCGGATATAAAATCGCCGTGTTGGATCCATCGCCGGATTGTCCGTGCGCAACGATCGCGGATACGTTCATTTGCGCAGCCTATGACGATCCCCAGGCGTTTGAATCGCTGATTTCACAGTGCGATGTGGCGACGTATGAATTTGAGAACGTGGATGTCGAACTCGTATCAAAGTATGCGGATCATTTCCCGCAAGGCGCGCAAGCATTGCGTATCGCGCAACACCGTCTTTATGAGAAACAGTTCGCGCAACATTTGAATATTCCTGTCCCTAAGTATCAATATATCCAACGTCGTGAAGATCTTGCTTTGATTAACGAATTTCCGGTATTGATCAAGAGTTGTCGCTTCGGTTATGACGGAAAAAGCCAATGGTTGATACGTGACCAAAAAGCGTTGGATGAAATCGATCTAAGGTTTCCGAATGAGTATATCGCGGAAGAAGTGATCGATTTCAAGACGGAAATTTCGGTTGTGGCTTGTCGATTCAACGATGACATCACGGTTCTTGAACCGTTCGAGAATCGTCATTCCAACGGAATCCTTCGCGAAGCGATCCACCCTGCGCGAATCACGGATGAAATCACAGCGCAAGCGATCAAGGCTACACGCTTGATCGCTGAATCCTTAAATTATTACGGCGTATTCGCCGTCGAATACTTTGTTACACAAGAGGGAATCCTCTTTAATGAAATCGCTCCGCGACCGCATAATAGCGCACATGCGACGATCGAAGATTCCGATCGAAGTCAGTATGATTTGCATATTTCCGCCATTACGGGCGGAAATAAAGTAAAGTCGCATCGCCATGCGGTTTCGATGATGGTCAACGTTTTGGGACAAGACCTGGACGAAAGTTTAGAGAAATATTCAAATAACCACGATCCTTCGATCCATTTTCATCTATATGGGAAAAAGGAAAGTAAAATCGATCGTAAAATGGGGCACCTAACGATTTGCGCAGACTCACATGACGAGTTAGAACGAAAGTATAAACGATGGAGGACAAATGAATGAATCGAAGAATCTTTGTTTCGAAGCGTAAGGGATTTGAAGCCGCATCGATCGAACTTACTCACATTCTCAACCAACAACTTCATATCCAAGGCTCGGTAAGCTTGTTGAATGGATATGATATCCATAATTTGAACCAAGAAACGATGGAAGTGGCGATCCGATCCGTGTTCTCGGAAGCGATGATCGATGAAGTGCATGATTTATTACCTGAGACTACCGCCAGTATCTATGTTCGGGAACCTTTACCTGGGCAATTCGACCAACGTGCGGATGCGGCGATGCAATGTCTGAAGCTGTTAAATGGATCAACGCTTTCGGAAGTGAAGACGTTTGAGGTAGCTGTGTTTGATCGAATGTTGGAACTTGAGGAAGAGAAACGATTTTTGGATTATTGGATCAATCCGATCGAGAATCGTCAGAAGGATTTGAAACAAGAGTTGGAAATCGAACAAGAAATATCAAATGAAGGACCCTTGATTGGTTTTCGGGAAATGAACGCAGAACAGATCGGACTCTTCCGTATCCAACAACGCGCCGCAATGACGCAAGCGGATATTCGATTGATACAGAATCACTTCTCAAACGTCGAACATCGGGATCCGACACGTACGGAATTTAAAGTCTTGGACACATATTGGAGCGATCATTGTCGGCATACGACCTTTGAAACACAATTGGCGGACATTAAAATCGAAGAAGGGCCTTACAAACAAGATCTCGAAGACGCTTTGGACTTATTTAAACGATATCGAGAGACTGCGGGGAGAGGAAATCGTCCGATTACCTTGATGGAAATGGCGACGATCGGCGGACGGGTATTAAATGATCCTCGAATCGAGAGATCTGAGGAAGTGAATGCTTGTTCTGTCCGTATTGAAGTCGAAACGGAAAACAAGAAAGAAGATTGGTTATTGATGTTTAAGAATGAAACGCATAACCATCCCACTGAAATCGAACCTTTCGGTGGTGCCTCCACTTGTATCGGCGGCGCGATCCGTGATCCCTTGAGCGGTAGAGCCTATGTCTATCAAGCGATGCGTATCAGCGGGTGTGGAAACGTAGTTGAGGGAATCCAGGATACATTACCCGGAAAGCTTCCCCAACGCGTTATCGCGAAACGCGCGACGCAGGGAAATTCCTCCTACGGAAATCAGATCGGCGTGGCGACGACGTATGTGAAAGAAATCTATCATCCGCGCTATACCGCTAAACACTTGGAGTTAGGAGCGGTTGTCGGTGCAGTCAAAGCTTCCGCTGTCCGGCGTGAAACACCGGTCGCGGGCGATGTCATTGTCTTGCTTGGTGGAAGAACCGGACGTGATGGTATCGGTGGGGCGACGGGTTCGTCATTGGCCCATACCTCAAAAAGCTTGCGTGCATGTGCCAGCGAAGTTCAAAAAGGAAATGCGCCGGAAGAACGCAAAATCCAACGACTCTTCCGTAAAGAATCCGTTTCAAGAATGATCAAGAAATGTAACGACTTCGGTGCCGGTGGGGTATGCGTCGCGATCGGGGAGTTGGCCGACGGACTTGAAATCAACCTCGATGTCATTTCGACAAAGTATGAAGGACTCAATGCCACCGAACTTGCGATCAGCGAAAGCCAAGAACGGATGGCGGTCGTGCTTGATCCTATGGATGTACAGACGTTTCTCGATGCGGCACATCAGGAAAACATCGAAGCCACACTAGTCGCGATCGTTACCGATCAACGACGCTTGATCATGAAACATCAAGGAAAGATTGTTGTGGACTTAGATCGAACGTTGATCGATACCAACGGAGTTCGCCAACAAGTTTCGGCTCAATTGATTCATCGTGATTCGAGCTTCGAGAAAAAACCGGTATTCAATGAGGAAAACGCACTGAAACATCTAAGTTCATTGAATGTGTGCAGTCAAAAAGGATTGGTCGAGCAATTTGATGCATCCATTGGCGCAACGACCGTGTTGTTTCCCTTCGGTGGAAACAAGCAACTAACTCCGACACAAGGGAATGTCCAACGTGTCTATTGTGAAAGCGGGACGACATCGACCGTATCCATCTTAACGCATGGGTTTATTCCGACATTAAGCGAACAAAACATGTTTCTAAGCGCGCAAGGCGCTGTCCTTGAATCCATCGCGAAAACAATTGCGTTGGGCGGTAAAGTCGAGGATGTGTTCTTCTCCTTTCAGGAATATTTCCCGAAGTTGGCTAATGATTCTAAAAAGTGGGGCGACGTCATCCAAGCCTTGCTTGGGGCACTGAGTGTTCAGGACGCATTTAAACGACCCGCAATCGGCGGTAAAGACAGTATGTCGGGTTCATTTAAAGAAATGGATGTCTTGGAAACCTTGGTTTCCTTCGCATGTAGCGCGACTTCGGAAAATTCGATCGTTTCACAAGAAGCCAAAGAAGTGGGGAATGGATTCTATTTTATCGAAGCGAAACGCAAGGCCAACGGACTTTTCGATTTAGAAGCAGTTCGAAAAACCTATCTTGACCTTCAGAAAGCCATCTCGGAAAAATCAGTACGTAGCGCTCGAGTCATCGAGAACAGCATCTTCGCAAGCGTATGCGAGATGGTCTTCGGAAATGGACTTGGTGTAGAGATCGACACGGATCTCGATCTATTCGCGAATTATCCGGCTGGATTGATCATCGAAGCAAAAGAAGAAATCAATAAAGAATGGGTAAAGATCGGTGTGATTACCGAACAAGGACTGAGATTTAACGATGTGACGATCGATTCGAAGAAAGCAGTCGATTCGTATCTATATGGCTTGGATTTCCTGTATCCCGTAACTCAGGAAGGGAATGCGAAGTCAATGCGGATCGACGATGTCGATCGTGAAGTACGTCCGTATCAAGGACCTAGAGTTGATAAGGTTCATGTGGTCATTCCATTCTTTCCGGGAACCAATTGTGAAAACGACACGAGCCATGCTTTTGAGAAAGCCGGTGCGATCGTAAATGTTCATGGGATCCGTAATCTTACCCCGCTTGATCTTGAGGAGTCGATCGATACATTCTGTATGTTAATAAAACAAAGTCAGATACTGGCGCTACCCGGTGGATTCTCCGCGGGGGACCAACCGGACGGGAGTGCGAAGTTCATCGTCAACGTGTTACGAAATCAGAAAGTCCGGAGCGCGATTGAAGATTTACTTCGACGGGATGGACTGATCTTGGGGATCTGTAACGGATTTCAAGCCCTAATCAAAACAGGTTTGTTGCCCTATGGGGAATACCGCGATCTGGATGAACATGATGCGACCTTGACCCACAATGCGATCGGGCGGCATATCTCCGCCATCGTCAATACAAGGATCGCTTCCAACGCTTCGCCATGGCTAAAGAACATCAGACCCGGAAGTTGCTTCAAGGTTCCCCTAAGTCATGGGGAAGGACGGATCGTGGTTAGGGAAGATCAGTTGAAAATGTGGGCGAAAAACGGTCAGATCGCAACCCAATACTGCGATGTTTCGGGAATTGTAACCAATGATCCCAACGTGAATCTGAATGCATCCGATGGTGCCATTGAAGGACTATTATCGCCGGATGGTAGGATCTTTGGGAAAATGGGGCATACCGAACGCGTGCTGCCCGGACTTTACCGTAATATCCCGTCGATGAGTGAGTTTCGGATATTTGAGAATGCTGTGGCATACTTTACCACCCAGGAGGAAGAATGATGGAAAAGCAACAGATGATTTATGAGGGAAAAGCGAAGCAACTGTATACCTGCGATCAAGAAGATGCCTTGATCATCCACTACAAAGATGACGCTACCGCGTTCAATGGGGTAAAGAAAGCGCAGATCGAACACAAAGGAATGTTAAACAACGCCATTTCGACCTTGATCTTCAAGCGCCTTCAAAAAGCTTCGATCCCGACGCACTATATTCAAACGTTGAATGAAACGGATCAGTTATGTCGCAAAGTCACGATCCTTCCCTTGGAAGTCATCATTCGAAACCGTATCGCAGGTTCGATGTCCAAACGTTTGGATATCCCCGAAGGGACACCGGCACCCAAGCCGATCTATGAACTGTGTTATAAGAATGATGCTTTAGGCGATCCGTTAATCAACGAAGATCATGCCTTGGCCATCAAGGCCGCAAGCCTTGAAGAACTGGGACGCATCAAGGAACTGACCCTCAAGATCAATCAAGAACTGATTCAACTATTTGACCGCATCGGAATCATCTTGGTCGATTTCAAGATCGAATTCGGGAGAACGTCGAACGGCGAAATCGTCTTGGCCGACGAGATCTCACCGGATACCTGCCGTTTGTGGGACAAGGAAACACAGAAGAAACTGGATAAAGATCGGTTTAGAAGGGATTTGGGCAACGTCGAGGACGCTTATCAAGAAATCCTCAGACGCTTGCTTACACTTGAGAAAGATGCCTAAATCCATGCTTTTTGATCGTGAACTCCATGAAGAATGCGGTGTCTTCGGGGTGTTCAATCGATCCAATGCGGCGGAACTTACTTATTACGGACTTCATGCCCTCCAACATCGGGGACAAGAAGGGGCGGGAATCGTCGTATCCGACACCTCTAAACTCACCTGCGTGAAAAATGAAGGCAGCGTACGTTTCGTATTTCCCGAGTCGACCTTAAAGAAACTGATCGGATCGCATGCGATCGGACATGTCCGATACTCCACGACCGGAGGTAGCGGGGTGCTCAATGTCCAACCTTTTCTCTTTCGTCATGGCGAAGGGGATTTCGCCTTGTGCCATAACGGAAATATCGTGAACTCCAAGCAATTGCGTCACAACTTGGAAATGAAGGGCAGTATCTTTCAAACCACTTCGGATAGCGAGATCTTGGCGCATCTGATCAAGAAAGACTATCGTGCGAAACGTATGGAAGCCATCAAAGAAGCCTTGATTTACCTTGAAGGTGCTTTCGCATTCTTACTTCTAACCAAAGACAAACTCTACGCCATGCGCGATCGCCATGGACTACGTCCTTTATCCATCGGAAAACTGGATGACGGATATTGCGTGGCGTCGGAAACCTGTGCATTGGATGCGATCGGAGCGACATTCGTTCGTGATATCTTGCCCGGGGAAATCGTCACCATCGACAATACCGGAATCCATAGCGATTTCTATTCCCAAGATACATCTTCAAAGATCTGCGCGATGGAATATATCTACTTCTCGCGTCCCGATAGCGACTTGCTTGGGCTAAATGTCCATAAATCACGGAAAGAATGCGGACGAATCTTGGCGCAGGAAGCACCGATCGAAGCGGATATCGTCATCGGGGTACCGGATTCATCATTATCCGCCGCATCCGGGTATGCGGAAGCTTCGGGAATTCCCTATGAAATGGGATTAATCAAGAATCGTTATATCGGACGGACGTTTATCGAGCCTTCGCAAACCTTGCGCGAAAAAGGCGTCAAAATGAAGCTTTCTCCGGTACGCTCGGTCATCGCCGGTAAGAAAGTCGTATTGATCGACGACTCGATCGTACGCGGTACCACATCGAAGAAAATCGTCGAGATGTTGCGTCAAATGGGAGCGAAAGAAATCCATATGCGGATCGCATCCCCGCAAATCGTCGCACCTTGCTTTTATGGGGTCGATACCTCAACGTACGAAGAGTTGATCAGCGCATTTAACGATACGGAAGCCGTGCGACAACTGATCGGTGCGGATACGCTTGCTTTCTTATCGATGGAGGGACTTAAACATGCGTTGGGAAATCGTGAAATCTGTAGCGCATGCTTTACGAAAGAGTACCCGACCCATCTCTATGACCAATTGGAAAACGCCAATAAAGACGGAAAGTTCTGAGGAAAAACATGAGCGACAACTATGCGCAAGCCGGCGTAAATCTCGAAGCCGGATATGAATCGGTCCGACGCATCAAACAACATATCGAACGGACACGTCGACTTGGGATGATGGAGAATATCGGATCCTTCGGAGGATTGTTTGATCTATCCGAACTGAATATTAAACAACCCGTATTGGTTTCGGGAACCGACGGTGTCGGAACCAAACTGAAAATCGCGTTTGCGATGGATCGTCATGATACCGTCGGGATCGATGCGGTCGCGATGTGCGTCAATGACATCTTGGCGCAAGGCGCCCAACCTTTGTATTTTCTCGATTATATCGCAATCGCGAAAAACAAGCCGGAAGTTGTTGAAGCGTTGGTAAAGGGGGTGGCGGATGGCTGCGTTATGGCCGGATGTGCTCTGGTCGGTGGCGAAACCGCTGAAATGCCGGACATGTATACGGATGGAGAGTATGATATCGCAGGTTTCTCGGTCGGCGTGGCGGAGAAATCACGATTGATTTCACCCAAAAACGTAAAGTCCGGACAAGTCGTCATCGGGCTTGCCAGCAGCGGGATCCATTCCAATGGATTTTCCTTGGTACGAAAGATTCTATTCAAAGATAATAAGACGAACCTAAATCATCCTTTCGGTGAAAGTACGATCGGCGAAGTACTGTTGACCCCGACGAAAATCTACGTTAAGCCGGTCATGGCATTAATGGAGAAAATAAAAGTCTCGGGCATCGCCCATATTACCGGCGGAGGGTTCTATGAGAATATGCCGCGCTGTCTTCAAGAGAGCCAAGGCCTAAGATTGAAGAAAGGTTCGTGGATCCTTCCCCCGATCTTCAGTTATCTCCAAACCTTAGGCAAGATCGATGAACATGAAATGTACAATGTCTTCAATATGGGCATCGGAATGATTTTAATCGTCGATCGTGAAGATGTTTCCGAATCACTCTCGATCTTACGTGATTTCGGTGAAAACGCAAACGTCATCGGCGAAGTCACCGACATGCCGGGAATTTTATGGGAATAGCTCGTTTAGTCATTTTCGCTTCGGGCAACGGATCCAACTTCGAAGCCATTGTCCAAGCCATCAACGAAGGTCGACTTAACGCAACGATCGTCGGATTGATTTGCGACCAACCGAATGCGTATTGCTTAGTACGAGCAAAGAAGCATGCCATCGATACTTATGTCGTGGAGCGGAAATCCTTCAAAGACAAAACAGAGATGGACAAAGCCATTTTGAATCAATGCATCGCTTGGCAAGCCGATTGGTTGATTCTGGCCGGGTATATGCGGTTGATCACCGAAGAAATCTTACGATCTTACCCTCGACATATCCTGAATATCCATCCTTCGTTATTACCGAAGTATCGTGGCAAAGATGCGTTAGGACAAGCGTTGGCGGCCAATGAGACAACCTTAGGTGTCAGTGTCCATTATGTCGATGAAGGAATGGATACCGGTGAGATCATCGCGCAATTTCCCTTTACGATCCGGGGTGATGAACCCCGATCCCAGATTGAAGAGAAACTTCACCAACTTGAACATCGTGTCTATCCCGAAGTCATCCAACAAACGATCCAGGAGGAAAGAAAATGAAACGAAGAGCGCTCATCAGTGTCAGTGATAAAACCGGACTTATCGAGTTGGCGAATGTTTTAGTTCAACAGGACATCGAACTGATTTCGACCGGAGGAACCAAGAAAACCTTAGTTGAAGCCGGATTGCCTGTGTTAGGCATCGAGGAAGTGACGGGTTTTCAAGAAATGTTAGATGGACGGGTCAAGACGCTCCATCCGATGATCCACGGAGGATTACTCTACCGTCGCGATCTGAGCGAACATGTGAAACAAGTGAAGGAAGCCGGAATTTCTCCGATCGACTTTGTGATCGTGAACCTCTATCCCTTTCAAAAAACCATATCGAAACCGGAATTCACAATGGAAGAAGCGATTGAGAATATCGATATCGGAGGACCTTCGATGTTGCGGAGCGCGGCGAAGAATTTCGCGGACGTGACGGTGGTATGCGATCCTGAAGACTACCCGAAACTCAGCGAAGCTCTTACGACGGACAACGCAACTTCATTGGAGTTCCGTAGGTCTTTGGCCGCTAAAGTATTTCGTACCACCGCATCTTACGACAGCTTAATCGCGAAGTATCTAAGTGATTTGTGTGGGGAAACCTATCCGGAGAAAATTACGGAAACGTTTGTATTAAAACAAACCTTACGTTATGGTGAAAATCCCCACCAAACCGCCGCTTTCTACGCGACTCCTTTTCCGGAAGCGAATTCCTTGGCCGATTGCGTCCAACTTCATGGAAAAGAACTCTCATACAATAATATCCAAGATGCATCCGCAGCCCTTCAGATTCTTAGCGAGTTCGATCAACCGGCAGTGGTTGCCTTAAAACACATGAATCCCTGTGGTGTCGGAATCTCCGATGATTTGCATATCGCATGGCGCAAAGCCTATGAAGCCGATCCAACAAGTATTTTCGGTGGCATCGTCGCATTCAACGGGGAAGTGGATGCGGAAATCGCGACCGCGCTTGCTTCGATTTTCCTTGAGATCATCCTTGCACCCTCTTATACCCAGGCGGCGATTGATCTCCTTTCCGTTAAGAAGAATATTCGACTGTTGCGATTACCCAATGCAATGTCCAAACCTTACACACAAACCAGTGTCCGCGTCGCGGGTGGCTTGTTGGTTCAAGATGTCGATCAGATTTGCGCGAAACCGCAAGCATGTAAAGTAGTCACGGAAATTCAACCGACACCTTCTCAACTGGAAGATGCGTTGTTTGGGGAAAAGGTCGTCAAACACGTGAAATCCAACGCGATCGTGATCGTTAAAGATGGACAAACCCTTGGGGTAGGGGCCGGACAGATGAACCGTGTCGGTTCCGCAAAAATCGCGTTAGCGCAGGCGGGTGAAAAAGCCCGAGGTGCCGTACTCGCAAGCGATGCGTTCTTTCCGCTGTCCGATACCGTCGAAGTGGCGCAAGCGTATGGAATCTCATGTATCATCCAACCGGGTGGATCGATCAAAGACCAGGAGTCGATCGATGCCTGTAATCGCTTTGGGATTTCAATGATTTTCACCGGCGAAAGGCATTTCAAACACTGATGGGAAATACGATTCTCATTATCGGTAGCGGAGGTCGCGAACATGCCCTGGCCGCGTGTTTTGCGAAGAGTCCGACCGTTAATAAGGTCTATGTCGCTCCGGGAAACCCGGGCATGCGGGATGTGGCGACACCGATTGCGATCGACAGTTTCGATTTCGACGCCTTGACCGAATTCGCACTTTCAAAATCAGTCGACTTGGTGTTTGTGGGTCCGGAAGCCCCGTTATCGAAAGGTATCGTCGACCATATGCAAGCCAAGGGAATCAAGATTTTTGGACCGACATTAAAAGCAGCTCGTTTGGAAGCCTCGAAATCCTATGCGAAAGAAATCATGAACAGGTATGGGATTCCGACCGCCCACCATCAAACCGTATATACCTTACATGAAGCACTGGCGTACCTTGACGATCATCCGGCTCCGATCGTCATCAAAGCCGACGGACTGATGGCTGGTAAGGGCGTGACTGTGGCGATGGATCAGAAAACGGCGATCCAAGCCGTCCAAGACATCTATCCTGATCCCACAACCGTATGTCCATTGGTCATCGAAGAGTGCTTAGAAGGCGAAGAGTTTAGTCTGATGGCTTTCGTGGACCATCAACGCGTCTTTCCTTTGGACATTGCCCGAGATCATAAACGCGCCTATGATGACGATCTCGGTCCAAATACCGGAGGGATGGGCGCTTATTCCCCTGTACCCTTCATTACACAAGACCTCCTGGACGAAGCGATGGAGAAAATCATGAAACCGACAGCCCAAGCGATGGTCGATGAAGGAATTCCGTTTACAGGAATCTTGTACGGCGGGCTTATGGCAACACGCGATGGCGTAAAAACCATCGAATTCAATGTGCGTTTCGGCGATCCCGAAACTGAAGTGCTTCTACCAAGGTTAATCAGCCCTTTAGATCAAGTCGTTTTGGATGTGATGAATCACCACGAAGTCACGCTAGAGTTCGATCCCCGTTTTTGCCTTGGCGTCGTCCTTGCATCGAATGGCTATCCCTCAACATATACTAAAGGCGACCCCATCGAAGGATTGGAATCGCTTGATTGTCCGGTCTACCATATGGGAACATCGTTTGACGGTGTCTATCGTAATGCGGGTGGACGGGTCCTTTGCGTCACGAATTTTGGCTCAACCCTTGAAAATGCCCGCGAAAACGTATATAAAGAGATTACGAAGCTACATGCCCCGCAACTCTTCTATCGGCGGGACATCGGGAAACGTCCGGGAGACAAGCAATGATCCAACGCTATAGCCGACCTTTACTCGCAAATTTATGGAACGACGAGACCCGTTTCTCTTCCTGGCTGGAAGTGGAACTGGCGGTCGTGGACTATTATCATACCAAAGGCCTTATCAACGATGACGAATGGACGAAACTTCACCGCGAAGCATCGTTTAACGTTGCACGAATCTATGAAATCGAATCACAAACACGCCACGATGTGGTCGCGTTTACCCGTGCCGTCAGTGAAACCTTAGGTTCTGAAAGCCGCTGGATCCATTACGGGATGACTTCGACCGATGTGGTCGATACCGCTTTGGGTTTGGTGCTGAAACGAGTCAATACCGTTCTAAGAAAAGATATCACCGTTTTGATGGAAACATTGAAAACTTTGGCGATCCGTTATAAATCTACCCCCTGTATCGGACGTACGCATGGCGTCCATGCGGACATCACATGCTTCGGACTCAAATTCGCCCTATGGTATGACGAACTTAACCGTCAACTTGTCCGTTTCGATTTGGCGGTTTCCGAAGTCCAGACCGGGAAGATCTCAGGCGCGGTCGGCACATTCGCCAACACGTCTCCGGATTTACAGGACTTCGTATGTAAAGCCCTATCTTTAAACTCCGCCAACATTTCCACCCAAACCCTGCAACGTGATCGTCATGCCCACTATCTAAGCACGATCGCTTTGATCGGATCGACGTTGGAGAAGATCGGGGTCGAATTACGCCACCTTCAACGCACCGAAGTCCGTGAAGTGGAAGAAGGATTTGCGAAAGGCCAAAAAGGTTCCTCGGCCATGCCGCATAAACGCAATCCGATCTCTTCGGAAAACATCGCCGGTTGTGCACGGGTGTTGCGCGGTTACATGGTCAGTGCTTTCGAGGATATTCCTTTGTGGCATGAACGCGATATCTCCCATTCCAGCGCCGAACGGATCATTCTCCCGGATGCGACGATCTTACTGGACTATATGCTAGACAGAACCAACACGATCCTGTCAAACTTGACCGTCTTTGAGGATCGTATGTTGGAGAATATCAATGCGACCTACGGTGTGATCTTTGCGCAACGTGTCATGACGTTGATGATCGAACGAAAAGGCGTGACCCGCGAAGCGGCCTATGACCTGATCCAACCGATCGCAATGGAAAGCTGGACGAAACGTCAAAGCTTCCGAGAGTTGTTGGAAGGGAATAACGCGGTGACACAGACCTTGAAGAACGAGGAATTGGATGAAGCTTTCTCGCTTTCCTATCATATGCGTTATGTGGAGGATATCCTCAAACGTGTCGGAATTCTCTAACATTTATCCGAGTTATCTTTAAATCCTTCAAACTCACATTCTTATAAAGTTATATGAGTAATCTTTCTATCAAAAATCACCGGGAGTCGCGATACATCGAGACTTCCGGTTTTCTTATCTTTCATGAACCTTTATGAAATATCCCCGAATCTGTTGACATCCAGATTTCGATACGATATTATCTGTATATACAAGTATAAACATCAGAGGAATCGAATCGAATCCATGGAGATTACCGCAAGGGATATATTTGCGTGGGATAAAACCAAGAAACGTTTTTTGTCATGCGTAAACGAAGAATCCGAGATTCGAACAACTTCCACTCTAGACTCATTGGTTTTACGGATCGCGACCGAAAATTCAAGTAAAGGAGAGGCATCGATGATATCGCACCTTGTGCAAAAGGAGAAACGAAATTCTATGGTAAACGACCTCAAGTTAACGCTCGAAAGCGCATTGACGCCGCAAATCAAAATCGACGACGGGAAGAAATCCTACCTCCAGCGAGTTTACCACCACCCGATCGATGTGAATACTTTCGCGTTCATACGGGATAACATTGAACGAATCGGTGTTACCGATCGTTTCGTCGATGTCATCAAAACCTTCGATGTCAAACCAGGCATTACCCCGGCAGGATTTCGGATTGAATTGAACATCGAAGAACAAACCAAACTCAATGTCGACTTAGTCCGAGATATTTCATACGGTGAAAACGGCGAAAAACGTCCGACCAATGTGATCTTCTCGGCGGATAGTGCCAATCCGTATGAAATCGAACCAATTAAAAACTTGATTGGCAATCTTACATGCAACCCTGGCATCATCTATGATCTCTTCATCAACAATCCGAAAGCCAACATCGACGGAAAATTTAAAACTCGTGATGAAGTCATGCATGAAATCGGTCGTATCTTAGGCCCGGGTTGCGATATCAGCGTCGAGCTCAATAATCCCTATGATGACATCGATAAGTTACTTGAAGAGTGCAAGCACTTTAAAGAAATGTTGTCGGAATACAGACTGGTCATTAAAGTTCCGCATACCGGGCCGATGGATAAAGAGACCATCAACGAATTGTTGGTCGGAGACAAGAGTTTCCATGCGCGTTACAATCAAGGAAAGACGGAAGACTTCCTGCGGGGTCACAATTTAGCGTTGCGGTTGCATCAAGAAGGTTATCGTGTCAACTTTACCTTGATGTTTGAACCCTATCAGACCGCGTTAGCGCTTCAAGCCAAACCGTATTTCATCAACAGTTTCGTTCGTCATCGGTTGATTCAAAGCAATTTCGTCCAAGGTTACTTAAGTGCCTATGAAGCCAGTAAAAACACCGCATTCTTAGTCCAACTTCGGGAATATCTGGTCAAGAACGATCATCTTCCGCAATCGATGAAAGAGCTGGACCTTTTAAGTGTCAAAGATTACGCACGAAATTTGATCGATTATCGCGGATTCGAAGATGAAGGCAAAGATGGATTGGATAGCGTACGGCATAATCTTCGTGTGCTAAAACAATGCAACTTACCCGACACACGACTCATCATCTGCAGTATGGAAGGACCGAATAATTATCCCGACATCGATCGTCTTTTGACGGAAGAAGAATTCAGGGATATGGCGGGACGCGTCGTCATCACGGCCGAACCGAACTACTTAGCCCAGTTTACCTCAACCAACCAAGTTGTTTCCTACCAACGCCGCTTCATGAATGCGGCTAACGGACAGAAATAGCCAAGTTGATTGAAAGGAAGGAGGAGATTGATCGGCATTGTAACATGAATCGTGCGAACACGAAATACCAGCGATCGCATACTTAAAAAGAATCTTAATTCGTGTTTCAACCTTTTCCCGCAACAGGGTATCACCGTTGAAACATCGATCCGAATTAGGAAAGATTCTTCAGGGTCGCGTATCTCTTGGATGTTCAAAGTCTATATTTTCGCTAAGGTTGCCGCGGTGAAGCGGTCCGGAGAAAAACATGAAAAAATACCTCGTAGGCGTCGATGTCGGTACCACCGGTTCCAAAGCCATGATCCTTGATTTAAAGGGCAATGTCATCGGAAAAGGGTATGGGGAATACCCGTGTCTGTATCCCAATCCGAATTGGGTCGAACAAGATGCGGAAATGTTGATTCAAGAAACATTCAAGGCCTGTAAAGGCGCCATATTGGATTCCAAGATCGATCCGAATGAAATCATCTCGGTCGGATTCTCGACCCAACGTGCCACGTTCTGCTTCGTGGACGAAAACAACAAAGTCATTAACGGGAACTTCTACGGCTGGCAAGATAATCGCGCCGCCAGCGAACTTGAATATATCGGGTCCGTGATCCCGGCTGCGGAACTCTATAAGATTTCCGGCATGCCCGTAACGCCGACCTTCTCCTTTGAGAAAGTGATCTGGGTCATGCGCAACGATCCCGAAACCTACAAACGCGCGAAATACATCTGCCAGATGCCGGAATACGTCATGTTCCGTTTCGGTGTCGAGAAATTCCTATGCGAACGTACCAATGCGTGCTGCAGCGGAATGATCGACGTCCACACGATGGAATGGTCGGATAAGATCATCAAAGCTTATGGCATCGATCCGAAGAAACTCCCCGAACTCGTCGACCCGGGCAAACAAATCGGCGTCGTCAGTCCGGAAGTCGAAAAGTTGACCGGAATTCCGGCTGGAACGCCGTTATGTACCGGTACGGGTGACCAACAATGCGCCGCGATGGGTGCGGGTGTTGTGGGAGATGGTCGCGCATCCTTGACTTTAGGAACCGCCGGCTTACTGGTCGTCGGTTCAGCAAAATTGATGTTGGAAGATAAATCCGGCTTTTTGATGGTTCCGTCCTCGGGGGCCCTCGGTGTTTTTGAACTGGAAGGCATTCAATTGGGAGCGGCCAGTAGTTATCGTTGGTTACGCGATACCCTATGCAACTTCGAAACGACCTTCGCTCTTTCCGTCAATAAAGACCCGTTCGAACTGATGGACCACCACATTTCCAAATCCCCGGTCGGAGCCAACGGTGTCATCTTCATGCCGTTCTTGATCGGCTCAGGCTATCCGTATTGGAACTCCACCGCCAAAGGCACGTTCTTGAATCTTGATTTTGCGACCACCAAGAGCGATATGGTCCGCTCCGTCATGGAAGGTATCACCCTTGAAAGCAAAGACATGTACGAAAAGATGAAAGAATCCGGCGTTACGATCCAATCGTTGGCGGTTACCGGGGGCGCGACAAAGTCGAAAGCTTGGCGTCAAATCATCGCCGACATGTTCGGAATTACGATCAACGTCCTCAAAGTCCCTGACGCGACCATCATCGGCGCAGCCGTGCTCGGCGGCGTCGGAGCCGGGATCTTCAAGAATGCGAAAGAAGGCGTCGATACATTGGTTCAATTCATCGATAAAGTGGAACCGATCCCTGCCAACGTAAAACGTTACAATGACATTTACAAGGCATACGTCAAAGCGTATCAAGCATTGACCGATAGCGGTACGTTTGTCGAACTTGGCAAACTGAAATAAAAGGAGGCATATCATGGTTGATCTGTCAAAAATGGACAAGAAGGCGGTCGGAAAACTCTTCGATCACAGTGTCTTGCCGAAACAAACCACGGAAAAGGAAATCCGTGACGGATGTAAAGAAGCGATTAAGTATAACTGCGCATCGTATTATTCTTCTTCCCCCTACTGGACGGATATCGTCGTCGAAGAACTCAAAGGCACCGACATCCACGTCGCATGCGGAATCGGCTTCCCCTTCGGATCCCAACCCTCAGCTGTCAAAGCATTTGAAACCCGTTATGCGGTCGAACATGGTTGCACGGCTGTCGACATGGTCATGAACATCGGGGCGCTTCGCAGTAAACGTTATGACGATGTTCGTCAAGAACTGAAAGAGTTCAAGGAAGCCGCCGGCAACGCCATCACGAAAGTCATCCTCGAAGTTTGTTATCTGACCGACGAAGAAATCGAAATCGGCGCGAAGATGGTTGCGGAAGCCGGCATCGAGTATTGTAAGACCTCCAGCGGACAATTCGAAGGACCGAGTATGCAACAGTTCTTGGTCATGAAGAAGGCGCTGGAAGGAACGCCTGTGAAACTGAAAGTCTCCGGCGTGAAGTTCCCGCGTCCGCAAAACGCGTATGCGTTCATCCTTGCCGGGGCTGAATTGATCGGTACCCGTTCCGCACCCGAGATCATCGATGCGTTGGATATGTGTCGTGAAATCGGTCTCGTTCCGAAATACAAAGGTTAATCGAAAAAGATCCATCGGGGCGCGTGAATTTCGCGCCCCCCTTTGGTGTAGACAGGTATAGAAGCGTCTTGACTTCGTATTACAGGCATGTTAATTTAAGTACTATGAAAGCGGGAAATTAACTATGTTGGATCGAAATAGCTCGAAGCCGTTGTGGGAACAACTCGAGAACATTCTACGCGAAAAAATTGACGGCGGTGTCTGGAATCCGGGAGAGATGATCGGTTCCGAAAACGAATTAAGCAAGGATTACCATATTAGCCGGATGACCGTTCGGTCCGTTTTGACGCGTCTGGTCCAAGAAGGATTGTTATATCGTGTCCCGGGAAAAGGCACTTTCGTTTGCGAACCCAAGATTCCGACACGCCCCTTGGCCTATAAAGGGATCCGTGGTCAATTGGAAGAAAAAGGGTTGGAGATCACGACCGAAGTCCTCGAAAATAAAATCATCATGCCAAGCGAACGAATCGCCCGTAAACTCCAAATCGACCCCAGTACGGCCGTTTATTTCATCGAACGTGTCCGATATCTCAAAGATAAGCCCTTAAGCATTCACCGTTCTTATTTGAAAAGATTGGTGAACCCGCTGATTTCGATCGAGCGCTTAGCCGACCAGCAACTCTGCAACATCCTGAAGGAAGACTATGCCTTAACGCCGACCAAAACCAAAGAAACCTTGGAGTTGGTGTATGCCAACGAGGATCAAGCGCACAAGTTAGCGCTCAAAGTATCGCATCCGCTTCTATATCTTCAAGAAAGACGGTATGTGAACGAAACGATGTTCGAGTATTCCGAAGTGTTTTTCCGGGGGGATCAGATTGTCATCACCCTCGAATATCAGAACGAAACCGATGGGGATCTTGATTGATCCCCATTTATATTGATAAATAGGTTAAATGGTGTATAATGTATATACAGGTATATATAAGAAAGGATCAACTATGAAAACCAAGGCTCGAATGTATCATTTAGCCATACGACAAGGATACGCACTCGGAGCGTTTAATGTTTTCAATCTGATCAGCGCACAAGCCGTCGTCGATGCTTCCAACCAACTCGAAGTTCCCGTGATCCTTCAAATGTCCACGTCGACCGTGAAGAAGATCGGGATCCAAGCGTCGCTTCTATTGTTTGAACTTGCCAAACAAGATGCGAAGCATCCGGTATCGCTTCATCTCGATCATTGTGCGGACATCGAATTTGCGAAGCGCTGCGTCGATGCGGGATGGAAATCCATCATGTTTGACGGATCGTCCTTTCCCTATGAAGAAAACATTCGATTGACCCGTGAGATCGTCGATTACTGCCAAGGGAAAGGAGTGCTTGTGGAAGGGGAGATCGGTGCCATTCAAGGGGTGGAAGACGAGGTCCATTCTACGTCATCGGATAAACCCAACCTTGATCAAGTCTTGGACTTTATCGAACGTACTCAAGTCGACACGATCGCGCCTGCCATCGGAACTGCCCATGGTATCTATACCGGGACCCCTAAGATCGACTTCGAACTGGTACGCCGACTCTCCGCCGTTTCCTCGGTTCCGATCGTCGTGCATGGCGGAACGGGGCTCAGCGCCGAAACCTTCGCGCAACTCATCGCATTGGGTGTCGCGAAAATCAACGTTTCGACCGCTTTGAAGCATGCATATCTGGATACGATGAAGCAAATCACCCAACACAAACTCGTGTATGATCCGCTTTCCTATGATCGTCAAATCCGTACCGCGATTTGCGAGGTCGTCATGCATCATATGACGATGTTCGGGGCGAAACAATGAAGCCGAACTTCGAAGTCGACCTGCATTGTCATACGACACGGTCCGATGGAAAACTCAGTCCGCTTGAATTGATCCAACACGCTTCAACCCTTGGCATGAAAGTCATCGCGATCACCGATCATGATGTCTTACCGCCACGCGATATCCTTGTGGATGGGCAACCGCGATCCATCCTGGAAATCGCTTCCGTCTATAATCTTCGGTTGATGCGCGGGATCGAGATTTCCTGCGATACCGACATCGAAGATGTCCACATCCTGGCCTTTGGATGCGATTTCGAAGATCCACGTTTTAAAGCATTGGAAAAACAGGTGATCCAAAGTAAGATCGATGCCTACAAGAAGTTGGTCGAAACATTGAACGATACTGGATTTCCGATGAAATGGGAAGATGTTCTGACGCAAAATGGAATCGTCATCGATGAAACATCGATCCAGAAGAAGATGATCTTTGAAACGATGGCACGACTTGGATATGTTGAAACGTGGAAAGATGCGAAGAATCTGACGCAGACAAAACCGGAATTCAATGTTTTACGTGTCAAACCGGAGCCTAACAGAATCATCGAACTCATTCGCAATACCGGTGGCATCAGTATTTTGGCACATCCTTTTCTCATCAATCCGATCAACGAATCGACCTTGGATTATGTCGATCGATTGATTCAGTTCGGCTTGAACGGAATCGAAGTCAGCTATGCCTACAGTAAAACCAACTATCGCGGTGAATACTCGGATGCGCAAATCGAAGCATTCCTCCGCGCACGATATCAAAACCAGAATTTGATTTTCTCGGGAGGTTCGGACTTCCACGGAGGAACGGATGGTCGCGAAATCGGCATGTGCGGAATCTCATACTTGGATTTCGTCAACGCCGGGATTCTACGCTATTATCGATAAAATGCGAATGCATTGAAGGAGAAACCCATGAAAGCTGTCATTCTCGACCTCGACGGTACCCTCATCGACACGATCGGAGGCATCGCGTATGCCGCCAACAAAGCCATTGCGAAGTTCGGATTCGAACCCTTGGATCGCGCCTTTTATGTCAAAGCGATTGGAAACGGGGCCAAGGCATTGATTGAACGTGCCGTCGGCGGATCCGATAAAAACCCCGAACTCAATCCGGTTGTGTTGGCGGATTTCTTGGACGAGTACACACGCAATTGGCAAATCGATCTTTCGATCTATCCCGGTATGGAAGACCTGGTCAACACCCTTAACCAAAAGGGAATCAAAGTCGCCATCAACACAAACAAACCGAATGATATCGCACAGAAGATCGTCCGGAGTTTCTTTTCGGAAGAGTTGATCTTCGAAATCGTCGGAAGTCAGAAACTTTATCCGAACAAACCCGATCCGACCGGTGTGTGGGAAACCTTGAAACATATTAATGCCAAACCTGAAGATTGCTTCTATGTCGGGGATTCCAACGTGGATATCCAAACCGCACGCAATGCGGGCATCCCTTCCATTGCGGTGACGTGGGGGTATGGGAATCCCGAGGAACTTACCGGGTATGATCATAAGGTAAATTCAGCCAAGGAAATCGAAACGATCGTTCTTCGATAAATCCAACGAAACGCTAACGAATGTCTGGTATCTTCCGGACATTCTTTTTATGCGTGTTGAGCGAAAGATATGTCGATTGGATCGAAGTGTTGGAAGTACCGATGAAGCAACAAACTCCAAAGTATAAAAATATCCTAAAATAAAAGGTTTTTCGTGACATGTTAGGAAGAATGTTGTATCGTAATTGAGAAATCTCTACTTTAAACCCTAAATGTGGAACGATGTTCCATTTAGAATTGATTGGTTCGATAAATACAACATCTTAACAATCCTCAAAACAAATTATCGTTTTTTTGGATTATAATGAATGTAATCGAACTCAAGAAGAACGTAGATCTTTTGAAAGGACATGATTATGGAGAATGACAAACAAGTGACGATTCAATCGGTCGACAAGGCATTAAGCGTATTGGATTTATTCATCGAAAACGATGAGCTCGGAATCAGCGAAATCTCGCGCATGACATTGATGGGGAAGAGCACGGTAGCACGCTTGGTTTTCAGTTTAACGAAAAGCAACTTCCTTAAGAAAAACGAAGTCACAAATAAGTATCGCTTAGGAATGAAACTTAGTTATTTCGGCACCTTGGTCAACGAACGCGATGAATTGGCGAAACACGCGGATGCGTTTATGGCCGAGTTAAGTAAGAAATATCAACTCAGTTGTCACCTTGTCGTCTTGGAAGGAGCGAACATTCGCTTTATCCATAAAATCAACTCCGGACAGATCATCAACATGAAATCGCGGATCGGCGGAACCATGCCGGCGTATTGCACAGCCACCGGAAAAAGCATCATGGCTCACATGCCTACCGACAAGAAAGAAACGCTCGTCGAGTCGATTCATCTCGAATCATGGACCAAAAATACGATCACAGATAAAGACGCGCTACGGGAAGAACTCGCTAAGATCCAAAAGCAAGGGTACTCCGAAGACAACGAAGAATCCGAACTTGGATTGTGCTGCATCGCCGCCCCGGTGTTCGACTTTAAAGGTCATGTCATCGCCGCGATCAGTCTGAGTGGACAAAAAGAAGCGGTTCAGAAGAATAAGAAGGAAATCATCAAAGATCTCAAAGAAGCTTCTTGGGAAGTTAAAAAATAAACAAACGAAAATGTGTCGATGTCTATTGACACTTTTTTTATGCGTTCATATAATAACAATGGAACGGAATTGAAATCGCTTACACCATTTACGGAAACGGTGTAGGCGAAGTAATTGCACTTCAATGGGAACGGTATTCCGTAATGTGGAACAAAAACGGGATACTAAGAATCATTATCAAAATGGAACGATGTTCCACAATGTGGAATGAAGGAGAGTGAGTCATGAAGAAAATCAAGTTCTACGGCTTAGGCGGACAAGGCGCGGTTACCGCCGCGAAAGTATTGTCGCATGCCGTATCCCTCTATCAAAACGACTACGCCATCACGGTGCCGGCGTACGGACATGAACGCAGAGGCGCACCGGTATTCGCGCACATCATCGTCGACCAACAACCGGTATTACTAAATTGTTTCGTCTATGAACCTGACATCGTCGTATGCATGGAAGACACGATCGACAGTAAGAATGTGAATGTCGGCGAAGGCATCCATGCGGATACGATTCTTGTGTTAAATACCGAGAAGCCGGAAATGGTCGATCACTACCGTGAAAAATACGGATTTAAGCATATCTTGCATGTCAATGCGACTTCGATCGCCATTAAAAACATCGGATTGGCGATTCCCAACAGCGCGATGCTAGGCGCAATCGCAAAGACGGAAATCGTGACGATCGAAGCGATCGAAAAAGCGATTCTGGATAATTTCGGAAAGGGCGCGGCCAAGAATGTGAATGCCGCAAGGGAAACCTATGACGCAACCAAAGAAGCGTAACGTATTGGGACCGTGTTCGGTCGAGTTTGTCGCCGGAAATACCGGAAGTTGGCGTTTGGAACGTCCGACCGTCGATTTTGCCGCCTGCATCCGTTGCGGCACGTGCGACCGAGTCTGTCCGACCAACTGTATCATCTTCGATAAGAAAAGCGATACGCCGGTCTTATTCAACTGGGATTACTGTAAGGGATGCGGTGTTTGTGCCAACGAATGCCCCAAACAATGTATGACCATGATCGATGAAAGGAGCGCACAATAATGCCATTCAAAATGTTTGACGGAAACGGCGCCGCCGTCGAGGCGATGCGCCTCATCCGTCCGCAAGTCATCGCGGCATATCCGATCACCCCGCAAAGCTCGATCGCCGAAAAGTTGTCGGATTTGGTGGATGAAGGAAAAATCAAGGGTAAATATGTCCGGGTTGAATCCGAACACTCGGCGATGTCGGTCTGCGTCGGGGCTCAATTAACCGGAGTCCGTGCCGTCACCGCGACCTCTTCGGTCGGCTTGGCGTTGATGCATGAAGTCGTCGGTGTGGTCAGCGGTTTGCGTTTGCCCATCGTCATGCCGGTTGTCAACCGCTCGTTGGTCGCTCCGTGGAGTTTATGGTGCGATCATCAAGATTCGATGGCCGAACGTGATTCCGGATGGATCCAATTCTATGCCGGAAATGTCCAGGAAGTTCTCGACTTAACTTTAATGGCCTATCGTGTCAGCGAACATGAAAAGGTTTTGACCCCTTCGATGGTCTGTTTGGATGGGTTCTTCCTCTCGCATAGTATGCAGAAGGTCGATGCCCCGACCGATGAGGAAGCGTTCGATTTTGTCGGCGAGTACGTCCGACGCAATCTCTACATCGATCCCAAAGATCCGATGTTCGTCAACGACTTGACGCCGACCGATGAATTCACTGAAATGCGCTACCAACAAAAAGTCGGCTTCAAAGAAGCCTATGAAGTGATTCCTCAAGTGATGGCGGAATTCAAAGAAAAGTTCGGTCGCAGCTACAATATGGTCGACGCCTATCAACTCGAAGACGCGGAAATCGCCGTCGTTACGATCGGGTCGATGGCCGGTACCGCGAAATATGTCGTCAACCAATTGCGCGAAAAAGGCATCAAAGCCGGAGCGCTTCAACTCCGTGTCTTCCGTCCTTTCCCCGTACAAGAAATCCGCGATGCACTGAAAAACGTCAAGGTCATCGGTGTCATGGATCGTTCCGCAGGGTTAGGGACCAATGAAGCGCCGGTCTGTACGGAAGTCCGGGCTGCGCTTCACCAAACCGCGCCTTCGATCCACAGTTACATCGGCGGATTGGCAGGACGTGACATCTCCGACAAAACCTTTCATAAAATCTTTAGCGAACTGATCGAAATCCGTGACGGGAAACGGGAAACCGGTACCCAATGGTATGACGTAAAAGAAAACGCGATGACGATCCGGGAGGTAATCGACAATGCTTAAGATCACATCCGAAGCCAAAGGTTTGATCGCCCATGGCGTATCGACCTGTCAAGGTTGCGGCTTAGAGAATATTATCCGGAATGTGTTGGATGTCTTGGGCGAAGATACGGTCTTCGTTATTCCTCCGGGATGTGCCGCGATGTTCTCGGGCACCGGACGGGAAGCCGCGATGAAGATCGCCGGCGTACAAGGCAACTTGGAAAACACGGCCGCTATCGCCGCAGGGGTCAGTAACGGACTCCGCATCCAAGGCAACGACCACACCAAGGTCGTCGGCTTCGCCGGGGACGGAGGCACGGTCGACATTGGCCTACAATCCCTCAGCGGTGCGATGGAACGCAACGAAGATATCTTATACATCTGTTATGACAACGAAGCGTACATGAATACCGGGATCCAAGGAAGCAGTTCCACCCCGGTCGGAGCCTATACCACCACGACGCCCGGAGGTAAACCGGTCCGTCAAAAAGATTTGATGGGGATCGTCATGGCACACCATGTACCTTACGCCGCAACCGCATCGATCGCCAACTTGCCGGATTTACGCCGCAAGGTTGAAAAAGCGAAAAATGTCCGCGGAACTTCCGTGTTGCATATCCAATGCGCCTGTCCGACCGGATGGCGTTATCCGTCGTCAAAATCGTTCCAAATCAGTAAGGCAGCCGTCAATAGCGGAGCTTGGCTCTTATATGAATATGAGAACGGTAAAATCAAGATCAACCAAAAACCGAAAGACCTCGGAAATATCCAAGAGTACATTGAACTTCAAGGACGTTTCAAAGGAACGACACAAGACCAATTGGCGCAAATCAAGGAACATATCGTACAACGTTATGAAGACCTTGAAAAAGCTCTAAAAAAGGAAGAATGACATGACGAAGATTTTTGTGATCAATGTCGGGTCGACTTCGACCAAAGTGGCCTACTATGTCGATCGTGTGTGCGTTGAAAAAGCGAACCTCGAACATGATGTCAACGAGTTGATGAAATATGGCGATCTGATGAATCAACGGGAATACCGGAAACAGATGATCGAAACATTCATGCTTGAAAAAGGAATCGTCCTCTCCGACTTGGACGCCATCACATCACGAGGTGGACATACCCATCCCATTGAAGGCGGTACGTATCGGATCAATGAAACCATGCTTGAAGAAATCGCATCCGGAAAGTTCGGCCGACATGCATGTGACGTCGGTCCGGGAATCGCTTATGAAATGTGTCAAAACACCAAAGCCTTAGCCTTGGTTGTCGATCCGCCGGTAACCGACGAGTTCCATAACTTGGCCAGATATTCAGGTCATCCGCTGCTTCCCCGTCGCTCGAAGTTTCATGCCCTCAACCACAAAGCGACGGCGAAGCGTTATGCGAAAGAAAACGGATTGGATTACTCAACCCTTCGTCTGCTTTCCGTCCATATGGGAGGCGGCACCTCGATCGCAGCCCATTCCTTGGGTAAAATCATCGATGCGAATAACGGGATCGAAGGGGATGGACCCTTCTCGACCAATCGTACCGGAGGTTTGACCGCCCAATACGTCGCGGATCTCTGCTTCACCGGCCAAGTCACGGCCAAAGAAGTCGCGAAAATGATCAACGGAGCCGGCGGATTGGTCGCTTACTTGGGTGAATCCGATGCCCGGGCGTGCGAGAAGAAAGCCGAAACCGATCCGCATGCGGCAGAAGTGATGGATGCGATGATCTACCAAACCGCCAAGGAAGTCGGGGCGTACGCCACGGTTCTTAACGGACAGATCGATGCGATTCTCGTCACGGGAGGAATCGCGAACTCGAAGAAACTGATGAAAGACTTGATCACCAAGATCGGCTTTCTCGGAAAGGTCGTGTTGTATCCCGGTGAAAACGAAATGGAAGCGTTGGCCTTCGGCGCCGATGACGGATTGACCGGCGTCGAACCGATCCAAACGATATAGGGACATGATGATCCACAATTTTCAAGAAATGATGGACGCCGTCAAACAAAGCGGCGTCAAGAAGAAAGTCGCCATCGCGGCGGCACAGGATATTGATGTCTTGACTTGCGCCCTCGCCGCAAGACACGCCGATCTGGCGGACTTCGTCTTGGTTGGCGATCGGTTGAAAATCTCAGGCATCTTATCGGAACTCGGTGAATCCGCCGAAGCGTGGACGATCGTCGAAAGTAAGAATGACATGGATTCCGCCGAGATCGTCGCATCGATGATTCAGAACCATGAAGCGGATTTACCGATGAAAGGTTTGCTTCAAACTTCGCAGTTCCTAAAAGCGATCCTGAATAAAGAACGCGGACTGGTCGCACCCAAAGCGCTTTTAAGTCAAGCGACCGTGGTCGAATATGCCCAGGAAAACCGATTGATGTTGATTACGGACTGCGCCATCAACATCGCTCCGACCTTCGAAGAGAAAGTCCAAATCACGCAAAACGCCGTCGCGTTCTGCCATGCATTGGGCATCGAAGTTCCACGCGTCGCGATCGTCGCACCGGTCGAAGAAGTCAAACTCGCGATCCAAAGCACGGTCGATGCGGCGCTCTTAAGTAAAGCCGCACAACGCAAACAAATCAAAGGCTGCATTGTCGATGGTCCCTTGGCGTTGGATAACGTACTCTCGCTGGAAGCTGCCAAACATAAAGGCATCCAGAGCGAAGTGGCAGGGCAAAGCGATGTGCTGGTCATGCCGGATTTAAATGCCGGAAATATCTTAGATAAAGCTTTACGTTATTTCGCCGACTACAAGACAGCAGGTTGCGTGTTGGGAGCGAAAGTTCCGCTGATCATGACATCCCGTTCGGACAGCCCGGAAAACAAACTCTCCGCGATTGCCTGCGCCTTGCTCCAACTCTTAAAGATATGAAGCCGTTGACAAGAAAGAATATCAGTCTTCTTGTCCTGATCGCAGTCGCAGGAATCGTGTTGTTTGTCATAAATCCGTTCCAACTTACGCAAACAAACAATATCTGTCTCAGCGGTTTGGTGGTGACGATCCTGCTTTGGACCGTCGACATCTTTAAGAAAAGATATGTATCGTCCGCCTTGTTGGTCCTGTTTATGTGGGTGGGCCAAACCGAAATCAAAACGGTTTTCCGTTTCCCCTTGTCCAATGACTTCCTGATGATTCTCTACGCCTACCTGTTCTCCCAAGGCATCGTGAATTCCAGGGTCGCAACGACGTATGTGGGCAAAGTCCTCAACCGTTTCGGAAGCACACCCCTTCGCTTGATTTTGATTGGAATCCTCTTCTCGATCGCCTGCATCTTCATCATTCCGCAACCCTTCGCCCGCGCGATTTTGCTGGCGACGCTCTTTGCGAAATATCTGGATGAACGGGGCTTTGAACCGAAGGTTCGATCGACCGTATTGCTTAGCCTCTTTGTCTTCGCGACCGCATCGTACATGCTGTTCCGTAACGGCGATGTGATTCTCAACGGCGCGATGTTGGGGTTTGGCGGGACGGACATCCCGGCCGCGATGTGGGTCCGTTATCTGACGGTACCGACACTAGTGACCGGATCGATCATGTTGATCGCCTTTCTGCTTACGTTTCGCACGTCGATCTTCGGCACATCCGTTCCACAACGTGTCGATGCGAAAGCGATTGTGTTGAGCACGAAAGAGCGGTATGCGGCGCTTGTATTGGTCGCTGTCGTGATGTTATGGGTGACGGAATCCATTCATGGATTGAGCGCCGTGTTGATCATCATCGCAGGTACGCTTGGATTCTATTTATTGGGATTCCTCAAAAAAGAGGATCTCAAAATCATCAATATCGACTTGTTATTCTTTCTCACCGCCGCGTTCGCCATCGGACCGGTGATGAAAAACACCGGGATCGCGCAGGTCGTGTTTCAGCGCTTGACCGGAATCTTCCCGACCGAAGTCACGATCTTCTACTTCCTGGCGCTCATCGTCGCGACGATGTTGCTGCACATGCTGTTGGGAAGTACGATCACGACCTTATCGGTCGTTATACCCGGCTTTCTGACCTTGACGGCCGGTAAGATCGATCCCTTGGTTCTGATGATGACGACCTACGTAAGCGTCAACATCCATTACCTGCTGCCGTTCCATCATGTCACGATCATGATCGGTTCGGGGAATCGGTTTATCGACAGTCGCAGTCTCTTGAAGTTCGGGTTGGTGATGACGTTTGTGGTGGTGCTGTCGCTCTTGTTTGTGTATCTGCCGTGGTGGCGTTTTATCGGACTACTATAGGAGGTCCATGCATGAAAATCATGATCTTAGGTGCCGGCGCGATGGGTTGCCTGTACGGCGGAAAGCTTAAACGCGCAGGTGCGGATGTCGGCTTGATCGATGTCAATGCGCCGCATGTCGAAGCGATCAATGCGAATGGCTTACGCATGCTGCTTGACGAAGGAGAAGTGACGGTACCGATTCCCGCTTACTTCGCCTCGCAATGTGAAAAGCCCGTCGACTTGGTGATTCTGTTTACCAAAAGTGTTTATTCGAATGACGCTCTTATGTCCATTCGGCCGATCTTATCCGATAAAACCTGGGTACTGTCCCTGCAAAACGGCATCGGTCACGAAGAAATCATCCGGCGTTATGTCAAACCTGATCACATCCTGATCGGTACGACCAACTTCCCTAGCGATTTGACAGGACATGGTGAAATCCGTTCCCACGGAAGCGGCACGACCACTTTCATGAGTATTGACGGTCGTGTTACCATAGAAGTCGAATCGATCCGCGATCTGCTTCACGAGGCAGGATTGAATGCCCAACTCTCCAAAGACGTGTTTAAAGCCGTCTGGGAAAAAGTAGCGTTTAACGCCGCTCTCAACACGTTGACCTCCATCACGATGTTACCGCAAGGTTACGTCGGGGATACGGTCGAAGGTCATAGCTTGGCCCACACGGTGGTCGACGAAGTGTTAAGCGTCGCACGTGCGAAGGGGATTCCCGTCGAAATCGATCATGTTCATCAATTGGTGGATAAGCTCTTCAAGGAACACTTTGAACATTGTCCGTCGATGTTGCAGGACGTGCTCAATCGTCGGTTGACGGAGGTTGCCTTCATCAACGGTGAAGTCGTCCGGCAAGCACAACACTTGGGAATGAAAGTAGAGGCAACGAAGGTTTTGTATCTCTTGGTTCGGATCATCGAGCAAAATTACAAAAATCGAAAGATTTCATAACAAGGAAAGGAACTTTATGAAAAAACTCGCTCTAATCTGTTTGTTGATGTTGGCAGTGGCTTTGACTGGATGTAGTGCCAAAGTGGATGAAAACCGCCCCACTCCCGAAAATCCCCTCGTCTTGAAACTTGGACATATGGGAAACGAAACCAATCCGTTGAACACGTATTCCTTATCGTTTAAGACCCGCGTCGAAGAACGTACCAACGGTGCGATCAAAATCGAAATCTACGGAGACAAAGTCTTAGGCGCCGACCGCGAATTGCTGGAAGCGATCCAATATGGGAACCTCGACATGGCCGTTACGACGACCTCGCCGTTGACCAACTTCGTTCCTGAATATTTGGCGCTTGACCTTCCGTATGTGTTCCTAAACTGGGATCATGCGTTTGAATTTATGGATTCCGATCTTTACACCGAACTCTTAAAAACCGGCGATGAAGAAGGATTGACGATTCTGTCCTTGGCTGCCCGTGGATTCCGTCATGTCACCACCAATAATATCGAAATCCGTAAACCTGCCGATATCAAAGGCTTGAAACTGCGTGTTATCGAAAGCTCCGTTTATGTCGATACGTTTACCGCGTTCGGTGCCAATCCGCAAGCGATGTCTTTCGGGGAAGTCTTTACCGCCCTCCAACAAGGCACGATCAACGGTCATGAAAATTCGTACTTAGTCATCGAAAAAGAAAAAGTTTACGAAGTTCAAAACACGATTTCCGAAACCGCGCATATGTTCTCCTTCTTCGACATGGTCATCGGGACGCAAGTTCTGAAGAATCTACCGAAAGATCTTCAAGAAATCGTCCGTACGGCGGCGCTTGAAGCGGGTATTGAAGAATCCGAAGCCGAACGCGCCTCGGAAGAAACCATTAAAAACGGTCTCCGCAGTAAAGGGATCACGATCGTCGAAGATGTTGATGTTGAAGCGTTCCAAGCGTTAGTCAAACCGGTTTACGATAAATTCTCCGCAAGTTATGACGCGAAATTTCTTGATGGCATCCAGGCATTAGCCAAGTAGGTCTGCCATGAAAATCGTCGATAAAATTTTATCGGCCATCGAAACTCTGTTTAGCTGGATTGTCGTCGCATTGTTTGTCGGGATGATTCTCTCCCTGTCAACGCAAGTCGTCGCCCGTTATGTATTCAACACTGGGTTTCGTTGGACCGAAGAGTCCGCTCGTTACATGATGGTTTGGATGATTTTCGCCGGATCCGTCCTGGTATCCAAACGTGACATTCATATCAACGTCAACGCGCTTGAAGAAATGGTACCCAAGACGGTCAAACCGTTGAAGGTCATCCAACGTGTCATCACGGCGATCTATGCGTCGATGGTCATGTACTTCGGCGTCCAAGTTCTGCGTATCGCCGCTTTCCAAACGTCGCCGAACATGAAGATCCGGATGAATATTATCTACAGTATCTATCCGATCGCGATGGCGTTCATTCTCTTGTTTACCCTATATCACTTGTTTAAATCGTTTAAGAAGAAAAAGGAGGATCAACGCTAATGGTCGAGCTATTTTTCGCGGCAGCCGTCATCCTCTTGATTCTCGGTGTTCCGATCGCCGTTACCGTCGGTTTCTCATCCATCATCTTCATTCTCGCCAGTGGGATCCAACCTTCGATCGTCATCCAACGTTTGTTTATGGGCATCGACTCGACCGCTTTGATGGCGATCCCGATGTTCATCCTCGCCGGGGATTTGATGAATCGTGGAGGCTTGGGTACACGTCTGGTTAAAATGATCAACAATCTTGTCGGTAACGTTACCGGCGGGTTGGCGATCGTTGCTATCTTATCCTGTATGTTCTTCGCGGCGATTTCCGGTTCGGGCGTCGCCACGGCAGCCGCAATCGGTGGGATCTTGATTCCCGCGATGGTGAAGGAAGGGTACTCGAAAGAGTATGCCGGCTCGGTCGTCGCGACCGCCTCGCCGATCGGGGTTATCATCCCGCCGAGTATCTCGTTTGTCATCTACGGCGTTCTGGCGAACGTTTCGATCACCGACCTCTATAAAGCCGGGATTCCTTCCGGAATCATCATGGGTGTCGCATTGATGATCGTCGCCTTCATCATCGCCAAGAAGAACGGATACAAACCGGCTGCGAAGCAAGTCAAAGTAAAACTTAAAAAAGGCGAAGCTTTGAAAAACTTCTTGGACAACATCTGGGCGCTTATGACTCCTGTCATCATCGTCGGCGGTGTCTTCGGAGGTATCTTCACCGCAACCGAGTCCGCCGTTGTTGCGGTTGTCTATTCGATGTTTGTTGGATTGTTCGTATACAAAGAATTGAAGTGGAAAGACATCCCCAAAGTCTTGTTGGAGTCAGGTGTCGGCGCAGCCAAGATCATGTTCATCATTGCGAATGCGATGTTGTTCGCCTGGGTCATGGCCTATGCCAAGATTCCCCAAATGATCCTCAACGGATTCTTGGGCATGAATATGGGCACTGTTGCCACGCTCTTGTTTATCAACTTCGTTCTGTTGATTGCGGGAACGTTTATGGAAACCGGCGCGATCTTATTGATCGCAGTCCCGATTTTCCTTCCGTTAGTTACCGCCTTGGGCGTCGATCCCGTTCATTTCGGGATTATCGTTACGGTAAATACGGCCGTCGGACTGGTTACACCGCCATTCGGGGTGTGTTTGTTTACCGCCTCCGCGGTTGCGAATACTTCGATACCCAAGTTATCGAAGGCTGTCATTCCCTTTATCGTGGCGATGATCGTAGCGACCTTAATCATTACGTTCATGCCGCAGTTGGTTATGTTCTTAGTTTAGTCAACAATCAATCGTATGGCACGGATAACCTCCGTGCCTTTTTTGTGTCGATTTGTCTTTCGTGTTATCTCCTCGCTTTACAAGCCCCTACTTTTCCGATACGCTTATCTCAGATTGATGAGGGAAACGCATGCATTCAATGTTCAGTTTGATCAAACAAAAACCAAGACAAGTCACGCTTTTCGCCTTCGGCTTCAATATGGTTTTCATATTGCTTCTTTGGCTCTTCCTTCCTTCGGACGCAAAATTCATCGGTTTTTTCTATCTCGGTTTACTTGGCATCGTTACGCTGACATGGTTGCTTCAACTTCGTTACGGACTTGCCCGTATGGCGGGCATCCTTGTTTTGGTTCAAATCATGTTTCTTATTCTAACCGGATTTTGGTTTCTCGTCGCTTTGTTTCCGCAACCGATGGCAAACCTCCAACCCTTCCTGATTATCCTGACATCGTTCTTATCGGTGCATCTGACAAACAAGTTCAACACGATGGATTTCAAACGTAAACTGGTGTTGGGAGATCCAAGTCGCGATGTCCATATCTACGAGGAAGTCTATCATGAGAAGCGTTTCTTCAAACGAATCCAACGCCATCCCGAACACATCAAAACCGTCGGATGGACAAATCGTCCGATCGAAGGGACCTTTCGCATCTTGGCGATTTTCGCGATCTTCATCCTCATCATTCTCTTCTTAATGTTGGATCTAACCGAACTGACACCGATGATCCTCGCATTGCTTCTGGGAGCGTTTGCCGGATGCTTCGCCTTGTTTCTGCTTGGAATCAAGATTGGTCTGGTCGTCTCCAGCGTCGTTTGGGGCCTCGCTCTGATTGATATCGTTGCGTTTGGATATCTCGTCGAAATCTATCCGACCTTCCCGCTAATGACGGTCGTAGGCGGTCTGGTGCTGCTTGCGTTTGAAGTCAAACTGTTGATGGAAGGGGTGAACCTCTGGCTCAATCCCTACCGGGTCGATCTGAACTTCCTCTTACGCAGCCACGTGATCCACGGCGTTGATTTATCGATTCGCCACTATCTACCGTTGGCGGATTGCCAAGACTGTTTGATTTGGACCTTGGATTATCCCAACCAAGATGAAGAGGAAATGCAGGTTCGGTTCTCAGACCTTACCCCGGAACTCAATCGTTTCGCACTTGCCAACAACGGTCTTTATGTCGGAGGGGATTATTGTACCTACCCCAAACGTTTCCGTGCGTACTTCTACGCGCAGAACGGTGTAACGTTTCGAAAGAAGTTTGAACGATTCTTGTTGGAGTTTAATTTCGAGTTGGGCAGGATGGAATCCATCCATGATCCGGATTGGCAGATCTATTTCGATCAACTTAACCCTAGCCTGATCGAAGAGTCGCATCTCCGCAACGCTGGCGCTTATCGTGAAATGATGGAGGAGAACATCGACTTAAGCATTCCGCATTTGCAACACTATATCCTTGCGTTTGAGACCCATGATCAAGCCCAAGCCTGTCTGGATCATCTATCCTCACGTCCTAACATCCAAGCGACCTTGGAAGGCCCGGCCACCGAATCGCAGATTCTCCAGTTCGGAGCGGACCACACCTACATCGTCATACTTGCGATCGTCGATCGGATTACATTGGATAAGCTGAACCAAACGACGGAGTACGCCATTGAAGTCGCGGCCCGGTTCGGTGGAAGCTTCTGGTATTTTGAACGACGCAATCCACCGATCCCAAAACCCGCAGAACGAGAAGCTACTTCAGCTGAAATTGACCTAAAAGATCCGAATTAAGCTTTATGTTGAATTGAACCCTGTTGAATTCTATTAGACATAAGGAAAGTTAACTCTCTTTTCCTAGATGTATAGATCAAGAGATCAAAGTTGTTGGTTAATTCGTTATTGTAATCTTTATAACCTATCCAGATTTTTCCATTTAGTTAACCTTTACTTTTAGTTTTATGGATCCTTTGATTTTGGTTGATTTTCAAGAGAATTATTACCGAACCGAAAGCTCGCTTATCCCTTGATTTAGGCACATACCGGTTCGGTTTTTATATGCAATTTCCCGGGAAATAATACCCCCATTGTGCAAATTTGCCTAGTATTTCGTTCCAAATCAGGCACGAACTAAGATACAGATTTTAGTAAACTTTTCGACAGTATTCATGTCTTGAATCGATCTTTTTATTTTGACCACTTCTACGGATTGATCCTCCAAACCAAAGATCAAACAGTTCCTTGCTTCGTTGATAACTCGGGTTATTTCCACAGCAAAGTGCTCAAAACCGAATATTCTATTATCCAGCAACATGATTCTATTAGAATAAAGGCAATCCTTAGGATGTATATTGAACGTTTAGGATAGTTTTCAGTTTCTAGGTATTCTTCAACACAGAATTGACGCTCTTGCGTTACGCCGTGATATAAGCGATAATTTGATTCAAGAAACAGTGCGTTGATACTCGTATCAACGACTGACTGAAACGGCTTGCTATCGTTCAAGCCCGACCGAGGGACCATGGATAATCAACAACTCTTAAAGAAATTCAGAATGGGATTCAAACAGTTCAAAGACAAATCGACCGGGAAGACTTACGTTGCGAGTGGGTTGCTTGACAAGAAAGTCGGGAGACTTAACATCTACGGTTTGGCGCTTGTCGTTATCAATCCGGCCATCCTTTTTGGGAATTATATACCCAGTTTGGAACTACAATTACTGGCGGTGTTTGGCTACTTCGTTCTGATGATTTTCATCTTCCGTTGGTTTGCGAAACTCTTTATTTTGGAGTCCGACCTAAAAGATGTCATCATAAAGGAACCGAAATGACGGATCAACAGAAGTTGTTTATGTTCCGCATCGGGTTCTCCAAAATCAAAGACAGAGCCAATGGTGTCGTCTATAAGGCAACCGGAAAGTTGTTAATCAAGACGATCCGAGCCAAAGGCGCGGCCATCGGAATGTTGGTGTTGGCACCGATCGCGTTGAATCTGACTGTTCCGATGGAACCGGTGCGTCGAATCCTGAATACCTTCCTTTACTTTTGTATTACGGTTCCGATCTTCTATCTTCTTGGGAAACACCGCATCAAGGAAGAGGATCTCAAGGATGTCATCGAGAGTTAAGTTCTGTACAAAGATGTGGACAGCAATCCAAATATTCAAAAATCGCTCTTTACATGATTTTTAATCCGTTGTACGGTAAAAGCGTGCAAAGGGTTGGGGATCGCTGGGGGGCGATATGAGCACAGAAAGAACGTCATGACGTTCTTTTACTTTTATAATTGATGACTTTGTCCACGATTCTCACAATTGATGGCAATTGATAATATCAAAATAGAAAAGTTTTTTCTCTGTGGAGAAAAAACTTATGAAAATGATGTACTTTTTTCTCTGTGGAGAAAAAACTTCGTAACTGAACCGATGATTCAAGTGTATCGGAAAAGATTGATTCGGTTCATTTTTGATTAGTTATAGAATCGTAAATATGTATGTAGAATCTATTTATTTAAAATTCGAAATCGTTCTAATCGAATTGAGGACAAGGATAATTCCCCCTATAGACTTTTGCTTGTCTTCTTTTTATGCAAACAAAACATTCGTCGATGGTTTGGATGATTATACAAAACGGAACGTCGCAAAGCGTTCTTTTCCATAGGTTGACAAGTTTAACCATGAGGGTATGATGATATCAGAAGCAAGCGAGAAACGCATGGAAACTATAACCAAAGAACAAGCACGAAGATTTCTGTTACGCAAACAAGGGTTGATCGGAAGCAAACGATTCAAAGGAAAAGAAGGTATCCTAAACTACATCCACCAAGTCGGATGCCTACAGTACGATCCAATCGATGTCTGTGGTAAAAACGCTCAGTTGGTTTTACAATCTCGTGTCGATAAATTTAAGAAACAGGACTTGGAAGATCTCCTTTATCAAGAACGTAAATTGGTCGATTATTACGATAAAGTCATGTCGATCTTTCCGATTGAGGATTGGGTATATTTCCATCGGATTCGTCAACGTCATCGTTTGTATGGACGTAGCCAAGTCGAAATCAGTGAAGTCCGTTCATCCATCCACCATCAAATCCTGACCACCGGCCCGATATGTTCACGCGACTTGGAACATACGGCGAAAGTCGATTGGTATTGGAGCGCGACTAAACTCAGTCGGGCCGCCCTTGAATCTATGTATTTCGATGGCGATCTCATCATCCACCATCGTAAGAATACGATGAAGTATTACGATGTATCCGAGAAGTACATACCGAAAGAAGTGCTTGAGGCGGAAGATCCCTTTGAGAATGATCTGGACTTTATTAAGTGGCGGATCCTACGCAGAATCGGTTCGGTCGGTTTCCTTTGGAACAAGCCTTCGGATGCGTTTATCTATATTGAGATGAGTGCGAGTCAGCGTACCCAAGCTTTCCATGAACTCGTGAAAGAAGGGAAACTGGAGAAGTTTCACATTGAAGGAAGAACCGAACCTTTCTATCTCTTGACCCAAGATCTACCTTTACTCAATGAGTCGATCCAGTTAGAGAAGATACCTTTACGAATGGAATTCTTGGCACCGCTTGATAATATGCTGTGGGATCGTAAGTTGATCAAGTTTCTCTTTGGATTTGAGTACACGTGGGAAATCTATGTTCCGGAAAGCAAACGGAAGTATGGGTATTATTGTTTACCGGTACTTTGGGGCGATCGATTGGTTGCGCGCATTGAAGCCGTAAACAATAAAAAGACCAAGACGCTCGTTGTGAAAGGGTTGTGGGTCGAACCTACGATTCGGGTGACCATGAAGTTTCAAAATGAACTGAAGAAAACACTCAAACGGTTTATGGAGTTTAATGCGATGGAGACACTCGAGTTCAACTCCGAAGCGATACATATCCTCAAGGAGTGATGACCGTGAAGAAGGAATTATTTTCAAATTATCTAACTTCCAAAGGAAGATCGCAGGACGAAGTCCAAGCGATCCTCTTGGATGTGGAAGAGCTGGAAACCTTTATCCATCACAAAGGATCCACCTTGGATACGATGGATGTACCTTTACTACGAAGCTACTTAGATACCTTGATGGAAACAAATCGAGCAGAGCTTCCGCGATTTCGCAATATGGCGCGTTATTTCCATTTCACCCAACAACATGATCTATACATCTACTTCACGACCTTATTTGGGAGTTTGGAAGTGATGGATCAAATCAAGCAGCACATCCATCCAAACGTTCAATCCCAAGTCTTCGCAAACCTTCAAGAACCGCCGTTTGGCAGCGATATCGAACGTTACCCTCCCTATACCCGAGAAGTGATGGAAAAGCTCTTAGATGCGATGGATCGAGGGCAAGTACGAAAATCACTAGCTCATAACAACCATCAGATCCCAAAGGAAGCCTTACAAACCGAAAAGGAAATCTTCGATCAAACCGACTCTCTGGATGACTACCTTGTCGGACTGAACCAACGAGGAATCGACACATTACAGAAACACGCGGATACCAACATCATCTGGTTCGAACAAGAAATCAATCAAGATGTGGTGAACTTTGTGAGACGGAATCCGGAGATCATGTCTGCCACACGCGTTGGAAATAAACTCTATACCGCCAAGATCCCTTACGATACCATCAACTTCCTCAAGACCTACGATCCGATTCTTAAACGCTACTATGCCTGCCATTGTCCCTTCGTACGGGCGGAACTCAAACACGGTCCGACCCAGGTGGATAAGGATTGGTGCTACTGTAGCACAGGCTTCACCAAAGCCCTTTACGAAGTTCTCTTTGAGGAAGAACTGGAAATCGACGTTCTGGAATCCGTTCTTTCCGGTTCCACGCTCTGTCGCTTCGCGATCACGATTCCTAACAAGATACTTAAAACAAAAACCCCGGAGGTACATTATGAAAACAATCGTTATTGATTTCCTTTACCTCGACCTCTCCACTTGCGAACGATGCATGGGGACCGACCAAATCCTGGAAGAAGTACGCAACGAACTCAACCCAATCCTCAAAGAAAAGGGAATCCATCTTGCCTTAAAGAAGACCAAGATCGATTCCACCGAAAAAGCTTTCCAGTATCATTTCCTTAGTTCACCGACCATCCGTGTCGATGGCATCGATATTCTCGGAGACATCAAAGAGAACATCTGCGAATCCTGCGGAGACATCTGTGGTTGTACGACTTTGTGCCGGGTGTTTACCTATCAAGGGAAAGATTACAATGAACCGCCACGGGAGATGTTGAAGGAAGGGATTTTGAGAGTTATTGGAGGATTGGAGAAAAAGACAAAAGAATCGAAGTACCAAATGCCTGGGAATATACAGAATTTCCTACACCGATCGTCAGCAAAGTAGAGAATTATTGTACATTGCATGAAATAACTTCTTCAAGATCTTGTTTCATGCTTTTTTTCGGTCTAAACTAATAATAGACGATGCATATCTACAGAATTTACTATAATAAGTCTCGAAAATAATCCAAGATAGCAAGTACTTAAAAAAACTAAAGGGGGATCAAGATGGCGCAAATTACAGTTGACTCTTTATCAAGATTGGACAAAGAGAAGAAACGAATTCATGAAGTAATCGAGGGTTCATACACATTTTTTCAAGAAAACGGTAGAAGGTTCCTTCAAATTGATACTTATGGGCGAAAAAGCAGAAAAACTGGAAAGAGATGTAGTCAAGTAATCCAAATTGATCAAGAGACAGCGATTTTCTTACTTAGCAAATTTGCACAAGAGTTCAGTAGTCAAAAATGAATGTAATAAATTTACCTCCAAATGCATCAATTTTAATGGAGTCAACACGTTCAATTGGATACTCTCTTGAAGCTGCAATAGCAGACATTATAGATAACAGTATTTCTGCAAACTCAAGTAAAATAGATATTGGATTTTTCCCAGATGATGATCCATACCTATATATTTTTGATAATGGATGCGGAATGAATGATGCCGAATTAAATAATGCAATGCAGTATGGAAGTAAAAGTCCATTTGAAAACAGAACAGACAAAGATCTTGGTAGGTATGGACTTGGTTTAAAAACTGCTTCTTTATCTCAATGTAGACAACTGAACGTAATAAGTAAAAAAAACAACATGTTGTTTGGTCGAAGGTGGGATCTAGATTATATTCGCGAAGTTGATCAATGGAACCTAATCGACTTGACTCAGCTTGAAATGTCTCAGCTACCTGGATACAAAGATTTCTCGAAACTCGACACAGGAACATTAGTTGTTTGGAAGAAACTTGATAAGTTAATGATTGGTGATGCGAATTTTAGATTGAGATTTAGTTCGATTATGAATTCAGTAAATGATCACCTTTCATTAGTATTTCATCGATATCTGACTGGAGAACAATCAATCAAAAAGATATGCATTTGTTCAAATGGAGTTCCAATTTCAGCAAGTGATCCATTTCTTGAAGGGAGAAGTGCTTTACTTATGGACGAAGAAAACCTAAGAATTGATGGATCTATTGTCTCAGTTAGGCCATATCTTCTCCCGCATATTTCTAATATGACTCCTTCTGAAATAAAAGCACTAGGAGGTAAAGATGGCCTAAGAAGTAATCAAGGATTCTATATTTATCGAAACAAGAGATTACTGGTCTGGGGTACATGGTTTAGAATGCTACCAAAACATGATCTAACAAAATTAGCACGTGTTGTAATAGATATTCCAAATTCGCTCGATCATTTATGGACACTTGATATTAAGAAATCAACTGCAATTCCTCCTGAAGATGTTCGGAAAAACCTCTCCAAAATCATTGAAAAAATAGCCGAAAAAGGTAAACGAGCATTTACCGTAAGAGGGAAAGCTGAAACTCGAGAGAAATGTGTGCATATTTGGAATCGAATAGTTACTCGAGAAAAGAGTGTTGCATATGTTTTGAATCGAGATCACTCATTTGTTTCAAGGCTTTGCGATAAATATTGCATTTCGAAAGTTGAAATTAATAGTTTCTTAACTCACATTGAAACATGTTTACCAATTAATCAAATTTTCGTTGATATGTCAAATGATAATGATTTAGTGATTGAATCAGAGAAATCTATCGAAGATGTGTTTGATATGCTTGAAAGAATCATCGAAGAAACAAAACCATACAATATTGAAGCATTCATAAACTCTATTCTTCTTATAGAACCATTTTCAGACTACTATGATGAAATAGTCGAGAAATATAAAGCGGGGAAAATAAATGAGTGACAAGACCGGATTAATTGACGTTATTAATGTTACATTATCGACAAAGTTTCCGAATACACCGCCAACTATTGAGCAAGTTACGGATATCTCAAATGCAATAAGGAATAAAATGGTAGATTTCTTTCCAGTTTCAGATGATGAGTTCGAACATCTATTACGGCAGATAACATCAACTTCACTTGTATTAATTGATAATGGGATGTATATTTTTAAAGATGATTCAGAGCACAGATCATGGTATCCAACAAAAAAAGCAGATCTAGACATGTTTTACTGGGGAAGATATAGTAAGTATCTTTCTACAATAAAGGGATGGAACCCAAGGATTGTTTCACAACTTAATAAAGTTACAGATGAGATTATGGATTTACTTGGTGATCCTACTAAACAGGGCAACTTTCAAAGAAGAGGCCTGCTTTTAGGTGACGTTCAATCTGGGAAAACAGCAAACTATACTGCTATATGTAATAAAGCTGCAGATTGTGGTTACAAGGTTATAATTATTTTGGCGGGACTTATGGAGAACCTGAGAGTTCAAACGCAAGAAAGACTAGATGCTGAGTTTGCCGGAAGACAAAGTAAATTTTTACTTGATCCAAGTGCTGTAGCAGAGATTAAGAATCTTCCTTACGGGGTTGGTAAGATACCGCCCTATGATAACAAAAAACGGATTGCTTGTTTTACTACGGTTAGTACAGACTTCAATGCCAATATTGTGAGAAGTAATGACCTTACTTTGCGAAATATAAATGAAGCTTCGATTTTCGTAGTTAAGAAAAATAAAGGAATTCTAAATAATCTATACAATTGGCTAGTTTCAAATAATGCCGACTTAGCAAATAAGATCGATTTACCTTTGTTATTAATTGATGATGAAGCGGATAATGCATCGATTAATACAAATAGAGATGATCAAGACCCGACTGCAATAAATGATGCAATCAGAAACATCCTTGCTAGCTTTACCAAAACTTCATATTTGGGAATTACTGCCACACCTTATGCGAATATTTTTATCGATCCAGAAACTAAGGAAGGAAAGATTGATGATTTGTTTCCAAGAGATTTTATTTATGTACTCCCATTACCAACAAATTATATAGGACCAGACTCACTATTTGGCTCGGGATATTCTGATGTTAATATGGAAAAAACTGATGGGAAATTCTCTTCATCAATCGTCAATATCATGAACTCAGAAATGGAAAATATTCTACCATTTAAACATAAAAAAGATTTTAATTTGATATGCTTACCAGATAGTTTATATGAGGCTACTTCATATTTCTTACTATGCAATCTCACAAGGGATTTAAGGGGAGATTTAAATTCTCATCGTTCTATGCTTATAAATATTTCTAGATTTACTGATATTCATGAGAAAATATCCGAAATTCTGGAAATTTGGTTGTTTCAATTAAAGCAAGATGTAAAATCATATTGCAAATGTGAACAGGACCAATGGCGCAAAATAAGATCAATCAGATACCTTGAAGAAGTATGGGATAAGTATGCATTCAAGAATCTAGCAGAAATTGAATGGGGAGTCGCCTTATCTGAGTACTTAAATAAATCAATTCAGCCAATTGAAATTAGGGTAATAAATCAAAGATCAGGTGCTGCCACATTAAATTATTCAATTTCGGAAAACGGACTTCGTGTAATTGCTATTGGAGGAAATAGTTTATCTCGTGGTCTTACACTTGAAGGTCTTTGTGTTAGCTATTTTTATAGGAACTCAAAAATGTATGACACTTTGCTTCAAATGGGACGTTGGTTTGGATACAGAACTAATTATGAAGATTTATTCAAGGTTTGGATGGCAGAGGAAGCTGTGGGTTGGTTTAGTCTTATTACTGATGCAACAAACGAACTCAAGGTAGAATTAGAAAGAATGCGATCTTTAAATCTTACACCAGAGCAATTCGGCCTTAAGGTACGACAAGATCCAAATTCATTGATTGTTACAGCAAGAAACAAAATGAGATTAGGGACTCAAATTACTATTCCTGTTGAAGTATCTGGAAGAGTTGTAGAAACACCTAGATTAAAATCAGATACAAGAACACTGGAGGAGAATGAAAAAGTATTCAGATCATTTTTAAGATCTTTGGATGAAATAAGTGATTCCCACGAATTTTCAGGTAAAACTAGAATATGGAGAAATGTGCAGAAAAACCACATTGCGAATTTAGTAAGAAATTTTGAAAGTCACCCTTGGCATCTGGCTTTTCAATCATCCGCATTAGCTGATTACATCGAGATTAACTCAGGGCTGGATAATTGGGATGTAGCTTTGCCACAAGGTGAGTCAAATGATCTATTAGAGTTTGAGGTTGGAGAAGAAAAAGTAAGTATTCATCCACAAGAAAGAAGAGCTACTAATGATGGGAATATAATTAGAGTTGGTGGGTCAAAAGTACGTGTTGGGTCTGGTGGTTTAACTAAAATTGGGCTGAGTGAAGATCAAATAAAAGAAATACTGTCATCACTAAAGGGAGACAAAAAGAAGTATAGCCAATCAGACACGTTATACCTTATTCCAAATAGAAATCCGATATTGTTCTTGCATTGTTTGAAATGGATTGATGATGATGAATCAACTAGAATAAAAGATTACTTATATGCAATTGCACTTGGGTTTCCGAGTACCGGAAGAGAAGTAAAAACACTAAACTATGTGGTAAATGTTAATGAAGTAAAAAACTGGGAAGGATTCTATCTTGGGGAGGATGAGTTAAATGACATTGACAATTGATAATTTTAGGAAAAAATGGGACGAAATCTCATATCATCCAAGTGCTTATGTGAGAATTGATGAATGCCATCCTCTTAATATTTATATTGGATATGAGCAAAATCGTGAGAAGTGCATGCTTATAATTAACACTAAACATTTTCCTGAAATCAAATCATCAAAATCTATCATAGTTCAAAATAACGAAAAAAGCCCAGATAATTGGGTGTTGAGTTTTAGGTTAATAAACAAATCCAATATTGATGTATTCACTTTCTTCTGTTGGGATATGATAGAATCTACAAGAAACTCATCAAATAAAGCTGCAGATCAAATCTTGAATAGATATTTGAGGTGGCAATCTCTTCTTGAAAATGGTAAAACTGGGATTCTATCAATTAGTGCGCAAAGAGGTTTGATTGGTGAATTGACTTTCTTGTCGAAATTACTATCATTAAAACCTGCTATTGAGGCAGTTCGATCGTGGATGGGTCCAGACGCATCCGATAGAGATTTTTTATTAAGTAAAAGTTGGGCAGAAATAAAAACAAAGTCATATTCAAGTGACACAATCAAAGTCTCTTCAATTGAACAGCTAGATACAAGTGAAAAAGGATATCTTGTTGTATATTCAATCGAGAAAACATCTCTTGAAGATCAAAAAGGGTTTTGTCTAGTTGACATAGTAAATAGTGTCAGATCTTTACTTTTTGCAGATCAGTATTCACTAAGTATCTTTGAAAACAAACTACTCTTGTGTGGATATTTTGATGATGATGAATACAGAAAATATATGTTTAGGATCGACAATGGAGTTTCGTATGAGGTTAATGAAGAATTTCCACGTTTGAGAAGAAGTGAGGTAGCTCATCAGATTATTAATGCAACCTATACATTAAGTCTTTCAGCTATCATTAGCTACCTGGTTGAAGGAGATCAACTATGGATGTAAATGAATTCAGAACTGAACTCATTCAAGACACTATCTCAAGTAGCTCTGTTTCTGGTGAAGGATCATCTGCCACATTTGCAACCATTGCTTCTAATTATTTAATTGAAGCAGGATTGATACAAGATTTTGTACCATGTTTTTATTTGGGAACTGGGAAGAACAATCGAAGAATTCGAGTAGATGGATATAGTTATAATGATATTGATTCCTCGCTCACCTTATTTATTGTCGATTTTTCACAGGATGAAGTTGTGACAATAACTAGAACAGATGCAATTCAGCAACTCGATAAATTGAAGTATTTGCTTGAGGAAATTATCTTTGGAAGAATGAAGAACAAAATTGATATTGGAAACTCCGCTTTTGATTTAGTCCAATTGATAAAGCAGTATTTCAAAGTAATTACGAAGTTTAGACTTGTTTTGTTTACTAGTAACATTATGAGCAATCGTATTCAAACAATAGAGGATGGCATTATTGCAGATATTCCAATAGAGAATCAAATTTGGGACATACCAAGACTAATGAATGTTGCGTCTACAGATTCCGAGATTATTGAGATTGATTTACGTGACTATTTGCCTAATGGTTTACCATACATTAAGGCAAGCAACATGCACACTACACAGTATCAAAGTTATTTATGTGTTTTACCTGGAGTCGTGCTTGCAGAGATTTATGATAAATATGGAAGTCAGTTACTCGAAGGAAATGTAAGATCCTTTCTATCGACAAAAGTGGCAGTAAACAAAGATATTAGGAAAACAATTTTGAGTGAGCCAGAAATGTTCTTTGCATATAATAATGGAATTTCTACGGTTGCATCATCAGTTGAGTTCTCAGAAGATAATTCAAAAATTAATAAAATTACTTCATTTCAAATAATTAATGGAGGTCAAACAACAGCATCACTCTCAAGAGCTCGTTTTAAGGATAAAGCATCACTTGAGAAGATTTCAGTTCAAATGAAGCTCACTGTTCTTCTTGAAAATTCTGAAAGAAATCAAGAGTTGATCAAAACGATTTCCAGGTCATCAAATAGTCAAAACAAAGTAAGTGAAGTAGACTTCTTTTCATCGCATCCATTTCATGTTCGAATTGAGGGGTTTTCCCGAAGAATTTTTGCACCAGCAATTGATGGTAATCAATATTTAACCCGTTGGTTCTATGAAAGAGCAAGGGGGCAATACAATCAAGAGCAGATGAAATTATCAAAGGCAGAAAAAGATAAATATTTAATACAAAATCCGAAATCACAGCTAGTACCCAAAACGGATTTGGCTAAAGTCAGAAATTGTTGGAGGGGTTTGCCACATTTCGTTAGTAGGGGGGCACAAACTAATTTTGTTAAATTCGCAGAGTTAATTGATTCGGATTGGATTAAGAATCCAGACATATTTAACGAGAAATACTATAGGGAATCCATTTCCTTATTGATTCTTTTTAAACATTTAGAAAGTATTATTCCTAAACAGCCATGGTACGAAATGGGCTATCGTGCGAACATTGCCGCATATTCATTGGCATTATTTAGTGAGAAACTTAGACATCAATACGCAACGTTTGAGTTTGATTTAATGATGATTTGGAATATTCAAAAAGTACCAAGTGAAGTAAGTTCTGAATTGACAAAAATTACAAAATACGTTTTTGAGTCAATTACTTCCAGCGACAGAGAAGTAATTAATGTAACGCAATGGTGTAAACTTGAAAAATGTTGGTCAAGAGTAAAACAAGTTGATTATGATATTCCTACAACATTGGGGAAATTTTTAAAGTCAAAACAAGAAATTACGTCGGAGGCTAAAGATGCAATTTCAGATCAGAAGTTGGAAACAGAAGTAGAGATTCTCGCTGATGCATTGACGAAAGGTTCTGACTTCTGGGTAAAGCTACACAATTTTACGGTCGCAAAAAGAATTGGATCTCCAGACTTCGAAGAAGCAATAAAAGTTGCAAAAAGGATACCTCTTAAGCAACCAAATTCCTATCAGTGTAGAAAGCTATATGAGTTTTTGGAGATCGCTAAAGCAGAAGGGTTTATATATGAATAGATTAGTATTTATTGGTAAAGTATATGGATGATATGTCAGTTGAGCAACGAAGAAAAACTATGAAGTTGATAAAATCAAAAGATACATCTATAGAACTAAAGTTAAGAAAAAACTTGTGGCATAAAGGGCTAAGATATAGGAAGAATTTTAAAGAGTTACCTGGGAAACCAGATATAGTATTTATAAAAGAGAAAATTGCTGTCTTCTGCGATAGTGAATTTTGGCACGGAAAAGAATTCGACTTGAACTCATTCATAGAAACAAAAAATGCAGAATACTGGAAGAAGAAGATCAAGTCAAATATTGATAGAGATACTGCTGTTGACCAAGAACTTAAGACAATGGGTTATGTAGTACTTAGGTTTTGGGGTAAGGATATAATAAGTAATGTCGAATTGTGCTCAGAAGTAGTTGTCTCGGAAATATTACGACTGAGAAAGCGAAATAACCTTTGATAGACCAAAAGATTCTAGTAGAATGAAGAATGTGGTTTCTAAAGGAGAATGTCAATGAAATACAAAGTCGGAAGTTTATTTGCTGGGATTGGGGGGGTTTGTCTTGGTTTTCAATTTGCAAGAACTGATAGAAGCTGCTTCCAAATAGCTTGGGCAAATGAGATAGATAAATATGCATGTTATACTTATCGAGCTAACTTTAGTCACAAACTTCTTGAAGGAGATATCAATAAAATTTTACATCTAGATCTAAACGAGAAGCAAAGTGAAATTGAAAGATATTCTGAACTAAGAAGTTCAATTTTGGGGGATAAAATTGATGTTCTGGCAGGGGGGTTTCCATGTCAAGCTTTTAGTATTGCTGGAGAGATGAAGGGTTTTGATGATGAGAGAGGTAATCTCTTTTGGAGTATTATCGATCTAGTTAAACTTTTAGAAGAAAAATTTGAGAAGCCGAGGATTTTATTTCTTGAGAACGTGAAAAACTTAATGTCACATGACAACGGTAATACATATCGAATCATTAGAAGTCAAATTGAACTTCTAGGATATAAAGTGAAAGAGCATGTTGTTAATACAATGTTGTACTCTGACCTTCCGCAAAATCGCGAAAGGATCTACATAGTATGCTTTAGAGAGAGTAGAGACTTTCATGAATTCTCGCTTTTCGATAATCTAGAGAAATATTCAAGAGATAGAAGTAAGGACGATCTAGTCAAATCAATCAATCACATAATTGATTTTGAAGAAGAAGTTGATCCAAGATATTATTATACAAAAGAAAAGTTTCCCCATTATTTTCAACCATTTCCTCAAGATATTAGTACTTCTGGAAACTCGAATAAATTAAGGGTAAATCTAGATGAGACAATTAATGAGAAATATCAGTTTTATCAGTTAAGAAGAGGGCAGTACGTTAGAAAAAACATGAAGAATGTATGTCCTTCTTTGACGGCAAACATGGGGATGGGAGGGCATAATGTTCCATTAATTATGACCGAACATGGAATTAGGAAAATTACACCGATTGAGGCGCTAAAGCTTCAAGGCTTCCCTGTAAATAATGGATTTCACATTCCCAAACTTGAAAATGGGAGAGTACTTTCTGATTGCCATATTTTTAAACAAGCTGGAAACTCTGTGTCAATTCCAATAATTACACTAATTGCCAATGAAATTTTGCGTGTACTTGAACTTGCTGACTAAAGAAATAAATATAAATATTTGATTCAAGAATGTGCCAATTTGACATAAATTCGATACATGGCCTATGATTAAATCGAAGAGGGTATCGATGATGAAAAACGTGGAGATACAGATCTATAAACAACCCGATAAGATGATTTCTTATTGGAAACACCAACCCCTGACGGTCAGTTTGATCGTTGTTTTTGGGTTGGCGTTTAATATCTTAGCGGTCTATGGATCGATTGAGTTGGGGAAATTGATCGATTTGCTTGTGATATCGTCGGGACCGGCGATGATTTGGAAGGGGATACTGAGATTTTTGTTGGTGATATTGATGATCCAAGCATTGCGTTATGTTAAACGGTTCTATATCCGAAGGTTCGCAAATCGTACACTTGCTTCGATGCGTGCCCATCTCTATAACGGGGTATTGAATCAAAAATATAACGAAAATAATATGGATACAGGGAATTTGTTAAGTCGGGTCATTGGGGATGCGCAGGCATGTGTCGAAGGGATGCGGAAGTTCACCACCGAATTGTTTGATACGGGTGTGTTGATGATCGCCTATGTCATTACGATGTTTCGTTATGATCTTTGGATCACTTTACTATCGGTCGCGTTCGTACCAGTCGCGATGGGGATTGCGGAGAAATTGAAAACGGTAATCGTTAAAACATCGAGTGCGTATCGGAAACAAACCGCGAATGTTACCTCGCTGACACTGGAAGTATGCGACCATGCTTTACTCTATCGGATCTCCTCGGTCGATCCGATCGTGGAACGGAATTACGCGAAAGAATTGGAATCGTTACGAAGTAAAGCGGTTAGAGCGAACGTGTTGGAGAATTCGATGCAACCGTTGTACAACGCGATTGCGATGAGTGGGATCGTTTTCGTCTTTGTGTTGGGCGGGCAGAAAGTAACGGATGGACTCTGGACGGTCGGAACCTTTAGCGCCTATGTTTCCATCTTTACCGCATTGAGTCTAAAATCCTCAAAAGCCGCGAAACTTTTTAACAGTGTACAAAAATCGTCGGTATCGTGGGAGAGGATCAAAGGATATCTAAAACCTTATGTCGAATTTGAGGAAGTTGAAGGGAAAATCGAGGAGAATATTACCATCGAAGTATCTCGATTAACCTTTGGTTACGACAAGAAAGAGATCTTTCAAGATCTGAACTTTACCTTATCTTCAGGGGAAACAATGGTCATTACCGGACCCATCGCCAGTGGGAAAAGCAGTTTACTCAAAGTACTTACCGGCGTGATGGACTATCAAGGGAAAATCATGATCAATGGAAAAGAACTAAGAGATTTGAGTGATGAAGAACGTTCATCATGGATCGCTTATTTGCCCCAATCCCCCAAACTCTTCGGAGAAAGCCTCAGTGACAACATCACGTGGGAAAACGAAGGGAATGTTGAAGATGTGCTACGGATTGTCCAACTGGATAACGAAATCAATGCGATGGGTCAGAAAGAAGATACTTTAGCCGGAAGTATGGGTTCACGGTTTAGCGGGGGACAGAAAGCACGCATCGCGTTGGCTCGTACCCTCTACAGCCAACGAAGCATCTTACTTTTAGATGATCCCTTTGCCAGTGTCGATCTAATGACCGAACGTAAGATCATCGAATCGATCCAAAAACATGTTCCAAAGAGCGTTTTGATTCGGGTAAGTCAACGTGCCAACACCTTTGGGGAGTCCGACAAAGTACTCTACCTAGATCCGGAAGAAACGGTGGTTGGGACCCACGAAGAACTCTTGAAGCAAAGTGATCGCTATCGTGCGATCGTCGAACTCCAGGAAGGAGACGACGATGAACACTAACGTAAAAAAGATCGTCATCGCGACACTCAAAGAGAATCTCGCGATCACGATCGGTTTGGTGCTGTTTAGCTTACTGGTCGTCATCAGCGGACTGATCCCACCCGTTCTTCTTCAACGAGCCATCGATCTTCATTTGATGGTCGGTCAACCCAAAGGATTGCTTGAACTTGGATTGCTTTTTATCGGTGTACTCTTTTTGATCGGACTCAGTGACTTCCTCAAGTCCGCCCTATTAACGCAACTTGGCCAAAAGATCGTCTATCGGTTACGCAGCGAAGCGCTACGTAAACTCCATCAAATCAATGCCCGCTACTTCACGCGGGTCGGATCGGGGGAAACGGTATCACGGATCTTAAACGATGTGGAAGCGGTCGATGTCTTGTTTACCGGTGGAATCGTCACGATGCTGATCGATTTATTGAAGATCTTTGGAATTACCTTGGCGATTTTCGGATACAGTCAACGGATCGGACTCCTCACCTTGGTTCTGATTCCGATCGTCGGGTTGATCACACTTGGATTCCAGAAACGGATGAAGAACGCCCAACGCAAAAGCCGGGATTTGATTGGTAAACTCACCCAACACGTCGCCGAGACCTTGGAAAACTTCTTGGTCATCAAAGCGAACGGCAAAGAAAAGAGCCGTATGAATGGATTTAAAGGCACATTAACTCAACTCTATCGCACCAACGAATCCATCAACCTCTACGACTCACTCTATCCAACCACCATCCAGATCGTAAGAGCGTTGACGATTTCGGTTCTTGTGGGATCCTTTCTCATTGATTCGACGTGGGTGACGATCGGAATCGGAAGCATCGCCGCGATGATTGAACTTGTATCCAATCTCTTTGAACCCATCGAAAGTGCCGGAAGCGAACTTCAATCCCTCCAGCAAGCCTTGGCCGCGATCGATCGCATCGACGAATTCTTCGGCGAAGAACCCCAATCCCCCCAGAACCAAGCGTTGACGTATGAAGAAATTCAGGTCGACGAACTTACTTTTCAGAACGTCAGCTTCGCTTACGAAGAGGATCAACCGGTTTTAAAGAACGTTGAACTGAAACTTAAACGCGGACAACGCGTCACGTTTGTGGGTCGGACCGGGGTCGGGAAAAGCACCCTATTGAAACTCGTGTTGGGCTTGATCGTACCGGATGAAGGGCAGATCCAACTCAACGGAATCGATGTTTCCACGATACCGGATCGCTTACGTCGCTCCGTCTATGGTTATGTCGATCAGAACTTTCCCATCGTTGAAGGTACCTTGCGCCAACAAATCACCTTAGGGGATGATGAAATATCGGATATGGAGGTGTTGAAAGCGTTGGGGGATGTCGGGTTAGCGGATCTCGTGCATGAACATCCCAAGGGATTGGATGCGCAGATCCAAAGAGAGCTTACGCTCTCCGAAGGTCAAAAACAGCTCATCGCGATCGCTCGAGCCATCGTAACCGATGCGCCGATCTTACTCTTGGACGAAATCAGTTCCGGAATGGACGGAAGTACCGAAAACGAAATCGATCAGGTTCTACGCAACATCGCCAATCAACGGATCATCTTGTCCGTCAGTCATCGATTAACGTTGTTGGAGGATGACGATACCGTGGTGATCTTGATGGATGGCCGGGTCAAAAACCAAGGGACCGTCAAACAACTCATGCATGAAGATGCTTGGTTCTCGCAGACCATGAGGATGCAGAAGCAGAAATTGAACGTAATCTAAACAAAAACCGTCATCACTGACGGTTTTCTTCAAGCCATAACGTTCCAACGGTCCAACGGGTATTGATGACCGCCTTGTAATTTCCGTGATTGTCGATCGCCTTGTAATAGCCACGTTCACGTTCGTCTTTCGCATACGCGTAGACGGTGACCCAATGGTTCCCATAACTCTGCGGACTTCCCGCCCACGAGGTCAAGCCGACCGCGATGGGACGTCCTTGGTCGACTTGTGTTACCACCGCGTCCCATGTTTCCAACAAGGTCATTTTCGGTTGGTAGAAGTCGATCTTCTGCGAGGCCAAAAACTCTTGGATCCCATAATATAACATCCACCCGATCGTCCCGTATTGAACCCCTCCGATATGTAAGGTCAAAAGATAAATCAGATTACCTGGGCTGCGTGATTCCGGTGTACGGATGGTATTGGGGACATAGTTGCGATCGATATGGTCTTGGTAATACGACATCATGATCGCCACCGCGATCGGTCCGCATATCCCGTTGCCTTCGGGATAATTCTGCGCGTTATTGATCCATATCCCGTGATTGTAGCGTAGAAACAACGACTCATGGATCCCACGCCACCGTAAAGGCACATACTTGATCTCAACGGCGGCACGCTTGTTGGTTTCGCTTAATAGCGTCCGATTTAATTGCTTGAGTTTCTCCGATGGATTAAACAGGATCGATGACCCGTCGATCGCATCGCGATAATGATCATTATTCTCCGTAAACGCATAATTCCCCGGACCTCCGTATAGGTAAGTCCGCCCCGGCTTGATATATTTCTGATACGGAATATCCTTAGTGCGCAATGCATACTCGGAAATAACCGCGGAATCATTTGAAAGAATGGCATAACCTTCCTTAAACAAAAGCAGCGAATAACTCGGATTCAGTTCCATATCCAACAAGGGTAAAACACGAGTCACATCCACGTTCGTATTTTCGACAGAAAGCAGATGTTCGTTAAGACGATCAATCAAAACAGAATCGATCTGGAAAGAAGTTGATTTGATGGAAGTCCATGGTAAAAAAAGAAGGCTAATCCATAAAAGTGTGAAGAGTTTCTTAAACGATTTCACATTGCATCTTTCCTTCTTGCCAGGACAAACGATGATCTAAATCGGGTTAGATTTATTATATGATAAAAATGAAGTTTGATTCGACCTTTTTGAATAAATCCGGACAAAAGGTCGAAAATTCGGTAAAACGAAAATAAAGGATGCGGACGGGAAATCAACGTCAAAATCGACTTTGAATCGTGAAAAAGTGCATAATTTGCACACTTTACATGGATAGAATCACCATATAATGAGAATACATTCACAAAGTAGATGAAATCTGCGACAAAATCAGACCGAAAGCGACAAAAGCACCTTTACAATTGTAAGCGATTGCATTAAACTAAAGGTACAAGTTAATCTGCGAACAGGGACACTGAGACATCGAAACTATTTAGTTCGGGTTTTAGTGTTTTTTTTCGAAGGGAGAAAGAACAATGTATGATTTCTTAGTCATCGGTGCAGGGATCTCCGGCGCGTTAATCGCCCGGGATCTATCCAAGTATCAATGTAGTGTTGCCATCTTGGAAAAAGACAACGACGTCGCAAACGGGGTAACCTCCGGCAACAGTGCGATGATCCACTCCGGCCACGACCCCAAAGACGGAACCATGAAGCTCAAAATGAACCTTCGCGGCAACGAAATGTGGGAAGACCTCTGTAAGGAATTGAAGGTTGATTTCTGGCGTAACGGCGCGATGGTCGTCGCGGTTTCCGAAGAGGAACTGCCGGCTTTGCATAAGTTGCACAAACAAGCGATCGATCGCAAGGTTCCGTGCAGACTTTTGACGCATGACGAAGCGTTAGCCTTGGAACCCAACTTGAGTGATCACGTGGTCGAAGCGATGGATCTGCCGACGACCGGTTTAGTTTCACCGTGGGAATCCTGTATCGCGGCGATCGAAGATGCCATGAACAACGGTGTCGAACTCTTCTTAGGCAACAAGGTCGAGAAGATCGTCAAACATGCGGACCATTACGAAGTCCATACCACCAAAGGTGTTTACCAATCCCGTTTCGTCATCAACGCCGCAGGCTTGTACGCAGACAAGATCTACGGTATGGTCAGTGACTGCACGGATTGGAAGATCAACCCGCGTAAAGGCGAATACTTCATTTTAGACAAACAGAATCCGACGATCGTCACGCGTACCATCTATCCTTTACCTTCCGAAAAAGGCAAAGGGGTCTTGGTCATCCCGACTGTCCACCACAACGTCCTTTTAGGCCCGAACTCCGAGCCGATCGACGATCCGGAAGCCAACGATAACACGTATGACGCCTTGGAGTATGTCCGCCGCGAAGTCGGCAAGTGCGTCAAGAATATTCCGATGGGCGACAATATCCGCACCTATGCGGGTCTCCGTCCGACCGGATCCACCAATGATTTCATCATTGAGGAAGCCAAAGACGCGGAACGTTTCATCAACGTCGCTTGCATCGAATCCCCGGGTTTGGCCAGCGCGCCGGCTATTTCCGAATATGTCTTAAACGAAATCATTTCGAAGAAGTTCGACCTCGTGAAGAAGACGGAACCGCGCATTGAACGTCGTCCGTGGATCATCATGAACCGTATGGACATGGATGCGAAGCAGGAACTCGTCAACAGCGATACCAAGTTCGCCCAGATGATCTGCCGTTGCGAACATATCAGCGAAGGCGAGATCGTCGATATCATCCACCGCAATTGCGGTGCCACCACCGTCAAAGGCGTCAAGCGCCGGGTCCGTCCGGGTGCCGGACGTTGCCAGGGCGGCTTCTGCGAACCGAAGGTCGTCGCGATCTTGGCCCGCGAGTTGAAAGTTTCACCCTTGGATGTTTTGTTGGACGGCGATGATTCACACTTGCTGTTGGAAAGAACAAAGGGGTAGGACGATGAAAACGTACGATTTAGTAGTAATCGGCGGCGGAAGCGCCGGTTTGGCGGCCGCCATCAGTGCCTATGACAATGGCGTTACCGATATTTTGATCTTAGAACGTGACAAAGAGCTTGGCGGAATCTTGAACCAATGCATCCATAACGGTTTCGGTTTACATACGTTTAAAGAAGAGTTGTCCGGTCCGTCCTATGCGGAACGTTTCATCACCATGATCCACGATCGTGGGATCCAATTCAAACTCAACGCGATGGTTACCCACTTGAGCGATGAGAAAGTCGTCGAATATGTAACGCCGGCGGAAGGATACGTCCGTGTCCAAGCCAAAGCGGTCATCTTGGCGATGGGCTGTCGCGAACGTACCCGCGGTGCGATCGCCGTTCCGGGATATCGTCCCGCAGGGATTTGGAGCGCCGGTACCGCGCAACGTTATTTGAATATGGAAGGCTACATGGTCGGTCGTAAGGTCTTCATCCTCGGATCCGGAGACATCGGACTCATCATGGCCCGTCGTATGAGCTTGGAAGGCGCCCAAGTCATGGGTGTCGCCGAAATCATGCCGTATTCCAACGGGTTACCGCGTAACATCAAGCAATGTTTGGAAGATTTCGATATTCCTCTGTTCTTAAGCCATACGATCAGCCGTATCGAAGGCAAGCAACGGGTCAACCAAGTGACGATCCAACAAGTCGACGATAAGATGAAACCGATCGCCGGGACCGAAAAGGTCTTCGATGTGGATACCGTCTTGTTCTCGGTCGGTTTGATTCCGGAAAACGCGTTGAGCGAAGAAGCGGAAGTCAAGTTGCACCGTCGTACCAAAGGTCCGATCGTCGACGAATCTTACCAAACCAACGTCGAAGGGATCTTCGCCTGCGGTAACGTCTTGCATGTCCACGACTTGGTCGACTGGGTTTCGCAGGAAGGGACCAAAGCCGGTAAGGCCGCATCCCGATATTTGAAGAAAGAATTGGTCGAAGGCGGATCTACCATCGATTTGGATGCCGGGATCGGCGTCGGTTATATCGTTCCGCATAAAGTCAATCCCGACAACATCGGCGCGACCGTCGAATGCATGTTCCGTGTTACCCGCACGTACAAGAACGTTTTCGTCAAAGTCTACAAAGACGGCGAAGTCATCAAGACCGTGAAGAAACGTGCGATGGCGCCGGCCGAAATGGAAAACATCGTGTTGAAAAAAGAAGACTTGGCCGGATGCAAGAAGAACATCCTGATCCAAGTCAGCGAGGAGCAATAATGGAAAAAGAAATGGTATGCATCGTTTGCCCGATGAGCTGTCATCTGCGCGTCGGCTTTAACGATGTGGATGGTTCGATCGAATCCGTCACAGGGAACACCTGTCCGCGCGGGGATGTCTATGCCCGTAAGGAATTGACGAATCCGACCCGCATGTTGACATCGACCGTCAAGATCGAAGGCGCGCAATACGAACGCCTGCCGGTCATCACGTCTTCGGATATTCCGAAGTCGATGATGCGTGCCGTCATGGAGCAATTGCGCCATGTCGTCGTCAAGGCGCCCGTCAACAATAAAGATGTCGTCGTTGCCAACGTTTGCGGTTTGAACGTGGATATCATCGCTTCACGTACCATGAAGTAAGACGTGTCTACTCCTTTACGAAATCAAACAAAGGGGGCGGTCGAATGGAAAAACCGATCCGGTTATTGATCGTTGACGACGATTGCGTCATGTGTGATCGTTTGCGTTACTATTTAGACGGACTTGACGATATCGAAGTCGTCGGTATCGCAAACAACGGTATCGACGGACTGGAGTTGCTACGTAAAACAAACCCGAACATCGTTCTGTTGGACATCATCATGCCGCAGATCGACGGACTTGGGTTTATGGAACGGGCCAATCACGAAAAACTTCTCTCCAATGCGAAGGTTATCGTCACCAGCGAACTCAGTCAAGAAAGCATCGTGAAGTATGCGTTCTTCTTAGGCGCATCGTTCTATATGTTGAAGCCGTATTCGTTTGAGTATCTTGCGCATCGTATCCATAACATCACCTTCAATTCCGATGCCGCCGAACGTAACGAAAGCATCGACGGGATCACGATGGCGAAGGCTTCCGATTTGAACAGTATCGTTTCGAAATTATTGTTGGATAGCGGATTACCGTCGCATACCTTAGGCTACAAGTACTTCAGTTTGGCGGTGAACCACCTGCTGAAGGAAAAGACGACGGTATTCTCGATCACCAAGAACATTTATCCCTTGGTCGCCAAGCATTTCGATACCAGCAGCGCTTGTGTCGATAAGGCGATGCGTCACAGTCTGTCGTTGGCTTACAACGAGAACCATGACGCGCTCGGGCGCTTCCTTACAGAGATGAACTACTTGGACTGCGGGAAACGTCCGTCCAACTCCGAATACGTCAACCTGGTGCTCGAAAAGATCCGCCAGGAGCTCATTACCTTGAATTGAATGCCAAAAGCCGGAGAAATCCGGTTTTTGCTTGTTTCATAGAGGAATAGTGATGCTAAAATATAGAAAACAGGGGAGCCTTATGGAAACGTTACAAACAGAACGATTGATATTACGGGATTGGCTACTGAGCGACGTGGATGACTTCTTTGAATATGCGAAAGTCGACGGTGTCGGCGAGATGGCCGGGTGGCCGCACCACCAAAGCATCGAAGAATCACTTCGGATCCTGAAATCCTTCATCGACAAAGGTGAAGTCTATGCGGTGGTCCTCAAAGAGACGAATAAGGTAATTGGATCCTTAGGCATCATGAACCGTTCCATGGATCCCGAGTATCCCGCCAAGATCCAACGCGAGATCGGCTATGTCCTGAGTAAGGATTATTGGGGACATGGATTAATGAGCGAGGCGGTCAAAGAAGCCATCAAATATACTTTCGAAAAACTGCATGCGGATGTGATTTGGTGCGGGCATTTCGATATCAACGATCGCTCACGCAGAGTCGTGGAGAAATGCGGGTTCAAGTTCTATAAGAAGGGTGTTTATGAAGCGAAACTACTTGGGAAAAACTTCGATGATTCCCGTTATCTGATAACGAGAGAAGAATACTTCAGCTGATCGATCAAAGCTCAATATTAGGCTCAAGAACGCATTTTGAACGTGGTTTGAAAGGAAGTCGCATCGAAGTGACTTCCTTTTCTATTGAGCGAGCAGAGCCTTAAAACGCATGAAAGGCTAAACACTTGCAGTGCTTAGCCTTGTGCGGAGATGATCCTTCGTGAACGTTCTAGACGTAAAGGTTTTGACGAGATCATTTCTGTCCCAATGTTACATCTCCTAAGTCCACTATAATACTTTCTTGAGGAATGTAAAGATTCGAAAGATGAAATTTCAACAAAAAAAAAGAGCACGGTTTCCCATGCTCTTCGGTATGAATTTGATTAACGTTTGAACGCTTGCGTTGCTTTGACGGCTTCTACCCATCCAGCATACAAGTCTTCGCGGGTCTTCGCATCCATTAACGGTTCGAAACGACGATCGAGTTTCCAGTTGTTGGTAACTTCGGATGTGCCATTCCAGAAACCTACTGCTAAACCGGACAAGAAGGCAGCGCCCAAGGCGGTGGTTTCTTGAACGACCGGACGTTCTACAGGAACGCCGAGGATGTCGGATTGGAACTGCATCAACAGGTTGTTCTTAACGGCGCCGCCGTCAACTTTCAACGCTGCTAATTTGATACCCGAGTCGATTTCCATCGCTTGGAGGATGTCGCGGGTCTGGTAGTCGATCGATTCCAAGGTAGCGCGAACAAAGTGTTCTTTGTTGGTGCCACGGGTCAATCCGAAGATCGCTCCGCGAGCCTTGTCATCCCAATACGGTGCGCCTAAACCGACGAACGCAGGAACCAAGTAAACGCCATCAGAGGATTCAACGCGGCCGGCGATTTCTTCCGATTCCGGAGCGTTTTTGATCATACGTAAGCCGTCGCGTAACCATTGGATCGCGGAACCGGCAACGAAGATCGAGCCTTCAAGAGCATATTCGACTTTTCCGTCAAGACCCCAGGCGATCGTGGTAACCAAGCCGTTTTTGCTCGGAACCGGTTTTTCGCCCGTGTTCATCAACATGAAGCAACCGGTACCGTAGGTGTTTTTCGCCATACCCGGTTGGAAGCAAGCTTGTCCGAACAGAGCGGCTTGTTGGTCGCCGGCGATACCCGAGATAGGTACTTCGTGTCCGAAGAAGTGGTAAGGAGCGGTCTTCGTGTAAACGTAGCTGGAAGGTTTAACTTCCGGTAACATAACGGCAGGAACGTTCAAGATTTCCAACAGTTCCGGATCCCACTTAAGGTCGTAAATGTTGTACATCAAGGTACGGGAAGCATTGGAGTAGTCGGTAACGTGAGCGGCTCCGCCGGACAGTTTCCAAACCAACCAGGTGTCGATCGTTCCGAATAACAATTCGCCTTTTTGGGCGCGTTCGCGGGAACCTTCAACGTGGTCAAGAATCCATTTTACTTTAGTCCCTGAGAAGTAAGCGTCGACGACCAAGCCAGTTTTGGCGCGGACGAGATCGGCTTTTCCAGCGGCTTTGATTTCATCACAGATACCTACGGTTTGACGGCTCTGCCATACGATCGCATTATAGATCGGCAAGCCGGTGGCTTTATCCCAAACAACCGTGGTTTCACGTTGGTTCGTGATACCGATCGAAACGATTTGTTCAGGTTTGATGTCGGTCGTGATCATGACGTCTGCGATTACGGAAAGGACGGAAGTCCAGATTTCGTTCGCGTTGTGTTCAACCCACCCGGGTTTCGGGAAGATCTGCGTGAATTCTTTTTGGGCTACACCAACGATGTTGGTCTTTTGGTCGAAGATGATTGCGCGGGAACTCGTGGTACCCTGGTCAATCGCTAATACGTATTTTTCCATTTGTTTCTCCATTTCGAGTAATTATCATACTGAATTAGGCCAATCACAATCTACGCCATACGCTCGATCTTCCGAGATATGGCGTAGTTGGATTTTAGGTAATCAAACTTATTTCGGGAGGTATAAGGAAAGAATCAAACCGCCAAGAACGCCGCCGACGATAGCAGCAACAACGTTCGGAACAGCTTTGCCGAATTTTCCGCCGCGAAGAACGGAAGCGACCAATAAACCGATACCAGCAGCCAACCCCATGTCAACCCAAGCGCCATCAGCGGATTGAGTGATCATGCCGGTCCAGTGGTTCAAACACCAAGTCGTACCAACGATCCAGCCTGCAGCCATGAAGCCGCCGAACGGACCGAAGTTTTCGCAAAGTTTACCCCAGAGTAAGCGAATCAGGAACGGGAATATTGCGGCACCTACGATTGTCGCGATTGCTTGTTGAATGGTCATGTTATTTGTCTCCTTCCATGCTTTCTTCTACTTTTGCGGCCAAGAAACCTCCGATGACCGCGCCGACGGCGACTAAGCCCATCGTCGGTAAGGAGTTAACGAAACGATCGGCACCGTACATGAATGTGTCACGGAAGATACCGGTGATCGCGACGCCTAACCCTTGGTCAACAAATCCGGAATCTCCATCGTGGTGGATCATACCCAAGAAGTGGTTCATGAACCACGCAAGGCTGATGATCGTAAACGCAGCAAACCAACCTCCAAAAATTCCGAAAGTAGGATCTTTCGCCATAGGACCCCAAACGGCCATAACGAAGATACCAGTAATCATGTAACCAAGAACTGATCTCAAAAATCTCATAATTTCTCCCTTTCTAAGCTTTCGCTTGTATGATCATTCAGTTTCGTATCCATACCGAATCAAAACGTTTTCGTAGGGTGTTTCGACTCGATGGAATTCGACGCTGATTGAATCCGAACTAAAACAGATGACTTCCACTGGACATTCAAATTCTCGGTTGTGTAACTTATGTCGGTAGCAAAACCTGGACCGAGCCGAAGTCATGACTTGTGAAATTTCCAATCTGCTTTATGACTACAGTATAGATGTAAGCGCTTAATTCAGTCAATCTATCATTTCGACAATTTCTATACTTTCAGGTCGATTTTGTGAAACTTGTGTGATAGAAGGTGCGTAATCACGGATTTCCAAATGTTGAATATGAATCTCGATCCAATATCGACTTTTCATTTTCACAAGACTTAGTCAATAAAAGTATGAATTGTTTGTCGGGCATTTGTGATTCTTGTTGTTAAATCGTTGTTTTTGTTTTTATTATAGACTTCTTTTTAGTGCTTGAGAAGCGGATTTTAAAGACCTATGTTCTAAGAATTGCGGAATGCGTATGTTGATCCAAATAAAAAAGTCGCCGAATCGGCGACTTTTCGAAATAATCGATTACGTCCGGTGAAAATAGTTATCCAATGCTTCGATAATCAAGCCGTGATCTTCTTTTTCGGTCAATCCGCTGACGCAGAAACTTCCAACAAAACCCATGTCTTTCACCAAGATCGGAAAACCGCCCTGCAAGATCGAGAAATCCGCGTCGTTGGTTCCGTACTTCGTATGCATCGCAGGGACATCGCTTTTGACTTTCGCGTCGACCCAGCGTGTCGAATGGCAGAATAACATGACGGTATTGCGTTTGCGACGAATGAAGTTCTCATTGTTCGTGGTCGAACCGAAGGCCGCGAAATGATAAAGCGTCTGTTTCGGGGTCGAAATATCGACGATGATCGGTAGCTTCAGTTCGATCGCTTTCTTACTGAGGTATGTTCCTAATTCATAGGCGATGGTTGCGTTAAACGTATCGAAGAGATAGTTTTGTTCTTCTTGCGTGCAGAGTTCCAGCATGCGATTTCCTCGCTTTCTTTAAAGCGCCTTCAAAAGGATCGCTTCAAGTTCTTCGTCCGTCAATACGATCGGATTCCCCTTCATACTGCTGGCGACTTTGGATTTTTCGATGATGTCCGCAAAATGTTCCTTCGTGACGCCAAAGGTCGAGAAGGTCGGTAAGTTCAGGTGTTTACAGAGATCTTGGATCCAGACCACGCCGTCTTGGGCGGTAGCGTTGGGATTATTCGTCAAAATGCGTGCGACTTCGTCGAAACGTTTCAGATAGTGGCTTTCCGGCATCCGTTCTTTCAACGCTTTGACATTCATTTCGATCGTATAAGGTAAAAGGATTCCGCAGACGACACCATGGGGAATCGGGAACATCCCGCCCATGACACCCGCAAATCCATGCACCGCGCCAAGTTTCGCATTGGCTAAAGCCAATCCGCCAAACAAGCTGACGATCGCCATGTCTTCGCGCGCTTCGATGTTATCACCATGGTCATACGCAAGACGCAATGATTTCGCCGCGCGTGCCATGCCTTCGCGGCAGAACGAATCCGTAACGGGATTGGCCGCATTGGAGACAAACGGTTCAAGGTTCTGTGTCAAGGCATCCAAGCCGGTGCTGGCTGTGACCTTCGGCGGAACGCTGACGGTCAATTCGGGATCCATCAATACCAACTTCGGTAATAAGTACGGACTGCGTAAGCTGACTTTGACATGATGTTTCGTCGATCCGAGGACCGAGTTTTTCGTGACTTCGGCACCGGTGCCCGAGGTGGTCGGGACGGCGATGCAAGGGATCCCCGCTTCGGTGATCGCTTTTCCGCTTCCGATGACTTCCAAATATTCGATGATATCGCCAAGATTATGGATCATTGCCGCTACGATCTTCGCGGTATCCATGGCGCTGCCGCCACCGACCCCGATCGTCAATTCACATTTTTCCTTACGTGCCAGTTCAAGCGCTTCGTTGAGCCCTTCGATCGAAGGTTCGCCGACAACTCTTACCGTGACCGCTTCGACACCTTCGGCCGCCAACATCGCGACGATCGAATCCGTCACTTCGTCGGGGATCCCCGTCGTCAACAATGCTTTATTTCCGAAAGATTTCGCGAGTTTACCTAGTTGTTTGATCGAACCCCGTTCATAGATAATGCGATTCGCCGTCATAAATTCGAATTTCATGGCTTTCCTCCTCATTCAGTCCAATGGGGACTGATTCCACAGATATCATAGCTCAAACGACATGAAAAGTCAGAAAAAAGCACGAATTTTCACAAAATATCCAATAAAATGAAAAAAGGTAGACGGTTTGTGCCGTCTACCTTCGTTTCGGTATGTCTAGTGGTCGATCCAGTCGAGCGAACGTTGAACCGCTTTTTTCCATCCTTTATAGATTTCTTTGCGGTGAGCATCGTCCATATTCGGCGTGAACTTACGGTCGAGTTGCCATTTGTTGAGCAGTTCGTTCTGGTCTTTCCAGTAACCGACGGCCAAACCGGCAAGATACGCGGTTCCAAGGGCGGTCAATTCGGTAACAACCGGACGGGAAACCGGAACATTCAATATGTCGCATTGGAATTGCAGCAAGAAGTTGTTCTTGATGGCGCCGCCGTCGACTTTGAGTTCTTTCAATTCGATGCCGCCGTCGATAACCATGGCATCCAAGATCTCGCGGATCTGGTAGCATTGGCCTTCGACCGCCGCGCGAACGAGGTGGGCACGATTGACACCGCGGGTCAAACCGACGATGACGGCACGTGCGTAAGCATCCCAATACGGAGCTGCCAAACCGACAAACGCAGGAACCAAGTAACAGCCGTTGGTATCCGGAACGCTATTGCAGAGTTCTTCGGTTTCAGCCGCACTCTTGATCATCTTCAATTCGTCGCGTAACCATTGGATGGTCGCGCCGGCGACGAAGGTGTTCCCTTCCATCGCATAATAGACTTTACCGTTAATACCCCAGGCAATGGTGGTCAACAAGCCGTTCTTCGATTCGACCGGTTTTTCGCCAGTCTGCATCATCAAGAACGCGCCGGTTCCGTACGTGGCTTTGGAAGATCCGACTTCGAAGCAAGTTTGTCCGAACATCGCGGACTGTTGGTCACCGATACATCCGGCAATCGGCACGACGGCGCCGAAAACGGCTTCGTCGGTGTAACCGAAGATACCGCTGGAAGGTTTGACTTCCGGCAACAAGCTCTTCGGAATTCTCAATTCTCTCAGTAAATCTTCATCCCATTGTAACGTATGGATGTTGAAGATCATGGTACGGGAAGCATTGGAATAGTCGGTGGCATGGATCTTTCCGCCGGAAAGTTTCCACATTAACCAAGTATCGATGGTTCCGAACAACAATTCGCCGCGTTCGGCTCTTTCGCGCGCACCCGGTACATTATCGAGGATCCACGTGATTTTGGTTCCGGAGAAATATGCGTCGATCGGAACGCCCGTTTTGGCGCGAACGAATTCGCTGCCGACTTTGGCGCGCAGGTCATCGCAAATGTTCGCGGTTCTGCGGCATTGCCAAACGATCGAGTTGTATACGGGTTCGCCCGTCTTCTTGTCCCAAATCGTCGTGGTTTCGCGTTGGTTGGTGATCCCAACCGCATCGATATCATGCGGATCGACGCCGGCGGTTCTCAAAATCGCGCGGGTCGTCCCGATTTGCGTGTTCCAAATGTCCAACGGGCGATGTTCGACCCAGCCGGCTTTCGGATAAATCTGTTCGAATTCTTGATTCAATGATTCAATCGGTGTTCCGTTCTTATCGAAGATGATCGATCTGGAAGATGTGGTCCCTTGATCCATTGCCAATACGTATTTTGCCATTTATTTTTCTCCTTTGTTGAAATAGTAGCAAAAAAAATCGAACCGATTCTAACTGCTCATAGCCGATCTCGTGTTTCTTTCAGGAAGTACCTCCCTTCATGTATGAATGATGTCGTCAAGAATATGCTCTGTTTACAGTCAAAGAATAGCACAATGTTTTTTCTAAGTATATGGAAATCATGTGAAAATCCGATGCTTTTTCGAAGATTCGTAAGCGTTTACATTGATTCCCACATTTTTCACACAATTAGCAATAAATCACCTCTATCCGCTACAGAGAGGGCATACCTTTTTGGTACAGTACGCATGTAGATTGACGCTGGTTCATGAATCGCATAAAATGGCACCATCGATAGAATGCTGTTTCGGTAAATGAGGACAAGGATGAAAGAACGATATCGCGAGATTTTACACGTATTTCTAAAACTTGGATTTTTCGCGTTCGGGGGTCCTGCCGCCCATATCGCGATGATGGAAGAAGAAGTCGTCAAAAAGAGACAATGGCTTTCGCGCGAAAAGTTCGTCGATTTGCTCGGATTCACCAACTTGATCCCCGGTCCCAACTCGACCGAGATGGCGATTCATTTAGGGTACATCCGCGGCGGTAAGGTCGGCCTGCTGATCGCGGGGATCAGTTTCATTTTACCGGCGATGTTGATCGTGTTATCGCTGGCGGTCGTTTATGTCGGGTATGGCAGTTTACCGGCGATCGCAGGGATCTTTAACGGTGTCAAACCCGTCATCCTGGCCATCGTGGTGTTGGCGTTGTATCGTTTGGCGAAAAGCGTACTTAAAAGTTGGAGAGCGGGGATCACGTTTGTTGCCGTACTCGTTTTTTCGCTCTTCGGGATAAAAGAGATTCCGTTGTTGTTGGTCGCTGGAATGCTGACTTTAGGTTTCTCTGAAATGAAAAAACTTCGGTCAAAAGCACTAAGTGTCGAACCGATTTCGCTTTTACTTTTGTTTCTGACTTTCCTTAAGATCGGATCGGTCCTCTATGGGAGCGGGTATGTCTTGTTGGCGTTCTTGGAATCCGAATTCGTTCACGGTTTCGGGATTCTGACAAACCAACAACTCTTGGATGCCGTCGCCGTCGGACAGTTCACTCCCGGACCGGTCTTTACGACCGCCACGTTCATCGGTTATTTGATCCATGGGTTCTGGGGTGCGATCTTGGCGACATTGGGGATTTTCTTACCTTCTTTCTTATTGGTCTACTTCTTACAACCGGTCTTTGAGAAACTACGTTCGTCACGGCGCATTTCGATCGTGTTGGATGGTGTCAATGCGGCGTCGCTGGCGCTGATGGCCGCCGTGTCACTTCGTCTAGGAATGTCGACGTTGATCGATATTCGAAGTGTCTTGGTCTTTCTGGTCGCCGTCATTCTGCTTTTACGCACCAAGATCAATTCGACCTATTTGATCTTGGCGTCAGCGTTGATCGGCATTCTGTTCGCTTAAGTCGCAAGAATCAGTACAGAATCGTTGGAAAATCCCGAATTCAAGCCGTTTTTCGCATTTTTACGCATGTAAATTCACATTTCTTGACCTTGCATAATTCAGTTTATACGTTACAATAGAAGAGTGCTGAATCGACAACACAGGTCGTAAAATGAACATAAAGCGCTAGTAAAGGAAGGACGAAAATGCTTTTTAACGATGTGAAATCCGTCCGTTTCGAGTCTAAACTCCTTACCCCCCAGGAAGATGCTTTTTCCGTGCAAGAGGTCGGGAAAATCAGTTTCGATCATGTCGAGGTACAATTAAAGCCACATCAGAAACCGCACGGGAAGTATCAATTGTTGATGCTTTACATGCGCGACGGACATGCGATCGTCCGATCCGGAAAATCGCAGCGTGTCGTTTTGACCAACGAATTGGTCATGGTACCCTTGGTCCATGGCGTCAATATCTCCTATGCGGAAGGGAATGGCGACTTCTGGGTCGCCGTCAATTGCCCGCAATCCGAGTTCAATCGCAATCCCTTGCGATCACCGGCCGAGATCGACCCGAAACAGATCGATGGGTTGCTTGAAGAGTTGATGCGCAATGACGATGAGCCGCTGGCACGTAAACTGAAAAGCTTAAACGTGGTCAATGTCCGTGACGTCAAGCAACGCGATTTGGTCCGACAGGCGATCTTGTACATCGATGAACGCTTGGCGCAACGCGTCAGCTTGGAGGATGTTTCTTCAAGCGTCGATTATAGCAAATTCCATTTCATCCGTTTGTTTGACGAGTTCGTCGGGATGACGCCGCATCAATATGTCTGCCAGCGCCGTCTGTATATGGCGCGCGACTTGTTGGATAATACCAGCATGTCGATCGCGGATGTCGCGCAGTGTTCCGGGATCCGCTTTACCAGTAACTTCTACAATCATTTCAAACGCAAGTTCGGCGTGACTCCCAAGGAGTACCGTCAACGTACAGAGTAATTCGACCGGCGGAACACGTCGGTTTTTTAATGCTTCGTTTCAAAGGTTCACTTCTCTTGCATCCCCTATTTTAAAAGCTATAATGGATGTAGCTAGTTAAATCGTCCTGGGGAATACGCAATATATATGATATATTCGGGAATCAAAACCACAGGCTTTTTTGGGGAATGTTTTGATTCTTTTATCGTAGGAGGTAAACCATGAATCATCTCTCGATCGTAACCGTATTATGGATCTTCTTCACAGTTTTTTATTTTATCGCCAAGCAAACTAAAAACGCCGGACTGGTCGACATCGGCTGGGGCATCGGATTTGTGGTGGTGAGCGCATGGGTGCAGTTCAACCAAAACAAAACCTTGGGTTGGATCTTATTCCTCATGATTCTATTATGGGGAGGACGACTCGCGTTCCATCTCTTCAAACGGAATGTCGGAAAGCCGGAAGACTACCGGTATGCGGCGTTTCGCAGAGACTGGGGCAAGAATTACGAACTTCGCGCTTATTTCCAAATCTTCATGCTTCAAGGCGTCTTGATGTATGGCGTATCGGTGGCGTCGATCTTCGGCCAACAGACCGCAGCCTTGCTTTCGTTACCTTTGTTGATCTTAGGAGTTCTGATTTATCTGATTGGACTCACGATCGAAACCATCGCCGACCGACAACTCAAATCCCATGTGACAAATCCCTCGAAAAAAGGGACCTTGATCGATACCGGATTATGGAAATACTCGCGTCATCCCAACTACTTCGGGGAATCCGTGGTCTGGTGGGGCATCTATCTGACCTCCGTCAGTTTGGGCGCGCCGCTTTGGACCGTACTCAGTCCGATATTGATTACCTTGCTTGTCCGGTATGTTTCCGGCGTGCCGATGTTGGAGAAACGTCTGACACGATATCCGGGTTATGAAACGTATGTCCGTAAAACCAGCATCTTTATTCCGTTACCAAACAAAAAGGGGAATTAATATGAAAAACGTCATTCAGTTTCTGATCGCTTTCGCCGTCTTCCTGGCAGTCGATTTGGTTTGGTTAGGATTGATCGCCAAGAACCTCTACAGTAAGTATCTTGGTTTCATCATGACCGACAAAGTCAATTGGATCGCGGCACTCTTGTTTTATGTGTTGTTTATCATCGGCTTATTGGTCTTTGTCATCCAACCCGCATTGATCGAAAAGAACCTTGCAACATTGGTTTTCCGCGCCGCATTGTTTGGTTTGGTTACCTATGCGACCTACGACTTGACCAACTTGGCGACCCTAAAGGATTGGCCGATCCAAATCACGATCATTGATTTGATTTGGGGAACTAGCTTATCGACGATCGTCAGCGTCGTATCATATTTCATTATCCAACAATTATAAAAGGGGAACGTTATGAATCATTTTCTTGAGAACTTTAAAACCGCGCTCAACGCGCATGACAAGGATGCCTGCGTCCGCTTGATCCACGAAGGACTCGATGCGAACTCGTTTACGTTGATCGAAGCCTACGAGGACATCCTATCCAAAGCCATGGCCGATGTCAGTTCATCCCAACTCGACCCGCGTCATAAAATCTGGGACGAACATGTCAAAACGCAGATCGTACGGACCGTCTTGGAAAGCTTATATCCGCGCGTTATGAAAACACCGGAAATCCTACCGACGCGACGCGTCGCGTTGGTCTGCCCGGAAGGGGAATATCACGAACTTGGTCTACGCATCATCGCGGACGTTTTCAGGCTCTCGGGCTATCGTCCGTATTTCTTCGGAAACAGCTTACCGAAATTCGAAATCAAAGACCTGATTACTTCGATGGACTTCGCATATGTCGTTTTAAGCGCCAGTAACTTTTATGTGTTGCCTGCGCTGAACGCATCGATCGCGACCATCAACGAACTACGTCCCGATTTGAAAATCCTTGTGGGAGGACACGCCGTCAATCATAACCATGACGCGATCCACGGAAACAATGTGACGATCGTAACGACCTTAGAGGAACTGAAAACCCTTCTGACGGAGGTGGCGCGATGAAACTCTCTTTATCGATCGCCCGTCGCTTCTTAAGTTTCAGTAAGGGTCAAACAATCTTGATCATCTTAGGGATCGCGGTCGGGATTTCCGTCCAGATCTTCATCGGATTACTGATCCAAGGCTTACAGGACAGTTTAGTCAACCGTACGATCGGAACTTCGCCCCACATATCGATCGTTAGTGAAAACAAAGGCGCTTCCTTTGAAGTGTCGGATCAACTTTTCAACCGACTCACCGAAGACGATCGCTTGATCCATATCGGTCGCACGGCGGACGGGGCGGTGTTCGCGTTGTCGGACAACGAAAACGAATCCGCGTTGTTGCGGGGATTCGATGATGATTTGAATGTCCTCTATCAATTGGAAAACGCCTTGGTCGACGGACGGTTGGCCGCAAAAGCCAATGAAGTCATCGTGGGCAAATCCTTATTGGAGAACCTCGATGTCTCGATCGATGATTCGATCACGCTTCAGACCCTTTCGGGAAAGACGCTTGATGTGAAAATCGTCGGTACGTTTGATCTCGGAGTCTCCGCGGTCAACGAATCCTGGATCGTCGCGCAAGCCGATCTCACGCAGAACTTGTTTGATCTGGGATCGACCTATACAGGGGTGGAAATGCAAGTGAAGGATGTCTTCGCAGCCGATACCATCGCCCAAGATCTTTCCCCAAACGTTACGGACGGACTGAAGATCGTGGACTGGAAAACGCAGAATGAAGCTTTATTGAGCGGACTCAACGGACAAAGCATTTCGACCTACATGATTCAGTTGTTCGTGTTGGTTTCCGTCGTTTTGGGAATTTCCAGCGTCCTGGCGATCACCGTGTTACAGAAGTCACGCCAAATCGGGATCTTAAAGGCGATGGGCATCAACGATGGCCAAGCCAGTTTGATCTTTATTTTCCAAGGCTTGATCTTAGGAATCTTCGGCGGAATTCTTGGTATCGCCTTAGGCGTCGGCCTACTTCAGATGTTTACCACCTTCGCCAAGAACCCTGACGGTACGCCCTTGATTCCGATCACCTTCGACATGGCGTTCATCGCATTCTCAGGCAGCGTCGCGGTCCTATCCGCCCTGATCGCATCCATCATCCCGGCACAGAAATCAAAGAAACTCAGCCCCATCGAGGTCATACGCAATGGATAACATACTTCAACTTAACAATATCAATAAAATTTACGGAACGACGATCCAAACCCAAGTCCTATTCGACATCGATTTGGCCTTTGAAGCCGGCAGTTTTAATAGTATCATTGGACAATCCGGCAGCGGGAAAAGTACTCTCATGAACATCATGGGGACCCTGGATCGTCCGACAAAAGGCACCATCAAAATCAACAACACCGATATTTCCACCTTGAAAAGCAAAGAACTCGCGCTTCTTCGAAATCAGACGATCGGATTTATTTTCCAATTCCATTATTTGTTGCCTGAGTTCACCGCGATTCAAAATATCCTGATGCCGGCACGCATCAAAAACAAACAAGTCAGCGCTGAGACCTTGGCGTGGGCACAAGAATTGATCGAAATCACCGGCTTAACCAAAGTGAAAAACAACCCCGCCTCCAAGATGTCCGGTGGCCAGCAACAACGGACCGCGATCGCGCGTGCGCTCATCAATAAACCGAAAATCATCCTCGCCGACGAACCGACCGGAAACTTGGACTCCGATACGGCCGAACAAATCTATGCCTTGATGCGGGAAATCAATCAAAAGTATGGAACCACCTTCATCATCATCACCCATGACCAAAACATCGCGCAAAAAACCGATCGGATCGTGGAGATCAAGGACGGAAAGATCCAAGCGGATTTACGGAGGTAAAATGGACAAAATCGACGGAAACGAACTTTACGCCTATATCGTCTCTGGCGCGAAGAACATCATCGTCAATGAAAACAACCTCAATCGGATCAATGTTTTTCCCGTACCTGACGGGGATACCGGAACCAATTTGTCGTTGACGATGGGATCGATCATTAACAGCGCGACCCGCCTACCGCAGGCTTTTTCGACCATGCGTTCGATCGCCCAGATCGCGGTGGATAACGCTTATGGAAATTCAGGCGTCATTTTCGCCCAATATCTCCACGGGCTATCCCAATCGATCGGACAACGTGAAATGTTGACCGCATCGGAGTTTGTGTCTTCCTTAAAAAGCAGCGCGCTCTACGCCCACTCTTCGGTCGCCAATCCTAAAGAAGGAACCATCCTGACCGTCATGCGGGAATGGGCCAATACCCTCGAGATCGAAATGGAAGACGACTTCGCCCATGTCATCGAACACTCCCTGGAACATCTCAAAGCGGCGGTCCAGCACACCAAGCAACAGCTCAAAGTTCTCAAAGACGCCAACGTGGTGGATGCGGGAGCGCAAGCGTTCTACTTCTTCGTCGAGGGAATCGTCAAGTTTCTTAAAGGACATTCCTTGGAGAATTTGGAATATACCGCCGCGATTCTGGATGAAGTCAGTGAAACCCTTACTTCCGTCGAGATCGGCGAATACCGGTATTGCGCGCAATACCTAGTTGAAACACAAACCGATACGCAAAAGATCCTTGATGCGGTCCAACGTTTCGGCGGTTCGATCGTGGTCGGATCGACGAATGCCCATGTAAACCTTCATATCCACACCAACCAACCGGACAAAGTTCTCGTTGAATTACTGAAGTACGGCATCCTTGTCTCCCACAAAGTCGATGATATGGCACTTCAAGCCAAGTTGATCCATCAACCGCTCTCCAAGATCGCCCTCGTAACTGACTCGATCGCGGATTTACCCAAATCCTTCATCGATGCGCACCATGTCGTGGTGATTCCGATGAACTTGATCGTGGATTCGATCGTCTACCAAGACAAACTCACCATGACGGCGGAGAACTTCTATCAACATCTGGATGATTACTCCCTCAATCCGACGTCCAGCCAAGCGACGAAAAAGACGATTGAACGGACGTTCCGTTCCTTGCTTCAGAATTATGATCATGTCTTGGGGATCTTTGTTTCATCCAAGATGAGCGGTACGTACGAAAACATACGCAAAATCACGTCGAGGTTAACCGACGACCCAAACAAGATCGTGATCTTGGACTCCAAGACCAATTCGGTCGCGCAGGGATTGTTGGTGATGCATGCGGCGCGACTCAAGGACCAGGGCGTTGACTTTGCGACTTTGGTCGAGTCGGTCAAATCGAAAATCGACGATGCCCGCATCTATGTCAGCGTCAAGGATCTTAAGTATATGTTGCGGGGTGGACGGGTCTCCAAAGTCACCGGCATCTTCGCTTCTCTATTGAAGTTAAAACCGGTCATCTCGATCGATCAAAACGGAAAAGGGGAGATTTTCGCGAAGTCACTGAACCAACGCAGCGCGCTACGGTCCATTCTAAAAACAGTTAAGAAAGATTTGGTATCCAAAGGAATCGAAGAGTATGCCTTGGTGTATGCGGATGAACCGACCGATTTAAGGAAATTGAATGACGAATGTGTAAATTTGATTGGAAAAGCACCTACATACATCGAAACGATCTCACCGATCGTCGGACTCAACGCCGGCAAGGGCGCGATCGCGATCGGATATCTTACCAAATAAACGTAAACGACGAATTCACTCGAATTCGTCGTTCTTTAATTCATAGACCACATAATCCAAGAAAATACGGGCGATCATGGGATCAAACTGCTCTCCCGCGTTACGTTTGATTTCTTCGCAGGCTTCTTGGATACTGAGGGCTCTGCGATAAGTCCGATCGGAGGTCATGGCGTCGAAGGCATCCGCGATTGAGATGATCCGGGCTTGGATCGGGATTTGCGCCCCGCGTAATCCTTTCGGATACCCTTTCCCGTCCCAACGTTCATGGTGTGCCAACACGAACTCCGACAATTCGGAAAACTCATTGACGGAACTTAGGATACGATAACCGACTTCACTATGCGATTTGATGACTCTCCATTCCGAGTCGGTCAAGGGTTCGACTTTATTGAGGATCGAATCCGGTATCCCGATCTTCCCGATATCATGCATCAATCCGGCGACTTTGATTTTATGGATTTCGGACTTATCGAAGTTCATCTTCGTCGCGATCGCTTCGCAACTTTCGCTGACACGTCGTGAATGACTCATCTCACGACTGTTTTTCTCATAGAGCGAACTCATGATGACATCGATGGTCTTGGACATCGTACTGGAACTATCGGTAAGTTTTTGGCGATACATCGTGTCTTCCGCCTGTTTGAAGAGATCACGCATGGCGATATCCGTGTTGTTTTTGGTTGAGCTACCGATTGAAAGCGAAAGGTTCACGCCTTCGATTTTCTCGTTTCCAATCGCTTCATGGATTCGACGGATGATTTCCGCCGCGACTTTCTCATCCGTTTTCGGTAACAGGATCACGAACTCATCCCCGCCGATACGGGCGATGATTTCATCCTGGCGACAGACTCGTTTCAGAATTTGCGCGATGCGGATCAAGTATTGATCCCCGATCTCATGCCCGAAGGCATCGTTCATCAGTTTGAGTCCGTTCGCATCGATCATCACCAAGGTGATGGGTAGATTGCGTGCCACATCCAAACGTCGCAATTCTTCCTCGTAAAACCTCCGGTTGTATAATCCGGTTAAATGATCATGGTAATTGAGATGACGCATTTCCTGTTCGGAACGTTTTTTCTGATCGATATCTTGGAGAATCGCCAAGATATAGGATTTATTCTCCGAAGTATGCTGGATGATCGAAGCGCTAAGATGCGTCCAGACGATGTTTCCGTCTTTCCGGATAAATCGTTTGTCGATCGAGTAATTCTTAATCTCGCCCGACACCATCCGACGCAAGTATTCTTTATCAAGTTCCACGTCATCGGGATGGGTAATGTCCGCAAAACTCATTTGTCTAAGCTCATCCGGAGTATATCCGACGATTTCACAGTATTTCTGATTGAATCGTCCGTAACTTTCACCAAAAGGACCATAGCTTATGCCAACCGCCGCTTGTTCGAAAATCGCGCGGAATAACTCCTCGTTACGTCGCAAGAGTTCATCGGCTTCGAATTCCATCGTGATTTCTTGTTGGGTCCCGAAGTGTCCGGTGATCCGGCCTTGATCATCATAGATGCAGACATAATCGCCTTTGATCCAGATTTTACTCTTATCTTTGCGTTCTTCCAAGGTTACGATATGACTTTGACCTTGGTCGAACAGTTGTCGCCACGCGTTTCTTCCCTGTTTAAGATCGGATGCGAACGATTGATTCGGGGTTTTTCCGATCACCTCATCCAAGGTATGTCCATACTGGTCCAGATAAGCTTGGTTGACTTTCGTGAGATGTTGGTGCGCAAACACATAATCCAATGTTTTTTCCTTGTCGACCGAATCATTCCATTCGATCGGTTCCTCCAACATCATAAAGAGATATCCGTTGACGGAATGTTCGAAAAAGAGGTTTAATTGTTCGTTGGCATTGAGGTATTCGATCTCCGAACGTTTCTGTTCGGTAATGTTTTTTACGACGCAGGTTAATCCGACGATCTCGCGATGTTCGTCAACGATCGGTGCCCAGGTATCTTCCCAGAACATCCGTGCGAGGGACTCGTTGCCATACTGTTCGACGATGGTAAACCGATTCCCGGATAAAGCGCTATCCATATTGGCTTTGGCTTTGATTTTGTCGGGATGGTCGCCGAAAACATCCAGCATATTCATGCCTTGGTAGATATCGACGCCCCAGATTTGGCGGATGACCCGCGCATGTTCGGCGTTGAACGATAAATAACGATACTTGCGATCGAGCGCAAAGACGATGATATCCGGCGAACTCTCCAAAAGCGCCGTCAAAAGCATGTCGTTTTCCTGCACGTTGTTCTCCCTCAAATTCCCTTTTATGAATGTAACGTATTTATAGGACGATTACAACTGGAAATATCATTTGTTTTCTCAGTTATGACAATCTTCACTCTTCGCTTATTTGATTTAGGTCCAATTTCGTCTTACGTAAGGTTCCTTCTTTGCCCATAGCGCGTATTAATCCGTGGATTGGTTTGTCGAACCAAGGACGGTCATGCAGTCCGGCGACGCTCCATAAGATCCCGCAATATCCGTTGGGATCGCGACCGTCCAAGAAATAGGTATCGTTGAGGCGGATCAAGATCTGTACGGCGCTTTGCGCATCGATTGTCCAAAGTAAAACCATTTTCGCCCAATACATGCGCAGATAGGAATGTAAGTAGCCATCCTTTACGACTCGGCGCTGACAATAATTCCATAAAGGATCATGTGTTTTCGCTTTCGCAAAGGTTTCGTAGTCATAGGTATAAGGTCGAGCGTCATCGCGATGTCTCAGTAAACTGGTCTTCGCCCAATCCCAAGCCCCATCCAAGGAATCATATTCCTTACAATAATGACAGAAGTTTTCCGCCAACTCCCTGCGAACCATCGCTTCTTCCACAAACAACGGCGCGTTGGGATGCCCGGTAGCTTCCACTTCACGGATCATGCGCACTGGTGAGATCATCCCGAAATGCAGGTACGCCGACAACATCGATTGTCCACCCGCATCGACTTCGTTACGCCGATCGTAGTTGGATAAGCCATTTTCGATAAACTCTGACAAACGTGTCAATCCCGCATCTTCGCCCGGGACCAACGAGCTGAGTGAAAGCTTCGGCCATTCCGTATGGGTATCCAATATTTCTTGGACATCACTTGAAGTAAAGGATCTCTTCATGATCGCTTGAGGATGTTTCGTCACTTCCGGTAACTTGGTGAGGTGGTTACGATATTGTCCCATGATTTTGGGCCGGAAAGTCTTCGCGGAAAACTCGCATTTCGGACTGGCGAAACGAACATCGACGACACAGGCGGTATTGATCGTCTGGAAACTGATTCCCTTCGAACCGCAAAGCGCACGGACATCGTCCTGCGCACGTAAGACCGGCTTCAACACTTGATGTTCGGTGACGATCGTAGCGACATCATATTCCGCCATCAACGAAACGAAGGTTTTCTTCGCCTCTCCCTCAACGAGTAACAGAGGGATATTGTACTGTTTTAATTTACCCGCCATTTCGGCCAATCCCTTTAATAAGAAATCCATGTTGCGGGTGTTGGCGAAAGGAAATGCCGGATAGAGATTGAAAACACAGATAAGATCCATATTTTCGCGTAAAGCATGTTCTTGCGCATAAAAAAGAGCCGGATTCTCATGGATCCGGATCGCACGACTTACCCAATAGATGACGGTTTTTTTCATTGCTTGACTCCGATCAAAAACATAAATATAGAATCTTCTAACTCATGTCTTACGGTTTGTTTGAACTGTCTTTACGAATGATGAAATCCAATCCCATCAAGACACAGGCCTGCAAGGCTTCGATTTTAAATTCTTCGCAACGTGCCAAGAGCACATCGTCGACCGTCCCCGGTTGCAACCAAACTCGACGCATCCCGTAGGTTCTCATTTCTTCCAAGTAAAACATGCCGACCGAAGGACGAACGACGGAAACCACCACATCCGGTTTGAAAGGAAGCTTATGTAACGAAGGAAAGACCGGATCGGTATCGATGGACGTATAAAATGGATTCACTCCGGCGACGGTCTTACCGTAAGCTTTTAACCGATGATAAATCTGGTTCGCATATCCTTCCTCGTTCTCGTTGACGCCCAGGACGGCCCAACGATCGAAGCCACGTAGCCATTCTTCGTTTTGAAGCATAGTTCACCCTCTCTTTATCCCATTGTATACGTTTGGACAAGAAAACACAAACATGCGAAAAGGTTATTAGTTTGACATTCAAATAATGTTCGGTATAATATGCCTGTCAGATAAAAAGACGGAGGTTACATATGTCAAAAATTCGCATCGTGACGGATTCCGCGATTTCAATGGATCCGATCGAAGGAGAACGTTTGGGAATTGTCATCGCCCCCCTGTCGGTGAGCGTCAACGGAAAAGAATACAAAGATTATATCGAACTCACACCGAAGGTTCTCCACCAGGCACTTCGTGATAAAGCCGAACTCAAAACCTCCCAACCGAATCTCGGGATGTTGCAGGAAATCATGGAAGAATTAAAGAAGGAAGAGCTCGATGAAATCATCGTCTTCCCGCTCTCGCGCCATCTTTCCGGCACCTATCAAGCCTTTGTCTTGTCCGCGCTCCAGAACGAAATGAGCAACGTGACGATCGTCGATACCGGAAGTTTGGTCGGTCCGCAACGATATGTCGTCTTGAAAGCCGCCGAAATGGCGAAACAAGGGAAAAGCAAAGAAGATATCCTAGCATTTTCAAGCAAGGTGTTCAATCATACGGTTTCATTTGTCGTGCCCCAAAATTTAGATCAGCTCAAACGCAGCGGACGGATTTCGTCCGCGGCAGCCACCCTGTCCAACTTGTTGAAACTCAAAGTCGGACTGATCCTGGAAAACCGCGGAACGGCGATCGAGAAATTCGAGACCGCACGTACGGATGGGAAACTTTTCGCCGCCATCGCCAAGAAAATGGATGAGGTAGGCTTCAACCCCGATACCTACAAAATCTTCATCCCGCATTCGGACGGTTTGGAAGAAGCAAAGAAGTTCGTGGAATTCATCACCAAGCTCTATCCGGATGTGGAAATCGAATACTTGGAGTTGCCTGCGGTTGTGGCTGCGCATGCCGGATTGAAGACGTACGCCATTCAAATCGTATACAAAGGCTAGACAAATTTAGAGGAAAAACGCCGACTTGGCGTTTTCTTTTGCATATTTCTTCAGTTCGCTTTAAAATGAAAACAGAAGGGCAGGATTGACCCATGAAAGTCGCAGTCGTCACGGATAGCGGAAGTAATATTTACCATCAAGGAATCGAAATGGAGGGGCTTTTTAAGTTGCCCTTACAGATTTCCGACGGTGAGAAAACGTATCTTGAAGGGGAGACGATCACGATCGATCAAACCTATCAGTTGATCTCCGAAAAGAAGCCGGTCAAGACATCGCTGCCTCCGATCGGACGCATCGAAGAACTGTTTGAAACGTTGAAGGAAAGTTATGATTTGATTTTCGCGGTTCCGATTTGTACCGGTCTATCTTCGACCTTAAGCGCCATGCAGAGCGCGGCGCAAACGGTCGGTGTGCCGTTCGATTTCATCGATTGTTACTCGACCGCCAGTAACCAACTTCATTTAGCGATTTGCGCACGCAAGATGTTCGATGAAGGAAAGAGTGTTAAATTCGTCCGCGAAACCTTACAGGAAGCGGCAGCCGATAGCGTGACCTTCGTCATCGGAGATGATTTGCCTCATCTGGCCCGAAATGGACGGATGACACCGATGGCCGCGACGATCGGCGGTTTACTCAAAATCAAACCGATCTTGATCCTAAATAAAGAAACCAACGGACGCGTCGACGTGTATGATAAAGTCCGTACGATGAGCCGCGCATTCGATAGCGTGGTGGAATATTTCCATAAGATGGGTGTCGATGAGAACCATTTGGTCTGTGTCGCGCATGTCTGGTCCGAAGAGGAGGGAAGAGTTCTCTTCGATCGAATCAAGCATGATTTCCCGAACACCGAGATGTTCTTCGTTCCGTTAATCTCGACGGTCGGCGTCAATACCGGTTTGGGTTGCGTCGCCTGTCAAGCCATTCGTAAAGTCACTTGGTAAAAAATCCCTTCGCGGGATTTTTTCTTCATATTTTCTCCACATCTTTATTCTATGATACCAACGTAACCAAGGAGGTATCTCAATGATCGGACTGGCGTTGGCCAACTGTATCCGGATGTGCGACATGCGCGGACGGGAATTGGCGGATTGTATCCTAATGATGTTGCACGGAATGTAAAAAGAAGGTCACCCTTCTTTTTTTTACGAACATCTTTTGTTTATTTACATTCTTCAAGGATCGCTAGCACATCTTTTTCCAATAAGGGGACATAGGCATTCGGAAGTCCGCCCATACCGACGCAACTTTTCGCCATCGCTTCGAACTTGGAATCATCGATTCCGACTTCGCTAAGTTTCATCGGAATCCCTAAGGATTTAAAGAATTCTTCGGTACGATCGATCGCACGGTTGGCGATTTCGAACTTCCATAAGGTCGGATCCAACTTCCAAACATTGACTCCGTATTCGACAAACTTATCGACGGTTTGATCGTTGAGGACATAACGCATCCAGGCGGGAGTCAAGATCGCCAATCCGACGCCATGCGTCAAGTCATAATACGCACTCAGTTCGTGTTCGATGGGATGAACCGACCACGGACCTTTCTTTCCGCTCCCCAACAATCCGTTGAGTGCCAAGGAACTCGCCCAAGCCAAATTAGCACGAGCGCTATAGTTATCCGGTTCTTGTAACGCGATCGGCGCATACTGAATGACCGTCAATAAAATGGCTTCCGCCATGCGGTCTTGAAGGAACGCATCCGGGGTTTTCTTGAAGTAACTTTCCAAAACATGCGAGAAAATATCCGCCGCACCGGCTGCGGTTTGAATCGCAGGCAAGGTATAAAGATAAGTCGGATCGACGATCGAAGTCTGCGGATACGTGATCGGCCACCCGGTCCCTTTCTTTTCGTGGGTCGCGGTGTTGGTGATGACAGCTCCACTGTTCATTTCAGATCCGGTCCCCGCCATCGTCAGAACGGTAACGATCGGTAACGCTTTTTTGATCGGCACATAAGAATCGACCAAGTCCCAGGCATTTCCGTTATAGTACGTAGCTGCGGAGACAACCTTACAACAGTCGATGACACTCCCTCCGCCAACCGCTAAAATAACATCGATGTTATGCGCCAAACACAAATCCCGTCCCCGTTCGACCGTCGTCAAATGCGGATTGGGTTCGATTCCCGCAAACTCGATGACATTGAAATCACCCAACAAATTAAGGATCGTTTCATAGATCCCATTCTTCTTAATGCTTCCACCGCCATACGCCAAGAGCACGTTTTTCCCATGTCTCGCCAACACGGCGGGCAATTGTTCGATCTGTCCTTTCCCAAAAAGCATTTCCGTATACACATGATATCTAAAGTTATCCATGATTTACCTCCTCGTACATGTTTATTGTATCCGAATCCGGACGTCAGTGACAATGTCTTGCCTAGAACTTGCCAAGACTTATAAACAGAAAGACATTTGCGACATAACAACGGAATGGTATGATATACACAACATTCAAAATTCTTTTCGTCGAAAGTACAAAATCATATGTCTAATGATTAAAGGGGAAAACCATGACAGATGACAGAATTAAGCAAGCGATCAACGGCGATGATGATGCATTGATCGAATGCATGCAACAGATATCGAAGCAGATGACATGGACGGCGATTTCGCTGTTGGGGGATGAAGAGCTTGCGAAGGATTGTATCATGGAAACCACGATCAAAGTATACAAGAAACGGAAAACGATCCGTCAACCTGAATTCTTTAAAACATGGGTGATCCGCATCTTAATCAATGAATGTAAGAATGAACTGAAGCGACAAAGGAAATATGTTCCCTTGCCTGAGAACTTCGATGTCGAAGCACCGATGGAAGCATCCGTTGATTTCGTTCATGATTTGATTGACACGTTACCTTTTGAATTGAAACAAATCCTTGTAATGCGTTTCTTTCATGATTTAACATTCCGTGAGATCGGCGAAGTAATTCAATCTCCCGAAAGCACGGTCAAATCCAGATATAAATCTGCCTTACAACGCTTACGCGTCGAGATGGAGATCGAATGAACAAGAAACACTTGAATGAATGGGAACAACAAATAAAATCGAAACAAATTCCCGGATTGGATGCGATTATCTACGATACGATCAAGTCGCAACGTTCACATCGTTATATGAAGACAAAAATCGTCTTTGCTTTCGGATTCTCGTTGATATTATTGTTTGCGTTACTCGTTAATCTGAACCCGCTATTCTATCTCTACGCGAAATCAAATCCAATCCTCGCTCCGATCGCGGAAATGATTCGATTTGAAAACCGTCAAGAAGTCGGAAAGGCTTTTGATGAAGACTATACTCAAAAGACCGACATTACGTTAAAACTTGGGAATATCGAAGCAAAGATCGATTATGTCATCTTGGATACGTTCTCGATTTCACTTTTCTATCGCTTTTATGATCAAGGTGTTTTAATCGAAGAATCTTCTGACATCAACCTTCCGCGCATCAACATAACACAAACTGACGGAAGTCAGCTCGGTGCGTTGATGAGCGCCGGATATCATATGTATCAAGGTTTTCGCTGGATGGATGTCCAAATTGAACTCGGGCAGATCAGTGAAACCATGAATCTTTATTTGAGTGATGATCAAGGAAACAAGAGCGAAATCCAGCAGATTTCGATCGATCCTCAAATCTACATTCCATCGCAACGGTATACGATCCATCGTTCCATCGAAATCGAAAAGCAAAAAGTCTTCCTTGAATCCGTTGAGATCGGTGCCTTGGAGACTCGATTCATCCTGAAGACCGATCTCGAGAATTCTCGTAAAATCATCGGCTTCAACATTCTCTACCTCCAAGACGGGAATGAAGTGAAGTGGCTTCAAACCACCAGCGACGGCTCTACGTTTACCTTTATCCTTGCGGGAGGACAGCTCAACAAACCGGATAACGCTTCGATTCAAATTACGGAAGTCTTGATGCTTTCGCGACGGAGTATTCCGATTACGATCGATCTCGCCACAAACACGATCCAAGGACTTCCGACAACATTAAAATACGAGATACGAACTGACAAAATAGGCGAAGGATCTTCGATCATCAATGTTCATTTCGAAAACCAGAATCAAAATAACGTCTATCTTGTTTATAATCAGAAAGGCCTCACCCATGCGCATTCGATGTCGGATACGACGACAACCGATTGGTACATCGCTAGTGAGAGCTTTGAGGACGGGAAGTTAAACGCGGATCTGTTTGAGATTGAGAGAGTCGTTCCATCGAACTTAAAGTTCGAATTGGCGAAAACGATAAACTAAAACCCGCAAGTTTTGCGGGTTTCGTTTTAGTTGGATGAGTTGTAATTCCGACGCGGGAATTTGCTATCACGGTTACCTTCGCGGTTCCCGTATTCGCGTTTGCGGTCAGATCCGGCATTGCCTGAACCATAACTGCGTTTTTCGTAAGGACGTTCCGATTGCGGGGTCAAGACAGCCTTGATGGCATAGCCTTTGATCGTCGCTTTGTTGACGTCTTCCAAAATCGCTTTGTCATGTTGGACCGGGATTTCGACGGTGGTCGTACGTTCGCCGATCCGGATTTTTCCGATATCGCGACCGGAGATTCCACTGGCTTCCGCAATCGCGCTCACGATGTGGGCGGCTGCGATGCCGTGCGTAACACCGACATCCAAGGTCAAGGTCGAATACCCTTTGTGGGTGACGACTTTCTGCATGCTTGCGGGCGACTTGATTTCCTTGAAGGCTTCGACACCGACCGTCTTAAACAACAAGGCGCGGGCGATTTCTTCGCTGGTAAATCCTTCGTCGACCAATTCTTCCGCGATCCGTTTGATTTCGGCGGGAACTTCTTTCGCCAACAACTTACGGATTTCGTTTTTCATCTGGGTAAACTTGATTTCCTGGACTTCCGCTAAGGTCGGCAAGGGTTTCTTGTTGATCTTGGCACGGGTCAAACGTTCCAGAACGTTGACCAAATACTTCTGACGCGGCGTGATCAAGCTGATCGCGATCCCCGTCTTCCCGGCACGACCGGTACGGCCGATACGGTGAACGTAGTATTCGATTTCCTGCGGTAAGTCGAAGTTGAAGACGATGTCCATGTCGTCGACATCGATTCCGCGCGCGGCGACATCGGTGCAAACCAGTACATTGATCTTACGATCTTTGAACTTGGCCATGACGATCGAACGCATTTCCTGCTTCATGTCACCATGGATCGCCGCTGCGGCATATCCTTTGGCTAACAAGACGGAGGAGATGTCATCGACCATTTTCTTCGTGTTACAGAAGACCATGGACAATTCCGGACGATAGACTTCCAACAGTTGAAGCAATAAATCCAATTTGGTACCTTGATTGGTTTCGTAAAGGATCTGTTCGATCGACGAAACGGTAAGTTCGGACGTTTTGATTTTAACGAAGACCGGTTCCTTCATATAGGTTTCGGTCAAGGTCAAGATCGGCTGCGCCATCGTCGCCGAGAACATGACGGTTTGACGTTCTTCCGGAAGGTAAGACATGATGTCTTCGATCTCTTCACGGAATCCCATGTTCAACATTTCATCGGCTTCATCCAAAATCAAGACTTTCAAGTCGTCGAATTTCAACGTGTGACGGTCGATGTGGTCTTTGATACGACCGGGTGTGCCGACGATGATGTCTGCTCCGCTTTTCAATTCGCGGATCTGGACGGAAATCGGTTGACCGCCATAAATGGTGACGGTACGGACGTTTTCCGTATATTTGGCAAACTTCCTAAGTTCCTCGGCTACTTGGATGGACAACTCGCGGGTAGGACACATAATCAGCGCTTGCGGGCGCTTTTTGTCGCTGGGAACGATCGACTGGATCAACGGTAATCCGAAGGCAGCGGTCTTTCCCGTCCCCGTTTGGCTCTGTCCGATCAAATCCAACCCCTCCAACATAACGGGGATGGTTTTTTCCTGGATCGGGGTCGTCTGGGTGTATCCCAGATCCTCGATCGCTCTGAGCAACTCGGGGGACAAATTCAGTTCATTAAAGTTCATTCAATTCTCTCTTTCATAGTGTATGCGAAAACATACTTGCGCATTATACCACAGACTTTGAAAGTTTCATAGGAAATGATTCTCAAATCGAGAACTTCGAAGTATCTTAGTCGAAGTTTTACGCATGCTTGATCCATGACGTCCAAACCTAAGAATCGATCTCGCCGAACTGTGATATATTTTATATACGAAGCGAGGAAGTCGACGATGATTGAAAATCAATGGTACGGAATCTTGGATGCCAACGAAGTGAAGAAAGGAAAACTGACCGGCGTAACACGATGCGGTCAAAAAATGGTGCTATGGCGCAAAACCGATGGTACGGTCGCATGCATCGCGGATCGATGCTGCCACCGCGGGGCATCGTTATGTAAAGGAAAACTGCAGGAGGATGGGGTCGCGTGCCCTTTCCATGGCTTCGTTCATGACGGAAGCGGAAAAGTCGTACTCATCCCCGCAAACGGAAAAAACACGCCTGTCAGCGATCGGTATAAGGTAAAACAGTACGAAGTAATCGATCGTTATGGGATCATTTGGCTTTGGTATGGAGATCCAAAAGCAAAAAAAACGGAGATTCCATTCTTTCATGAACTGACGGAGCGTTTTGTTTACAGTACGTTTAGCGAAGTCTGGCCGGTCCATTATACGCGTGCCATCGAGAATCAACTGGATGTCGTTCATCTTCCCTTTGTCCATACCGATTCGATCGGACGGGGAAATCGTACCTTGGTTCACGGTCCGGTGGTGACGTGGGATCAGCAACGTATGACCTTCTATGTCCACAATGTGGTCGACGATGGCAAGACATCCGCCATGAAAGCGAGCGAAATGTCGGATTATACCCAGTATTTTAGTCTGCAGTTTCAAATGCCCAACCTTTGGCAGAACCGGATCAGCGACCAAGTCCGCATCGTCGCGATCTTCGCCCCGATCGACCAGGAAAATACGATGATCTATCTACGCTTCTATCAGTCCTTCATGCCGGTTTGGGGGATTCGCCATCTGGTCGGATTCTTCGCCAACATTGCCAACCGGCATGTCCTGCATCAGGACCGTGCGGTCGTCGTGACTCAGCGTCCGATCAAGAGCGAATTGACGATGGGGGAAAATCTGATCCCGGGGGATGCGCCAATCCTAAATTATCGTCGACGCCGGGCTGAGCTGAAAGGCGAAATCGAGGTCAAGCCGACGCGTTATTAGATTTCTTTCGTATTATTCTTCGCGTTCCCGGTACTTCGCCATCATCGTTTTGAAGATCTCCGCATTGCTCGGAGGGGTAAACGTGATCGCGTTGGCACCGGCTTCGATCGTCCGCATCACATCTTCTTCCGTCGGACCACCGGTCGCGATGATCGGGACTTCGGGGAACCGGGCACGAATATGACGAACGATATCGGCGGTGTTTGCGGCTCCGGACACATTGAGGATGGTTGCGCCGGCTGCGATGCGCGCGGCGATGTCCGTATGTTCGGAGACGACCGTCACAACGACCGGAATGTCCAGTTTTTGGTTTAAGAGTCGGACTGTGTCGTCTTTTGTGGGGGCGTTGACCACCACGCCGATCGCGCCTTGAAACTCCGCGTCCATCGCTAAGTCGACGACCCGTTGACCGGTCGTCGTTCCGCCGCCCACTCCGACAAAAACGGGTAAATCAGAAGCGGTGATGATCGCATGCGTGATGATCGGCTGCGGCGTGAAGGGATAGACCGCGATGACCGCATCCGCGTTACAGTTGCGGATGATCGCCACGTCGGTTGAAAAGACCAAGGATTTGATGCATTTTCCGAAAATCACGATCCCGCTGGCATGTTGGATCGACTTCGGTACTTCGACGATATGGTTGCGTAAATTGCCTTTGATTTCAGGTGTGAAGGATTTCATTCATATGTCTCCTTTGGGTTTATTATACCGAGGGAAGGGACGCATCGCAAACTTGAACCCCAATTCAAAACAGAAGCGTTGTGTCGAATCATGGAAAAAGGTCCGCGAAACCCTTGAAATCAAACCTAAAACAAGGTATAACTAATTTAGCACTCAACGCACACAAGTGCCAAAATGAAATGAAGGGAACCGTATGACGCCGCAGAAACAATTTAAAGCCGAGTCGAAACGACTCTTGGATCTGATGATCCATTCGATCTACACCCACAAGGAAATCTTCCTGCGGGAACTGATCTCCAATGCCAGCGATGCGCTGGACAAACTCTATTATCTGTCGATCCACGATGAAGTGAAGGATGTCGACCGTACCGGACTTCAAATCAAGATTTCCGTCGATAAAGACGCACGCACGTTGACTCTGGAAGACAACGGGGTCGGCATGAGCGCCGAGGAAATGGAAGACAACCTCGGAACGATCGCGAAAAGCGGATCGTTGGCATTCAAGCAAGCGATGGATCAGGTAGAAAAGAAAGAAGAAGACGTGGATATCATCGGCCAGTTCGGAGTCGGATTCTACTCCGCCTTCATGGTCGCGAAAGAAGTCACCGTCATCTCCAAAAAAGCCGGATCCGACCAAGCCTTCAAGTTCGTCTCCTCCGGCGAAGAAGGGTATGACATCGAAGAAGCCGAAAGGCAATCCGTCGGGACAAGCATCATCCTACATTTATTCGAAGACAGCGATGATGAAGACTATAGTCAATATCTGGACAGCTATACCATCGAAAACTTAGTGAAGAAGTATTCAGATTATATCCGTTACCCGATTTTGATGGATGTGGAAGAAGAAAAGAAGAAAGAAGACAGCGACGAATACGAAACGATCGTTGTCACCAAGACCTTGAACTCCCGCATTCCCTTATGGAAACGCTCCAAGAGCGACATCACCAAAGAAGACTACAACGAGTTCTACAAGAACAAATTCGAAGACTACCAAGATCCGCAACGGGTCATCCATACCAACTTGGAAGGCACGATTTCCTTTGATGCGTTGATGTATATCCCCAATCGGGTTCCGTTCGACTTCTATACTTCGGAATACGAGAAGGGACTTCAACTTTATAGTCGCGGAATATTCATCTTGGACAAGGCGAAAGAACTCTTGCCGGATGCGTTCCGTTTCGTCAAAGGATTGGTCGACTCCCCGGATCTTTCGTTGAACATTTCCAGGGAGATGTTGCAGCACGATCGCCAGCTCAAAGCCATCGCCAGCCGTTTGGAAAAGAAAATCAAGAGCGAACTGTTAGGGATGTTGAAGCTGGAACGCGAAGAATACGAGAAATTCTGGAAGAACTTCGGCTTGCAGATCAAGCTGGGTGTTTATCAGAACTTCGGCGCACAACGCGAACTCTTGGAAGATCTGTTGATGTTTGTCTCCAGCCATGAAAACAAACTGGTGACCTTGGACGAATACATCGCACGCATGAAAGAGGACCAAAAGGAAATCTATTATGTCAGCGGGGATACGGTCGAGAAATGCGCCGCGATCCCGCAAAGCGAATGGGTCCGTGAAAAGGGATACGAAATTCTTTACTTGACCGAAGACGTGGATGAATTCGTATTCTCGATCCTCCACCAATATAAAGAGAAGACCTTTAAGGGAATCAACCAAGGTGAATTGGATATCGCTTCCGGGGAAGAGAAGGAAGCTCTCAAACAAAAGAGCGAAGAAAGTAAGGATGTTTTGACGAAAATCAAAGAAGTCTTGGGAAAAGATGTTGAAGACGTACGTCTGTCGACCCGCTTGAAATCCCATCCGGTATGCTTGGTCAGCGGCGAGGGTATGTCGCTGGAGATGGAGAAAGTGTTAGCGAAAATGCCGGATGCGGCGCCGGATATGAAGGCGCGCCGCGTGCTTGAAATCAACGCGGATCATCCACTCTTCGATGCGATCAAGAAAGTCCATGCCCAACACCCCGATAAGATTGGTGACTATGCCTATGTCCTTTATAATCAAGCGTTATTGATCGAAGGCTTGCCGATCGACGATCCGCTGAATTTCTCCCTGAAAGTCGCGGGTCTGATGATCGACGCTTCCAACCAAGATTAACGTTATCTTAATCTAGTCTCTGTTACGATAGACTCACAAAAGGGAATTTCCCGTTGAAAGGTGAATCTATGTTGAAACTGAAGAAACTTTCAATGACCGTCGCAATCAGTATGTTGTTGCTTTTCGCTGTCATGTTGCCGGCATTGGCGGATGAAAACGATAGCTGTACCGTGAGTTCGGATGGCACGCAAACCTGCGTCATCACCGACAGCGGTTCAGGCGGGTCGATCGATCCGGTCAATCCGGGGGAAATTGTCGAACCCAACCCGGTCGATCCGGTGAAGGAAGAACCGCCGGTCGTTGAAGAAATACCGGTCGTTGAAGAAAAGCCGGTCGAAGAACCGACACCGACGACTGAAACGCCGGTCGCTCCTGATGAAACGGGCGAATGGGTGAAACGTACGGATGACGGCGTCCCCGAAAATCCGCAGGCCGCGGAAGACGGAATCATTTATACGATCCAAGACCTCGACAATAAAGTTGCGGTCGGAATGGATCCGAGTCTTGCGGTAACCGCGGGTTTCGCCGCAGCGGCCGCAGCCGCAGCCGCAGTGTATGTGATTCGTTCGAAAAAGAAATAGTCGTACCACCAAAGCTTCGGCTTTGGTGTTCGCTTTTTGAAAGGAGGATGTCCGATGCGAATCTTATTGGTCGAAGATGAAGTGCCTTTGATCGAAGCTCTTGAAAAAGGGTTGAAGAAGGACGGGTATGCGATCGATTGCGCCCTGACCGGACGCGACGCGTCGGAATTGCTTTTCATCAACTCCTACGACTTGGTCGTATTGGACATCAATTTACCGGATGATAGCGGGTTAAACTTACTGAAAGGCTTACGCGAACGGGATAATCAAGTGCGGGTGTTGATTTTATCCGCCAACCGCTCGATCGAAGATCGCATCATCGGTTTGGATTGGGGTGCCAATGACTATTTAACCAAACCCTTTGACTTTCAGGAACTCAAAGCGCGGATCCGGGCATTACTACGTCGTGACTTCAATTCCAAACCCACCGTCTTAAAAGCCGGCGGGTTCAGCGTGGATTTGGCCTTGCATCGTGTGAATTACGAAGGGATCGAAATTCCCTTGACCTTAAAAGAATATTCCATCTTCAGTTATCTCGTCCTGCATGGCGATCGGATCGTCAGCAGCGAAGAATTGCTTGAACATATTTGGAACGAAGAAGCCGATCCGTTCAGCGATGTGATGCGCGTACATATTTATTCATTACGCAAGAAACTCTCCCAAGCCACCGGCGGACTCACCGTTATCCAGACCGTCAAAGGCGCGGGCTATCGTTTTGATTTTACGGGAGGTGTCGCATGAAACGAAGAACCGATATCCGTTTACGCTACGGAATCATCACGACCCTCGGGTTGCTTGCGGTCGGCATGGTGACGCTTTTTGTCACGTATGACCAACTCTTCCCGCAAACCCGGGCGAATCTGGATACTTCGGTCATCGCCGGCGAAATCGAAGACTTTACGACGGACGGGAAGACCACCACGATCGACAAGAACGACTACAAAGAAGCTTTTGCGGCCGCTACCGCCATCCAAGAACAAATCGACGCATCCTTTACGCGATTGATGTGGATCAGCGGCGGCATCTTGGGCGGGATTGCCTTATTAGGTGGCGTCGGCAGTTACATCGCCAGCGGACGGACCTTGAAGCCTTTCCGTTCCCTCAATGAACAAGTCCGCTATGCCAACGCGCAAAGCGGGGAAGCCATCGTTCTTCAAGACCCGACACGTGAAGTCCGTGATCTAACCCATTCCTTCAATACCATGTTGGCGAAGTTGGAGAACGCCGCGACGACGCAGAAACGCTTCAACGCGGCCGTCGCTCATGAATTAAAGACCCCGTTAGCGGTCATCAAGACGCAGATCGACGTATTGAATGATCTGAAATCCAAAGACATCGAGGATTATCGTTCCACCTTGAATGTGGTGGAAAGCTCGGTTCGCAAAATGAACGCTCTTATCGATGCCTTATTGGACAGCATCCAAGTCGAAACGGCAGGATTGGATGATCAAGTCGCTCTCGATATCGTCGTCACCGATGTGTTGGAAGATCTGGCTCCGATCGCAATCAAAAAACAAATCAAACTCCACGGCGATCTGCCGAGCGTAACCCGGATTCCGGGCAATGAAGTCCTTGTCTATCGCGCCATCTATAATATCGTCGAAAACGCGATCAAGTATAGTCCGGAAAACACGAACGTCGATGTGAATCTGAAACAAGACAAAAACGAACTAACGTTGACCATCAAGGATCAAGGCGTCGGAATCGCGCCGGAAAACATCGATTTGATCTTCGAACCGTTCTATCGGGTTTCAAGCGCACAGAAGACCGAAGGTTTCGGATTGGGCTTGGCCATGGCGAAATCTTTCTTGAAGATGCATGGCGCAAGCATTACGATCGAAAGCCTACCCAACCAAGGAAGTACGTTTATCCTCAAGTTTCCCAAATAGGCGAAAGCCTATTTTTTTTGTGAACCAACGTAAGACATGATACTATAGAGAAAAGGAAGGAGAGCATGTTATGAACGTTTATGACTTCGATAAGACCATCTACGACGGTGATTCGTCGTTTGATTTCTACTTCTATAATCTGAAACGTCATTGGGTTCTGGCGCTCCTTTGGCCGATCCAAGGTTTTGCGGCACTTCGATACAAGTTGAAGATCATCGATAAGACATCCATGAAACAGACTTTCTACGGTTACTTTAAGTGGATCAATGATATCGATACCGAAGTTGAACTCTTTTGGGAAAAGAACCAATCCAAAATCAAGAGCTTCTATGCGTCCACGCATCGCGATGACGATGTCATCATTTCCGCTTCTCCCGAGTTTATGTTGAAGCCGATCTGTCAGAAACTAAACGTTTCGCTGATCGCTTCGATCGTCGATCCCAAAACAGGGGCATATACTGGAAAGAATTGTTACGGCGAAGCGAAGGTGCCTCGGTTTAGGGCGTTGTTTCCCAACGCAACGATCGAAACGTTTTATTCCGACTCTCTTTCCGATACGCCCTTGGCGAAAATCGCCAATGAGGCGGTCTTGGTGACGGGGGATCGTTTGGATCCTTGGCCAAAGTAAACTCAAAACGAATTAAAAGACGCACCCTAAGGGGTGCGTTGGTTTTAGATAAGGTCTTCGTCAAGTTTTTGGAAGGCATCGTTATGGATCCGAACCAAATGCCAATCATCCAAAACGACCGCTCCCAACGAACGATAATACGCCAGGGAACCTGTGTTCCACTTCAGACATACGAAGTCCATGCGCGGACATCCTTTTTCATTGGCGATCGTAAACAACTCCAGAAAGATCGCGGTACCGATGCCTTGCGAGCGATGTTCTGGTTTTACATAAAGATCTTCAAGGTAAAGACTGGGAAGACCGGTGAAAGTCGAGAACGTAAAGTAATAGATCGCATAGGCGATCGGGGTTGAGTTCTCCCAAACGATCATCCCATAAGCTGTTTGGTTAGCGAGGGCGACTTCCATTTTTTCCGGTGTGATGATGCATTGATCGCTTAACTTCTCGTAGGCTGCCAACTCACGGATCAAAGAGACAAGTACGTTTGCGTCTTCCGGTCGCGCATGTTTGATTTCCATTTCAAGCCCTCCGTTAATACGACATATTTTATCCGATTTCTAGGGAAAGTCCAACTTATCGTCTATCAAGGAAGGGGTGAGGTCATGGAATGTCCGCGATGCGGAAATCGATCGATGCGTTACTTATCGAAGACTTCGAAGACGATCGTATGTCGACGATGTATCGGGTTCTCGGGGGAGAACGCCCTCATCGACATCCGCACAACTTCCGTCGAAGTGGATTTGCCGTTTGAACTGACGGAGATCCAAAAACAAGCGGCACATGCGATCTGCGAAGCCTCGAAGACAAGCGATGTGTTGGTGAACGCGGTCTGCGGAGCGGGGAAGACCGAGCTGGTCATGGATACGATCAAAATGTATCTCTCGACCGGGCAAACCATCGGATTGGCGATCGCCCGCAAACAGGTCGTCCTACAATTGGCGAAGCGGTTGAAAAGCGCGTTTCCGAGCGTGAACGTCCAGGCGATTTGCGAAGGGCAGACGCAGATCCTTTCCGCGCAGCTCTTCGTGGTGACGACCCATCAATTGTATCGTTTCAACGGAATGTTTGATTGTCTGATCCTCGATGAACCCGATGCCTTCCCGTTTGCGGGGGATGCGCTTTTGGAAGGCTTTGCGGAAAAAGCATGTCGCGGACGGAGGATCTATCTCACAGCGACACCTGACCAAAGGTTGAAAAACCTCGTCAAACGTCAGAAGATGGTCGAAGTACGTGTAAATCGACGACCGCACAAACATCCCTTACCGGTACCCACGATGATTGTCTCACCGTATGTTTTCCAACTGTTGGTTTTAGCGAAGTGGATAGGCGACACAAACGGACGAAGATTGATTTTCGTGCCCACGATCGCGAAAGCCAAACATCTCAGTACGTTGTTTCGGATTCCCTATGTCAGTGCCGCCAGTTTGGATTTAGCGGAGCGTATCGCGGAATTCGCATCCAACGATCCAAGCACCTTGATCACAACTACCGTTCTGGAGCGTGGGGTGACCTTCGCCAATGCGCAAGTCTGTGTGCTCTGTGGGGAACATTCGGTCTTTACCGAGTCTTCTTTGATCCAAATCGCCGGACGTGCCGGACGAAGTCCGCTGTATCCAAATGGAAAGGCGTTGTTTCTGTGCGAAAGACCCACGCGAAATTTGCGAGCATGTTTGATAAACTTACGTCGCGCGAACCGCGATGCCTGCTTTGTTTCGCCCCGCTAACGCAAGGAATGCTTCTTTCCGATGTCTTCTCTGTGGATGACGTGATTTGTAAGACCTGTCGACGATCTTTGACACCGGTCAATCGGTTCGTCGATATCGGCTTACGTAAGGTTTTCGCCTATTATGTTTATGACGATGCGATGTCGACGATTTTTCATCGCTATAAAGAGGCGAAGGATCGTGATCTGGCAAGCTTGTTTATGCATCCCATATCCCAACGTTTCGATCGTAAACATAAAGGGAAAACCGTCGTCTGTGTTCCGTCAAGCGAGTCCAAGAACGAAGAACGCGGATTTCTGACGTTGCCGACGATCCTTGAGGAAAGTACGTTACCTCGGATCGATGTGTTGATTAAAACAAGTTCCGAGAAGCAAAGTTTACGCGGTGCGATCCAACGCAAGAAAGTCACAAACGAGATCGAATTGATCCATTCTTCCTTGGCTGAAGGAAAAAACCTGGTGCTTTTCGACGACATCGTCACGACCGGCTCGACGATCCATGCTTGCGCGAATTTACTGGAGCCGGCATGCCGTTCTTTGACATGTGTCTGCATTGCGATTCATCCTTCGTTTATCGATCCGAAGGAAGATAAAGTTAAGAAAACATATCATTTGTTACGTACGATTGTTGCAACATTTGTACGAAGGTTCCCGCTTGCAATTCGCTTTGCTTTCGGTATAATAATATTGTAGCTTCGACTACCATAGGAAAGGTATAGGTTTATAATGCAAGGCAAAGTAAAAAAGTTTAACAAAGAAAAAGGCTACGGCTTCATCAAGTTGGCGGACGATCGTGACGTATTCTTCCATTACTCCCAATTAGTGATGGATGGATTCAAAACCATCGAAGAAGGCGCGGATGTCGAATTCGACTTAGTCGAAGGCGATCGCGGCTTACAAGCTCACAAGATTACCAAAATCTAAATGCAAGAAGGGTTGGTCGATTCCAACCCTTTTTGTTTGCTTTGAGCCATGATACAATACATGGGAAGAATCGGAGGATACGTAAGTGAACCTATTGGATAAACTATTCAGCGTCGATAAAAAACGCTTGGAAGAGATCACGAAAAAAGCGAAGAAAGTCGATGCGTTGTCTCAACAGTATGCACAAATGAGCGATGATCAACTCAAAGCCAAAACGCCGGAATTCAGAGAACGGATCGCGAATGGCGAAAGTCTGGATGACTTAATGCCCGAGGCCTTTGCGACCGCCCGCGAAGCCGCGAAGCGCGTCATCGGCGAATATCCGTTTTTCGTCCAAGTCATGGGCGGAATCGTACTACACCAAGGCGACATCGCCGAAATGAAAACGGGGGAAGGGAAAACCTTGACCTCGGTTTTACCTGTTTACCTCAATGCCTTGACCGGCAAAGGCGTACATATCGTCACGGTCAACGAATACTTGGCGACGCGTGACTCGGCGTGGATGGGCGCGATCCATAAATTCCTTGGATTGACGGTCGGTTTAAACGTACGCAACTTGACCCCGAAACAAAAACGTGACGCTTATCTTTGCGACATTACCTACACGACCAACGCGGAAGCGGGATTCGATTATCTGCGCGATAACATGGTGACGAAAGTCGAAGACCGTGTATTGCGCCCGTTACATGTCGCGTTAGTGGATGAAGTCGACTCCATCTTGATCGATGAATCGCGGACTCCGTTGATTATCTCGGGTGGACAAAAACAGACCGCCAATCTTTATATCCAAGCCGATCGATTCGTGAAGAATCTTCGCGAGAATGAAGACTATGAGATCGATATCGAAAGCAAGACGGTCCAAATGACCGAAAGCGGCGTGAAAGCGGCTGAAAAAGCATTCCGTGTGGATAACCTTTACGATCTATCCAACACCAATCTGGTTCACCACTTATACATGGCGCTCAAGGCCAACTATGTCATGACGGTCGACGTCGAGTATGTCGTCCAAGATAAACAGATCGTCATCGTCGATCCTTTCACGGGACGGTTGATGCAGGGTCGTGCCTATTCGGATGGTTTACACCAAGCGATCGAAGCCAAGGAAAACGTTCCGATCAAACAGGAAACCTCGACCTTGGCGACCATCACGTATCAGAACTTCTTCCGTCTTTATGAGAAACTCTGCGGGATGACCGGAACGGCTAAGACCGAAGAAGAAGAATTCACGTCCATCTATAACATGCGTGTCATTGAAATCCCGACCAATAAGCCGGTCCTCCGTGAAGATTATCCGGATGCGGTATTCGGTAGTAAGAAAGCGAAATTCGAAGCCTTGATTTCGGAAATCATCGAACTCAACCAAAAAGGCCAACCGGTCCTCGTCGGTACGATCGCGGTTGAAACCAGCGAATTCGTCAGTAAGATGTTGACGCAACGCAAAGTACGCCACGAAGTCCTCAACGCTAAGAACCATGCGCGTGAAGCGGAAATCATCGCGAAAGCGGGGCATCAAGGTTCGGTAACCATCGCCACCAACATGGCCGGCCGCGGAACCGACATTAAACTCGGACCAGGCGTCCGTGAATTGGGCGGGTTAGCCGTATTAGGCAGCGAACGTCATGAATCCCGTCGTATCGACAATCAGTTGCGCGGACGTTCCGGTCGTCAAGGCGATCCGGGCTACTCCCGTTTCTATGTCTCGGTCGAAGATGAACTGATGGTCCGTTTCGGCAGCGAACGTTACGCCGCCATCTTCAAACAACTCGGGGATGTCCCCATCGAGTCCGGTATGATCACCAAGTCGATCTCAGGCGCGCAGAAACGCGTCGAAGGGGTCAACTTCGATATCCGTAAAACACTCTTGGAATATGACGATGTCCTGCGCCAACAACGCGAGATCATCTACCAACAGCGCAATTTCATCCTGGAACACGAGGATGTCCATGCGGTCGTCAAAGATATGTTCGATCGCGTCGTTAAGAACACGGTTAAAGCACACACCGACAAGAGCGGCAGAGAGGCAAAGATCAACGTGGAAGGCTTGTTGAAAGCCTTGGAGAAACTTGGATTTAAAGAAGCGGGCATTACCGCCGAGGACCTCCATGACGTTCCGGTCATGGATGTGGAAACGCTATGTATCGAACGTGTCTGGGCAAGCTATGAAGCCAAGATCGAACGAATCAAAGAACCGATGAAAGGGATCGAAAAGACGATGACCCTGAAGTTGGTCGACCGCGCATGGATCGAACACATCGATACCATGAGTAAATTGCGTGACGGGATCCATCTGCGCTCCTATGCGCAAAGCAACCCCCTGCAAGCCTATGTCCAGGAAGGCTATGAATTATTTGAAGACATGCTGGTACGGATCTCACAGGAAGTCGTCTCTTTCTGTTTGAATGTCCGCATTACCATCGAGGAGAAAAAATAAATGGAACTTTATGAGATGAAACAAGGTGTCCTGAAGATCCGGGACAAACTCGTGCAGTTGGGTGACTCACTTTGACTTCGCAGGACGAGAAGAACGCGCGAAAGAGATCGAAGGAATGATGTTGGAGGAGGGATTCTGGAACGATCGTAAAAAAGCGCAAGCTTTGATCGATGAAATGAATTCCACCAAAGACGTTGTCCAAACCTATCACCGATTACAAACCCGCTATGCCTCCATGGAAGAGACCGTCGATCTGTTAAAGGTCGATTTCGATCCCGAAATGGCACAGATGGTCGAAGAAGAAGTCAATGAAGCACATAAGGAATTTGAAGAATTCGAAATCAAACTCTTACTAAGCCACCCCTATGACAATAACAACGCCATCCTGGAACTCCATCCCGGAGCCGGCGGTACCGAGTCGCAAGACTGGGCATCGATGTTGTTCCGCATGTATACCCGCTGGGCGGAACGCAAAGGTTGGAAAGTTTCGGTATTGGATTATCAGGACGGTGACGAAGCCGGTATCAAATCGGTATCCTTCTTAGTCGAAGGTCCGCTTGCTTATGGTTACTTGAAATCTGAAAAAGGAGTACATCGTCTCGTTCGAATCTCTCCTTTTGATTCATCCGGACGCCGTCACACCTCATTCTGTAGTTTAGACGTCATGCCGCAGTTTGATGAACAGGTCGACATCCAGATCGATCCCAACGATATCGTCCTTGAAACAAGACATGCCTCGGGTGCCGGCGGACAGAACGTCAATAAAGTTTCGTCCGCGGTCCGACTCTACCATAAACCGACCGGGATCGTCGTCAACTGTCAGACCGAACGTTCGCAGTTAAATAACCGCGAAAACGCCATGAATATGCTGAAGAGTAAACTCTACCAACGGTATGTGGAAGAGCAGGAAGCCAAATTGGCTGAAATCAAAGGCGAACAGAAAGCCAACGAATGGGGATCGCAGATCCGTTCGTATGTCTTCTGTCCCTATACCATGGTCAATGACCATCGCACCGACTACAAGGATACCAACGTGGCAAAAGTCATGGACGGAGATCTGGATGAATTGGTGTACGCCTACTTGAGCAGTTTGATCGCATAAAGTTCGTTCACATTCATTAACTCATGATGTTATAATTATTGTGAGGTTAATCCCTCCGGATCGGCTAACCCCCCCACCCAGCCGGTCCGAACATGTAAACAAAGAAGCCGATCGATTCGGCTTCTTTTTCATTGGTTTAGATAAATAAGTACCAACACATTGCATACCAAGGTTCCAAGCAGAATCCACCGAAACGGGTTTTTCCGTGTTTTGTGGTGGAATTGAAACATCCCGATCCAAATACCAACGGATCCACCCAATAACCCCATCATATAGAACACCCGTTCGGGAATCCGCCATTGGTGGCGGATCGCTTTTTGTTTGTCCATATAGACTAATATAAATCCGACAAGCGACAGAATCGCAAATAAGGTCAATTCAGGCTTCATCCGATAATATCCAACTCTTTCGGATACGCATTCAAGACTTCGCAACCCTCTGAAGTCACAAGCACCAAATCCTCGATCCGTACCCCGCCGATTCCCGGAAGATAGATACCGGGCTCGATCGAGAAACACATTCCCTCAAACGCGATGATCTCGCTGACGCCGCTGACATCGAAGGGTTCATGTACTTCCTGACCGATTCCATGTCCCAACCGATGGATGAAGAATTCACCATATCCCGCATCTTCGATGATCTTCCGACTCGCCGCATCGATTTCCGAGAGTTTCACTCCCGGCCTAACCGCTCTAATTCCAGCTAGATTCGCTTCTCGAACTAGTTCATATACTTCTTGATTCCAAGGCTTCGACGCACTGAAGCTACGAGTCATATCACTACAATAATTATCTTTCTTACATCCCATATCGATGATGATGGGCATACCCGCTTTCAACGCTCGATCCGTTGCTTCCGCATGCGGATCCGCCGTCGCAGGTCCGAATGCGACAATCGGATCAAAACTGACCCCATCCGCAATCTCATCGAAACGCTGACGAATAAATTCCGCGATCTCAGTCTCACGTACCCCAAGCTTCAGTCTTTGCTTTACTTCTCCCATCACTTGATCATTCAAGCGACTGGCAACCCGCATCTTTTCCTGTTCCTCGAGTGACTTCTTCGCACGAATCCGATCGATCGCAAAGGAACCTTCGCGTATTCTCAAATCAGGTTGATGTTTCATCAACCGCAACAGAAACCCGCTCGCCAAGTTTCGATCAACGAACAGCTCATCCCCGTCGACTCGATCACTCACAATCGCTATCGGATCTTCGATATCATGGAATCGTACGATTTCGATTTCTTTGTTTTCATAAGGAAACAACTGGTTTAAAAACAAAACCGCATTCTCTTCCTGTAATAACAATCCGATGAAACGTTCGGAAACATGAAACATTTTATCGATCGCATAAGAAATAGCTTTGGGATCGCTTACCAATAAGCTCTTGATTCCGAGTTCGTTCATCGAGGCATAGATTTGATTGAGACGCATAGGATACCTCGTTTCATATGCATTAGTTTATCATAATTATTTGAAGTATTGCTTAGAGATTCCAAACACTCTAACCGAATCGGTTATAAAATAGCAATATTTACATCGACATATAGAAATATTTCACAATTAGGAATATGATGAAATAAAGAAGTCCGGTCGTGAACACGAAAACGATCGATCCATCCCATATTAATCATAGGTCAGCGTACTTCACGACAGAACGTGGAAAGGAGGTTTTCTTGTGTTTGAACGCGTCACCCAAGCGATCGACAGTATGTCCGGCGAGACGCATCAGGTCGATCCTTCACGATTCAACGACCCCGTGGCGTTGAAGACTCAGTGGAGCATGATTTCCAAAGGGGGAGCCGGGTTTGGTTCGCATAAACTAAACAACGTTGGTGAAGATGTCTTGGTATACAAGTTGACCTGGGGGGTTTACTTCTTAAGCATCGCTTTTCTCTTGATTTGGATCGCAGGAAGTCTCGGGTTTTGGTTCAACGGCATGCGTGAGATTGCACCTTACGTCATTCTTGGCGTTTTCGGTGGCATCGGTGTCTTTATCTTCCTCTCATCCGCAAAACCGATCGTTTTCGATAAAGGCAAAGGACTCTTCATTAAAGGAAAACTGTCCAAAGGAGAGTCGGATGAAGTAGGATCCGCAAAAGCCGTCAAACTTGAAGATGTCCATGCCTTGCAGGTTTTGGCACGTATGCAGCGTAACTATGACGATAAGACGCGTACCTACCATACAGACATGACCTACGAAATGAATTTGGTACTTCACGACGCAACCCGTAAAAGCGTCCTGCGTCACGGGAATCGCGGACAGATGTTGGACGATGCGGAAACGATCGCGAACTTCTTAGGCATACCGGTTTGGGATGCCACAGCGTAATGGATGAAGAAAAATCACTCGAGGAGGTGAGAAAATGAGTTTTCGAGCTTGGTTCGTCGTTCGATTTTTAAGGGCAACCATCAAAAAGAGTCTGGACATTGATGTGCAAAGTAAGGAATTCGAGAAGTCGACGTCCCGATATAAAGTTCCGGAGGATATTACGATCAAAAACGAAGTCTGGGACAATGTACCGGTTGAATGGATCCATCCGAGCGCTGACACACCGAAGAAAGTGATCCTGTTTCTACATGGCGGAAGTTACACCATCGGGTCACCGAAAACCTATCGTTTCTTTCTTGGAGCTCTCGCCAAGGCCACCAATATTCCGACCTTGGCCGTCGATTATCGCTTAGCGCCGGCGCATCCGTTTCCGGCCGCGATGAATGACGCGATTACCGCGTATAAACACCTCTTGGATGCGGGATATCGCGGGGAAGATATCGTTTTCCTTGGAGACTCGGCCGGCGGGAATCTCGTGTTGACAACCGGGATGTACCTGCGCGATCATCAAATGGAAATGCCGAAGGCGCTTTGTTTGATTTCTCCGTGGCTGGATTTAGTGATGGAATCGGAATCGATCAAAAAGAATGCGGCGAAAGATCCGGTCTGCGATTATGGGTTCGATTACCAAAGCGCACGCCAGTATGCGGGCAATGTCAGTCTGACCGATCCCTTGATTTCGCCGATTTACGGGAGTTTGAAGAATCTGCCCGCCCTGTTTATGCATGCGGGAACCGTGGAGATGGGATTTGAGGACTACTATACCTTTATTCAAAAAGCGAAACAAGAAGGTGCCGACTTAACATCCAAAGTTTGGAAAGGCTTGTTTCACGATATGACGATCTTTTACACCGAAACTCCGGAGGGGAAACAATCCTTCGAGGATTTGACCGCATTTATTCTGTCCAAACTTAGATGAGTGAAATTGCGTATTCCTGTGATTTACTGTAAACTAATCGTGATAAACAGGAGAAACCAATGAAAAACCCAATAGTCACGATTACGATGTTATATGGCGATGAAATCAAAATCGAATTGTATCCGGAAATTGCGCCCAACACGGTTCGCAATTTCGTAAGCTTAGTCAAGCAAGGGTTCTATGATGGGACGATTTTCCACCGCATCATTCCCGGGTTTATGATCCAGGGCGGCGATCCGACCGGAACCGGGACCGGCGGTCCGGGATATTCGATTCCGGGCGAGTTTAAGTACAATAAGTTTGAAAACGACCTGAAGCATACGCAAGGTGTCATTTCGATGGCACGCGCGATGCATCCCGATAGCGCCGGCAGTCAGTTCTTCTTGATGGTTGCGAACGCTCCTCACTTGGATGGACAATACGCGGCGTTTGGGAAGATCATCGAAGGCTTGGATGTGGCGCTTGCGATCGTTCAGCAACCTCGTGGTCGCAACGATCGTCCTGAAAAAGATCAGGTCATGCGTACGGTAACGGTCGAGACGTTCGGAGAAACGTTTGCGGAACCGACGAAGTTGGCGAAATAGACCAACAACAAGAAAAGCGAGATCTTCGATTTGAAGTTCTCGCTTTTATTTTCTTTTAGGGCATGTTTATAACAACGATGTCTCCGTCTTTGCATTTGCCATTCTCATCGAACTCGATATATCTTGGTGATCCTTCGTAGTTGACAGTCGCGTTGGTATCGAAGTCACGAATCACAATGAAGCCGCTCCAGCTCTTGAGATTATCATCCTTGAAAAAAGGCGTATCGTAGTATTGGAAATCCCGTGCGATCCGACCGGTTCGTACAGCGGAGATACCGGTTCCGGTATTATCGGGTTTATGGATCGAGACCTCATACGATTTCGTCGTTCCTTCCGGAACCTTAAGTTTAATCACAAACGTCGCATCCGGAAAGGTTAGCGACAGAACACCGGAAGGATAAGCATCCGTGATCGAAATCGTCTTGGTTTCGACCTTACTGCCATACGCATAGTCCATCTTTGTCGCTTCATCCGTATTTTCAACCAGATCAATATACGTTTCCGCATTGAGCGGATTGCGTAGGTAGACATCTTCTTTCGTAGTGACAAAGACTTGAAGGCGTTTTTGACCGGCACTTAAGGCTTCGTTGATATACCAATCCAAGTCCCAGTTAAAATCGAAGTCGATCGAAGCGCTTAGGTTGGCATCCGTTTCGATCGGTCCATAGAAGCCGTTTTGTTGCGCTTCTCCCGGAATTTCGGTTTTTGTGCCCGGAACCATTAAATAGACCATATATGCATCATCTTTAGTGTCCGGATTGGTTAACGATAGGTTTAACGTGATTTTCGAAAAGATGGCGGTTTCTGTCGGTTTCTCTTCGGGATCCGAGTCGGTCTTTTTGGTACAAGCGCTGAGGACTATAAGTAATACCAGCAAAACAAAACTGAATTTTCGAAACATGGCGAACTTCCTCCTTGATTCGATTGTAACCTATCGAATGCAAGGAAGAAAAGAAGAAATTACCTACTTTTCGAGGAATGCACGCACAGCAACAAATTCCTTGACCGCTTGATCCAATTGTTCGAAGGTGTGTTCGGCGCTGACCATGACCCGTAAGCGGGCTTTACCTTTGGGGACGGTCGGGAAGACGATCGGAGAAACAAAGACCCCCTTCTCCAACAATCTCTTAGAGAATAGAACCGTTTTGGCTTCGTCATAAATGAAAACCGGCGTAATCGGTGTTTCGCTCTGTCCGATCTCGAATCCCGCTTCCTTCATCTTTTGTTTAAAGTAGTTACCGTTCGCCCATACCGCTTTGGTATATTGGTCAGACTCCTCCAACATCTTGACGGCTTCGATCAAAGCGCCGGTGACGGCCGGGGGAAGGTTGGTTGAAAACAGTAAAGGTCGTGCACGATGGCTTAACCATTCTTTCATGACCTTGCGTCCGGCCACATACCCTCCGATGGCTCCGAAGGCTTTCGAGAGCGTCCCGATCGTGAAGTCGATGCGTCCGTGGAGATGGAAATGATCGACCGTACCGCGACCGTTCTCGCCTAAGACACCGGAACCATGCGCATCATCCACATAGGTCAAACAGTTGAATTCTTCCGCGAGTTCGACGATTTCGGGGAGTTTGGCCAAGTCCCCGTCCATCGAGAAGACACCATCGGTAATGATCAAAACTTGATTGTATAAACTTCTCTTCTCTACCAAAATTCTTCGTAGATCTTGCATATCGCTGTGTTGAAAGACGGCACGATCGGCTTTGGAAAGTCGGGTACCGTCGATGATGGAGGCATGGTTAAGCGAATCCGATAGAATCAGATCGCCTTCCGCGGTGATCGCTTGGATGACCCCCGCATTACAGTTGAATCCGGATTGGAAAAGCATGACCGCTTCTTCGCGTTTGAACCGAGCTAAATCGGCTTCCAAGGTTTCATGGAGGCGGTTGTTTCCGCTGATGGTCTTGACCGCTCCGGCTCCGATTCCGTATTGTTGGACGGCATCGATCGCCGCTTGTTTGAGTCGCGGATGGTTCGCAAAACCCAGGTAATTATTGGAAGTAAGGTTTAACACTTCTTTTCCGTCGATCTTTATCACCGCTTCGTTGGCGCTTTCCACGACCGGGATCTTCCGGTAAACGCCTTGGCTCTTCAGTTCATCCAATTTCTCTTGAAGAAATGTTAAGTCATGGATACTCATAGGTTCTCCTTTTCCCCGATCCGCAAGACTACTTTTCCGCAGTTTCCTTGACGCATCAGTTCAAATCCTTCCTCGTAGTTTTCAAAGGGAAAGATATGGGTGACGATGTCGGAAAGATGCAATTTTCCGCTGTCAATGAGTTCTTTGCCTTGCTGCCAGGTTTGCATCATCCGACGTCCGGTTATCCCATGGATCGTGATGCCTTTGAAGACGATGTCGTTGGACACGTCGATCGTAAACGGTGCGTCAGGCAAGCCTAAAATGGACATGCGTCCACCTTTTTTCAGATACTTCATCGCTTGATTAAACGCGATCGGACTGCCGCTCATTTCACAGACCACATCGACGCCCAACCCGTTGGTTTCCTTCAAAATTTGCGCAACCACATCGACTTTTTTGGGATTATAGGTGAAATCCGCGCCGAGTTTTTCCGCAAGTTCCAAGCGATAATCATTCAAATCGATCGCGAATACGTGACTTGCGCCAACCGCTTTGGCCACATCGACCGCCATGATCCCGATCGGACCGCAACCGACCACCGCAAGGGTTTTCCCTTGTGTCTCTCCGGACAATACCGTATGGATCGCATTGCCTAAGGGTTCTTGAATGCATAAGTAAGCCGGATCGACGGTCGGATCGTTGACCCATGCGTTTTTCGCCGGGATTGCCACATATTCCGCAAACGCTCCGTCACGATCGACGCCGATGATTTTCGTGTTCTGACAAATATGCGCATTCCCGCTGAGACAGAATTCGCAAGTACCGCAAACGATATGCGTTTCGGCACTGACGATGTCCCCGATCTCGACATCGGTAACATGGATGCCTTTCCGTATGACTTGTCCGGCCAGCTCGTGTCCCATGATTTGGGGGAGGTGGATCCGAGTTTTGGCCCAGTCATTGTATTCGTAAATATGCACGTCGGTGCCGCAGATCGATACCGCAAGCGTCTTGACTAAGATGTCATCGTCCCCGATTGTCGGGAGTTCACGTTCGATCCATGTCGCTCCGGCTTCGGGTTTCAGTTTACTGAGGGTCTTCATGAGTGTTGGCATAGTAAGCTCCTTGACTGTCTTTATTGTACAACTTCGGTCAGCTTTTCTCCATACTACTCGGCGTTTTCGATTACAAGTTCGCAGTCTCTTGCGAATTCGCATCGATGATTTTTCACTTGAACGCTGTTTGTTTCAAACCTCGTTTTCATTCGAACGAAAAAGAGGTAAACTAAACCTAGAGGAGGGCTTGTATGAAACTACTTTGGTTCATTCTTCGCAGAAGTTACAAAGGACTGATAAAGTTCATGATTTTGATCCTTGCCTTCAACTCTCTCTTTGCGATGATCAAGGTGATCGCATCCAAAAGTCAAGAAAACATAGAATGATTCTCACATAACTTTCACGTAACACGGTTAATTCGGCGTTTTCGGTATGGAAGTTCGAATTCTTCGTGATATAATAATCACAAAATCAAAGGAAACGCCATTTAAAGAAAGCCGGCACGCATAGCGCGGCTTTTACATACTTATGATGGCGGTGAGAGGGGGTCTTACCATGATTTTATTGGATAACGGGCATTCGATATTAATCAGTAAAAGTCATTTCGAAGAGATGTGCGAGCGTCAGAAGAAGAAACACGAGGAAGACGAAAAGCATGTGATCTTCGCGTTGGTGAAAGAGGGAAGAGCGGAAATGGTCCGCTTGGAATTCGCCAATCGGACAAGCTTGGTGTCGATGGTGGAGAATTATCTCCGCAGAGGATATCAGCCGTATTATACGAAGTTAGAAGGTTAGGCGCGCAAGCGCCTTTTGTTTCGAAGCAAAAAATCCCGACGTAACGGGATGTTTGATAGAATAAGTACACAGGAGGATTTAGTATGATCATTCCATTTCTCAATCTCAATGGCAAAACGGCGCAAGCCGTCCCGTATTATGCGGAAGTGTTCGGACTCAAACCCAATCACATTCTGACCTTTAACCAAGCGGGGGATCCCGGATTTGATGTACCGGCGGATTTCGGCGACAAGGCGATGTTTACCTTTCTGGACATCGATTCGACGCGCGTGATGATCTGCGATCACTTCCCGGGCATACCGACACATGTCGGCGCGTCGGTAAGTTTGAATCTGATTACTTCGCGCGAGAACATCGATCGTTGGTTTCCGTTACTTGCGAGTGAAGGAAGCGTCGGGATGGAACGTCAAGAAACGAAGTGGAGTAAGTATTACGGTTCATTGACGGATAAATTCGGGATCGTTTGGCAATTCAGTATCAACGAAGCATAGCGAGACGCGAAAGCGTCTTTTCATTTAAAAAACCGGTTTCCCGGTTAATAAACACGATCGAATTTCATCGATTCCCGAAGACCTTCAACGGTCTTCACTTCGATGACGACTTTTTTCGCATGCCCATACACAAACCTCAACTCTTTTCGCAGGTCCAATTCCCCGAGTCCTAAGGGGATATGATCACGCGTTGAGACACAGTCATGGAAATGCATATGATTGATTTTGGATGCGTGCGCGATTATGAAGTCTTGGTCCACATGTTGATAGCGTACGTTATGTCCGCAATCATAGGTCAATCCGAACACCTTGCTTTCCAAGAGGAAATCGATGGCTTCTTGCATGAAAGGATGAAATCCCGTGGTGTTTTCGATGCATAGTTTCAGATCCGCTTCACCGATCGTTTCTTCGACCCGTCGACGGAAACTTTCCAATCGTTGGAAGTAATAGTCTTTGTATTTTTCATAGACATAGACTTTCTTGTCCGGCAAGGTAAAGACGACCCCGCTTAAGAAATGCATCGTAAGATTGGTGATGCCTGCTTCTTTGGCGAACCGGATCGAATTGAGCACGCTTTGGATATACGCTTCGGAAATCACAAGATTGGGATCGGTGATGGAGAGGTATTCGTCCAGATGCAAAGTAAAACCAATACCGTAGGTATTCGTTAGTTCGACCAAATGTGTGGGATCCATCGCTTCGACTTGGTATTCGGGGACATTCGCGTTGATTTCCACGAAGCTCAAACCCAATTCTTTTGCGAGTTTCACATTGTCTTCCAAAGTTTCCAATTCCAGTAAGGTGGGCATTCCGAAGTCCATAGGGGTTCTCCTGTTTTGCGTAATATTAGTCTTTTCCGATATTCTTGTCAAGCAAGGTCCACAAAAAAAGAAGAGGTTAATCCTCTTCTTCGTTGGTATCGACGGTATCGATGAGGGATACGGAGGTAGGGATGTCCAGTGTGGAGACATCACGGAGTTTGCGTTGGATCTTCTTCGTACGGACACCGACCAGTTTATCCAGTTCGTCCCCGGTTTGCGCGATGCGGTTCTGTGCGACGGCGAGGACTTTCGAGAAGGTTTCAAACTCGGTCTTGACGGCAGCCAGAACATTCCACACTTCGGAACTCCGTTTCTGGATGGCCAAGGTCTTAAAGCCCATCTGTAAGCTATTCAGTAAAGCGGCCATGGTCGTCGGACCGGCGATGTTGATCTTGTAATCCCGCTGTAGACTTTCGACCAACCCACGACGGACCGCTTCCGCATAAAGTCCTTCGATGGGCAGAAACAAGATCGCGAAATCGGTGGTGAACGGCGGTTCGACATATTTATCGTGGATGTCTTTTGCGAAGAGTTTGATCTTCCGTTCCAAGGCGGTCGCCAAGGTTTCGATCTCCACTTTATCCATACGGTCATAGGCATCGTTCAGCGCCAGATAATCTTCGACCGGGAATTTCGAGTCGATCGGCAGATAAACCGGCGTTTCGCCGTCGCCCGGAAGCTTGATGGCGAATTCGACCGGATTGCGTCCCGATGATTTGGTGACGACGTTGGTTTCGTATTGTTCGGGAGCCAAGATCTGTTCTAGGATGGCGCCTAATTGGATTTCACCCAAGATCCCGCGTGTCTTCACGTTGGATAACACTTTCTTCAGATCTCCGACCCCAGTCGCCAAGTTCTGCATCTCACCCAAGCCTTTATAGACCTGTTCAAGCTGCGACGAGACTTGTTGGAAGGACTTACTGATCCGTTCCTCAAGTGTTTTCTGGAGTTTCTCGTCGACCGTATTGCGCATCTCGTCCAGTTTCTTCCCATTCTCTTCCTGAAGCGACGTCAATCGTTTCTCGACCGTTTCCCGAATGTTTTCAAGTTTGGTTTCGTTGGTGATCGACGTATTCTGCAGGATGACCGAAATCTGCGAAAGCGATGCAAGCACGTTCTTTTGTAATGTTTCCTGCGACAAAGCAAGCAATCCGGTCAGTTCGGCCAACCGTTTGTCCATGGCTTCGGTACCGTTGGATGCGTTTTGCGTCAAGAGTTCGCCGAAGAGTTTGAGTCCGCGGTTGGTTTCTTCCGCGATGTTGCGTTGGCTTTGTCCGATCTGCTCCGACAGTCCGCGTTGGTCGCGTTCGAGTTGTTGGACAAGAGTTTTCGCCGGTTTCTGGTGAAGAACAATCACAACAACCAATAATATCAAGTTCAGTATTGTTAGCGCGATAAGTATTTCGTCCATAGTTAGTACCTCGGGTTTATTGTATCGGTTCTATCATAAAACAACAAGTCTCGCTTCACGTTGATGTGATGTTGTACGGAGATAAGAACACTTCATAGATAAAAAGGGCTCTCCTTTTCAGGAAAGCCCTCGTAACATTATTTTTCTTCGTAGACCCGTTTCAATTCCGCGATATCGAACTTTTTCATCTGTAAGAACGCTTGCGTTACTCGAGCTTGTGTTTCGGGATCACTATGGGTCATCATTTCATCCATTTCACTCGGCACGATTTGCCACGAGAATCCGTATTTGTCTTTCAGCCATCCGCATTGTTCGGCTTCAGGCACAAAGCTGAGGGCGTTCCAGTAGTAATCGATTTCTTCCTGGTTTTCGCAGAAAACAACATAGGAGATTGCTTCGTTAAAGCTAAACTGGTGATCCAAGGCGCTATCCATCGCGGCGAAGTCGACGTCTTCCAAGGTATAGCCGATGTAGTTGATGTGTTCGGGCAGATCCGGCAGAGCGCCTTCTCCGTAACGGCTGATGTCACCGATCTTGGCGTTCTTAAAGATGGAGACATAGAAACGGATGGCTTCTTCACACTTTCCGTTCACATCCCCCACAAACAACTGTGTCGGGGTGATGCGTTGCGGGATGTCGATCGGTCCGACATAAATCAGCTGCCAGGACACACCGAACTTGTCGACCACCCAACTATAACGTTCGCTATAGGGATAGGCATCCAAGGGCATCAGTACGCTTCCGCCTTCGACCAATTTCGCATGCAACAAATCTACTTCTTCCTTCGTCTGGCAAGCGACCATAAAGCTGACGGAGGGATTGAGAGTAAAGTAGGGTCCGGCACTGATGAACATGAAGTCCATACCGCAAATCGTCAGCGTGACGGACAAGGCATCGCCGCTTGGGGTGTCTTCCAATACATATCGACTCTTTTCTTTCGAGTCCGGAAAGACGCTGACATAAAAGTCCGCCGCTTCGCCGGCTTGGGTATCGAACCAAAGATGGGGTACGATCTTTTGCATGATTTCCTCCGCTTGCGGAAACGATTGTTTCCGATTGTGCCTTCATTGTATCCGAATTTCCTATGACTTACATCCTTCGTGACCTTAACCAACTCTTTCACGCGGCTCTTTCGATTTTTGGATTCGCCATCTTCGCGTAACAGGAGTAAACTTGAATCATGAGGAGGATTTACCCATGTATCTTGACACAGCGAACCTAAAAGAAATCGACCAAGCTCTGAAATCCGGCGTGTTTGTGGGATTGACGACCAATCCTGCGATCCTTCACCGTGAAAGCGTCAACCGTAACCCACGTATTCAAGAAATTCTTCAACGCGATCTTGAGATCGTTTATGTCCAAGTGGTCGGAGATACCGTCGAAGATCGTCTGGAAGATGCGGAAATCATCTTAGCCCTCAATCCAAACAAGATCGGTATCAAAATCCCGCTTGACCAAATCGGTTTAGAAACGGTTAAACGTTTCAAACAACTTCATCCCAGAGTCCCGGTCTTAGGCACCGCCATCTATACCGCCACCCAAGCGATCTTAGGGGTCTTGGCCGGTTGCGATACCTTGGCACCCTACGTCAATCGTATGCTTGTCAGCAACATCGATCCGTACGCGGAAATCGCGGCGATGCGTCAGTTCATCGACGAACGTGACTCGCATTGTCGGATCATTGCGGCCAGCTTCAAGCAACCCCAACAAGTAACGCTGGCATTGAATGCCGGAGCCCATACCTGTACTTTACCGTTTGATATCTATGAGAAGATGATCGATGTCCCGCAGGCCATCGATGCGATCAAGGTGTTCAACGAAAAGGGAAGAGAAGTATTCTAGAGAGCGAAAGCTCTCTTTTACATACAAAAAAAGCACTTTCGTGCTTAGTAGGCAAAGATGGTATTCTTGACTTTCCACTTCTCCAAAGCGATTCTGACCCAGAAACCATAAATTCCGAAGGTGATGATCGTAAGTAGAAGCCATTTGATCCAATTCCCGAACAATCCGATCGCGGTTCCGGTGAACTTCAACCGACGCCCTTCGATGACGGTATGGTTAATGCGCCAACCATAAACCATGCATAAGGCCCAAGGAAAACAGATCCCGAAGGTAACGATGGTAACGAAATATCCAAGCAACGACCATCCGATCAATGATAATAATCCTCCGTCAAAATATGAACCTTTCATGATTTCCTCCCGATCGCATTGCGATCCCCTTTTTTATTCGTCGGCGGGATTGATTATACCATAGGTGTAATGATCTTCCCACTTCCCGTTAATGTTGACGTTCTTGCGAGCTAATCCTTCACGGACAAATCCGCACTTCTCCAAGACACGTTGCGAAGCGACATTTCGTGGCATGACTCCGGCTTCGATGCGATGGAGTTTCAGCTCTTCGAATCCGAACTTCACGATCAATCCCAAGGCTTCGGTCGCATAACCTTTTCCGTTATGTGCTTCATCCAACGAGTAACCCACATAACAACTCTGAATGCCGCCGCGCAAGATATCGCTTATTGCTATGGTTCCGATGAGTTCGTTCGTTTCATTGAGGAAGATCCCAAAACGATACATGCCATCGTTTTCCCAAGCGATGGCTGCTCGTTTGATGTTTTCAACTTGTCGTTCCAACGTAAAGAACGCATCCGTACGGGTGATGGTGAAACGATCAAAGAACGCGCGGTTACGAGTTTCCATATCAAGGAGTTGATGTGCGTTTGTTACACTGAGTTTACGAATACTGATGCGATCTGATTTCATCCTGCGATACCTACCTTTCAGCATCTAGAATACTTAAATAACAAGAAGGTAAATACAATATATTGATCTCATTAGTTGTTATTAATAGTATCATAAAGGCTTTTAAATGAATAGATTTTCAGAATTGTATCTCCCTTTCTTGTGCTAGAATTACGATAGATTGAAATTATATGAGATAAAAAAACTGTGACGGCAATCACAGTTCTCCAAATGTAGTTTGCCACTACTGGATGGATCATACTCAGTATAACTACTACGGAGAAAATGTTCAAGAAATTCAGTCTAGAAAGGAATGTGATGTATGAGAATGCATTATATTTATCGTTCCTCAATGAAGTTGAAAGATGGAACTACAATCTATGCAAAGAATTATGGGAAAAAGGCGTTTAAAATCTTTATAAAGGATTAATGATTGGAGTGTGCTGTGGCGCACACTCTTTTTTTCATTAAGGTTCGTTTGTGACTATTTCGGAAAAAATCATTTATTACAATCTGTTTTTTTTAGTGTCGCATTAAACCACTTCTCGTTAACTCTATTTGGCCTGACATCAAATGTGCTAAAATCGCTAAGAATTTTTAGGTCTTCAAATCTCTGTATGAATTTCTCAAACTCGACACTACTGAAACAGCTAAACGTTCTCCCATCTTTTTCGTAGTCTTCATCTCTGTCTTTAAATGATACAAAGAGGATGCCATTGGGCTTTAATGCTTTCGATAATCTTCTAAATACATCTTCCATATCTTCCTTTTTAACATGCAATAATGATGCACATGCCCAGATACCATCGAACTCATTTTCGTAATCCATATCTTCAAACTTCAATAGTCTTGTTTGAACACCGGTATACTCGGTGCTCATTTTTACCATCTCTTCGGAAGCATCGAAAGCGGAAACTTTGAAACCCATTTCGAGGAATGTTTTTGTATCTCTTCCAACACCGGATCCGGCGTCCAAAATATGGGCTCCAGGTTGAAGGTAGGAAGTGAACTTGTTGATCAGTTCGGACATATCCGCATTAATGGATCCTTCGTAAAATTCTTTTGCGTGTTCATTGTAGTAGTTGTAGCTCATGGTTTCCTCCTAAGGTAGTTGATTTTCTGTAGTCCGTCGAGATTTTCATAGTAGTCGGTTAGATTCTGGATTAAAGTCTCTTCAATTTCAATGAAATCCTCATAGGTCAAATCCTCCCATAACCGAGTGTTAAATGATATTCTCGCTAAGTCTTTACTGTAGAAGACAAAACGTTTTCGTTCGAACTTCTCGAATGGATTTGTTAGGATACTTCGATTGACTCCATTTTTATCGTCTAGATAATCGTTAGTGTAAATGCATCCTGGACGATCTACTTTAAGGTTCTGTGAGAGTCTGTCTTTATAGAAAGATACATATAAGGTTCTGAGTGCATCCAAGTCAACTTCACCATTTCGATCAGCAAGTTTTAATAAGGATAGCATGAAAACCATTTTGAACGAAAATGTATATTGGTTTTCGCGAATAAATTCGATGAAATCTTTTCGAAGGGTGTCTTGATTATGAGTTCCAAGTTTAAATTTCTCCCGGATTACTTCCACATTTTCTTTTGTAAAGTATTGGATCTTTCTTGACCCAAACGGAATTTCAAGGTCACATTGAACTTTACCAGATTTGATCCAAGAACCTAAAGAGGATGTTCCAATATAAAGCTCTCTAGCAGCCTGTTCGATGCTTAAGTAGTCACCATACTTGGACTCAAAAGTGTCCATCCGAATTTCATCGATTTTCTGAATTTGTTCGTTGATTCCGTAGATGGATATTATCTCGCCGACTTGATAGCGTCGAGTAACATCTCCAAATGGAACGTAATAAGGATTACTGAAAATAGAGTTTAGTGTCCAGGGGATGGCGAGTGAACCATATTGGTCCACAACGTCGATAACATAAAGAAATTCTTTCCCGGGAAATTTCCTAAAACCACGACCAAGTTGTTGTAGGTAAAGCGTTTTGGAAAGAGTCGGTCTTGCCATGATTACAATGCTCGTCTGTGGGCTGTCCCAACCCTCGCTTATCATGCTGCAACTGCACAAGAAACGGACTCGTTTGTTTTTGAAGTCTTCTAAATATCCATCTGTGTTTCTTGATGAGTTCAAAGCAACAGCTGAAATACCATGTCTGTTTAGAATTGAAGCAACTTCTTCGGTATGCTTGATGTTTACACAGAATATAACACCTTGAAGCTCTTTTGCTTTTCCATGATTAAAGTATTGAACAATTACTTGAGCGATAAGTTCGTTTCTGGAATTGACACGGATTGTTCTTTCCAAGTCCGCATTAATGAATTGTTTCCCATTAAATCGAACTTCCTTCAGATCAACATTTGTGACAAGACGATATGCTCTCGCAGGAACGATGATGTTTTTTGACATTGCTTCTTCGATTGTAAGTTGAACTTGATACGTTCCGAATATCTCTTCGATCTTTGCTTGGTCATTGCGAAATGGGGTTGCGGTAAGTCCGATTAAGAACTTAGGCGTAAAGTAGTTCAATGCCCGCTTCAACATAGGAGCTACCGCATGGTGAGCCTCGTCAACAACAATATAGTCAAAGTGATTTCTGTCGAGCTTGTTAATGTTACCGTATAGAACATGATATGTTCCGATAACAATTTGAGAGAAGTGGTCAGGTCCAATTTTGGGTTTGATTTCTAGACTCTCGGAAAGATTTTTGATTCTCGAGAACCAATCTTCCGAAATCGCTACCGTAGGAGAAGCGATACAAATCCTCATAGTTGGATTCTCAATCAATAATGATTTTAGATCTTCTTCTATAATTTTTGATTTTCCAGCAGCCGTCGGGAAGACAACGAGAAATGCTTGTTTCCCCACTGCTCGATTTTGCTGTATTTTCAGAAGCGTATCTTTCTGATGTGAATATAATTCGACCGACCTTTGACCTACTGATAGACCCTTTGAAATAAAGTTGGAACGATCTTTGAAAAAGGATTTGATCTCTTCATTCACTCGTTGAGTGTTTTGACAATCGATTGAAGACCACCGGAATAGTTTTCCAGTGGATCGAATAAATGTGTTTTGTTTATCTAGCTGTTTCTTGTAGAGTGTATTCTTTATAATCTGAGGATGATGATATGATACTCCGTTCTCTTCGACTCCGATAAATCCATCGGTTGTTTCGACGACGAAATCATAGAAGTACTGGTTTTGTTTGACATCTATTAAACCATATTCTTTATGCACGAATTGAAGAGCATCCAGACCGTAAACTTCTTGCCAACGCGTTTCAAACTCCGATTCGATGGCTGTATTGTCAGGAGAACTTATGTTTCTGTCCGCATAGTTTTCTTTCTTGAATTCAAGTTGACTTGGTGATAAGAGATCATTCAATTCTGATTCAAATGTATCTGAATTATAAAGCAAACGAAAACATCGATCATATCGATTCATGTAATCATTCTGCATTTGGGTATAGAGTTCGTAATTAAAAAGTTTGTTTGAGTTAAGATCGCAGATATTATAGTCGACCAGGAGAACTTCATTCATTCTGCGATAGATCGAAGTAAAGATCTCCGAATTATCCGGGTAATAGTAGAAATCATCAACTTTTGAATATCCTAATGATTCGATGAGTTTGATGTACATCCGATGATCCCCTGATTCAATTGTACGATTCAAACCAATCGATATTCAAGATTAACTTTTTAATGTCCTTAAAAGGAAGTATGTAGTTACTTGCGTATAGTAGAGTAGGCATTAAAAAACGAGCGAAGTTCGCTCGTTTTCAGTAAGAGATTAAGTCAATTACTTCGAGAATCTGTATCCGTTTCCTCTACGTGTTCCGGTACCACCGCATCCACCATATCCAGTGCCATTGCTGAAGTATCCACGCATCATGCCATAACCTGAACCACGGCCATAGGTGCCGTTCTCAATGTTTTCCTGCATGCGTGTTTCAATCTGCTTGTACCATTCGTCGGCTTCGGCTTGGGTGAGATCGCCGTCGGCGACTTTTTCCGCTAAGATCGTTTTGATCTGCGCGAGGTGGGCTTCGGTGAATTCGTCGAGTTTGTCTGCGGCTTCAAGGATTTCGTGGACCGTCTTGCCGGTTTCGTTACGTTGTTCGATGAGTTCGTCAACGGTGACGCCTAAGACGTCTGCCGCAAGTTCGATGCCGCGTTTGGGTTGGAAGGCCGCGAAGGCCGTGGTGGTAAGTAAGGTCAATATCAGGGCGGCTGCGATGATACCGACGGCGATGCCTGCTTTCTTTTTCATAGTTGTGCTCCTTCCCCGATCTGGGGTATGGACACAGTATAGAATGTGAATGTTACGAAAGTGTGCCGAAGACGTAACGAAACAAAAAATTATCGCTTAATCTAAAATTAACCGTGGGAATGGTAGGATTTGTGCGTGAGGTGAAATCAATGAAGAAAATCATAGTTATCTTAGCCGCGTTGATCGTCATGAGCGGATGTGCCGCCGAGACGAAAACGATGAAGTTTACGTTTGAATCCGGGAACGAAGGATTCGAGTATATTTTTGCGGACTATCACGACGATGGAAACAATCTATCGACCTACGATATGCATTGGGGCAAAGAGAAACCGACCATCGATAATGCTTCGACCGCCCTGTATCTTCAAGGAACCAACCGCAGCGATGATTTGTTTATGGGATACTTCAAGAAGTTGACCGGTTTTAAATCGATGACCGAGTATACCTTCAAAATCAAATTCGTGATCGGTACGGATGTGGAAGCGGGATCGATCGGTGTGGGTGGATCTCCGGCGGAGAGCGTCTACGTGAAAGCCGGGATCGTCGATAAACTTCCGAAAATCGCATTGGATGGCCAAGGTGTCTATCGGTTGAACGTGGATATCGGGAATCAAGCGACAGGAAGCAAGCAAGTTCCGGTCGTATCCAATCTCGCGAAACCCGAAGGTTCCAAGGAAGGGTATGTCTATAAATCCATGGAAGTCGAAGTCAACGCCAAAACGGATGCTTCCGGTACGGTCTATCTCTTGATCGGTACGGATTCCGCCTTTGAAGGAATGACCAAATACTATCTCGATGACGTAACCGTCATCACAAGTGAGAAATAAGACCGAGCGACGGGAAACCGTCGCTTTCATATAGTCAAAGTTTGTGCGAACTCAGGGAATCCGTGATACAGTGAGAGTACATTTTAGAAGGCGGGCTGAACGATGACGATCTCCATCCAAAATAAAAATTCGATCACCTTATTGAAGCCGGACGGCGAGTTGCATTTCGGCTGCGATCAGGAATTCTATCCCACCAAGTGGAAACGCATGGCCGGTTGCGGACCGACCACCGCATCCAACCTTTTTCTCTATGGCTTACCAAAGAACGAAGGATATCGTACCCAAGCCGAAGCGGTACAGGTCATGAACGAAATCTGGGAATACGTTACCCCGAGTTGGGGCGGTGTTCGGAATACCCGCATGTTTACGACCGGATTCAACCGTTACTTGACGACCAAAGGAATCAGATATGAAGTTGACGTCGTGGATGTCCCGAAGAAGAAACACTTACGCAAACCAATCCAAGAAGTACGTGACTTTATCCGGAATGCGATCGAATCCAACGTACCGGTAGCCTTTCTGAATCTCCATAACGGCGAAGAGAAAAACTTGGATGCATGGCATTGGGTGACCGTGGTCGGGATCGAAATCGACCCCAACGCTCAAATGTACCTGGACATCTTCGATGCGGGGAAACTCATCTCCATCAATCTCGATCGTTGGTACGAAAAAACCATCGATGGGGGTGGATTTGTGGTCTATCATCTCAAACCGTAAATTCCTCAACACTTTCGTCACAAACGGATGATACAATAAGCACGAAAGCAGGTGGAAGTATGACACGTATGTTAATCGCGGACGACAATCCATCCATCGTCCAAATCTTGGAAAGCTATGCGAAAAAGGAAGGGTATCTCGTAACGGTCGCCAACGACGGCAGCGAAGCCTTGACCCATGCGCTCAACGACACCTTCGATATCATTTTGTTGGATGTCATGATGCCTAAGATCGACGGGTTTACGGTGGTACGGGAGATCCGCAAAGAATCCAATGTCCCCATACTTATGATCACCGCACGCGGCGAGGATTTCGAACGCATCATGGGACTGGAAATCGGAGCTGACGATTACATCGTCAAACCTTTTTCTCCGGGAGAAGTCATGGCCCGTGTCAAAGCGATCTTACGTCGTATGGAACATCCTACCGCCGAAGAAAAACAACGGTTAGTTATTGAAAACCTCAAAGTCGACCTTGACGAATACATCGTCAAAATCGATGAACATAAAATCAGTTTAACCAAGAAAGAAATCGAATTGTTATGGACGCTCGCCTCCCACCCGGGACGAGCCTTTTCCCGCGAGAACTTACTCAATCTCTGTTGGGGCTATAACTATTACGGGGATAGCCGAACGGTCGATTCCCATATGACACGTTTACGTACCAAGTTGGATACGATCGCGCATCCCTTGTGGGATCTGAAGACGATCTGGGGGGTCGGATACAAGTTCGAACTGACCCAGGGTGAAGCACCATGAAATCCGGGATCACACGTCGTTTAATCACGTACTTCGTCGGGGTCATCGTTCTGTTTGCGTTGATCATCAGTATCTTGTTTGCCATGATGTACCGTAACCAAACGGTCAACTTAGTCAAAGAACAAATCCTCCAAGATACCCGTGACTTGGCGGCGCTGATCGAATCGGAAGATGCGACCAACGAAGAAGTGCTCCGCCAATTCAAAAACATCAGCGATTATCTCAACGACGCCCAACTCTGGATCGTCACCTCGGATGGAATCATCTGGTCCCGTTCCAAAAGCGGTACGATGGGTCCTGGCATGGGCATGCATAACAATGTGAGCACCTTGACCGATCGGGTCCGCAATGTCATCCTTGCGGTCTTGGAAGGCAACGAAAAAACCTCCGAAAGTTTCTCGGACATCTATAAAGCACGGACGATCACGATCGGCGTTCCGGTCTACGGACCCAACGACGTCGTCATCGCGGCCGTCTTGGTCAACGCCTCGGTCACCATGATCCAAAGCACCGCCAACGCCGGGATTCGTATCTTGGTCGTGAGTACGCTCATCGGGATCGCCATCGCGATCCTTGCGGGTTATTTACTCTCCAAGAAGTTCATCCAACCCCTCATCGCCATGGACCATACCGTCACCCAACTCGCCAACGGAAACTATCAGATGCGCATTCAGGAACATGGGAAAGACGAAATCGGCGACCTCGGTCGCAACTTAAACGTCTTAGGCAAACGCTTGGAAGAAGCCGCGCGTCAAAGTGCAAACCTTGAAAAGATGCGCCAAAACTTCATCGCCGACATCACCCATGAACTTCGTACCCCGGTCACGGTATTACGCGGGTATGCGGAAGGTCTCAAAGACAACATCTATCCCGAAGGATATACCTTAACCGATGTCAGTACCCAAATGATCCGGGAATGTTCCGGCATGCAACGTCTGATCGGCGATTTGCTTGAACTCAGTCGTTTGGAAGATCCGGACTTCAAGTTGGTCACAAATGACCTTGAACTTCACGATGTCCTCAACGACGTACTTCGTGGCAGTGCCCAGCGGATGTTGCTGAACCAAGTCGAACTGGAAACCGACATCGAAGACGGTGTCTGGAAAATCAACGGCGACTATGATCGATTACGGATGATGCTGAATGCGGTCATGGACAATGCGATCAAGTTCACTCCCAGCGGAAAGAAAATCCATGTGCGTGCCAAAAAAGAAGCCGGAAACATCCTGATTTCCGTTCGTGACGAAGGTCCGGGCATGAGTCAAGAACGTATCGGACAACTCTTTAAACGTTACCAACGTGTCAAAGATACGACCAACCCGCAAGGCAGTGGGTTAGGCTTGGCCATCGCGGAAAACATCGCACGACGACATAACATCAAGATCGAAGTGGTAAGTAAGGAAAATGAAGGAAGCACGTTTACGTTCCGTGTAAAGAGTAGTTAAGTTTTTTAGAATTTATTGCGACTCATTTAATCATCAAAAAACGTGAGGGTTCCCTTCACGTTTTTACATTGTTTTAAATAGTTTTTCCTTCAATTCATCATCCTCCGTCAGTTCCACTTGAAGTTCTTTCGGGAACTCAACATTGGCTTGTTGGTAAGCCCGCTGATACAAACACAATTGACTGTTGATGAAAGGCTCTGTCTTTGTGACGCGCTTGTACTCCGCTTTGCCATCCATCTGTCTCGCATTGGTGTTGTCTTGCCATGCCAAGGCGAGGATGGTCTTCAGCTCTTCCTTCACGGAGCGATCGTAAATCGGACACGCCAGTTCGACACGCTTTTCGGTATTCCGTGTCATCAGGTCGGCCGAGGAAACGTACATTTTCTCTTCCCCGTGATGGTGGAAATAGTAGATGCGCGAATGTTCGAGGAAACGACCGACGATCGAACGGATTGTGATGTTTTCGGTCAGTTGCGGTAGGTTGGGGATCTGACAACAGATGCCACGTACCAACAGATCGATCTTTACTCCGACTTGCGACGCTTCCACAAACTTATCCAAAACATTTTTGTCGGTCAGTGAGTTCATCTTGAAAACGATGTGTCCGTCATTGAACTGACGATGGAATTCGATTTCCTGTTCGATCAATTCTAAGAACTTGAGTTTGATGCCCATCGGTGACGGAATCAAATGTGTAAAGTCTTCGGCTGACGGAATCTGCGCGAGCTGTAGGCGGTTGAAGAAGTTCAACGCGTCTTCCCCGATTTCGGGATGTGCGGTAATGACGTTGACGTCCGTATACAAACGCGAAGTTTTTTCGTTATAGTTGCCCGAGGAGATATGCGTGAAGGTCTGGGTGAAGTTACCATCTTTACGTAGGATGACCATGATTTTGGAATGGACCTTATAGTTCTCCACACCATAGATGACTTTACATCCGGCTTCTTCCAACTTATCCGACCAGTTGATGTTGTTTTCTTCGTCGAAACGGGCTTTGAGTTCCATCGCAACGACGACTTCCTTTCCGTTCTCGGCAGCTTCGCTTAACGCGGCGATGATCTTGCTTTCACTGGCGACCCGATACAACGCGATCTTGATCGCCACGACTTTCTTGTCCGTCGAAGCTTCTTGAAGGAGTTTCAATACCGGATGCGTACTCTGGAAAGGATAGGACACGAAAATATCATGATCCAAGATCTGTTTCATCATCGGAGTATTCACATTCGCAAAGGGACTGGGTTGTGGGGAGAGAGCGTGATAAAAGAGAGCATCATGGCGGGATGTCAGTAACTTTTCTTCCAGAACCGGCAGAAATTCATAACTTAACGGGGAACGTACCACAAACATTTGCGGTGCCAAAAGTCGCAAGCGTTTCCGTAAAATACTCTTCAGTTCTTTCGGAATGTCATGCGATAATTCCGCGCGTACCGGTTTTAATTTCGATCGTTTCTTCAGTAACATCTTCATGAATTCACGATAATCATTATCTTCATCATAGTAGGCTTCTTCCGCATCCAAGTCTGCATTTCGGATAATTCTAATAATCGCGCGACCTTCCAAGGTCATATCGCGGAAGACACGATGGGCATACATAAGGATCAGTTCTTCCAAGAGGATGAACTTAAGTGTTTTTTTGCCTGGCAAGAAGATGATCGGTTTGAGGAACTGTCGGTTGATCGAAATGATTCCGAGCGATTTCTTATTCTTTACGCTAAGTTGAACGACGATATACGATTGTTTGTTTGCGAGGAAGGGGAAAGGATGCTTTTGGTCGACGATCTGTGGGGAAAGTAAAGGTAATACTTCCAGATCGAAATACTGCTTCATGAAGTCTTTTTCGGTCGTACTTAAGTCATCGTATCGTAAAAAGTGTACGTTCTTACTTGCGAGTTCTTTGGAAACCTTGTCGAAGACTTTATCGCGATCCTTATTATGCTTCGCGGTTTTCAGATAGATCGCATCCAACTGATCATCGACGCTCATCCCGGTCTTGTTGTCCTCTTTCTGCTTCTCCAACAGAAGTTGGTCATGGAGCGATCCGACCCGGACCATGTAGAACTCGTCAAGATTGTTGCTAACGATCGACAAGAAACGCAAACGCTCAAAAAGCGGATTATCTTGGGTATCCGCTTCTTCCAGCACGCGATGGTTGAATTTTAACCAGGAAAGTTCCCGGTTGTCATAACGATCGTTCATAATGTTTATCTTCATCCAACCTTAGGACTCGTCCGTAAAGGTACCCCTCACGAACGCCGTAGCGGGACACAAAGAAGTTCTTTGCCTTTAAGTTTCGACTGATCTCATCCATGATGATCGCCCCGGGCAATGCGGTCGAAATGCGATCCGGAACCGCTTGTAAGAGGAGTTTGATCCCCGAAGCTTTTTTGCCTTCGGTCATCATCGACGTTTTCGTAATTTCCGTTGTGGGGATGATCAATTCATACATCGCTTCTTCGAGATGATTCTGCGCCTGATAGATCTTCATGATCGACCGTGCCGAACCACCGATCCCGACCAAATTATCGACGGTCAAGTTCTGTAGGAAATCGACCTGTGCCAACGCATTCTGGATTTCCGCCCGCATCTTTTCGTGTTCTTTGGCGGTCGGAACGATATTCTTGATATGACGCAAGTACATGGATAAGCTACCAAACGGAATCGATATGTTATTGATGGGCACGCCGTTGGCGAAGTAGGTGATCTCCGAGGATCCACCTCCGATATCCACGCTAACGCCGATTTTCGGTAAGACGACCCCGCGTTTGAGTCCGTTAAATCCAAGCAAGGCTTCTTGATCGCCGCTTAAAAGATCGATCTTAATGTTTAATGCCTGTTCGATCGACTGTTTCGCTTCTTTGGTATTTTGAATGTTACGCAGCGAAGCCGTCGCGAACACATGCAACTCATCCACGTCGAACGCCCTCGCAATCAACATCAGTTCACGTAAGGTCAAAGTGATGGCTTTGATGCCGGAAGGTGTCAATACGCCGTTATCCACATAACTGACGGCTTGGGTCGAACGTTTCACGTTGAGTGTTTTCGATAAAACCTCGTTATCGTATTTGAAGATCACAAGGCGGATGGTATTGGAGCCTAAGTCGATGATACCGTATTTCATGTAAATCACCCCGTTGTTGGTTTCATTGTAACACATTTCCTCTAAGCAGGCGAAGTTACTCCGGAGAAACAAAACGCGCTATTGCGCGTCGGTTGGTTTGAGTGTTAAAGCAAGCGAGACCCCGGCCATGTAGCCTAAGAGATCGATCCCGACATCCAACATTCTTCCGGCTCGGCCATCGATCGTCGTTTGAAGCAGTTCGTCAAGGAAGGGAAGTAAAATCGACACATAATAGCCTTTTTGATTGGAGAGCTTTACGTTCCGATGACTTATGTAACCAAGCACCATGTACTCCGTAAAGTGGGCGAGTTTGCGAATGATCAGCGAAAGCACTTCGATCGAAACCGCCAAGTTCAAACCGCCTAACGTATCCGCGATCAAGTTGACCACCAATCCACTCGTCAATGAGGAATCCTCTCCCGTTTGAAGGGAAAACGCAAGGATCGAAACGATCCAAAGTACATAAGCGATAAAATAGATCGTACGTTTGAGTTTCATGTCCTTCCTCCGCGGGGGTGTTCGCACCGACAAGTCAATGGTATAATAGCATTATTGAAGGGGGAATCGCCATGAAAATCCGTGAAGTCGTATCCGACGTCGTCATGGTCGTCATCGGAAATTTCTTCCTGGCTTGCTCGGTCGGGTTTTTTATCTTACCTTATAAAGTCTTGTCAGGAGGCGTGGCCGGAATCGCGGTCGCATTGGAACCGATCACCAACATCGACGCCCAAATCTGGATCTATATTTTGATTCTAAGTCTCTTTGTCTTAGGATCGGTTTTCTTAGGACGCAAGTTCGCTGTCCACACCGCATTAAGTTCACTGCTTTATCCTGCCTTTCTCGCTTACATCGCCGCCTTGAAATGGAATGCGGGCGTCGATGTCGACCCGATGTTGGCGAGTCTTTACGGTGGGTTGCTTGGCGGATTGGGTGTCGGTTTGGTTTTCCGTACCGGGGCTTCGACCGGAGGTATGGACGTACCGCCACTGATCGTCAATAAGTACACGCAATGGCCTTTATCCAAGTTAGTACTCTTATTCGATGCATTAACCGTATTATTGGGATTTACGGTCTACGGCTTACAAGCCGTATTGGTCGGCTTGATTTCCGTTTGGGCATGCGCCTATGCGATCGATAAGGTCTTGATGTTTGGCGGTCAAGAAGCGCGTAGCGTCATGATCATCTCCGATCACTACCGTGAAATCACCGATGCGATCCATGATTTCCTCGATCGCGGTACCACCCTCTTGGAAGCGGAAGGCGGATTTACCGGAGATCCGCGCAAGATCGTCCTATCGGTCATCAGTAAAAACCAATACGCCGAACTGGTGAAGGTCGTCAACATGATCGACAAGAATGCCTTCATCATCGTCACCGACGCGACCGAAGTCAAAGGCAACGGTTTCAGTTTCGACTATAAAGTATAATAGGGACAACGCATCGGTTGTCCCTTCTTTTTGTAAAAGTAAACCCCCTGTTCTACAGGGGGAAGTAAAAAGCTTAAGCGGTGAG